>NZ_BAAAGX010000007.1:0-16938 GCF_039524755.1 Cryptosporangium japonicum
TCCGCAGCGGTGCTCGCGGCCAGCAGACACAGCCCCGTGGCCGGGTCGAGCTCCGCCGGCACGTCCCCGATCGCCAGCGCCCGGGCGGCCCAGCCCGCCGCGGCCCGCCGCTGACCGGTCAGCCACCAGAACCACACCCGCGCCGCCACCAGCCGCCGGGCGACACGCACCTCGCCCGCCGCGAGCGCCCGCTCCGTCGCCGCGTCCAGATCCGCGTGCCAGGCCTGGAACCGCGCGATCGCCCCGAGTTGCCCGCCGGTCCGCAGCACCGGCTCGTCGCGCTCGGCGACGTCGAGAAGGAACGCGGTGTGGGACGCGGACACCAGTGCACCCTCCCCGGCCTCCGCGAGCCGCTCCGCCGCGTACGCGCGGACGGTCTGCAGCAGCCGGTACCGGCGCCCGTCCGCACCGTCGACCGGAACCACCAGCGACCGGTCGACCAGGTCGGCGACCACATCCGGCCCGGAGCCGCAGACCGCGTCGATCGCGGCCGCCGACGCCGGACCGGCGAACACGGCGAGGCGCCGCAGCAGCACCCGCTCCGGCGCGGACAGCAACTCCCAGCTGCCGTCCATCACCGCGCGCAGCGTGCGGTGGCGCGCCGCCCCACCGCGCCTCCCGCGGCCCAGCAGCGCGAACCGGTCGTCGAGGCGTGCCGCGACCTCGGCCAGGCTCAGCGACCGCAGCCGGGCCGCGGCCAGCTCGATCGCCAGCGGTAACCCGTCGAGCGCGCGGCAGACCCGGCCGACCTCGGCGGCGTTCTCCGCGGTGACCTCGAACCCGGGCCGCACCGCCGCGGCCCGGGCCGCGAACAACGCGACCGCCGGCGAGCCCTCCAGCGGCGCCACCGGACACAGCGCCTCACCCACCACCCCCAGCGGCTCCCGGCTGGTGACCAGCGCACGCACCCCCGGCGCCGCGCCCAGCACCCGCGCCAGGAGCACGGCCAGCGGCTCCACCACCGGCTCGGCGTTGTCGAACACCAGCAGCATCCGCCGGGCACGCAGGAACTCGACGAGCCGCTCCACCGGCGCCCCACCGGCGGACCCCGGCACCACCGTGGGACGCGCCAGCACCGCCGACGCGAGCGACTCCGGCGACGACCCCGCCCCGGACAGCTCCACCAGCCACGCGCCGCCCGGCGCCGAGGCCGCCGCCTCCAGCGCCAGCCGGGTCTTGCCCACCCCGCCCGGCCCGGTGAGCGTCACCAACCGCCCGGTACCCAGCAGCGAACGGATCCGCGCCAGCTCCTCCGCACGCCCCACGAAGCTCGTCAACGCCGCCGGAAGGTTCCCCCGCCCCTCCGGCGCCGGAGCCTCCTCACGCAGCGCCGCCAGGTGCGCGGCACGCAGCTCCGCCCCCGGATCGACGCCCAGCCGCTCGGCGAGCTCCCGGCTCACGGACGCGAACCGTTCCAGCGCCTCCGCGCGACGCCCCGCGGCGACCAGCGCCCGCACCAGCCGCGCCGCCAGCCCCTCGCGCAGGGGATGGGCCGCGCAGGCCGCGGTGAGCTCCGTGACCAGCGCACCCGGATCGGCGCCCAACGCCAGATCCGCGGAGATGCGGCCCTCGAGCGCGGTGAGCCGGAGCTCCTCGGCCTGCGCGGCCGCCGCGGTGACGAACGCGGCGGCCCCGACGTCGGCCAGCGCAGGCCCCCGCCACAGCCCCAGCGCCTCACGCAGCAGCGACGCGGCCACCGCGGCGTCACCGGAGCGCAACGCCGACGTGCCCGCCGCGACCAGCCGCCCGAACTCGTGCAGATCCACCCGGGCGCGGGGGAGGGCCAGCCGGTACCCCGCCGGGTGCGAACCGATCGCGTCGCGCCCCGGCGGCCCGGCCCGGTGCAGATCACGACGCAGCCGCGACACCGCCGACTGCAACGCGTTCACCGGCACCGACGGCGGATCGTCGTCCCACACGTCGTCGACGAGACGCTCCACGGTGACCAGGCGCCCCGGATCCAGCGCCAGGCGGCACAGCAGTGCCCGCTGACGCACCCCGGTGACGGCCACCGCACGACCCGCGGAGTCACGCACCTCCAGCGGGCCCAACAGCCCGATGTTCATACCGGCGAGTCTGGACCATCCCACCGACAAGAGTAGAAATAACAAGCCCATACACCAGAACACACCCACCACCACGACCAAACCGCACCCGAGCGGGGGAGGCCCGCCCGCGGCGGCGCTAGGGTGTGCGTCATGGCCGAGGAAATCGACGCGGAGACGCTCGCGTTCGCCCACCGCATGTTCGACGCGGCCCGCGACGGCAACACCGAGGTGCTCGCGGCGAACGTCGACGCGGGCCTGCCGGCCAACCTCACCAACGACAAGGGCGACACGCTGCTGATCCTCGCGGCGTACTACGACCATCCGTCGACGGTCTCGGCGCTGGTCAGCCGAGGCGCGGACGTCAACCGGGCCAACGACAAGGGTCAGACGCCGCTCGCGGCCGCGGTGTTCCGCCGCTCGAAGGCCAACGTCAGGACGCTCCTGGACGCCGGCGCGGACCCGAAGGCGGGCGCGCCCTCCGCGCTCGACACGGCGCGCTTCTTCGACATCCCCGAGATGCTGGAACTGCTCGAATCCTGACGTCGTAGTAACAAGCCCATACACCAGAACACACGCCTCCAAAGAGCAACAGCTCACACCGGAGGGACCGGTCCGCCCTTCTGTCGGGGAGGGGCGGTAGCGTCGACACCCGAACGAAAACGACGGTGGGAGGCGTAATGGTGCAGGGACCAGTGACGGTCACGGTCACCGGTGCAGCGGGTCAGATCGGCTACGCGCTGCTGTTCCGGATCGCGTCGGGGCATCTGCTCGGTGCGGACGTTCCGGTGAAGCTGCGGCTGCTGGAGATCACCCCGGCTCTCAAGGCCGCCGAGGGCACCGCGATGGAGCTGGCGGACGGCGCCTTCCCGCTGCTGCAGAGCGTCGACATCTCCGACGATCCGCGGGTGGCGTTCGACGGTGCCAACGTGGCGCTGCTGGTGGGCGCCCGTCCCCGTACCAAGGGCATGGAGCGCGGCGACCTGCTCGAGGCCAACGGTGGCATCTTCAAGCCGCAGGGTGCGGCGATCAACGAGGTCGCGGCCGACGACATCAAGGTGCTGGTGGTCGGTAACCCGGCGAACACGAACGCGTTGATCGCGCAGGCGCACGCGCCGGACGTGCCGGCGGAGCGCTTCACGGCGATGACCCGGCTGGACCACAACCGGGCGATCTCGCAGCTGGCGGCGAAGCTCGACGTGCCGGTGACGGCGATCAAGAAGCTGACGATCTGGGGCAACCACTCGGCGACGCAGTACCCGGACCTGTTCCACGCGGAGGTGAACGGGAAGGTCGCGGCCGAGCAGGTCGACGAGGCGTGGCTGCGTGACACGTTCATCCCGACCGTGGCCAAGCGGGGTGCGGCGATCATCGAGGCGCGGGGCGCGTCGTCGGCGGCGTCGGCGGCGAGTGCGGCGATCGACCACGTGTTCACGTGGGTGAACGGGACGGCGGAGGGTGACTGGACGTCGGCGGCGATTCCGTCGGACGGTTCCTACGGTGTGCCGGAGGGTCTGATCTCGTCGTTCCCGGTGACGGCGAAGGACGGGAAGTTCTCGATCGTGCCGGGGTTGGAGATCGATGCGTTCTCGCGGGAGCGGATCGACGCGTCGGTGGCGGAGTTGGGTGAGGAGCGCGACGCGGTGCGTGGCCTCGGTTTGATCTGACGTTTCTTTCCAATAGGGGGCGGCCGTTCGGCCGCCCCCTATTGTGTGTCGGGTGACGGTCGATTTGTTGCCGCTTGCGGTGTTTTATGCCGACGCCGGGTCGGGTGGTGTGCGGGGGAACGCGGCGTACGGGGTGTTGCGGACGCCGGAGCTGGACGCCGTGGTGGCGTCGATGGGGCCGGGCGAGGAGCGGGTGGTGCGCCTGTCCGGGGTGACGTATCTGGTGCGTGCCGGGGCGGAACTGGGTGTGGTGGTGGATGTGTCGGGTGTGGTGGCGTCGGAGCACGAGGCGGCGCACGCGGCGCGGTTGGAGTCGATCGGGGCGTTGGCGGCGGGGTTGGCGCACGAGATCAATACGCCGGTGCAGTACGTGTCGCACAACGTGGTGTTCCTGCGGGAGGCGTTCGAGCAGGTGTTGCCGGGTGTCGCGGACGAGTATCTGCGGGTGGAGGTGCCGGCGGCGTTGGAGCAGACGTTGGAGGGTGTGGAGCGGGTCGCGGAGATCGTGCGGGCGATGAACGAGTTCGCGCATCCGGGTGAGGGTTTGGCGCCGGCGGATGTGAATCGTGCGGTGTCGTCGACGGTGCAGGTGTGCCGGAACGAGTGGAAGTACGTGGCGCGTCTGGAGTTGGAGTTGGATGCGTCGCTGGGGTTGGTGCCCTGTCATGAGGGTGAGCTCAAGCAGGTGGTGCTGAATCTGGTGGTGAACGCGGCGCACGCGGTGGCTGAGTCGGGGTCGTTCGGGGTGATCACCGTGGCGACGCGGGGTCGGGCCGATGCGGTGGAGATTTCGGTGTCGGATACCGGGGTGGGCATGGATGAGGCGACGCGGTTGCGGGTGTTCGATCCGTTCTTCACGACGAAGGGTGTGGGTCGTGGGACGGGTCAGGGTTTGGCGATGGCGTGGCGGTGTGTGGTGGGTGTGCACGGGGGTTCGATCCGCGTGGATTCGGCTCCTGGGAAGGGCTCGACCTTCTCGGTTCTGATCCCCCGATAATGTGCATTATGTCAAGTAGTGCTCGGGAGAGTCTTCCCCGGTAGGTCAGGCGACGGCGGCTTCGGAGCGGTCGGTGGCGAGTTTGATCGCGAGTGCGGCGAGGACCGTGCCCATGAGCCAGCGCTGGATTTTCAGCCAGCTGGGCCGGGTGCCGAGGAACGTGGCGATGGTTCCGGCGCTGAGCACGATGAGTGTGTTGACGGTGAGCGCGACGAGGATCTGGATGCTGCCGAGCGTCAGGCTCTGCAGTGCGACGTGGCCGCGGGTGGGGTCGACGAACTGTGGCAGCAGTGAGACGTACAGGATGGCGATCTTGGGGTTGAGCAGGTTGGTGACCAGCCCCATGGTGAACAGCCGCTGGGTGGTGTCGGGTGGCAGCGGCCGGGGGTCGAAGACGGTGGCTCCCCCGGGCCGGAGTGCTTGCCAGGCGAGGTGGAGGAGGTAGGCGGCGCCGGCGAGTTTGAGTGCGGTGTAGAGGGCGGGCACGACGGTGAAGATCGTGACGAGCCCGGCGGTGGCGGCGGTGAGGTAGACGAGGAAGCCGGCGGCGACGCCGGTGAGTGAGATGAGCCCGGCGCGGCGTCCTTGGGTGAGGGTGCGCGAGACGAGGTAGATCATGTTGGGCCCGGGGGTGAGGACGAGGCCGAGTGCGACGGCGGTGATGCCGAGGACCGCGCCGGTGGTGGTGGTCATGGGGGTCAGCTAAGCCACTCCCCTACCCGTTGAGCGACATGATTTTCGGGGGGTGTTCGCCGCCGAGGAAGTCGAGGATGAGCTGGTTGACCAGGGCGGGTTTTTCCATGGGGAGGCCGTGGGAGGTGCCGGGGACGACGGCGAGCTGGGCTTCGGGCAGGGTGGTGAGCAGTGTGGCGCTGTGTTCGATGCGGACCATGTCGTCGTCGCCCTGCAGGAGCAGGGTGGGTGCGGTGATGGTGGCGAGCTGGTCGTCGGGGATGCCGGTGTCTTCGCGCCACATGCGGAGGCATTTGGCGAGGAAGGTGTCGAAGTGGTCGGCGCCGTCGGGTGAGAGGGTGGCGTATTCGGCGCGGGCCCAGTCGCCCATGGTGTGGTCGTCCTGGAGGAGGGCCCAGGCTTCGGGGCGTGCGCCGGCGGGTTGCAGGTATTGGCCGATGAGGACGAGTTTGTCGACGAGTTCGGGGCGGTCGACGGCGATGTGGGCGGCGACGAGTGCTCCGTCGCTCCAGCCGGCGAGGTGGGCGGCGGTGATGCCGAGGGTGTCGAGGAACGCGGTGGTGTCGGCGGCCATGAGGCGGTAGGTGAGGCGGCCGTCGACGTCGGGGGTGCGTCCGTGGCCGCGGCGTTCGGGGATGACGAGTTGGTAGTGCTGGGCGAGGGTGGGGATTTGGGCGGTGAAGTTGCCGGCGTTGCCGAGGCCGCCGTGCAGGAGCACGAGTGGGTCTCCGGTGCCGTGGGTTTCGTAGTAGGTGCGCAGGCCGTTGACGGTGGCGTAGCTCATGGTGGTGTCTTACCGCAGGGGTGTGACGGTGGGGGGAAATTGCACCGGCCCCACCGGTTGCGCTGTGGGGGGCGCGTGCGGTGGGGCCGGTGGGCGAGGTCGGTGGGGGTTGGGGACCGACCTGTGGTGGTGCGGGTGGGTCAGTCGTCGCAGACGTCGGCGCGCAGTACCCAGACGCCGCGGTAACGCCAGCCGCCGCCGTCGTAGTAGCGGCTGAAGTCGTTGCCCCACTGGTGGCGCCAGCCGCCGCGGTAGCCGGTGCGGACGAAGTCGCAGTCGGCGTCGTCCCAGTAGCCGCGGCGTTCGCCGACGCGGGCGGCCCACGCGCACTGGCGGTAGGAGCGGAACACGGCGACGACCTGGTCCTCGTCGCCGTTCCAGCCGTACCAGCCGTGGCCGCCGCCGGTGGTGGCGGTGGTGGCGGGCTGGACGGCGGGGGTCGCGGCCTGGGCGGTGCCGGCGATGCCGGCGACGCCTCCGGTGACCGCGAGTCCGGCGAGGACCAGTGCGGCCCGTCGTGCCGTTGTGCTTGCCATGAGGTACGTCCCTCCATGAGTTGTTTCGGGCAGGGAGTACGAAAGCACGCTAGATGTGAGTTTTGTGAGGAAAAGGCGGGTGGGTCGTCGGCGCGGCGGGCGGCGCGCCCGAGTAATGCCCGTACGGGTGAGGGCCTCTGCCCCCCGTTCGGCCAACCACTTCGGAGACTTTTGTTTCTGCTGTGATCGAACCGAATTGGAGTGATCACACGTGCATCTGTAAACGGAGGGGCCGAACCGGACGGAGGCACGAGGAACATGCCTAAACGGGTGGACCATCAACAACGGCGGCGTGAGATCGCCGAGGCGTTGCTGCGCGTGGTGGGTGTCCAGGGCCTCCACGGCATGAGCTTGCGTGAGGTGGCGGCCGAGGCCGGCGTCTCGCTGCGCCTGGTGCAGTACTACTTCCCCAGCAAGGAACAACTGTTGCTGTTCACCGCCAGCTACCTCACCCGGCGGCTGACCGACGAGGTCACCACCCGGGTCGAGGCGGTGGGCCCGGCCGCGTCCCCGCGGACGGTCATCGAGGCGACGCTGGTGGCGATGCTGCCGACCGATCCGGACACCAAGCGGTTCCACCTCGCGAACGCCGCGTTCGCGGTGCTGGCGATGACCGACTCGACGATCGCCGCGCAGGCCGTGCTGGCCGGTCCGGACGCCCGCGAGGAGCTGCTCACCGAGCAGCTGCGGATGGTGCTGCGCCCGCCGGCGGACGCGCGGGCCGAGGCGGTGGCGTTGCTGGCGATGTCCCACGGGCTGGCGACCACGGTGCTCGGCGGCGGGCGCAGCGTGGACGAGGCGGTGGGCGCGTTGCGTCATCACCTCGACCGGCTGCTGCCGGCCGCGTCGGCGCGGCCGGCGATCGCGCGGGCCAGCGGCTGGTGAATATTCGCTAGCGGTCGTGGTCGGCGGCCGCTAGCGTGCTTTCTCGCAGGACCCAGGGACTTCGGAGGGAACGGAGGTGTGCGGTATGGCCGCCGGTGTGGTCGACGCTGCCGTGCGCAGCATCCGCCCGTCCCTCGTCCTTCCGGTCGCCGGCTGAGTCGTTCTCGCCGGGGCCGCTCCCGTAAAGGGTTCCTGCGTTGTCTTCTCTGTCTTTTGATGTGCTCGGGTGGGACTCCACCTGGGCGGATTCGTTCGCTCCGCACGCTGCCGGTGGGCTGACCCCCGGGCGCGTGGTGCGGGTCGACCGCGGCCGGTGCGAGGTCGCCACCGGCGCCGAGGTGCTGCACGCGGAGTACTCGCGGACGGACGTCTGCACCGGTGACTGGGTCGCGCTCTCCGGCCGGTACGTCCACCGGGTGCTGCCGCGGCGCACGGCGCTGGTGCGCGCGTCCGCGTCGGGGGTGTCGTCCGGGCAGGTCCTGGCGGCCAACGTCGACGTGGTCGCGGTCGTGATCCCCTGCGAGGCCGAGATCGACCTGGGCCGCGCCGAACGTCTGCTGGCGCTGGCCTGGGAGAGCGGCGCCCGGCCCGTCGTCGTGCTCACCAAAACCGATTCCGGTGCCGACGTCGGGCGAGCGCTCGAACTGCTCACCGGCGTGGCGATCGGGGTGGACGTGATCCCCACCAGCGCCCGCTCCGGGTCCGGTCTGGACGCGCTGGCCGCCGAGCTGACCGGCACCGTGGTGCTCGTCGGCCGGTCCGGGGTCGGCAAGTCCACGCTGGCGTCCGCGCTCACCGGGGCCGACCTGGCGGTGCGTGAGGTGCGTGCCGCCGACGGCAAGGGCCGGCACACCACCGTGCGCCGGGAACTGCTGGCGCTGCGCGGCGGCACGGGCGTGCTGATCGACACCCCGGGCCTGCGCGGTGTGGGTCTGCACGACGCCGGGGACGGGGTGGCAATGGCCTTCGCCGACGTCGACGCGCTCGCCGCGGACTGCCGGTTCGGCGACTGCGCCCACAGTGGCGAACCGGGCTGCGCGGTGCAGGCGGCGATCGACGCCGGGCTGCTGGCCGCGCGCCGGCTGGAGAGCTACCGCAAGCTCCTGCGGGAGAACGAATGGGCGGCCGCGCGCACCGACGCGCGGCTGCGCTCCGAACGCCGAGCGAAGGAACGTTCGATGCATCGTCAGTTCCGTAATCAGTTCAACCGCCCTGGTCACGGGCGGCGCTGATGCTGTCGACGATTCGCTGGGCGGTCGGGGCGCCCCGGCGCGGCGCGGTTTTGTCGGAGGGTGCCGCTACGTTCTGGATGCTTCCGCGAAGCAGAGCGTGCAGGTGCCGTCGAGGAGGCGGCATCTGCACGCTTGACCTGAAGCTCACTTCAACTCTTACGGTTCCGGTGACCTCGGACCGAAGGACTACGCCATGAGCATGGAAATGACCGCGTGGAACTCGCTGTACCACGCAATGCACGCCAGCGAGGAACGGCGGCCGTTCTCCCGGGCGACGCTGCGGCGCATCGGTGGCTTCGCCCGCCCCCACCGGCGTGAGCTGCTGCTGTTCATCGGGTTGTCGGTCGCCGGCGCGCTGCTGGCGGTGGCCACCCCGGTGCTGGCCGGCCGGGTGGTCGACGCGATCGTCGGCTCCGAGCCCACCGCGGTGCTGGTGCGCCTGGCGGTGCTGATCGCGGTGATCGCGGTCGCCGAGGCAGCGATCGGCCTGGCCACCCGGCGCCTGTCGGCCGGCATCGGCGAGGGCCTCATCCTCGACCTGCGCACCGCCGTGTTCGACCACGTCCAGCGGATGCCGATCGCGTTCTTCACCCGCACCCGCACCGGTGCGCTGGTGAGCCGGTTGAACAACGACGTGATCGGCGCGCAGCGCGCGTTCAGCGACACCCTGTCCGGGGTCGTCGGCAACGTCGTGACGCTCGTGCTCACGCTCGTGGTGATGCTCGGCATCTCCTGGCAGATCACCCTGCTGGCGCTGCTGCTCCTGCCGGTGTTCGTCCTGCCGGCGCGGCGCATGGGCACCCGGTTGGCGCGGCTGGAACGCGAAGCGGCCGACCACAACGCGACGATGAGCACCCAGATGACCGAGCGGTTCTCCGCGCCCGGCGCCACCCTGGTGAAGCTCTACGGGCGTCCCCGCCGGGAGTCCGCGGCGTTCGCCGAGCGCGCCGGGCGGGTCCGCGACATCGGGGTGCGCACCGCGATGGTGCAGTTCGTGTTCATCACCGCCCTCACGCTCGTCTCCGCGCTCGCACTGGCGCTGGTGTACGGGCTGGGCGGGTTCTACGCGCTGCGCGGGCAGCTCGACGCCGGCGCGGTCGTGGCGATGGCGTTGCTGCTGACCCGCCTCTACGCGCCGCTCACGGCGCTGGCCAGCGCCCGCATGGAGGTCATGACCGCGCTGGTCAGCTTCGAGCGGGTCTTCGAGGTGCTCGACCTGCCGCCGCTGATCACCGAGAAACCCGACGCGCGACCGGTGCCCGAGGGGCCGGTATCGGTGGAGTTCGACCACGTCCGGTTCAGCTACCCCTCGGCCGACAAGGTGTCGCTGGCCTCCCTCGAGGAGGTCGCCGCGCTCGACACCCGCGGCGGGCAGGAGGTGCTGCACGACGTGTCGTTCACCGTCGGCGCCGGGCAGATGGTGGCGCTGGTCGGCTCGTCCGGGGCCGGGAAGTCCACGGTCGCGCAGCTCATCCCGCGTCTCTACGACGTCGATTCCGGCGCCGTGCGCCTCTCCGGTGTGGACGTGCGTGACCTGACCACCGACTCGGTGCGTGACACGCTGGGGCTGGTCACCCAGGACGGGCACCTGTTCCACGAGTCGATCCGGGAGAACCTGCTGCTGGCCCGCCCCGCCGCCACCGACGCGGAGATCTGGGACGCGCTCGGGCGGGCCCGCCTCGACGACCTGGTCGCCGCGCTCCCCGACGGGCTGGACACCGTGGTGGGTGAACGCGGGTACCGGTTGTCGGGCGGGGAACGGCAGCGGCTGACGATCGCGCGGCTCCTGCTCGCCCGGCCCCGGGTGGTGATCCTCGACGAGGCCACCGCCCACCTGGACTCCACGTCGGAGGCCGCCGTGCAGGCCGCGCTGGCCGAGGCGCTCGACGGGCGCACCGCGGTGGTGATCGCCCACCGGTTGTCCACGATCCGCGCCGCCGACCAGATCCTCGTCGTCGAGGGCGGCCGCATCGTCGAACGCGGCACGCACCCGGAGTTGCTGGCCGTCGGCGGCCGGTACGCCGAGTTGCACCGCACCCAGTTCGCCGACGACCCCGAGGACCTGGCCACCCCACTGGCCTGATTCCACCCGGGCCTCGCTTGGTGTGTGCCCGTCGCGTTCCCTCAGCCGCTGGGATCCCCCACGGCCGACGGCGACGGGCACACACCAAGGGCCGGCGCCGGCGAACCCGACCCGGCGATCACGCCCCGGTCAGCTGCCGGGAGGCCGCGGAGCCTTGGCCGCGGTCACCCGGCCGCCTGCTCGTAGGTGCCGCCGTCCAAGCCGCCCATCTCCTGGGAGGGTGCGAGGCGCCCTGGTTGGTGTACCGGAGCGCATCTGCCGCCGATCTGTTCCATCAGCCGTTCCCAGCCGACCTGCACGGTGGTCCGTCCAGGCGGGCGACACCATCCGGCAGTAGCGCGGGCCCGCCACCTCGGGGCGGTGCGCTGATCCCATCAGGGAGCTCCGGACGCTCGGGTCCGTCGTGGCGGTCAGCGAGGAGTCCTTCATCCGCGCGGCCGAGCGCTGCCCCGCCCGCGATCAGCCAGCAGACCCGCGACCTGGAGACCGAGATCGGCGAAGCGCTGTTCGAGCGCGGTCCAGCTCACCCCGGCCGGAACGGGCCTGCTGTCGTACACGCGGGAAGCGCCCGCCGCCGTCGCGGCGGCCACCGCGGAGTTGGCCGCCCGCGTCGGAGTCCTGTCCGGCGAGTCCGACCATCGGCAGCGTCGAAGACGTGGAGATCACCCCGCTACCTGCGCTCTCCGCGGTGCACGTCCGCCTGCGGGCGGGACGAGTTCGGGTTCTGCTCGACCGGGTGCGGCACGGGTCGGTTAGCGCCTCGGCGATCGCCCCCCACCGGCACCCTTGGAGGTAGCGCGAACCCGGTGGGAAGACGAATTCGTCGCTGTCGTGCCGGCTGGTCACCCGCGACCGTAGCCGCTCCGGCGATCGACACTCAGCGGCGCGCCGCGGTGATCAGCTACGACCCCGACGGCGGCCTGCGGCCCGTGCTCGCACCGCGGGTCTGGCCGGTGTTCGCCGCCAACGACGTGGCGGTCCTGGTGGCCCTGGCCGGTGAAGGCACGGCTCGCCATCGCGGCCGACGTCGATCCCGAGATCCACCGTGATCCGCGGCTCGTGGCGATGCCGCTGACACCCGCCCTCCCGTACCGGAAGATTCTGGTCCCGCGCCCCTGCGTGCGTTGCTCTCACTGCCGGTCGACACCGCTCAGGACCGCGGCGCAACCGGCGGACCGCGCACCTGACCCGGCCCGACCGCGCCTCTGCTCCGGCCCACCCGAGGCCGGAACGACGCCTCGCCCGCAGCGGACGCCCCTCCGCCCAGCGGCCGACTCTCGCGGCGCCCCCGCCGTGCTGGCCCCCCGCCCCCCGCGCCGCGGCGGCCCAGCGGGAGCGCAGCGGGCGGGCTGCGGCCGCGGGTGGGGCCGGTCTCACTCGGGCGCGGAGGCGGGCAGGGGGTTGGCGGCGATGTGGTCGGCGAACGACGGGAGGCCCACGGAGGCGCGCAGGGCCTCCATGCGACCAGGATCGGCCACCGGCCACGGCACCGGGCGGCCGTTGTCCACGGCGGCGATCTGGGTGCCGTAGATCTGCGGGTGGCCCTCGTTGACCAGCACCCGGTCGCGCAGCATCGCGACCTCCCGCGGGGTGGCCTCCCCGGCGGCCAGGGCCTCGTCGAGCAGCGCCAGCGCGCGGCGCTGGACGTCGAGTTGCCGGTCGGCGTGCATCGCGATCTTCCACGCGCACCGGGACGCCTCCTCGCCGACCAGGCCGGCGGTGGGCCATCCGTGGCGGGCCATCAGGGTGGCGAGACGGTCGGCGTGTTCGGTGGTCAGCCGCCGCCACGCCAGCTGATGGGTGGGGCTCGCGGTGTCCAGACCGTAGGCGGTGGCGTCCGTGTCGGCCGCCGCCATCGTGATCAGTTCGGCTGCCAGTTCACGCACCTGCTCGGCCACGCTTCTTCTCCTGTCTCGTCCGAGGCGCGTCCCCGCGCCTCGCGGTGGGCACTGCGATCGGCGCCGCAACGGTAGGGCGTGGCCGGTGATCCGGGCGTCCTCTTCCAGAACGATGTCCCGGGGCCCTCCGGTGGGAGATACTGGATAGGCACCGGGGAACAGGAGCGCACTGGCGGGAACCCGGCGGAGGATGGCGTTCTCGCCACTGCCGGGGAGCGGTGCGGGACCCTAGCGTCGGGGCACGTGAATGCCGCGTTCTTCCTGAGCCTCCATGTCCTCGCCGCGATCCTCACGATCGGGCCGGTCGCCGTCGCGGCCAGCATGTTCCCGCGGTACGTGCGGACCGCGCCGCAGGAGCCGAAGGCCCCGGCGATCCTGGCCGTGCTGCACCGCATCTGCCGCGTCTACACGGTGATCGGGTTGACCGTGCCGGCGTTCGGGCTGGCCACCGCCGCGTCGCTCGGGGTGCTCACCGACGCGTGGCTGCTGACCTCGATCGGGCTCACCGCGGTCGCCGCCGCGGTGCTGCTGCTCGCCGTGCTCCCCCAGCAGTCCCGCGCCCTGGCCGCCCTCGACGGGCCCGGAACCGCCGGGCCCGCGAACTACACCGCCACCACCGCGGACGACTCACCCTCCACGGCAGGTGCAGCCACCGCGGCCCGCCTCGGTGCGGCCACCGGGGTGTTCAACCTGCTCTGGGCCGTCGTCGTCGTGCTCATGATCGTCCGCCCCGGTTCGACCACGGGGGTGTGAACCGGCGCCCGGCGGAAGCGGGCCCGGTACGCCGCCGGGCTCACCCCCACCAGCCGGGCGAACCGGTCGCGGAACGTGCTCGGCGCCGGGAACCCGACCAGCCCACCCACCCGCTCGACCGGGTGGTCGGTGGTCTCCAGCAGGTGCTGGGCGCGCCGCAGCCGGGCCCGGTTGAGCCACTGCAGCGGCGTCGAGGAGGTCTGTTCCCGGAACCGGCGCGACAGGGTGCGGGTGGAGAGCGCGGCCTGCTCGGCGATCCGGTCGAGGGTGAGTTCCTCGTCGAGGTGTTCCTCCAGCCACGTCAGCAGCGGCCGCAGGGACACCCCGTCGGGCACCGGCGGTTCGTGGGCGATGAACTGGGCCTGGCCGCCGTCGCGTTCCAGCGGCATCACCGAGTAGCGGGCGGCGTCGGCGGCCACCGCGGCGCCGTGGTCGCGGCGCACCAGGTGCAGGCACAGGTCGAGGCCGGCGGCGGCGCCGGCCGAGGTGAGCAACCGGTCGTTGTCGACGAACAGCACGTCCGGGTCGACGTCGACCGCCGGGTGGCGGGCGGCGAGCGCGGCGGCGCCGAGCCAGTGCGTGGTGGCGCGCAGCCCGTCGAGCAGCCCGGTGGCGGCGAGCAGGAACGCACCCGAGCACACCGACGCGATGCGCACGCCGCGGGCCGCGGCGGCGCGCAGGGCGTCGAGGATCTCCGGGGCGACGGGGGCGTCCACGTCGTCGACGCCGGGCACGACGATCGTGTCGGCGGCGGTGAGCGTGTCCAGGGCGGCCAGCGGGTGGCGGACCCGGATGGTGAACAGCCCGGCGTCGACCTCGCCGGCCGGGCCGCACACGAGCACCCGGTAGGCGGGGGTGCCGTCGGGGCGGCGGGCGCGGCCGAACACCTCGACCGGGACCGCGAGGTCGAACGGCACCACGTGCGGGACGGCCAGCACCGCGATCGTCAGCATGACCGGAACCCTATCCACCGCCGGGTTCCGGCCACGAGCTGAGGTAACCGGCTTGCGTCGGCCCGCCGGCGCCGCTACGCACGACACATGCCGCGAAAGCTCGTCGTGAAGATGTCGGTCTCGCTGGACGGATTCGTGGGGAGGAACGACGGTGACGTCGAGTGGATCTTCCCGAGCATCGACGAGGAACTGCAGGAGTGGATGGTCGATCTGCTGGGGCAGGCCGGGGCGCACCTGATGGGCCGGGTCACCTACGGCGACATGGCCGCGCACTGGCCGGGGTCCGACGAGCCGTACGCGGCGCCGATGAACGAGATCCCGAAGATCGTGTTCTCCCGCACGCTCACCGAGGCCACCTGGCCGACGACGACGGTGCTCTCCGGTGACCTGACCGGCGAGATCACCCGGTTGAAAGCGGAGGACGGTGACGATCTGCTGGCGCACGGCGGCGCGGGGTTCGTGCGGGCGCTGATCGGGCGCGGCCTGGTCGACGAGTACCGGCTGGTGATCCACCCGGTGGCGCTGGGCAGCGGGTTGGCGCTGTTCACCGCGCCGACCGAGCTGACGCTGGTCAGCTCCGAGCCGTTCCCGGGCGGCGCGATGGCCGTCACGTACGCCCCGGCCACCGGGCCCGCGGCCGCAGCGAACGAATCCGACGAGCGGGTCTAGCCCCCGGTCAACGGCGCTGTTTACACTCGTCTACGTTCGGTTCGTGGACGAGACCTACCGGTTCGACGAGCGGTCCTACGACGCCCTCGACGCCGCCGGGGTGGGTTGGCAGGCCGCGCTGCAGGTGTTGCGGGCACCGCGGCGGGTTCGCCAGCACATCGGGGCGGTGCTGCGGGTGGCGGCGGTGACCGGCGACGGCCGGTGGGTGGCCGTGGTGCTGATCGAGGAGGACCCGGATCAGTACCTGGTCGTGTCGGCCCGCGAGCTGCAGCGCGACGAGGCCCGTCAGATCGCTGACGTGCTGGAGAGGGGCGAGGCATGAGCCGCGACGAGGCGATGGAGGTCCTGGCCGGCACCGACTGGTCGGGCGCGGTGGCCGAGACGCCCGGGCGTGGCGCCACCGTGGTGCACTCCACCCGGTTGCCCGCCGCGCTCTCCGCGCAGCTGGAGGCCGAGGCGGTGCGCCGCGGCCTCACGCCCTCGGCGCTGGTCCGCGAGTACGTGGAGGCCGGGCTCACCCAGCTGGCGGCCACCGGGGACGCCACCGTGACTTTGCGCCTGGCCGACCTGCACCGCGCGATCGACCAGCTCGCCCGGGACGTCGCCTAGCTCTCCAGGTTGCGCAGGAACGCGTCGAGGTGCAGCCGCAGGCGGGTGATCTGGTCCTCCACCGTGAGGGTCTCCTCCAGGCGCCCGCCGACGGCGGGTTTCTTGCGGCCGCGGACGTAGAGCGAGCACGCGAGGTCGCTGCACACGTAGGTGCCGACGGAGTTGCCCTGCCGTCCGGCGGCGCCGGTCTTGCGTGCGGTCATCAGCGTGACGCCGCGGCCGGGGTGCTGGGTCAGGCACAGGGAGCAGAGGCTGCGCCGGGTGTAGCCGCGCGGGCCGGTGGCGGCGCGCAGCACCACCGCGACCAGCTGCCCGTCGTGTTCGGTGGCCAGGTAGCTGCGGTCGGGCGCCGACAGGTCGGTCCACCCCAGGTAGTCGAGGTCGTCCCAGGGCCGGGTGGCCAGGTCCCGGGCCATCGGGATCCGCTTGGCCTCGCCCTGTGAGCAGTTGACGAACGCGCCGCGGATCTCCGGCTCGGCGAGTTGCTTCATACAACGGACGCTACCCGCCTGGGCAATCGCTTTACCGAACGCCCTAAACGGTGCAAAGTGTGCAGATGGAGCATCATCCGATCGTGATCGTCGGCGCCGGGCTCGGTGGGCTGACCGCCGCCCGCGTCCTGCACCACCACGGTGTGCCCGCCGCGGTCTACGACCGGGACCCCCACCCCGGCGGTGACCGGCGCGGGGTGCTCGACCTGCACCCGGCGTCGGGCGGCGCCGCGCTGCGTGCGGCCGGGCTGGCACGGCAGGTCGCCGCGATCACCACGCCGGGCGGTGGTGCGCTGCGCATCCTCGACGCCACCGGCGCCCGGCACGTCGAACAGCACGCCGACGCGGTGCCCGACCGGCCCGAGGTCGACCGCCGCGCCCTGCGTGCCCTGCTCGCCGATTCGCTGCCGCCGGGCACCGTGCGGTGGGGCGCGGAGGTCACCGGTGCCCGCCCGCTGGGCGACGGCCGGCACGAGGTGCGGATCGCCGGTGGGCCGCCGGTCAGTACCGCGGTGCTGGTCGGGGCGGACGGCGGCTGGTCACGGATCCGCCCGCTGGTGTCGCCGGCCGAACCCACCCACACCGGCCTGGCCTACGTCGACCTGACGCTGTTCGACGCCGAGACCCGCCACCCGGCGGCCGC
>NZ_BAAAGX010000007.1:16949-50535 GCF_039524755.1 Cryptosporangium japonicum
CGCGGTGGCCGGGCCCGGGCTGCTGCTCGCCCTCGGTGAGCGGCGCGGCCTGATCGGGCACCGGGACGCCGACGGGAGCCTCCAGGTGCACGCGGTGCTCGCCGCACCCGACGGGTGGGCGCCGGGCGACGTGCGGGCGGAGCTGCTGGCGGCGTTCGCGGGCTGGCACGACGGTCTGCGGTCGCTGATCGCCGAGGCCGGGGGCCCGCTGGTGGCGCGCGGCATCCACACGCTGCCGGCCGGGCACCGCTGGCCCCGCACCCCCGGGGTGACGCTGCTGGGCGACGCGGCGCACCTGATGGCGCCGTTCGCGTGCGACGGGGCGAACCAGGCGATGCTCGACGGCGCCGAGCTCGCCGCGGCGCTGGTGGGCCACCCGACCGACCCCGAGGCGGCGCTGGGCGCCTACGAGGAGCTGCTGTTCCCACGGGCCGCCGCGACCGCGGCCGAGGCGGCGGCGATGTTCGCGGTGTGCTTCCGCGCGGACGCCCCGCGGGGTCTGGTCGATCTGCTGACGGCCTCGGGGCAGCTGGTTACCGTCGACGCATGATCGCGGAGTTCCGGATCGACGTCCCCGGCACCGACCTCGACGACCTCTCCGACCGTCTGGCCCGCACCCGCTGGACCCCGTCGCTGCCCGGCCCCGGCTGGCAGCGCGGCGTCCCCGTGGACTACCTGCGTCACTTGGCCGGCTACTGGGCCCACGGCTACGACTGGCGAGCCGCGGAAGCCGAACTGAACACCCACCCGCAGTACACGACCGACATCGACGGGCAGCGCCTGCACTTCCTGCACGTGCGCTCACCCCGCGCCGACGCGCTGCCGCTGCTGCTGGTGCACGGCTGGCCCGGGTCGGTGGTGGAGTTCCTCGACGTCCTCGGCCCGCTCCGCGAGGATTTCCACCTGGTGGTGCCGTCGTTGCCGGGGTTCGGGTTCTCCGGGCCGCTGTCCGGGCCGGGCTGGGGCATCGAGCGGATCGCCGACGCGTTCGCCGACCTCATGGGACGCCTGGGCTACCCGCGGTACGGCGTGCAGGGCGGCGACTTCGGGGCGGTGATCGCACCGGCGCTGGGCCGCCGTCACCCCGGGAACGTGGCCGGGGTGCACGTCAACGCGGCCACCGCCGGGTTCATGGCGCCGGGGCGGGTGGAGCCCGACGACTCGTTCACCGCGCCGGAGCGGGCGCGGCTGGCGTTGTCGCGGCGCTACCGGCGCGAAGGCAACGGCTACTTCACGCAGCAGGCCACCCGACCGCAGACACTCGCCTACGGGCTGCACGACTCACCGGTCGGGCAGCTGGCGTGGATCGTGGAGAAGTTCTACGAGTGGACGCACGGCGAGGGCATCCCCGTCGACCGCGAACGGCTGCTGACGAACGTGATGGTGTACTGGCTGACCGGCACCGCCGGCTCGTCGGCGAACCTGTACTACGAGGTGCTGCACACGGCGGGGTCGCACCCGGCGGAGAAGTCGCCGGTGCCGACGGGGGTGGCGGTGTTCGCCGAGGACATGGCGATCCGCCGGTTCGCCGAGCAGCGCAACACGATCACCCACTGGACCGACTTCGACACCGGCGGGCACTTCGCCGCCCTCGAGGTGCCGGACTTATTGGTAGCGGACATCCGCGCGTTCTTCAGTACCCTGTGACCATGCATCGTGCGTGCGTGGCCTGGTGGCGCTCCGGATAGGAGCGGCGCCTAGTCACGTGCGAATCACCCAGGGCCGTTCGGTGCGAACGGCCCTGTCTGCTGTCCATCGACGGTCCCCCTTTTTCTGCGAGAGGACTGTTACCCGATGGACCGTGTGATGAGCGGCGACCGGCCGACCGGGCCGCTGCACCTCGGGCACTACTTCGGCACCCTGCACAACCGGGTGCTGCTGCAGCGCGACGGCGCCGAGCTGACCGTGCTGATCGCCGACTACCAGGTCCTCACCGACCGCGACGCCGCCCGCGACCTGCCCGGGCACGTCGAAGGGCTGGTGCTGGACTATCTGGCGGCCGGGATCGACCCGTCGACGACGATCGTCGCCCACAGCGCGCTGCCGGCGCTCAACCAGCTGCTGCTGCCGTTCCTGAGCCTGGTCTCGGTGTCCGAGCTGGAACGCAACCCCACCGTCAAGGACGAGATCGCCCAGTCCCGGCGTGCGGTGAACGGCGTGATGTTCACCTATCCGGCGCACCAGGCCGCCGACATCCTGTTCGGCAAGTCGACGCTGGTGCCGGTCGGGCAGGACCAGTTGCCGCACCTGGAGCTGACCCGCACGATCGCGCGGCGGTTCAACGACCGGTACGCGCCGGTGTTCCCGGTGCCCGAGGCGCTGCTGTCGGCGGCGCCGCTGCTGCTGGGCACCGACGGGACGAAGATGAGCAAGAGCCGCGGCAACGCGATCGCGATCGGCGCGAGCCCGGACGAGACCGCGCGGCTGATCCGGGGCGCGAAGACCGACGCCGAGCGGCACATCACCTACCGGCCCGACACCCGCCCGGAGGTGTCGAGCCTGGTGCTGCTGGCGGCGTTGTGCCTGGACCGCGACCCGGAGTCGGTCGCCGCCGACGTCGGGTCCGGCGGTGCCGCGGCGCTGAAGAACGTCGTCGTCGACGCGGTCAACGCCTATTTCGCGCCGATCCGGGCCCGCCGCGCGTCCTACGCGGCCGACCGGGGATTCGTGCGCGGCATCCTGCGGGCCGGGGCGCAGCGCGCCGGCGCGGTGGCCGAGGCCACGCTCGCGGAGGTGCGCACCGCCATGGGCATGGCGTATTGATACTGCTGTGGACGCGTTCTACCGGGACCTGGGTGACGGTCGGTTCGAGAGCAGCACGGCGACGGCCGGGCCGTGGAGCGCGCAGCTCCAGCACGCCGGGCCGCCCTCGGGGCTGATCGGCGCGGTGATGCAACGGCACGCGCCGCGGGAGGGGTTCCGGATCGCGCGCGTGACGCTGGACATCCCGCGGCCGGTGCCGGTCGCCGAGCTGTCGGTGGCGGTCACCACGGTCAGCTCGACGGCACGCACCGAGCTGCTCGACGCGCAGATCAGCGCCGCGGGCCGCACCGTGATGACGGCGCGGGCGTGGCGGGTGCTGGCCGCGCCCGGAGACACGCCGCCGCTGCGTTCCGGGCCGCCGGCGTCGCCGCTGCCCGCGGTGGAGACGCCACCGCCGATGGCGGCCGGTGCGCACGTCGCCGGGTACCTGTCGGCGATGGAGTGGCGGTTCGTGTCCGGGGGCGGGTTCACCGAGGCCGGGCCCGGGGAGGCGTGGGGGCGGCAGCGGATCCCGCTGATCGCCGACGCCGAGGACACGCCGCTGACCCGGGCGCTGACGATCGCCGACACCAACTGGGCGGTCGGCTCCGAACTGGATTTCGTGCGGCGGCTGGTGATCAACACCGACGTGACGGTGGCGTTGCACCGCGACCCGGTCGGTGAGTGGCTGTGCCTGCGGGCCGAGACGGTCGCCAGCCCGGGCGGATCCGGGCTGGCGACCGGGCGGCTGGACGACCAGTCCGGTGACTGCGGACGGATCCTGCAGACGCTCCTGGTCGCCGACCGCGCCCCCGCCGACCGCGCCCCCGCCGACCGGGTCTAGCGGAACGCGGCGGCGTGCGTGGCGGCCCAGTCGGTGTAGGAGCGGGGCGGGCGGCCCAGCACCCGTTCGACGTCCGGGCTGACCCGCTGCTCGTCGGGGGTCGGGTGGCCGAGGATGTCGAGGGTGCCGTCGGCGACCGGGCCGGGCATGAACCCGAGCATCGCGGCCCGGGCGTCGGCGCGGGTCAGTTCGGTGAACCGCACCGGCTCGCCGAGCGCCGCTCCGAGGGCGGCGGCCTGCCCGCGGGGGCTGATCGCCGCCGGGCCGGTGAGCTCGTAGGCGCGGCCGGCGTGCCCGTCGCCGGTGAGGACCGCGGCGGCGACGGCGGTGATGTCGGCCGGGTCGACGACCGGCAGCGCCACGTCGGCGAACGGCGCCGCGACCGTGCGGGCGGCACGCACCGAGGGCACCCACGCGAACGTGTTGGACGCGAACCCGCCGGGGCGCAGCAGCGTCCACTCGGCCGCGGTGCGGCGCAGGGCGTCCTCGTAGGCGGCGAGGCGCGCGTGCGACGGCGCGGCCGGCCGGGTACGTGCCGCCTGCGAGGAGAGCAGCACGATCCGCTTCACCCCGGCCGCGGTGATGGTGGACAGTAGGTACCTAGAGGAAAGTGGCTATCCATGATCGAGACCGACGACCCGGAACTGGCGTGCCCGATCGCTCCGGCCGTGGACCTGGTGTTCAGCCGGTGGACCACGCCGATCCTGTGGGCGCTGCACACCTACGGGCGGCAGCGGTTCGTGCAGCTGGAGCGGCGGCTCAGCTCGATCACGCCGAAGGTGCTGACCCAGCGGCTGCGTCAGCTCGAACGTGACGGGCTGGTGACCCGCACCTACCACCCGGAGGTGCCGCCGCGGGTGGAGTACGAGATCACGCCGCTCGGGCAGAGCCTCGCGCCGCTGTTCGCCGGTCTGGCCGACTGGGCGGACGAGAACCTGCCGAAGGTGCACGAGGCGCGGGCGGTGTTCGACGCGCGTTAGGCCGGCCGGGCCCGGACGTGCAGCCGTTCGCCCTGGGGGCCGAACAGGGCGAGGATCTCGGCGGCGGCCGGGCCGGGATTGCTGATCGCGTGCGGGGTGCGGCAGTCGAACTCCACGACTTCGCCGACGCCGAGGGTCAGGTCGTGTTCGCCGAGGATGAGCCGCAGCGTCCCGGACAGCACGTAGAGCCACTCGTAGCCCTCGTGGACACGCTGTTCGGTGACGTCCACCCCGGCCGGCGTCGGCGGGATGACCTGTTTGTACGCGCGCAACCCGCCGAGGTGCTGCGAGAGCGGGATCGTGGTGCGCCCGTGCACGGTGTAGGGCCGCAGGTGCACCCGCGGGTCGCCGGTGGTGGGGGCGCCGACGAGCTCGTCGAGCTGCACCTGGTGCACCCGGGCGAGCGGCAGCAGCAGTTCGAGGGTGGGTTTGCGCTGCCCGGACTCCAGCCGCGAGAGCGTGCTCACCGAGATGCCGGTGGCTTCGGACAGGTCGGTGAGGGTGGTGCCGCGCTGGGCGCGCAGGGCACGCAGCCGCGGGCCGACGGCGGTCAGGACGGGATCGAAGTCGTCGCTCATCACCCCAGTTTGCCACTCCGGCAAGAATGTTTGTCATTTCGGCGAGGCGGTGGGCATCCTTCCGGTCATGACGACATACGACGCAGTGGTGGTGGGCGGCGGCGCGGCCGGGCTGGCCGGCGCGGTGGCCCTGGGCCGGGCCCGCCGATCGGTTCTGGTGGTGGACGCCGGTGAGCAACGCAACCTGCCCGCCGAGGGCGTGCACAATTTCCTGACCCGCGAGGGCATGCCACCGGCCGAGCTCGCCGCGGCCGGCCGCAAGGAAGCCGAGTCCTACGGGGTGACCGTGGTCGCGGCCCGGGTCACGGCGGCCGAACCCGACGGGGACTCCTTCCGGGTGACGCTCGACGACGGCACCGTGCTCGGCGCGGCCCGGCTGCTGCTGGCCACCGGCGTCACCGACACGCTGCCCGCGATCCCCGGGCTGGCCGAGCGGTGGGGCCGCGACCTGCTGCACTGCCCGTACTGCCACGGCTGGGAGGTGCGCGACCGGGCGCTGGGCATCATCTCCACCGGGCCGTTCGCCGTCGAACAGGCGCTGCTGTGGCGGCAGTGGAGCGCCGACGTGACGCTGTTCCGGCACACCGGCCCCGAACCCACCGACGAGCAGTACACCCAGCTGGCCGCCCGCGGCATCGCGGTCGTCGACGGCGAGATCACCGGCGTCGAGACCGACGGTGACCGGCTGACCGGGGTCCGCGTCGGCACGCGGGTGTTCACCCGGGACGCGCTGGTGGCCGCGACCACGATGAACGCGTCCCTGGCCGGCCTGGAGGGCCTCGGGCTGGCCCTGGAGGACCTGCAGCGCGACGGCGTGACGATCGGGACGTTCCTCAAGGCCGACCCGACCGGAAAGACCGACGTGCCGGGCGTGTACGCGGCGGGCAACCTCACGATGCCGCCCGGGCAGGTGATCGCCGCCGCCGCGGCCGGGACGATGGCCGGCGCGATGATCAACTTCGACCTGGTCGCCCGGGACACGCGGGCCGCGGTGGAGGCGGTTTCGTCGGAGGGCGATCGTAGGGTGCACGACGTGGACGAACTGGCACGCACCTGGGACGAGCGGTACCGCGAGAGCGACCTGATCTGGAGCGGCGAACCCAACACCGCGCTGGTCAAGGAGGTCGCCGACCTGCCCCCGGGCCGGGTCCTCGACCTCGGCTGCGGAGAAGGCGGCGACGCGGTGTGGTTCGCCCGGCAGGGCTGGTCGGTCACCGCGGCCGACATCTCCCCGGTCGCCCTGGAGCGGGCCGCGCGCCACGCCGCCGACGCCGGGGTCACCGACCGCATCGACTTCCAGCGCCACAACCTGGCGGTCTCCTTCCCCGACGGCGAGTTCGACCTGGTGTCGGCGCAGTTCCTGCACTCCTGGGGCGACATGCCGCGCGAGGCGATCCTGCGTCGCGCCGCCGCGGCGGTCGCGCCCGGCGGGGTGCTGCTGATCGAAGGGCACTCCGGGGCACCGCACTGGGAGAACGCCCCCGAGAACGAGCAGCACCAGCACGGGCACGGCGGGCACCCGCTGCCCTCGCCGCACGAGGTCATCGCGTCGCTGAACCTGCCCGAGGACGACTGGGAGGTGCTCGTCGTCGACGAGCACGAACGCACCCGCACGTTCCCCGACGGGCGCACCATCCACCACGTCGACAACACCGTCAAACTGCGCCGCCGGTGACCGGGCCGCGCGGGGTACCGTCGAACGGGTGACACGCCCCGCGGACCGTCCCCGCCACACCGACCGGAACCGCGCCGAATCGTTCGGGCCGATCGCCGCGGACTACGACCGGTACCGGCCGGTGTGCCCACCGGAGCTCCTCGCCGACCTGGTCGCGCTGGCCCCGGCGGCCGTGCTCGACGTCGGGTGCGGCACCGGCAAGCTCGCCGTGCCGATGCGCCGGGCCGGCCTGGACGTGCTCGGCGTCGAGATCGATCCGCGGATGGCCGCGGTGGCCCGCTCCCACGGCGTGCCGGTCGAGGTCGCGGGTTTCGAGACCTGGGACGACGCCGGGCGCCGGTTCGACCTGGTCACGTCGGGCAACGCCTGGCACTGGATCGACCCGGTGCGCGGCGCCCAGCGGGCCGCCGCGGTGCTGCGTCCCGGCGGCACCCTGGTGCGGTCGTGGACCTACGCGGTGCTCGACGCCGACGCGCTGGCGCTGCTGGACGGCGTGTACGCCCGGTACACCGGGGTGCACACGCACGCGTCGGCGGCGCTCGGCGAGGACCGCGACGAACCCCGCCTGCCGGGGTTCGGGCCCGCCGAGACGCGCGTCTACCGGTGGGAGTTGTCGTTCACGACCGCGCAGTGGGTGGGGCTGATCGCCACGTTCAGCGACCACCAGCTGCTGCCCGGCCCCGAGCGGGCGGCGTTGCTGAGCGAGTTGAGCACCGCGATCGACGGCGCGGGCGGGGTGCTGCGTGGCCGCGGCGAAGCCGTCGCGTTCGTCACGCCCCGCCCGTAGCCGGCGGCAGGGCCGCGTCGAGGAACGCGAGGACCGCGCGGGCCAGCGCGACCCGGTGGTCGGAGAACGCGTGGTCGGTGGGCCACCGGTGGTCCACGGCGTGCGGGAGCGCGGCGACCAGCGGTTCGTGGTGCACCGCGGGTGGGGCGGCGGTGTCGTGGTCGCCGGCGGCGAGCAGCACCGGCCGGTCGGCCAGGGCCGGCGCGAGCGCGGTGAGGCGGTCGGGGATCGTCGCCAGCTCCGCGATCAGCGCCGCGGAGCTGGTGCCGGCCAGCGGCGCGATGTCCCCGGCGAACCCGTCGACGTACGCCGCGTACACGGCCGGGTCGGCGCGGACCTCCGCGGCGGCGGCACCGAAGTCGAACCCGGCGAGCGACGCCACGGCCCGGATGCCCGGGTCGGCGGCCGCGGTGCGCAGCGCGGTGTAACCCCCCATGCTGTGCCCGACCAGCGCGATCCGGTGCGGGTCGAGGCCCGGGTCGGCGCGCAGCGCCGCCACCGCGGCGGCCGCGTCCTGCTGGACGTGCGCCCAGGTGAAGCGGCCCGGGCTGCCCCACGCGCCCCGGTAGTGGAACACCAGTGACGCGTACCCGGCGCGGCGCAGCGCGTGCGCCAGGTCGAAGTTGCGTTCGTTGCCGGGGAAGCCGTGCAGCACCGCCACGGCCGGGTGCGGCCCCGGACCGGCCGGGCGGTGCAGGACACCGAGCAGGTCCAGCCCGGCGCTGGGCACGGTGAACACCTGCGTCACCGCCGGTGGGTGCCGCCGCGGATCGGGGTCGGTGATCAAGGGATCGGTCACCGCCGGAGCGTAACCGGGCACCGGCGGCGGGCGGCTGCCACCGATGCGCGGGCGGCCGCCAGCCGTTCGGCTACCCGGTGCGCTACTCGGTGCGCTACTCGGTGCGCAGCGCGGTCGCCGTGCGGGTCTTCGCCGCCCAGCCGGCCGGCAGCAGCGCGCCCGCGCCGGCCAGCACGAGCCCGCCGAGCGCGATGCCGATCAGCTGCACCGGCCCGAACACCGTCAGCACGATCCGCGGCAGTTCCACGCCCGCGCCGTGCCCCATCGCCGGCACCAGCACCCCGTGCAGCCACACCCCGGCCGGTACCCCGATCACCCCGCCCACCAGGCCGATCAGCGCGACCGACGAGAGCACGGACAGCAGCGTCTGCCGTGGGGTCATGCCCAGGGCCTTGAGGATGCCGATGTCGTGCACCCGGTCACGCACGTCGAGCACGACGCTGTTGAGCACACCGAGCCCGGCGACGGTGACCAGCATCAGCGTCAGCAGCCCGGCGAGGGCGTCGATGACCACGACGAGTTCGTCGGCGCCGCCGCTGCCCTCGACGTGCGCACCGAGGCCCAGTGGGTCCAGCGCGGCCTGCAGCGACGTGGCGTACGCGTCGGGGTCGGTGCCGTCGGTGACCGCCAGCTGCCACCGGGTCGGCCGTGCACCGGGGGCGGCCTGCGTCAGCAGCTGACCGTCGTTGTTGCCGGGGTCGAACACCTTCCCGACGATCGTCAGCGTCGTGCTCGTGCCGCCGGCGGTGACGGTGAGCGTGTCGCCCAGCTCGCGGTCGGTGGCGGTGAGCAGCTCGGTGGGGACGACGACCTCGCCGGTGCGGGTGAACCAGCGTCCGGAGATCAGCTCGTACCCGGCCCACCCGGGGTGCGCGGTGTACCGCACCAGCGTGGTGCCGCCGCGGATGCCGGGCACGACGGCGTCGGTCTCGGTGATGCCCGTCCAGTGCGCGGTACCCGGCTGGGCGTCGAGCACGGCGGTGACCTTCGCCGGGTCCACGTCGACGGTGCTCTCTTCGGGGGGTCCGCCGGCGACCTCGCGGAACCCGTCGACGACCACGTCGGTGCCGGAGTGGTCGGCGGCGACCTGGATGCGGGCGAGCGAGTGGCCAGCCCGGACGCGAGCGTCACCGAGGCGGCGCCGAACGCGACCGCGACCACCATCGCGGTCGCGCGCGCCGGGGCGCTGAACGGCCGCGCGAGCCCCATCGACACCGGTCGCGGCAGCGGCAGGCGGGCCGCGACCCGCGCCGCGTACTGTCCGCGTCGCGCGGCCGGGGTGCGCCCGACGGCGAGCGCGTCGACCGCTTTGAGCCGTCCGGCGCGACCGGCGGCCGCGGCCGCGGTGACGGTCACGACCAGCAGCACACCGGTCAGCACGACGACGTCCACCCACGGGGCGATCGTCAGCGACACCGTGCCGTAGAGATCTTGGGCGTCGGCCAGCAGCGGCACCGCGATGAGGTTCCCGGCGACGAGGCCCAGCACCGCGCCGATCGTCGCCGGGACGAGGGCCTGCGCCACGTAGGCCCGCACGACCTGCGCGGGGGTGAATCCGAGGCCTTTGAGGATGCCGATGCGGCGGGTCGTGGAGCCCACCGCGCCGGCGACGACGGTGCCGACGACGAGCACCGACAGCAGCAGGCTCAGCCCGCCGAAGCCGAGCAGGAACGGCACGAACAGCGACGTCCGGGTGTTGGCTTCCTTCTTGACGGCGATCCAGTTCTGGGTGGCGGCCACGGCGCCGCCGGGCAGCGCGGCGGTGACCGCGTCGCGGGCGTCGGTCACCGCGCCGGGGTCGTCGAGCCGGTAGAGCATCTGGTAGCCGAGCGACGGTGGTTTCAGGGCGGTGAGCCCGGCGGGCGTGGTCCAGGCGTCCGCGGTGTCGCTGACCGACCGGGCGAACCCGACGATCGTGACGTCGGTGCGCGCACCGGCCGGGCCCATCGTGAGGGTGGTGCCGACCGGGGCCCGGAACCTGCTGCCGCTGCCGAGCACGATCTCGCCGGGTTTCGACGCCCACCGTCCCTCGAGGAGCGTGATCCGGTCGACGCCGGTGCCCGGGCCGGTGCGCGCGGCGACCCGGATGACGGGGCCGCGGGCGTCCTCGGGGATCCGGTCGGTCGCGGGTGGCGCTCCCGGTGGCGTCGGCATCGGGGGGAACATCATGACCTGCCCGACTCCGAACGGGCCGGCCGCTTCGGCGATCCCGTCGGTGTCGCTCGTCGCGGTCAGCTGCGCGGTGGTGGCTTTCGCGGGGTCGGTGAGCACCGTCAGGTGCGCGCCGTGCTGGGCGGCGAACGCGTGGTCGAACGGCGCGTTCGACGCCACCAGCAGTCCCGCGCCGAGCAGCCCGGCGGTGACGGCGGCCGCGGTGGCCAGCGTGATGACGACGGTCTGCACCCAGCGGCGCTGCACTCCGGAGCGCACGACCCGGCTCAGGGCACTCATCGGGTGGCCGCGCTCACGGCCGTGTCGGTGGCGATCCGCCCGTCGACGACCTCGATCGTGCGGGTGGCGCACTCGGCGGCGAGGGTCCGGTCGTGGGTGACCAGCACGATCGTCTGCCCGTCGGCGTGCAGGCCGGTCAGCAGCCGCCGCACTTCGGCGCCGGACGCGGTGTCCAGCGCGCCGGTGGGTTCGTCGGCGAGCAGCAGCGCGGGCCGGTTCATCAGCGACCGGGCCACCGCGACGCGCTGCCGTTCCCCGCCGGACAACCGGCCCGGGTAGGCGCGGGCGTGCCGGTCGATGCCGAGCGCGGTGAGCAGCTCGGTGGCGCGGCGGGTCGTCTCGCCGCGGGCGTTGCCGGCCAGCTGCGCGGGCAGCACGACGTTGTCGAACACGGTGAGGTCGTCGAGCAGGTTGAAGAACTGGAACACCAGCCCGACGCGGGCGCGCCGGTAGCGTGCGGAGGCGGCTTCGCTGAGCGTGTCGACGCGGGTGCCGCCGACGGTGACGGTGCCTTCGGTGGGTTTGTCGAGGCCGGCGACGAGGTTGAGCAGCGTGGACTTGCCGGAGCCGGATGGGCCGAGGATCGCGACGGCTTCGCCGGTGCGGACGGTGAGCGACACGTCGTCCAGCGCCGGTGGGCCGCTGTCGTAGCGTCGGGTGACGTGCTGCAGCGCGATGAGGGGCTCAGTGGTCATGGCCCGGGACGGTAGGGGCGCCGTGCCCGCGGACGCGTCGCCCGCGCTGGGGCTTTCCGGTCGTCCGGAAGGAGCACGCGGCGCGGGGTCATCCTCGGGAGGTAGTCCGGGGCGGCGCGCGGTTGATCCTGTGGACGGACGTCCGGGAGGGCGCCGGCAGCGGAGAATGGGCCGGTGAACGTTCGCCGGAAGGTGGCCGCGGCCGCGGGTGCGCTGCCGGGCCTGGTCCTGCGCCGGTCCGGGCCGAGCGCGACGCTGACCGTCCGCAACTGGTTGTTCGACGCCGGTCTGGCCGCGGCGCTGGCGTTGATCGCGGTCATCACGTACGACCACGCCGACGACGTCCGGTTCGTCCCTCCCGAGCAGCCCGGTCTCCCGGGTGAGGTCGCGCAGCCGATGGTGCCCGTCCCGCCGGGCCCGGAGGTCGTCGACCACCAGTCGGGCCTGGAGTGGGCGGCCGGTGCGCTGCTGCTGGTGTTCATCGCGGCGCCGCTGATCTTCCGGCGCCGGTACCCGCTGTCGGTGCTGTGGGTGGTGCTGTCCACCGCCGCGTTCCTCGGCGACGACGATCCGCAGACGCTGCGGCTCTCGTTCTACGTCGGGGTCGTCGCCGCGTACAGCGCCGCGGTGTACAGCCCGTACCGGCTGCCCGCGCTGGCGAGCCTGCCGGCCGCGGCGCTGCTCTTCGGTGAGCTGCAGCAGGGCGCGGCCCACCCGGCGTTCGGCGAGACGATCCAAGCGGTCCCGGAGCAGGCCGTGCCGTTCGTCATCCTGGTGCCGCTCGGTGTCGCCGCGTACGGGTTGCGCAGCTGGCGGGCCCGCGCCGACGTCGAACGCGAACGCGCCGCCGAGCTCGAACGGCAGGTGCGTCGCGCCGCCGAGCAGGAACGGGCCCGCATCGCGCGTGAGTTGCACGACGTGGTCACCCACAACGTGAGCGTGATGGTGATCCAGGCCGGCGCGGCCCGCAAGATCCTGGAGGTCTCCCCCGGTGACGCCCGCGAGGCGCTGCTGTCGGTCGAGGCCAGCGGCCGCGCCGCGATGACCGAGTTACGGCACGTCATGGGGTTGTTGACGATGGACGGTGAGGCGCCGGAGCTGGCGCCGCAGCCGGGCATGGATCAACTGGAGGCCCTGGTCGGGCGGGTCGGTGACACCGGGCTGCCGGTGGAGCTGGTCGTCACCGGCGACCGGGGCCGGCCGTTGCCCGACGGGGTGGACCTGGCCGGGTACCGGGTCGTGCAGGAGGCGTTGACGAACACGGTGAAACACGCCGGGGGTGCGTCGGCTATCGTCCGCGTGGACTACGGCGCGGATCGGCTGTGGATCGAGGTCACCGACAGCGGCGGGCGGCAGGCGGCGACGGCCGGTCCCGGGAGCGGGAGAGGGTTGATCGGCCTGCGTGAACGGCTCGCGTTGTACTCCGGGACGCTGTCCGCGGGTCCGCGTCTGCGCGGGGGCTACCGGGTGGAGGCGATCATTCCGCTGACCACCGCGGTGGCGATGCCCCCGGTGACCACCGCGGCGGCGGCGTCCCCGGGTGAGGTCACCGGCGCGGTGGAGGCGCGGTGAGCGGTCCGGTGCGGGTGGTGGTGGCCGACGATCAGGCGTTGGTGCGTACGGGGTTCCGGCTGATCCTCTCCGCCGACGGCATCGACGTGGTCGCCGAGGCCACCAACGGCGTCGAGGCCGTCGACGCGGTGCGCCGCACCCGCCCCGACGTGGTGCTGATGGACATCCGGATGCCGGAGCTGGACGGCCTGGAGGCAACCCGCCGGATCCTCGCCGACCCCGGGCCCCCCTCCGGCCCCTCCCGACCGGCCGGGCCTGCCGGTCCGTCGGCGGCTCCGGTGGACCCGGCGGCTCCGGTGGCGCCGGTCGGGCCGCGGGTGCTGATGCTGACGACGTTCGACCTCGACCAGTACGTGTACGCGGCGTTGTCGGCGGGCGCGAGCGGGTTCCTGCTCAAGGACGTCACCCCGGAGCAGCTGACCGCGGCGGTGCGGCTGGTGCGCTCGGGGGACGCGTTGCTCGCGCCGCAGATCACCCGGCGGCTGGTGGAACGGTTCGCGCGCCGCGACGAGCAGACCGCGACCGTCCACCGGGACCTGGCGAGCCTGACGCCGCGCGAGCGGGAGGTGCTGCGGATGCTGGCCCGGGGGATGAGCAACGCCGAGCTCGCCGCGGCGCTGCACCTGTCCGAGGCGACGGTGAAAACGCACGTGGCCCGCATCCTCGGCAAGCTGCACCTGCGTGACCGGGTGCAGGCGGTGGTGGTGGCCTACGAAACGGGTCTCGTGGCCCCCGGTGAGGCATAACCGCACCACCACCGCCCGGTTTTCCGGCCGCTACGGCGACCTGAGGGCGTTTTCGCAGGTCAGAGGGGTCGGTCGCGGCCGGCGACGTGGCCGGCGACCAGTTGGGCGCTCATCAGGACGGCGAGGAACACCAGCGGGGTGCGCCAGCCGCCGGTGTGGTCGTAGAGGACACCGACGACGACCGGGCCGGGGATCGACAGCAGGTAGCCGGCGCTCTGGGCGAACGCGGAGAGCCGCACCACCGAGCCGGCGTCGCCGCCGCGCAGCCCGATCATCGTCAGCGCGAGCGGGAACGCGCAGTTGGCCAGGCCCAGCAGCACCGCCCACAGCCACGGCGCGCCGGCCGGGGCGAGGAACAGCCCGATGTACCCGGCCAGGCCGAACACCGCGAGCACGACCGCCAGGACGCTCTGGCTGCGTAGCCGCCCGGCGAGCGCGCCGAGCCCGTAGGAGAGCGGCACACCGAGCAGGGACGTGACGGCGAACAGCAGGCCGGCGGTCTGGGCGGAGAGCCCGGCGTCGCGGAACATCTGCGGGAGCCAGCCCATGATCACGTACGCCGCGGTGGCCTGCAGCCCGAAGTAGGTGGCGAGAGCCCAGGCGGTGGTGCTGGCACTCATCCGCTTCACCGCGGGCCCGCGCTCGGCCGGGGCGTCGGCCTCGGCGTCGGGGGTGGGGGTGGGGACGGGTGCGGCGGGTCGGCGGACGAGGAACACCCAGGGCAGCAGCGCGAGGGCGGCGACGACGGCCCAGACCCCGAGACCGAACCGCCAGCTGTCGCCGAAGACCGACGCGACCGGCACCGTCACCGCGGCCGCGGTGGTGGCGCCGACGTTCAGCGCGGTGGAGTAGACCCCGGTCATCGCTCCGACGCGGGTACCGAACCGCTGCTTGACCACGACCGGCAGCAGCACGTTGACCAGCGCGATCCCGGCCAGCGCCACCGCCGAGAGCGCGAGGAACTCCGGGACGCCGGCGATCAGCGGCCGGATCGCGAGCCCGGCGGTGAGCGCGGTGATGCCGGCGAGGATCACCGCGTCGGGCCCGAAGCGGCGGGCCAGCGCGGGGGCGGTCACGCCGACCACGGCGAAACACAGGGCGGGCACGGAGGTGAGCAGCCCGGCGAGGCCGGCGCTCATCCCGAGGTCGGCCCGGACCTCCTCGAGTACGGGCCCGAGACTGGTGACGGCCGGGCGCAGGTTGAGCGCGACGAGGACGAGAGCGGTCATCGCCAGCCACGGGGTGGCCGGCCCTGACTTCGGGGTGTTACGCGTCAGAACGGTGGATGACACAATCCCATCATAGAATCATGGGATGAATATGGCGCCTGTGTCTCGGCCCACTGCGCTCTCCGACCAGGTGATCGCCGCCCTCCGCGCGCAGATCACCTCCGGGGCCTGGCCGGTGGGCTCGCGCATCCCCACCGAACCGGAACTGGTCACGCAGCTCGGCGTCGCCCGCAACACCGTCCGCGAAGCCGTCCGCGCGCTAGCCCACAACGGGCTGCTGGACATCCGGCAGGGCTCCGGCACGTACGTGGTGGCGACCAGCGAACTGGCCGGGGTGATGCGCCGGCGGTTCGCCCACGCCCCCCAGCGGGACGTCACCGAGTTGCGCGGTGCGCTCGAAGCCACCGCCGCCGGCCTCGCCGCCACCCGCCGCACCACCGACGACCTGGCCAAACTCGACGCGCTCCTGGCCGAGCGGGAACGGGCGTGGGCCGCGGGTGAGCGCGACGCGTTCGTCACCGCCGACTCCGCGTTCCACCTGGCCGTGGTGGCCGCCGCCCACAACGAGGTGCTCGGTGAGCTCTACGCCGACCTCGGCGCGGTCATCCGCGATTCGCTGCGTCAGCACTTCAGCCCGCGGCTGCGTCCCGAGGAGTACATGGACCACGGGCGGCTGCTGGACGCCATCCGCGCCGGCGACGCGAGCGCCGCGGCCGCCGAAGCCGCGTCGCACACCGACAGCATGTGCTTCACGTTCTGACCCCGGCAGCGCCCGTGACGGCGGACGCTGCCGGCAGACCCCGAGGGTCAGCAGCGCTTCCAGGCCAGGTGGTAGAGCGTGGAGAAGCTGGTGTCGGTGGAGTCCATGCTGATCAGGCTCGTCGCGGTGGCGCGGGAGGTGCCGCGGGCCACCCGCAGCTCGGTGTTGATGTTCAGGTCCCGGAACGCTCCGCAGCGCGCCCACGCGAGGGCGGCGACCCCGACCGAGTCGGTCTTCTGCCAGTCGCCGTCGTACGGGCCGGTGAAGTCGTGGCGCATCCGCGCGGTGGGCGTCGCGCCCTGGAAGTAGTAGCTGGCCTGCTCGACGGCGCGCGCGCCGCGCGCCAGCGACGCGTAGCCGCGGTAGTCGGCCTTGGCCACCGCGTAGGTGAAGCCCTGCGGCACGTGCACCCGCAGGCCGAGCTGGCAGTTGCGGCGGAACTCGGTCGCGTGGGCGCCGGGGCCGACCCGGGCCAGGTAGGCGCTGTAGGTGACGGTGAACGCGGTGGCGTCCTGCGACAGCGACACCGCCGCGGTGCCCTCGGGGCACCCGGAGCCGTTGACGGTCACCAGGTCGACCACCACGTGGTCGGGCGGGGGCGTCAGCGGCATCGCCGCGCGGGCCGGCGCGCCCAGGGCCAGGGCGGCCAGCACCAGGGTCAGCGCGGTGAAGCCCCGCCGGAAACGGGTACGTGCGGTGTTGCTCGTCATGCTCACTCCTATCGCCACTAAACGGACAAAGCGGATTTGAGCATTCGACGATCGTCGGACCCGGCCGCGCCGGGCGGGTCTGACTCAACAGCCCCTCGAATCCCGCCCGAACGACCGATCACTACCGCGACGGCCGCTCACCCACGGGGGTGTGCGCACGCAGCGCGGCCACCACCGCGGCCGGGTCGGGGGCGTAGAACCGCAGCGTGCGGGCGTGCCCACGGCGCCCGAGCGGGCGGGTGAACGGCACCGGCGCGGTGAGCGTCACCGTGACCGTCGTTTCGCCGCCGGCCGGGAGCTCGGTGACCCCCTCGGCGTCGACCCGGCCGATCCTCGCGCGTGAGTACCGGCGCTCCACCCGCACCGCCCCGATGACCGCCGCGGGCACGACCACCTCGAGGAACGCGCCGTAGCGCACCCGCAGCGACCCGTCCGCGGCCACCACGTGCGGCCGCACCGTGCACGAGAACTGCACCCCGAGCACGAAGTAGATGCCCCACAGATCCAGGACCAGCACGATCGCGTGGACGATCGGCCACGGCACGATCAGCGCCAGCACGAACGTCTCGACGACCGCGGCGAACGCCAGCCCGTACAGCAGCGCCGCCTGCGCCCCGGCGTAGGGCACCACCAGGTCGCCGGGCCCCACGGTGCGCGGCCCGCGTCGGCTCACCCACCGGACGACGTCGCTGAGCAGCACCGCCTCGTGCCGGACCAACCGCAGCACCACCCTCATCGCAGCCTCCCCTCCTCGGCCCCGCCGGCGACGGCACGCAGGCGGGAGATCGCGCCGCGCACCGCGGCGACCTGGGCCGGGGCGAACTCGGCGAACATCGCCGCGGTGAACCCGTCCCGCCCGGTCAGCTCGTCCTCGCCGGGCAGCACCACCCCGGCCAGCATCTCCGCCGGTACGACCGCGGCCATCGCCGCCGCGGTCGCCTCGACCCGCGGGTCGTCGACCGCGGCCCCGGCCAGCGCGTCGAGCTGGGCGTACACCGCGTACACCCGCTCGACGAGCGGTGTCGTCGGCGAGGACGTCGCGGACCTCGTCGAGGCTGAGCCCGAGCTCGGTCAGGCGCCGCACCCGGCACAGCTCGACGGCGTCGCGCAGGGAGTACTCGCGGTAGCCGTTGGGTTGGCGGGCGGGCTCGGGCAGCAGCCCGATCCGGTGGTAGTGCCGCACCGCGCGGGTGGTGACCCCGGCGACGCCGGCGAGTTCTCCGATGCGCATGTCCCCAGTAAAAACCTTGACGCCACGACAAGGTCAACCGTCAATACGTCGCAACCGTCAAAACGTAATACCGAAACAGAACGCGATATCCTCTGACTATCGATTGCGTCGAAGGTTCCGATAGACTGCAATTATTGGCACCTTGCCGAAACGCCGAAAAACACCTGGGAGCGATGCGTGGACGCGGCCCCTAACGAAATCGCGGTCGTCGACAACGGAACCGGCGACCTCGTCCGGCTCACCGACGTCGACCACACGATCTCCCCCGAGACCGCCCGCCGGATCGCCAACGCCACCCCCCCGAACACCATCCGCGCCTACACCGCCGACCGGGCCGCGTTCCGCCGCTGGTGCGCGCTCGTCGGCCGCAACCCCCTACCCGCCACCGCCGAGACCGCCGCCGAGTACGCCACCTACCTCGCGCTCGGCGGAGCCCTCCAGCAGGACGGCACCCGCAAAGGCAGCGCCGCGCCACGCACCATCGAACGGGCCCTCTCGGCGATCCGCACCGAACACCGCGAGAACGGCTACGCCGACACCCCGGACCTGTTCGGCGCCCGGCGGGTCATCAAGGACCACCGCCGCGACCGCACCGACCGCGGCATCCGCGACCGGCAGGCCACCGCGATCAGCGTCACCGACCTACGCGCCATGGTCGACGCCTGCGACCCCGACACCCTCGCCGGCACCCGCGACCGCGCGCTGATCGTCCTGGGCTTCAGCATGATGGTGCGCCGCTCCGAACTGGTCGCCCTCAACACCCTCGGCGACCTCACCGACACCCGCGACGGCGTCGACGTGCTGATCCGCTGGTCCAAAACCGACCAGGACGCCATCGGGGAACTCGTCGCCGTCCACTACGGCGCGCACCCGCAGACGTGCCCCGTGCGGCTGCTCGGCGCGTGGCGCGAACGACTGGCCGCCGTACGCCCGGCCGAGGGCCCACTGTGGATGCCGATCGACAAGATGGACCGGCTCCCGCACATGCCGGGCTACTGCGGGCGCCCCGGCACCGGCCGCCTCACCGGCAAAGCCGTCGGGATCATCCTGCGTGACGCCGCCACCCGTGCCGGCGTCGCCACCGAGGCGCTCTCGGCGCACTCGCTGCGCGCCGGCGGGGCCACCGCCGCGTACAGCGCCGGCAACGACCTGCTCGCCATCTCCCGCCGCGGCCGTTGGAAAGACGGCTCCCCGGTGCTGCTGCGCTACATCCGCGACGTCGACCGCTGGAAACAGAACCCGATGGCCGGCGTCCTGTAGGCGACCCAACCCCGGTCTAGGGTGTCCGGCATGGCACTGCGGCTGGTCCAGTTCAACATCAAAGCCCACGACCACGCGACGCTGGGCCGGTTCTGGGCCGACGCGCTCGGCTGGGCGGTGTTCACCGGCCACGGCACCAGCGTCCGCCCCGCCGGCACGTCCTGGCCGGTGCCCGGCGTCGTCGCGCTGGACCTGATCCCCGTCGCGGACACCTCGACAGTGCACGACCGGGCGCATCTCGAGCTCGCCACCACCTCCGCCGCCCACCACACCGAACTGGTGACCCACCTGCAGACCCTCGGCGCGACCCCGGCCCCCACCACCCACCCCGGCACCACCGTGCTGGCCGACCCGGAAGGCAACGTGTTCTGCGTCCGCCCACCCCAGGGTGACGCCGGACCGATCGCCGCGGTGGTCGTCGACTGCGCGGACCCCCGGACCCTGGCCGGATTCTGGGCCGACGCGCTGGGCTGGCCCGTCACCGAGGACACCACCGACAGGACCCGGCTCACCAGCGGCGAGAACCTGCACCTGGAGTTCACACGCGTCTCCCACGTGCACGACGCCCCCAACCGCCTGCACCTGGACCTGCTCCCGGGCCCCCTCGATCAGCAGAACCCCGAGGTCACCCGGCTGCGCCGGAACGGCGCGACCCCGCTCGACGTCGGACAGGGCGACGTCCCGTGGACGGTACTCGCCGACCCGGAAGGCAACGAGTTCTGCGTGCTCGGCCCGGCCTAGACCACGAGCCCCGCCCGGAACCGCTGTGAACGGCGGTTTACTAACGTGGGGCGCTGTGGTTGCCTGAACCGGCCCGAACGGACCGGAGCCAGGAGCCCGCCATGGAATCCTTCGTCCAGGCACGACACAGCACCACCCCCCACCGCATCCGCGCCGCCGTCAAAGCATTCATCAACGACGAAGTCATCCCCGCCGAACCCCACCTCAACGCCGCCCGCGGCGGCCAACCCCTGCGCGCACTCACCGACAGCGCCAAAGCCCAGGGCCTGTGGGCACTCGGCCACCCCACCGAACTCGGCGGCGGCGGCCTCTCCTTCGGCGACTTCGTCCTCATCAACGAACACATCGGCCGCTCCCGCTGGGGACAACTCGCGCTCGGCACCGTCTCCATGCAGGACTCGATCATGCTGCACCGCTTCGGCACCGACGAGCAGAAAACCCGCTGGCTCGCACCCCTCGTCGCCGGCGACATCATGCCCAGCGTCGGACTCACCGAACCCGACGTCGCCGGCTCCGACCCCACCCTCATCCAAGCCACCGCCCACCCCGACGGCGACCACTGGATCATCAACGCCCACAAATGGTTCACCACCGGCGCATCCAGCGCCGCGTTCACCACCATCTTCGCCCGCACCGAACCCCACGGCACCGACGCCCACAAAGCCCTCTCCGCCATCGTCGTCCCCACCGACACCCCCGGCTTCGACATCGTCCGCGTCATCCCCACCATGGGCACCACCCACGGCGACCACTGCGAAATCCGCCTCACCGACGTCCGCGTCCCCACCGACCACCTCCTCGGCGAACGCGGCGGCGGCTTCCACGTCGCCCAGATCCGCCTCGGCCCCGGCCGCATCTTCCACGCCATGCGCTGGCTCGGCCAGGCCCAACGCGCCTTCGAACTCATGCTCGACCGCGCACGCACCCGCTACGCCCACGGCTCACTACTCGGCGAAAAAGGCGAAATCCAACGCTACATCGCCGAATCCGCCGCCGACATCCAAGCCGCCCGGCTCCTCGTCCTCGACGCCGCCGACGCCTACGACCACGACGGACGCGCCCGCGACCAGATCGCCATCGCCAAATTCTGGGTCGCCCGCGTCCTCCACGACGTCATCGACCGCGCCATCCAGGTCCACGGCGCCCTCGGCGTCACCAGCGACACCCCCCTCGACGAGATGTACCGCGAAGCACGCTACGCACGCATCTACGACGGCCCCGACGAAGTACACCGCATGACCGTCGCCCGCCGCCTCCTCGCCGACGGCAACCGCGCCCCCTGGCTCCGCGGCGATGACTGACGTCCACGAGGCCCTGCGGGCGCGACTCTCCCACCTCTGGGGGCACCGCGTCACCGTCTCCGAACCACAACCACTCACCGGCGGCGCCAGCCGCGAAACCCTCCGCGTCACCGTCCACCACCGCGACACCACCCGCGACCTCGTACTACGCCGCGACCTGATCGGCCAACCCGACGGACTCGCCCGCGAAACCGCCGCCCTCCGCGCCGCCGCCACCGCCGGCGTCCCCGTCCCCACCGTCGTCGACGACGGACCCACCCTCGCCGGCCACCCCTACCTGCTCATGGGCCACGTCCACGGCGAAACACTCCCACAACGCCTCCTGCGCGACGACACCTACGCCGCCGTCCGCACCACCCTCGCCGACACCCTCGGCGCACTCGCCGCCCGCATCCACACCATCAACCCCGACCACATCCCCGACCTTCCCCACCCCGACCCCCTCACCCAGCTCCGCGACATCGCCGACGCCGACCCCACCCCCCGCCCCGCCGTCGAACTCGGCCTCGCCTGGCTCACCCGCCACCGACCCCCACCACGCCACCCCACCGTCGTCCACGGCGACCTGCGCAACGGCAACGTCCTCATCGGCCCCGAAGGACTCCGCGCCGTCCTCGACTGGGAACTCGTTCACCACGGCGACCCCACCGAAGACCTCGGCTGGCTCTGCGTCAAAGCCTGGCGCTTCGGCACCGCCCCACCCGTCGGCGGCTACGGCACCCGCGACCAACTCCTCGCCGGCTACCACCGCGTCGCCGGCTGGGCCCCCACCCCCGACCAACTCCACTGGTGGGAGGTGTACGGCACCCTCCGCTGGGCCCTGCTCTGCCGCGCCCAGACCCTCGCCTACCTCCGCGGCACCCGCGACACCCTCGAACACGCCGTCATCGGCCGCCGCGTCTGCGAAGCCGAATACGACCTCCTGCTCGCCCTCGGCCACACCACCCCACACCCCGCCGACGACGTCCTCCGCGACCTGCCACCCCGCACCCACACCACCCCACCGCACGACGCCCCCGACGCCACCCACCTGCTCACCGCCCTCGGCGACACCCTCACCGCAGGGAACTTCGGCGACACCTACACCACCCGCCTCGCCGCCAACGCCCTCAAAATCGCCCGCCGCGAAATCCTCCTCGGCCCCACGCTCACCGACCGCCACCACACCCGGCTACGCACACTCGGCCTACCCGACGACACCGCACTCGCCGCCGCCGCCCGCACCACCCACCCCGACCCCGCGATCATCACCGCCATCGCCGACACCCTCCGCGACAAACTCCTCGTCGCCAACCCCCGCTACCTCGGCCAACCCGCCGACTAACCCGCCAACCACCCCGCGATCCCCGCACGCAGACGCTCCTTCACCACCACCGGCGCGAACGACGCCTCCACCCCCGCCAACGCCAACCCCGCCAACTCCCCATCCGACGCCCCGAGCACCTCACGCACCCGCGCGTACTCACCACTCAACGTCGCCCCGATCGCCGACGGCACATCCGTGTTCAGCGTCACCGCCAACCCCGCCGACACCAACCGCGGCAACGGATGCTCCGCCCACGACCCCACCAACCCCAACGCCACATTCGACGACGGACACACCTCCAACGCCACCCCCGCATCCCGCACCGCCGCCACCAACGACCGATCCTCCAACACCCGGATCCCATGCCCCAACCGCACCGCATGCCCCACCGTCAACGCCTCCCACACCGACGCCGCCCCACACGACTCCCCGGCGTGATGCACCAACCGCACCCCCGCATCCCGCGCCGCATCACACACCCCCGCGAACGGCGCCAGCGGAAACGACTCCTCACCCGCCACCCCCACCGCCACCACCTCCGGATACGACAACGCCAACCCCAACGTCGCCTCCATCCGCGACACCGACCGCCGCCGCGAATGATCCAGCACCACCCCCACCACGATCCCGTGCGCCGCCGCCCCCGCACGCAACCCCGCCAACACCGCCTCCAACGGCATCACCGGATCACCCACACGCTCCCCGTGCGCCGCCGCCGTGAACGTCACCTCCACATACCCCACACCCTGCGCCGCCTCATCCGCGCAGAACTCCTCCGCCACCCGCGCGAAATCCTCCGGCGCACGCAGACACGACCGCACCAGCTCCCCATACGCCGCGAACGCCCCGAACCCCTCGAACCGCGACACCGCCGGCACCACCACCCCACGCGCCGCCGCCAACGACGCCAACGTCCCCGGCCGAATCGCCGACTCCAGATGAACGTGCACATGCGCCTTCGGCAACAACCGCAGATCACGCACGAACCAGACCTCCCACCGCGCTCGACGCGCGGAGTATGACACCGCTACCCTCCAAGTGTGACCAAGCGGATCACCATCAGCGTCCCCGACGACGTCGCCGCCCACCTCGAAGGCGTCGGCGCCCGCCGCGTCTCCGGCTACGTCACCGACGCCATCCGCCACGCCGCCCGCCGCGAAGAACAACTCCGCCAACTCGACGAAGTCTTCGCCCGCACCGGCAGCCCCCAGGCACCCGACCGCGAACGCGCCGAACGCTTCCTCGACCACGTCGCCGCCTGGAAGAACACCACCCGCGCGTGACCGGAGCCCGAACCCTCAGCCAGGTCGGACTCATCTTCGACCACCACCCGCTGACCGCCTACGCCACCAGCAAAGACCTCCTCGCACCCTCCCTCGTCGCCTCCATCCTCGAACGCGGCCAAGCCATCGCCGTCAGCCCACTCGTCCTCGCCGAGGCCTACTGCGGCTTAGACCACGGCGAAGCCGACGTCCTCGACCTCCTCACCGGAGGCGCACTCGCCGCCGCCCTCCTCGTCGAACCCTTCGACGGCGACGCCGCCCGCCTCCTCGGCCGCGACAGCGCCCCCACCCTCTCCGGCAGCGGCGGACACCGCCCCACCCTCGCCACCCTCCACACCGCCCAACTCGCACTCCGCCACTCCGCCGGCGTCGTCACCGGCGAACCCGCACCCCTCCGCAAACTCCTCGGCACCGACTGGCCACTACTCCAGGTCTGACAACTTTCCCCAGCCCCCAGCCACCCGACCGAAACCCGCCAGCCGCCACCCCACCCACCACCTACCGTCAACCGGCGTGACCACCGCCCACAAAACCCGCAACACCCAGCGGCTGCGCACCCTCGCCGCCATCACCTTCACCGTCCTCGCCTGGGCCTCCGCCTTCATCGGCGTCCGCTGGGTCGGCCAGCACTACACCGCCGGACCACTCGCCTTCGGCCGCCTCGCCGTCGGCACCCTCGCACTCGGCGCCACCCTCGCCGCCACCCGCCGCTGGACCCCACCCACCCGCCGCGAATGGCAACTCATCACCCTCTGCGGCATCACCTGGTTCGGCCTCTACAACCTCGCCCTCAACGAAGCCGAACGCCACGTCGACGCCGGCACCGCCGCCATGCTCGTCAACCTCGGCCCCGTGCTCATCGCCCTCTTCGCCGGCGTCCTCCTCCACGAAGGCTTCCCACGCTGGCTCGTCATCGGCGCCACCATCGCCTTCACCGGCGTCGTCCTCATCGGCGTACCGTCCGCCCGCGACAGCCACCACGACGCCATCGGGGTAGCGCTCCTGCTCGTCGCCGCCGTCACCTACGCCATCGGCGTCCTCGCCCAGAAACCCACCCTCCGGCGCCTCTCCGCACTCCAGGTCACCTGGCTCGCCTGCACCATCGGCACCCTCACCTGCCTGCCCTGGGCGCCCGCCTTCGCCCGCCAGCTCACCGACGCACCCGCCGGAGCCACCCTCGGCCTGGTCTACCTCGGGCTCGTGCCCACCGCGCTCGCGTTCGGCACCTGGGCCTACGCACTCGCGCGCACCGACGCCGGGCGCCTCGGCATCACCACCTACGTCGTCCCACCGCTCACCGTCCTGGGCGGCTGGATCGCGCTCGACGAGACACCCGCGGGCCTCGCGTTGATCGGCGGCGCCGTGTGCCTCCTCGGGGTGGGCCTGTCCCGGCGACGCTGACACCGAAAAGACAGTCAGTCCCGCCGTCGGTTGCTTTTCGCGTGTCGGAGCGTGTGTTCGGGCGTAGGGGCTTGTTATTGCAGAGTGGGGAGGGTGAGGTTCTCTTCCAGGTGGGTGCGTGAGGCGGTGCCGGGGATGAGCAGGATGTTCGGGGCGTGGTGCAGCAGCCACGCCAGGCCGTACTGCGACGGGGTGCAGTCGTGCTTCGCGGCCTGTTCACGCACGTCGGGGTCGTCGGTGACCTTGGGCCGGCCGGGGAAGGCACCGCCGAGGGGGAAGTACGGCATCCAGGCGACGCCTTCGTCGGCGCAGCGGCGGAGGATGTCCTCGTCGTCGCGGTCGACGAGGCTGTAGAGGTTCTGGACGCAGACGATGCCGGCGGGGAGGGCACGCCGCACGGTGCCGAGGGAGGCGCCGCTGAGCCCGATCGCGCCGATCGTGCCTTCGTCGCGCAGCGCGATCAGCGCGGCGAGCTGATCGTCGACGTCGACGCGCTGGTCGGCGTCGGCCCGGATGCCGGGGCCGCGGTCGTTGAGGCGCCGGAGGTTGACCACCGGGATCCGGTCGGTGCCGAGGCTGCGCAGGTTGTCGTGGACGCTCGCGCGCAGCTCGTGGGGCTTCTGGGCGGGCCGCAGAGGGGGTGTGCTCCCGGGGGCGGGGTCGGCGCCGACCTTGGTGACGACCACGACGCCGTCGTCGGGGCCGTAGGCGTCGCGGATGAGTTCGTTGACGAACCCGTCGCCGTAGAACTGGGCGGTGTCGACGTGGGTGGCGCCGAGCTCGCGGGCGCGCCGGAGCAGGCCGATCGCGGCGTCGCGGTCGGCGCGGAGGCGTTCGAGTTGCATCGCGCCGTAGCCGATGCGCGAGACGGTGAGGTCGCCGAGGCGGCCCGTTCCGCCGGCGTGGGGGGTGCGGGGGGCGGTCATGGATTGCTCCGGTCCGTAGGATGAGCAGAAGCGGAGGAGCCTCCGCTACTCCGAACGTACCGGAGGACCCTCCGCTTTGACCACACCGCGAAAACCCCGCACCGACGCCCGGCGCAACCGCGACACGATCCTCGACGCCGCACGGACCGCGTTCGCCGGCGCCGACGGACCGGTCGCGCTCGAGCACATCGCGCGCGCCGCCGGCGTCGGCATCGGCACGCTCTACCGGCACTTCCCCACCCGCGACGACCTGGTGGAGTCCGTCTACGCGGCCGAGCTCGACGAGGTCGCCGACAGCGCCACGACGCTGCTGCGCGACCTGCCCCCGGACGAGGCCCTGCGTGCCTGGCTCCAGCGCTACGCCGCGTTCGTCGCGACCAAACGCGGCCTCGCCGAGACCCTGCGAGCCGCGCTGGCCGCCGGACGCATCACCCAGCCGGTCACCCGGCAGCGCATCACCGCGGCCGTCGCCGCCCTCCTGGCCCGCGGCGGCGAGAACGGCACCCTGCGCACCGACGTCGACCCCGAGGACGTCGTCGTGCTCGCCCTCGGGGCCTTCGTCACCGGCGCCGACGACCCGGCACGCACCGAGCGGCTCGTCGCGCTCGTGCTGGACGCGGTCCGGGTCAGGTCGTAGGGGTCACCCAGGTGGGGTTCGCGGCCACGAACTCGTCCATCCGGTCGGTGTTCATCGCCCGAAGCAGGTCCATGCTCGTGTCGCTGAGCCGCTCGTACCAGATCCCGTCGACCACCTCGGCGTTGAACTTGCCGCCGTTGGTCTTGATCATCGTCAGCTTGTCGGGCTTGATGCCCTTGAGCGTGAACACCCAGTCGGTGATCGACACGTCGTTGTTGTAGAACGTCAACGCGTCACCGAGCGAACCCAGCACCTTGTTGATCTTCGTCGGGCTGGTGATCACGCCGCCCGACGTCGCCTTCTGCATGATCGCCTTGATCAGCTGCTGCTGGTGGCGCTGCCGGCCGTAGTCACCGTCGTTGTTGGCCAGCAGGTCACGCTGCCGGGCGTAGTCCAGCGCCTGCCAGTCCTTGAACTCGTGGCAGCCGGGCCAGTACACCTGCGGCTGCATGTTCTCACGCAGGCCGGCCGGGGTGCCGTCGTCGTTGATGTAGTAGGGGACCCCGACCTCACCGGTCTTCTTGTTCCAGCCGACGTGGATCGAGGTCACCTTCTCGTCGACGCACATCCGCACCCCGCCGAGCGCCCGGACCACCCCGCGCAGGCCCTCGAAGTTGATGATCGCCGCGCCGTCGAACTTCATGCCGCCGGCCAGGTCGCTGACCGTGTTGGCCAGCAGCTCCATGCCCTTGGACTTACCGCCACCGGACCGGAACCCGAACTGGAACGCCGCGTTGATCTTGTCCTTCCCACCCGGGTACTCGGTGTCGGGGAACTCCGGGATGTCGACGAGGCTGTCGCGCGGGATCGACGCCAGGTAGGCCTTCGTGTGGTCGGCGTTCACGTGCACGACGATGATCGAGTCGGCCCGGATGTTGTCCGGGGCGTCGGGGCGCTCGTCGGTGCCGATCAGCAGCAGGTTCAGCGGGCCGTCGATCGAGTGGCCCTGGTCGGCGGCGTCACCCAGACCGCCGTCCCGGGTGATGTTGCCGGTGTAGTGGTCCACCGCCGCCGGCAGCCCGACCAGCACACCGGCGCTGAAGATCGTCAGCAGCGCGCCGATCGCGACCGCCAGCCACATCCAGCGGGGCGCGCCGCGCCACATGCCCGTGCGCCGGGGCGGACCGGGGACGCGCGGCGGGACCCCACCGGCTCGGACGGCTCGCCCCGGGGCGTCCTCGTCGGCGCTGCCGACGCGCTCCGGTGAGCCGAGCTCGGTCAGCGCCCTGCCTTCCGCGTGCGGGCCGCCCGGACGTGCCGCAGACGCATCAGCAAACCTCTTTCACCCGGATAGGCACACGGTACGGAGCGCGCGCCACCCCAACGGTTGCCGCGCGGTCGCCTATTCAATCGTGCCGGACACCCCTGATGCGGATCTTTTGGGGTGGGTGGGGTTGGTGTCGCGGTGTATGGGCTTGTTATTCCAGCGGAGCGTATTCATCGGCGACCAGACCCTGATAGCCCAGTTCCTCGAGGAGCGCCAGGTGGTCGGCGATCGGGATCCGGCCGGTACCGGGGCGGTGCCGGCCGGGCCAGTCGGCGACCTGCACGTGTGCGATGCGGCCGACGTGCGTGCGCAGGGTGTGCGTCACGTCCAGGCCGTTGGCGGTGAGGTGGTACAGGTCGGCGAGCAGCCCCACGCCGCCGCCGACCCGGTCGGCGACGGCCGCGGCCTGGTCGGCGGTGCGCACCGGGTAGTCGGGGCGGGTGCCGGAGAGCGGCTCGAGCAGCGGGGTCGGGATCGTGTCGCGCAGGTACGCGAGGTTCGCCGCGGCGGTGTCGTCCTGCGCGGCCGCCGGGACACCGTCGAGACGCTCGCCGTAGAGCACGTTGTGCAGGCGGCTGCCGAGTTCCCGGTCGATGCGGGCGACGCTCCCGGCGTTCTCGCGGACCTCGCTCACCCGGTGCGGGTGCGACAGGATGCCCCGCTCCCCCGCGGCGAGGTCACCGGCGAACGTGTTGATCGCGACCAGGCGCACCCCGGCGTCGTGCAGCGCGTCGCCGAGGCGGCGCACGTCGGCGTCGGACGCGACCGGGCCGGCGAACGGCCACCAGAACTCCACCGCCGGGTAGCCGTCCCGGGCCGCCGCGGCCGGGGCGTCCCACCACGGCCGGTCCGGGTACCGGATCGAACAGTTGACGACGGTCGCGGTGAGCACGCCGCTCAGCGTCGCAGAGCCGGGGCGTCGTCGACCGGGCGGCGCGACCAGTAGTTGGCCAGCATCGACCCGGTGAGGTTGCCGAGCGGGCTGAACACCGCCGCGGCCAGCCCCGCGGTGCCCAGCAGCCCCAGCGACGCGGCCAGCCCGGTGGCCATGCCGCCGTTCTGCATGCCCACCTCGAACGTCGTGGTGCGTGCGGCCGCCCGGTCGAGCCCGAGCGCGCGGGCACCCCAGTACCCGGCGACGTAGCCGGTGAGGTTGTGGACCAGCCCGACGACCACCAGCGTGACGCCGACGTCGAGCAGGGCGTCGCGCCCGGCCGCCGTGGTGACCGTCGTGTAGAACAGGATCCCGGCCATCGACACGTACGGCATGGCGCGCGCGAGCGCCGGGCGGCGGCGGACGGCGGCGGCGTAGAGCACGGCGACCAGGATCGCGGCGGCGAGCCGGACCAGCGCGGTGGACCACGCGGCGACCAGGAGAATGAGCACCGCGACGCCGGGCGCCGGTAACCGCACCCGGAGCGGCGCGGTCCGGAGGTACTCGGCCAGCAGGGCCGCGGTCACCGGCACCAGCGTGAGCGACACGACGTCGAACGCCATCGCGACGACGTCGACGTCGACGATCCGGCCGCCGAGCAGCCGCACGAGCAGGGGTGTGGCCAGCGGCGCCACCAGCGTGGACAGTGCGGTGATGGTGACCGCGAGCCCCAGGTCGGCGCGGGCCAGCATGCTCATCACGGTGGAGGCCAGGCCGCTGGACACGCAGCCGTAGAGGATCACCCCGAGCCCGATCTCCGGGGGCAGGTCGGTGACCGACACCAGCGCGAACGCGCCGAGCGGCATGACCAGGTAGTGGCCGGCCAGCCCCACCGGCAGGCCCCTCGGGCGGCGGAGGACACCGGTGAACTCGCGCCGGCCCGCCCGGGTGGCCAGGCCGAACATGACCAGCTGGACGACCGTCGTCAGCACGGTGCGGTCGGCGAGCCGGACGCCGCCCCAGCGGTCGAACGCCCCCGGGTACACCAGCGCCGCGATCACCCCGGCGGTGAGCCAGGCCGGGTACTGGTAGCCGGCCGCGCGCGGCAGGGCGCCGAGCCCGGCGGCCACGCCGAACCCGGTGACGACGAGCGCCGCCGGCCACACGTCGACCCGCCCGGTCACCAGGCCGGTCAGGCACACCACCGCCGACGTGACGGCGACCGCGAGCGCCGCCCGGCGCAGGTGCGACGATGGGCGTCGACGCGCGGGCACCGGGCCGGCGTGGACCGGAGGTGGCACGTGCCGGACACTTCGTTCACCGGTGTCGCCGTGGTCACCGGGGGTGGCAGCGGGATCGGCCGGGCCGCGGGGATCGCGCTGGCCGCGGCGGGCTACCACGTGGTCTTCGCCGGGCGCACGGCGTCCACTCTGGCAGAGTCGGTCGCGCTGGCCGGGTCGGGGGCCGCGCACGTCCTGGACGTCACCGACCGCGGCGCCGTCGACGCGTTGTTCGACGGCCTCGAGCGGCTCGACCTGCTCGTCAACAGCGCCGGGATCTTCAGCGCGCAGCAGCCGGTCGCCGAGACGTCCGACGAGGGCTGGGAGGCGTCGCTGGCGATCAACGTCACCGGCAGCTTCCGAACCGCCCGGGCCGCGTTCCGCGTGATGGCCGCGCAGGAGCCGCGCGGCGGGCGGATCCTCAACCTCGGGTCGGTCTCGGCCCAGGTGCCCCGGCCGCAGGCCACGCCGTACACCGTCAGCAAACACGCGGTCACCGGCCTGACCCGGTCGCTCGCGCTCGAGGGCCGCGATCTCGACATCGCCGTCGGCCAGCTCGACGTGGGCAACGCCGCCACCGCGATGACCCAGGGCCTGCAGGTCGGGGCCCTGCAACCGGACGGCTCACGCAAGGGCGAAGCCGCGTTCGACGTCCGGCACATCGCCGACACGATCGTGTTCCTGGCCGGGTTGCCACTGAGCGTCAACGTGCCGTTCATGACCGTGATGGCCACCGCGATGCCCCTGCTGGGGCGCGGCTGATCGTGGGTCGGCCGACGTCGGATGCTGTTGGACCGATGTCTGTTTCCGGTCGGTCGTGATCGGTCTCGTCGTTGTTGTTCCCTTGGCGCACGGGGCTGGATTAGCGTCTCTCCCCGAGGCCGGCAACGGCGCCGGTCTCACCAGCGCGCGCCCCGGCAACGGCGCCGGGGCGGCGCCGCTGGCTAGGGCGCGGACCGGCCGTCCGCGGACGCCGGGGCCGGCAGCAGCCCGGCGAGCGTGCCGGCCAGCTGCTCGGGGTTGCTCAGGTAGGCGTCGTTGCTGCCGGGGATCCGCACGACCTCGATCCGCGGCTGCGCGGTGAGCGCCCGGCCCACCCAGTCGAGGTAGGCCAGCCAGACCAGGCCCAGCTCGGTCGGGAGCAGGTCGGCGAGGTCGGACTCCTCGCTGAGCAGCACCGCCGTCGGCGCCCGCACCCCCCGGTACAGCGCGAGCACGTCGAGGCCCTCGACGGCGCGCAGGGCCTGGCTCAACGTCTCCGGCACGTCGTGCAGCGAGGCGGCGAGGAACGCGGAGAACTGCGCGATCCCGGCCGCGCGGTCGGCGTCGGGCAGCGACGCGAGCTGCTCGGGGCGGACCGGGTTGCCGTAGCCGTCGATGCTGACGGCGAGCGGGCACTCCGGGTGCGCGGCCGCCCAGAGCGCGGCGATCACCCCGCCGAGGCCCCGGCCGACGACCGCGGGCCGTTCGAGCCCGAGCGCACCGGCCACGGTCTCGAGGTCGGCCAGTACCGCCGGCCAGGTCCACTCGCCGGCGCCCGAACGGCCGTGCCCGCGCGGCTCGACGACGACCGGCCGGTACCCGAGGCCACGCAGCAGCGCGGCGGCCGCGTCCCACTCGTCGGCCGTGCCGCGGGCGCCGGGGACGAGCAGCAGGTCGCCGCTCCAGCCGCCCTCGTCCAGACGGGGGTGACGGCCGTGGTCACGGACGCCGAGCGGGGTCTCGGCGGGCACGATGAGGTCAGCGGGCGCGAGCCCCAGGTCGGTCATGCCTCCTACTGTCCCGGGGTTGTCGACCGGTTATTCGAGGGCGCGGTTCGTCCGACGGGGGCGCTTGTCGGCGGGCGCGCTTCCGGCGGGCGCGCTTCCGGCGGGCGCGCTTCCGGCGGGGGTCGATGCGGGTTTGTCGGTGGGGGCGGGTTCCGCCTACGACGGAGGGGTCTTCCGGCGGGCGCGCTTCCCGGCAGCGGGGGCTTTCCGGCGGGCGACGGATGCGGCGGAGAGCCGGTCGGCGGCGATCGCGAGGAGCACCACCGCGCAGACCCCGCCCAGCACGGCACCCCCGACGGCCTGGTCACCGGCGGCGGTGCGGCTCCCCCACGGCCACGGCAGTGGCAGCACCCGCAGCAGACCGATCCACCAGTCGGCCGCCACGACCCCGACGACCGTCGCGAGCAACACCCCGGCGACCACCGCGGCCAGCGCGGCCACGGTCGCCATCCCGGCCCGGGTGGCGTCGGCGCGGCGCCCACCCGGACGCGGGTCGGGCCCGGTCAACCACCAGAACAGCACCGAACCGACGCCGAGCAGGTAGCCCTGGACGGCCAGGTCGATCGCGTACGACCAGCGGGTGGCCTCGAAGATCCCGGTGAAGTAGATCCCGGCCAGGCCCAGCACCCACAGCCCCACGACGGTTCCCGGCGCGGTGACGATCCGCACCGCCCGCGACCGCAGCGCCGCCACCAGCCACTCCCGCGGCCCGTCGACGTCACCGGCGCGCCCCCGCGCGAGATCCGCGGACTCGGGGCGGCCGACCCGGGGCAGAGTGACCTCGGCGGAGCCGGCGCGGGGCCCCTCGGCGGAGCCGGCGCGGGGCAGGGCGCGTAGGGCGAGCGTGATCGGGGCGCCCCGGGCGAGCAGCAGGGGCGCGACCACGGCGAGCAGCACGTGCTGGATGATCGTGACGCTGAAGAACATCGGCGCGTACCGGCCGACACCGCTGCTGGTGGCCACCACGATCACGCCCACCCCGGCGAACCACGACACCGCGCGGCCGGTGGCCCAGGACACCCCGGCGCGGCGGCACCGCACCACCAGCCAGCCGTAGGCACCGGCCAGCACGGCGCACCCCAGCAGGAACAGCACGTCCGGACGCCAGTCCGACGCGAGCTGCGCGAACGACACCGACGGCGGAAGGTCGAACCCGAGCATCTGCACGCCCGGCGACTCGTGGTGGATGCCCTCCCCCGACTCCAGCGGCGACGGGGTACGGGCGATCGCGGCCGACAACCCGACGAGCGCGCCGAGCACGGTCAGCTCGAGCGAGGCGAACCGCACGAACGGCCCCGGTAATCCCCGGCCGAGCGCCGGGACGGTCTGGGTGGAACGCCAGCGTCCGATCGCCCCGGCGACCCCGAACGCGCCCAGCGACAGCGCGACCAGGTGCCCGTAGGCACTGTCGAGCCCGGTGTCGGACGGGCCGAGCACGACCATCGCCGACAACACGATCGCCCCGACCCCGAGCACCACGCCGACGAGCGAGACCATCCCGAACCGCCGCGCCGCCACCACCACCGCCCCCGGCGGCACCGCACCGCTCCCAGTCCGCCCCTCGGTCACCGGCTCCACGGTGACACCACCCGCGGTGCTGGTCGGGTCGGCGCTCGCCGCGCCACCGGAGCCGCCGGCGGCGTTCACGGGCCGATCGCCGTCCGCCGGGCCACCGGAACCGTCGACGGCCGTGGCGGACCGATCGGCGTCCGCCGCGCCACCGGAGCCGCCGGCGGCGTTCA
>NZ_BAAAGX010000007.1:50565-149146 GCF_039524755.1 Cryptosporangium japonicum
GTCGGCCGCCAGGCCCGCCGGGGCTTCAGCCGCGGTGATGGGTCGGCCGCCGTCCGCCGGGCCGCCGGGGACGTCAGCGGCCTCGGGGTCGGCGGGCCGAGGCGGTGTCACCGACGCGCGGTCGCGCGCGGCCCGGAGCAGGAGGGCGGCCAGTCCGCCGGTCCAGAGCGTGACGGCCAGGGTCTCGAGCGCGGACGAGGCGATCGCGGTGCGGTGGTCGGCGGTGGAGACCGCGGACTCGACGAACGACGGGGGCAGCACACCCAGCACCGCGACGAGCAACGCACCCGCCGGGGCACGGCGGCACAGCGCGGTGGCGACGAGCGCGGCCACGACCGTGCACAGGCCGGCCTGACCGGCGGCGGTGCGGAACCCCAGGTTGCCGAGCGCCTCGGCGCCGAGGACACCGCTGACCGGCACGCCCCGGATGTCGGAGAGCGTGAACAACCAGATCGCGACCGCGGCGACCGTCCACACCCCGGCGGCGACACCGGCGATGCGCCGGTGGAACCCGACCACGGCCGGGCCGCCGGCCGGCGACGGGCTCCACAGCACCGCCGCGAGCAGGTTGCCGACGACGAGCGCGGCGGCGAACTGGGCCACCACCTCGGTGAGCGGAAGGCCCCAGCCGGTGAGGGCACCGGGGTCGGGCAGGCCGGGGCTCACCGAGCGCCCGGCACCGCCCCCGTACGCGAGCCCGGCCAGCGCGACCAGCAACGCGACCGCACCCGCCTGCGCGACGAGCTGACCCGCCTGCCGGGGCGTCGGCACCACCTCGACCGGCCCGGCCCGCCGCACCCGCCGGACCGGACGCGGTCCCCCGCCGCGCCGCTCCCCGTCGTCGAGGGCGTCGTCCGACTCACCCTCCTCGACGATGTCGTCGGCCGGTTCCCCGCCACCGGAGCCCGAGCCCGCGCGGAGCCCGGCGGACTCGGCGGCGGCCGACGAACCGGCGCCGTCGCCGGGCACACCGTCCGCAGACGGAGCGTCGTCGGCCGGAGCGTCGTGGGCCGGGGCGTCGCCCAGCGAGCCGTCGCCGGACGGGCCGTGCTCCGCGCGGACGTCGCCGCGAAGGGCGCCGTCAGGCCGGGTGTCGTCGGGCGGGGTGTCGGTGGTCGGCTCCTCGGGGAGAACGGACGAGCGGCGAGGTGTGGCGTGCCCCATGCTTCCTCTACGGTCCCGGATCGTTCGGCGTTCAATGTCGGGACGGAGCTTAGGTGAGCAGCCCGGCCCGGCGGGCCAGGGCGGCGGCTTCGGTGCGGCCGGCGGCGCCGAGCTTCGCCATCAGGTTCGAGACGTGCACGCTGACCGTCTTGTCGCTGATGTACAGGGAGCGCCCGATCTGCCGGTTCGTCCGGCCCAGCGCGAGGAGTTCGAGCACCTGCTGTTCGCGCGGGGTCAGTTCGGTGTCGCGACGCTCGGCCGCGGGACGGTCCCCGGCCGGGCCGGCGAGCGCCGCCAGCTCCCGGAGCAGCGGCTCGGCTCCCAGCTCGCGGGCCGTGGCCCGGGCCGCCTCGGCCTCGGTGCGCGCGCCCGCCGGGTCGCCGGTGGCCAGCAGCGCGGCCGCCAGCCGCGCCCGGGACCGCGCGCTCTCGTACCGGTGCCCGTAGCCGAACGCCTCCACCGACCGCCGCCACGCCCCCACCAGCTCCTCGGCCGACGGCGCCTCCACCGAGAGAGCCTCCACCGACACCGCCTCCCCACCCGCCGAGGGCCCGCCGTCGACCGAGGATCCACCGTCGGCGGACGATGCACCACCAGCCGGAGCACCGCCGGCCGGAGACACACCGCCGGCCGAAGACGCGTCGGCCGTAGATGCACCGCCGGCCGAAGACGCGTCGGCCGGAGCACCGCCGACCGGAGCACCGTCGTCGGCCGGGTCGGACGCGGCGGCCCAGCGCAGGCGGGCCCATTCGGCGGTGACGCGCGCGACCCACGCCGCGCTCTCCGGCCCGAGCGGCCCACCCCCGGGCGGCGGGGCCCAGCGCAGGTGCGGCCCGTCGCCGTCGCGGACGGTCAACGCGGTGGGTACGAGGCCACCGCGGGCCTGGACGTGCTCCGCGACCCGGCCGACCATGCCCACCAGCTCCGCGCCCCGCCGCACGGCCGCGGCCCGCTCGGCCGCACCGGACCGGGCCACCGAGCTCGCGAGCGCGCCGAGCGCCAGCGCGTGCAGCCGGAACCGGGCGTCGAACCAGCGGCCGCCCCACTGCCGGGAGATCGTGTCGATGATCTCGTCGTGCGTCGCCAGCGCGGCCCGGACGTCACCGCGGTCGGCGTGCGCGTCCAGCAGGGCGGCGCCGCCGATGATGCCGAGCATCCCGTCGCGCCGCCACCAGGGCCGGTTGGACTCGGCCAGGCGCACCCCGTCGGCCGAGCCGCGCCCGGCGTGCACGGTGAGGCTCGCCGCGACCAGCCCGGCCCGGGCCAGCGCCGGGGCCTCCGGGTACGCCGCGGCGGTCGAGAGCGCGTCGTCCCAGCGGCCCAGGACGTAGTCGGCCTGGATCATCATCGGCAGCGCGTCGGCACCGTAGGTGGCCCACGGGCGGCCGATCTCGCGGGCCACCGCGGCGGTCTCCCGGAAGCTCTCCCGCGCGTCCTGCAGGCGGCCCTGTTCGTAGCGGAAGATCGCCAGGCTGTAGAGCGAGCGCAGCGTCGCGTTCGGGTCACCGGAGGCGCGGGCCTGCACGATGCTGTCGCGCAGCAGCCGCTCGGCGGCGGCCGGGTCGGCACGCCAGCGTTCGATGCGCGCCCGGGTGGTGGCGGCGTCGGCCTCGACGTTGGTGATGCCGACGCGGACGGCGAGCGCGCGGGCCTCGTCGCTGTAGGCGATGGCCTCGTCGATGGTGTTCACGTTGCCGGCGAGCGCGCGGGCCAGCGCGGCCAGCGCACGGGCCCGGAGCGCGGTGGGTGGGTCCTCGGGGAGCAGCTCGAGGGCCTGACGGGCCAGGCCCTCGACGTCGTGCGAGGTGTCGAACGCGACGGTGTGCTCGCTGAGCTCGATCAGCAGCGCGGCCCGGACATCGGGCGCGGCACCGGCGGGCAGGCGGCCGAGCGCCTCCTCGATCATGTGCACGGCCCGGAACGGGTACCCGGCGTGCGACGCGGCGCTGGCGGCCTTGCGGGGCAGCTCGACGACGGTGCGCGGATCCTCGACCAGGGGCGCCAGCTCCTGCACCGACTCGTAGAGGCGCATCGCCTCACCGGGCGCGGCGACCCGCATCGCCTCGTCGCCGGCGCGGATGCCGGCGTCGAACGCGGTGGCCAGGTCACCGGCCTCACGGGCGTGCCGGGCCAGGTCGGCGTCGGTGCCCGGTACCTCCAGGCTGGCGATGACCTCGGCGAACTGCGCGTGGTGGCGGCGCCGCTCGCCGGGGAGCAGGTCGTCGTAGACGGCCTCGGCCAGCAACGCGTGCCGGAACGCGTACTTGTCGCCGGGGCGCAGGTCGAGCACGTGCGCGTCGGCGGCCTCGCGCAGCGCGGCGTTGAGCGCGGCGCTGCTCAGCCCGGCGACGCGGACCAGCCGGTCGTGGTGGATCTTCAGGCCGGCGACCGCGATCAGCTGCAGCACGTGCCGGGTGTCGGCGGAGAGCCGCTCGAGCCGGATGAGCAGCAGATCGGCCAGGTCACGCGGGATCATGACCGACGGCGAGGGGCTGACGACGAGCTCGGCGATCAGCTGTTCGGCGAAGAACGCGTTGCCCTGGGCGCGGTCGAGGACGTCGTCGAGCGCCGCGTCGTCCAGCTCGGCGGCGGACCCCTCGGCGAGGCCACGGACCAGCGCGGCGGCGTCGGCCCGCTCCAACGGCCGCAGCGCGACCCGCAGGAGGCCGGGCAGCCGCCCCCACTCGAGCACGACCGTGCGCAGCGGGTGCCTGCGGTGCAGGTCGTCGGAGCGGTAGGAGGCGACCGGCACCACCGGGGAGCCGGGTTCGCCGGAGAGCCGGGTGAGCAGGAACCCGAACAGCTCGCGGGTGGCGCCGTCGGCCCAGTGGAGGTCTTCCAGGACGAGTAACACCCGCCGGTCGGCGGCCAGCTCGAACAGCGCGCCGAGCACGGCCTCGTAGAGCACCGCCGGGTCGAGCCGGCCCTCGTCGCCGTCGGAGCCGACCATGCGGTGTTGCGGCAGCAGGCGGGCCAGCGGCGGGTACCGGACACGGAGCCGTTCGACGGTGTCGGGTTCGTCCCGCGCGAGCCGCCCGAAGGCTTCGCTGATCGGCAGGAAGGGAACCGCGTCACCCCCGAAGCTGACGCAGTGCCCCACCAGGACCAGCGCGCCCTCGGCGTCGGCCGCGCGGACGAACTCCCGCAGCAGGCGGGTCTTTCCGATACCGGCCTCGCCCGACACGACCGCGGCGCCGGCCCCGCCGGCCGCCGAGCCGTCGAGCAGCCCCCGTAGCGTCGCCAGTTCGGCGTCGCGGCCGACCAGTGGCGCCGGCTCCGCACTCGTCATGAACGCATTGTCGCTAACGGGTCCGACAGAATTTCCGGGAACCGCCAGCAACGCGCTGTCCATCAGTCGGGAGCCGACGCCGTCCATCAGTCGGGAGCCGTCGGTTGCAGCCGGTGCCGGGCGAACAGGAGGGTGAACACACCGGCCCGGTGGCGCCGCGGACGCTCCTCGACGTCGATGCGGGGGGCGCCGGTGCCGAGGCGCTCACGGGTGTAGTCGTACTGGGCCTTCATGAAGTCTTCGGTGAGGGAGAACATGCACCTTACGGTGCTCGGCTAAGGGGGGTCCGGGCATCGCTACTTTGCCTTAGTGCGGCGCCGGACGGGGCCTTAGAGGGCCTCGAAGTACCCCTCACCGATGAACGACGTGATCGCGGCGATCCGGTCGCCGTCGAAGTCGAAGACGTTCACCGACCAGGGCCGATACGGGCCGGAGGGGGTGTCGGCGAGGTAGGAGGCGACCGCCGGGCCGCCGTTGGCCCACGTCGGTGCGTGCCGCCAGGAGCCGCAGCGGGCCATCGGCACCGCGGCCGCGAACGCGCCGACCGCCGCGCGCCCGGCGTACCAGTGCGGCAGCGGCGGCATCGACCAGGTGACGTCGGCGGTGAGCAGGGCCACGAACGCGTCGGCGTCGCCCCGCTCGAGCGCGCCGGCGAAGCCGTCGACGGTGCGGCGCAGCCGGGCGTCGTCGGCCGGGCGGGCCGCCGGCAGCGGGGTGCGGGCCCGGGCCCGCTGCAGCGCGCTGTTCACCGACGCCACCGTGGTGTCCATCATGGTGGCGATCTCGGCCACCGTGAACCCGAGCACGTCGAAGAGCAGCAGCGCGGCCCGCTGGTTGCCCGGCAGGTGCTGGCAGGCCGCGACGAACGCCAGCCGCACGGCCTCGCGCTGCTCGGCGGCGCCGTCCGGCCCGGGGAACGGGGTCAGCCACGCCACGTCGGTCGCCGGGGTGTCGGTGGTGATCGGGTGGTCGGCCGCCGGGCCCAGGTCGACCGGCAGCACCCGGCGGGCGCGGTGCGCCAGCGCGTCCAGGCACACCCGGGTGGCCACGGTGTAGAGCCAGGTCCGCAGCGAGCTGCGCCGCTCGAACCGGGCCAGGCCACGCCAGGCCCGCACGAGCACGTCCTGCAGGGCGTCGTCGGCGTCGTGCACCGAGCCGAGCATGCGGTAGCAGTGCGCGCGCAGCTCCGGTTGCAGCGGGCGCACCAGGCGCCCGAAGGCCGCCTCGTCGCCCGCCAGGGCCGGGGCCAGGTCGTCGTCGGGAAAAACTTCCGCCACGAGCGATGAGTCTGCCCGACGAACCCGGTCTCCCTCTCGGAACACCTACGAGGAGGACCCATGCTGGACGTACCCGGAGCCCGCCTGCACTACGAGCTGCGCGGGAGCGGGCCGCTGATCGTGCTGGCCGGCGCCCCGATGGACGCCACCGCGTTCGAGCCGGTCGCCGAGCTGCTCGCCGCCGACCACACCGTGCTCACCACCGACCCGCGGGGCATCAACCGCAGCACGGTCGACGACCCCACCCGCGACTCGACGCCCGAGGACCGCGCCGACGACCTGGCCCGGCTGATCGCGCACGCCGACGCCGGGCCGGCGGTCGCGTTCGGGTCCAGCGGCGGCGCGGTGAGCGTGCTCGCGCTCGCGCAGCGTCACCCCGACGCCGTGCGCACGGTGATCGCGCACGAGCCGCCGCTGATCGAGCTGCTCGACGACCGGGCGACGCTGCGCGCGAACACCGAGGACATGATCACCACCTACCTGGGCGGCGATCCCCGCGGCGCCTGGGTGAAGTTCCTGGCCAACGCGAACATCGCGATGCCCGGCGAGGTGTTCGAGATGATCTTCGGCGGCCCGCGCGAAGGCCAGGAGGCCGCCGACGAGCACTACGGGTTCGCCCGCATGCTGCGCGGAACGACGTACTGGACGCCCGACCTGACCGCGCTGCGGGCGGCGCGGGTCCGGATCGGCGTCGGCGAGGAGTCCGCCGGGCAGCTCTGCGACCGCACGTCGCGCGCGCTGGCCGCCGGACTCGGCACGACCCCGGTGCTGTTCCCCGGTGACCACACCGGGTTCATCGACCACCCGAAGGAGTTCGCCGCGCTGATCAGCGCTCGGGGCTGAGTTCACCCGGGAAGTCGCCGGCGCGGCCGAGGAGTGCGGGGACCTGGGCTCCCAACTCGTGCTCGATCAGGGCGGCCGCGTCGACGACTCCCGACAGCGTGAGGCCGGACGCGATGCCGGAGCGGCGCAGCGCGTAGGTGAGGTCCTCGGTGGCGATGTTGCCGGTCGCGTTCGGGGCGAACGGGCAGCCGCCGATGCCGCCGGCGCTGGCGTCCAGGGCCGCCGCGCCGTGCTCGACCGCGGTCAGCGCGTTCGCGTAGCCGGTGTTGCGTGTGTTGTGGAAGTGGAACCGCAGCGGCAGGTCGGTGACGCCGCGGGTGGCCTCGACGAGGCGCACCACGTCGGCGGGCACGCCGACGCCGATCGTGTCGGCCAGCGCGATCTCGTCGGCGCCGGCGTCGGCGCAGTCGCGCACCAGGCCCGCGACCGTCGCCGGGGCCACCTCGCCCTCGAACGGGCACCCGAAGCTCGCGCCGATCGTGGCGGTGACGCCGAGCCCGGCGGCGCGGGCCCGGCCGCTGACCGCGGCGAACGAGCGCACCGCCTCGGCGACGCTCATGCCCTGGTTGCGCCGGCTGAACGTCTCGCTGGCCACCAGCACGACGTTGACCTCGTCGACCCCGGCGGCCAGGGCCCGGTCCAGGCCGCGCTCGTTGAGGACGAGCCCGATGTAGCGGACGCCGGGCGCGCGCGGCACGCCGGCCATCACGGCCTCCGCGTCCGCCATCTGGGGCACCCGCTTCGGGTGCACGAAGCTGGTGGCCTCGATCCGCCGCGCGCCGGCGGCGATCAGCGCCTCGATGTAGGCGATCTTGGCGGCCGTCGGCACCAGCGCGCTCTCGTTCTGCAGGCCGTCACGCGGTCCGACCTCAACGATCTCCACCATGCGTCAGTGTTTAGCATCGACGTCGAATGTATGCAATGCGCGAGAAACAGCCGCTCAACCCCTTGAAAGACCGGGATCCAATCCACTACATGTATGCAATCGGCGAACGGAAGGCCTTCCGATGACGGCAGCCAGCGATCGCGCGGCCGACGAGCTGCGCACCCGCATCCTGGGCGGGGAGTACCGGCCCGGCGAGCGCCTGGGCGAGACCGAACTCGCCGCGACGCTCGGCGTGAGCCGCACCCCGGTCCGCGAGGCGCTGCGCCGGCTGGCGGCCGACGGGCTGGTCGAGATCACCACGAACAAGGGCGCCCGCGTCGTCGAGCACCCGCACGCCGACCTGGACGCGATCTTCGCGATCCGCGCCCACGTCGAGGGCATCGCCGCACGCACCGCCGCCGAGCGGGTCTCCGACGCCGACCTCGACCGTCTCGACGAGATCGCGACCGAGCTGACCCGCTGCTCGGACGCCGGTCTCATCGAGGAGGTGTACCGGCTCAACTCGCAGTTCCACGGCCTGATCAACGGCCTCTCCGAGAGCACGGTGCTGACCAGCACGGTCAACCAGCTCATCCACGCGTCGGTGCTGTTCCGCACCCTGCACGCGTTCGACGAGGACGCCCGCCGCCGCAGCTGTGCCCACCACCACGAGATCGTCGCCGCGCTGCGTGCCCGCGACGGCGCCTGGGCCGAAGCCGTCATGCACGCGCACCTGTTCTCCGCGCGCGCGTCCCTGCTCGGCCCTCGTCCGCGCGGCGCGGACGAGGGATCGCGATGACCCGCGACCAGGCGCCGATCCGCGCGTCCCTACTGGGTTCGCACCCCCGCACCAAGGAGGACCCACGATGACCCGTCCGCTGCCGTTGCGTGACGTCCGCGTCGTCGAGCTGGGCCAGTTACTGGCCGGCCCGTTCTGCGGGCAACTGCTCGGTGACTTCGGCGCCGAGGTGATCAAGGTGGAGGACCCGGCCAAGGGTGACCCGATGCGTCAGTGGGGCCGGGAGAAGCCGCACGGGCGGTCGCTGTGGTGGCCGGTGGTGGCCCGCAACAAGAAGTCGGTCACCGCGAACCTGCGCTCCGGAGAGGGCCAGGACCTGCTGCGCCGCCTGATCGAGCGGTCCGACGTGCTGCTGGAGAACTTCCGGCCCGGCACCCTCGAACGCTGGGGCCTGGCCCCGGAGAAGCTCTGGGAGATCAACCCGAGGCTCGTCGTCACCCGGGTCACCGGCTACGGCCAGACCGGCCCGTACGCCGCCCGCGCCGGGTTCGGCTCGATCGGGGAGGCGATGGGTGGCATCCGGTACGTCACCGGCTCGCCCGACCAGCCGCCGTCGCGTGCGGGCATCTCGCTGGGCGACTCGCTCGCCGCGATGCACGCGGCGCTCGGCACGCTCGTCGCGCTGCACGAACGGGACAACTCCGGGCAAGGCCAGGTCGTCGACGCCGCGATCTACGAGTCGGTGCTGGGGTTGATGGAGTCGCTGCTCCCCGAGTGGCAGCAGGCCGGCTACCAGCGCGAACGAACCGGCCCGGTGCTGCCGAACGTGGCGCCGAGCAACGTCTACCCGACGCGCGACGGCGACAGCGTGCTGATCGCGGCGAACCAGGACTCGGTCTTCGGGCGGCTGGCCGCGGTGATGGGGCAGCCGGAGCTGCGCGAGAACCCCCGCTACGCCACCCACGGCGCCCGCGGCGAGCACATGGACGAGCTCGACGGGCTGATCGCCGGGTGGACCGCCGGCCACGACACCGAGGAGCTCCTCGAGGCGCTCCACGAAGGCGGTGTCCCGGCCGGGCGCATCTACAAGGCCAAGGACATGTTCGACGATCCGCACTTCGCCGCCCGCGACGCGATCGTCACCGTGCCCGACCCGAACCTCGGGCCGGTCGCGATGCAGAACGTGTTCCCGAAACTGTCGGCCTCCCCGGGCACCGTGCGTGCCACCGGACCGGAGCTCGGCCAGCACAACCAGGAGATCTACGGGGGCCTTCTCGGCCTGTCGGACGAAGAAATCTCGCGGCTCACGAGAGCCGGCACCATCTAATAGGAAGGCGCGCGGCATGCGTTACCGGTTAGGTGTGGACGTCGGGGGCACGTTCACCGACGTCCTGCTCATCGACGAAGACAGTGGCGAGTCGTTCCGCGCCAAAACCCCCTCCACCCCCTCCGACCAGTCCGTCGGTGTGCTCACCGGCATCGAGAAGGTGTGCGCCGCCGCCGGCACCACCGTCGAGGAGGTCGGCCAGGTGCTGCACGGCACCACCGTGGCCACCAACGCGATTCTCGAAGGCAAGGGCGCGACCGTCGGCCTGGTCACCACGGCCGGGTTCCGGCAGGTGCTGCAGATCGCCCGGTCGTTCGTACCGGGCGGGCTGGCCGGCTGGATCATCTGGCCCAAACCCGAGCCGCTGGCCGCGCTGGAGAACACCGTCGAGGCGATCGAGCGGATCGGCGCCGACGGGTCGATCGTCACGCCGCTGGACGAGGACGACCTGCGCGGCAAGCTGCGCACGCTGGGCGATCAGGGCATCGAGGCCCTCGCGGTGGCGCTGATCAACTCCTACGTCTGGTCCGGGCACGAGGACCGCATCGCCGCGATCGCCGCCGAGGAACTGCCGGGCATCCCGGTGTCGATCTCCTCGCAGGTGCTGCCGGAGCTGCGTGAATACGAGCGCACGATCACCACCGTCGCCAACGCCTACGTGCAGCCGCAGGTGGCGCGCTACCTGGAGAACATGAGCGGGCGGCTGAGCCGCAAGCTCTACATCCTGCGTTCCGACGGCGGCCTGGCCAGCGCGCCGGCCGCGGCCGACAACCCGGTGTCGATGCTGCTGTCCGGCCCGGCCGGCGGTGTCTCCGGCGCGGTCTGGGCGGCCACCCGGGCCGGCTACCCCGACCTGCTCACGTTCGACATGGGCGGCACGTCCACCGACGTCGCCCTGGTCGAGGCGGGCCTGCCGCGGATCGGCCGGGAGACGCAGGTCGGCGACCTGAAGGTGCGCTCGGCGTCGGTCGACGTCCGCACGGTCGGCGCCGGCGGCGGGTCGATCGCGCACGTCCCCGAGCTCACCAAGGCGCTGCGTGTCGGCCCGCAGTCGGCGGGCGCCGACCCCGGGCCCGCCGCGTACGGCAAGGGCGGCACCGAACCCACCGTCACCGACGCGAACGTCGTGCTGGGGTACCTGCCGTCCGAGCTGGCCGGTGGCGAGATCGCGCTCGACCGCGAGGCCGCGCGGGCCGCGGTGGCCCGGGTGCAGGAGGGCGTGGGCCTCGCGTCGGTCGAGGCGGCGGCCGCGGGCATCATCGACATCGTCAACGAGAACATGCTCGGCGCGCTGCGGCTGGTGTCGGTGCAGCAGGGCTACGACCCGCGTGACTTCGCGCTGGTCGCGTTCGGCGGCGCCGGGCCGCTGCACGCCAACGCGCTCGGCAAGCTCACCGGCGCGTGGCCGGTGATCATCCCGCCGTCGCCGGGGGTGCTGTGCGCCTACGGCGACGCCACCACCGGCCTGCGTGACGAGGCGGCACGCACCTACATCCGGCGCTTCTCCGAGCTCACCGACGACGAGGTGCGCGGGCTCTACGCCGAGCTGGCCGAGCAGGCGATCGCCACGCTCGAAGCCGAGGGGGTGCCCCGCGCCGACCAGACCCTGACGTACCAGGCCGACCTGCGCTACCACGGCCAGGGCTTCGAGATCACGGTCAGCGTCGACCTGGAGAACTTCAGCCTGTCGACGCTCGGCGAGGCCTTCGACGTCGAACACCAGCGGTTGTTCTCGTTCCTGCTCACCCGGAACGAGCACGAGCTGGTCAGCGCCCGCGCGGCGGCGACCGGTCCGCGTCCGCACGTGACACCGACCGACCTGGCCGACGGCGGCGAGGACCCGGCCGACGCGGTGCGCACCACCACCACGATCTACGTCGAGGGCGCCACCACCGAGGCGACCGTCTACGACCGGGCGAAGCTGCGGGCGGGCAACGTCGTTCCCGGACCGGCGATCGTCACCGAGATGGACTCGACGACGCTCGTGCTGCCCGGCCACGCCGCGACCGTGCACCCCACCGGCAGCCTGCTCATTCGTCCCGTCGCCGAGGAGGCGTGATGGCCGAGATCCTGGAAACGACCACCGAGCCGCTGGCCGCCGTCGAGGTCGACCCGGTCACGCTCGACATCATCGAGAACGCGCTGCGCAACGCCCGGTACGAGATGGACGAGGTGCTGTTCCGCACCGCGCTCTCGCCGGGCATCCGCGAGCAGCACGACGAGTTCCCGCTGATCGGCGACCCGTCCGGCCGGATGGTCGTGGGTCAGTTCGGGCTCTCGATCCCGTCGCTGCTCGAACGCTACGAGGGCACGATCGGCGAGGGCGACGTGCTGCTCACGTCCGACCCGTACTCGTGCGACGGCGCGATCAGCCACGCCAACGACTGGCTCGTCGTGATGCCGATCTACGTCCAGGGCCGGGTCGTGGGCTGGGCGTCGATGTTCGGGCACATGTCCGACGTCGGCGGCAAGACCGTCAGCTCGATGCCCACCGACGCGCACACGATCTACGAGGAGGGCGTCGTCATTCCGCCCTTCAAGCTGTACGCGGGCGGGGTGCTCAACGAGGACGCGCTGCGCATCATCCTCAACCAGGTCCGCCAGCCCGAGTGGAACCGCGCCGACCTCAACGGCATCGTCGCGGCCTGCCGGACGGCGTCCCGGCGCATCCAGGAGCTGTGCGAGCGCTTCGGCGTCGAGACCTACGTGTCGGCGCTGGACGCGCTCCTCGACCGCAACTACCAGGCGATGAAGACGCTGCTGACGACGATCTTCGCCGACGGCGAGACGATCAGCTTCGCCGACTACATCTGCGACGACGGCGTCGGCTACGGGCCGTACAAGCTGGTGCTGTCGCTGACCCGCACCGGCGACAAGGTGCTGCTCGACTTCACCGGCTCGGCGCCGCAGTCGCCGGGGCCGATCAACTACTTCATCAACGACAACCTGGCCCGGATGTTCTTCGGGATCTACATGATCACGGTGGCCGACCCGCAGATCCTCTGGAACGACGGGTTCTATCCGCTCGTCGACGTGAAGATCCCCGAAGACACGTTCTGGAAGCCGAAGCACCCGGCCGCGCTCAACGCACGCAACCACGGCATCGGGCGGATCTTCGACCTGTTCGGCGGGCTGCTCGGGCAGAAGAACCCCGACCTGCTCAACGCGGCCGGGTTCTCCTCGTCGCCGCACTTCATGTACTCCGGGCACTACGCCGACGGCGAGCGCGCCGGCGAATGGTTCCAGCTGTACTCGATCGGGTTCGGCGGCATCCCCGGGCGGCCGATCGGCGACGGGCCCGACGGTCACTCGCTCTGGCCGTCGTTCGTCAACATCCCGTGCGAGTACCTGGAGTCGTACTACCCGCTGCGCATCGAGCGCTGGGAGACCGTCGCCGACACCGGCGGCGCGGGCCTGCACCGCGGCGGCAACGGCGTCGACGTCGCGTACCGGTTCCTGCAGCCGGGCACGATCGCGATCCACGACGACCGGTGGCTCACCTACCCGTGGGGCGTGAACGGCGGCGACCCCGGGGCCCGCGGGCGCAAGTGGATCGACCGCGCCGACGGGACCCGGGAGATCCTGGCGTCGAAGGTCCACGACGTGGCGGTGAACGTCGGGGACGTGCTGCACTTCGTCACCTGGGGCGGCGGCGGCTGGGGCGACCCGCTCGCACGCTCGCCCGAACTCGTCGAGCTGGAGGTGCGTCGCGGGCTGGTGTCGGCGTCCGGCGCCGAGCGGTACGGGGTGGTGCTCGACCCGGACGGAGGGCTGGACACCGCGGCCACCGCGGAGCTGCGGGACCGGCTGCGTGCCTCCCGCCCGGAACCGGCCGTGTTCAACATGGGGCCGCCGCTCGAGGAGATCCTGGCCCGCAGCCTCGAGGAGACCGGCCTGCCCGCGCCGCGCGACCCGGCGACCGCGGTCCGTCCCTGACCCGTTCCGTGCGGCCCGGGTGCGCCCGGGCCGCACGGCCGCCCTGGAGGTGACAGTGGATCTCTCCGACGACTACGCCGGCGCCGGGTTCGGGCAGCCGCTCGACTGGGGATCGTCCCCGGCGGTGCTGGTCATCGACATGGTGCGGGCCTACTTCGAGCCCGGCGCCGAGCTGTACCTGGGGTCGCGTTCGTGCCTCGACTCCGCCGCCCGGGTCGTGGGTGCCGCCCGGGCCGCCGGGGTGCCGGTCATCCTCACCCGGGTCGCGTACGCGGCGGACGGCGTCGACGGAGGGCTGTTCTACCGCAAGGTCGGCGCGCTGCGTCACTTCGCCACCGGTGCTCCGGGCTCCCTCGGCGAGATCATGCCCGAGGTGGCGCCGGCGGACGGCGACCTGGTCGTCACCAAGCAGTACGCCAGCGCGTTCTTCGGTACCTCGCTGGCCGCCACCCTCGCCGCGCGGCGCATCGACACGCTGGTCCTGTGCGGGGTGAGCACCTCCGGGTGCGTGCGCGCCACCGCGGTCGACGCGATCTCGTCGGGCTACGTACCGATCGTGGTGGCCGACGCGGTGGGCGACCGGGATCCGCGGCCGCACGAGGCGAGCCTGTTCGACCTGGCCGCGAAGTACGCGGAGGTCTGGTCGGAGGAGAAGGTCCTGAAGCGACTGAATCAGCGTTAACATCGGGGCGCTCGCTACCAACGACGGCGGCAGGAGCGACCGTGACTTCGACGCGCACGTACGACCCGATCGACGTCAGTTCGATCGAGTTCTGGACCAGCACCGCGCCCCAGCGCGAACGCACGTTCGCCGCGCTGCGCGCGCAGCGCCCCGTCTCCTGGCATCCGATGCCCGAGAGCGGGCTGATGGACGACCCGAACGACCCCGGGTTCTGGGCGGTCGTGCGCCACGCCGACATCGTCGAGGTCAGCCGGCGCAACGACGTGTTCGTCTCCGGGCGCGGGGTGATGTTCGGCAACGTCCCCGAGGAGCTGCTGGAGGCCTCGCAGTCGTTCCTGGCGATGGACCCGCCCCGGCACACGCTGATCCGCAAGCTGGTCAGCGCGGCGTTCACCACCCGGCAGATCTCGCGGATCTCGGCCGAGATCGAACAGGACGCGCGCACGATCGTCGAGGAGCTGGTGCGCGGCGGGCCGGACGTCGACTTCGTCGAGCACTGCTCGGCCAAGCTGCCGATCCGGACGCTGGCCCGGATGATGGGCATCCCGCAGTCCGAGTGGGACTCGGTGGTGCACCACGCGAACGCGCTGGTCTCGGCGGCCGACCCGGAGTTCACCGCCGGCCGCGACCCGATCCAGGTGCTGCTCGACTCGTTGTTCGTGCTGCACCAGACCGCCTCGGAACTGGCGACGCGACGCCGCGAGCACCCGGCCGACGACCTGATGACGAACCTGACCCAGGCCGAGGTCGACGGCCAGCGCCTCACCGACGCCGAGATCGCCGCGTTCTTCGTGCTGCTGTCGGTGGCCGGCAACGACACCACCCGGCAGACGACGTCCCACGCGATGCGTGCGTTCTCGGTGTTCCCGGAGCAGCGGGCGTGGCTGCTCGAGGACTTCGAGGGACGCATCGGCGGCGCGGTCGAGGAGTTCGTGCGCTGGGCGACGCCCGTCATGACGTTCCGGCGCACCGCCGCGGTGCCGTTCGAGCTGCACGGGCAGCAGATCGACGAGGGCGACAAGGTCGTCATGTTCTACGCGTCGGGAAACAGGGACGAGTCGGTGTTCGCTCACCCCGAGCGGTTCGACCTGTCCCGCAAACCGAATCCGCACGTGGCGTTCGGCGGCGGGGGCGTGCACTACTGCCTGGGCAGCAACGTGGCCAAGGTGCAGCTGAAAGCGATCTTCCGCGAACTGTTCCGCCAGGTACCGGGTTTGGAGGCCGGCGAGCCCCAGTACGTGCCGGGCGCCTTCATCCACGCCATCCGCTCCATGCCCTGCACGTTCTGAGCCCCGACACCGCAGGTGTCAGCGGCGCGACGGTCATCGTCGGCGACGCCCCCGATTCTGGATCGGACACAGCGGACCAGGGAACGGCGGGGCGATCATGACGGTGTTGGCGTTCGGCGGGGCCGTGGTCCTGCTGGCTCTCGGGCTGCTCAGCGCGTTCACGGCGACCGCGGTGCGGTGGCCGCCCGACGCGCCGGGCCGGAAGGGGGCGATCGCGCGGCGGCTGACCGGCGCCGACGGGTCGAGCCCGGCGACGCTGTGGTGGGCCGCGGGCGAGCTCCTGCTGATGAGCGTCGGCTGCGTGTTCGTCGGGCTGGGGGCGATGCCGCGGTACGCGGACGCGATCTGGCCGAGCGTGGTCGCGCTCGTGTTCCTCGCGGTCGGGAGCGCCGCCGGTGTCGCGCTGGTGCTCCGCCGCCGGGCCCGCGCCCGATGACGACCTGGATCGCGTTCGGGGCGGCCGCGCTCTTCCTGCTGTGCGGCCTGGTGACCGCAGGGGCGGCGCTCACCCGCGGGGGTGGTGCCGCGCGCCGGTGGGTCGCGGCGCAGTGGATCCTGCTGTCGCTCGCCGCGCAGTGCTTCACGCTGGCGACCGCGCGGGACTCCTCGTACGACGCGTGGATGGCCGGCGCGTACGCGTTCCTGACCGCCACGTTCGGGGCGGCCGCGGCGGGCTTCCACGCCCACTGGGTCCAGGCGCGGAAGGCCGACGCGCGACGAAGCGGGAACTAACTCCCGGTTCGGGTGCGCACGTTCTGCGCCACAAAAGCATTCCTGTGACGAAGGCAGCGAACAGCCGATGACCGGTGGCGAGGCGCGTCGGACACCGCACGCGGTCGTGCAGGGGCGGTTTCTCCGGGAGGTTTCCGCCGTGCAGCGGGATGCCCGGGGCGGGCTGATCACGCGGGTGAAGTTCGGGGCGGACGCGACGGTGCGGGTCGTCGCCGACACCGGGTCCGCGACGCTGCCGATCACCGCGGACCGGGCGGAGATCGCCGCCGCGGTGTTCCCGGGCGGTCCCCCGCCGGGACGGGGTGAGGCGGAGGGGTTCCCGGTCACCTCGCCGCCGCGGGCCGTGCACGCGGAGATCCTGCACGATCTCGGGCTGCACGCGGACGCGCTCAGCGGCTACCTGGGCGGTGGCGTCGTCTACGACGAGGTGCGCACCGACGGACGCACCGCGACCGTCGTGACCGCTCGGGACGGGCACGGCCGCACCGTCGACCTGGAACTCCCGCTCGTGTCCGGCGACCCCGTGGTCGGGACGCCGTACACGCTCATGGAACGCCTGCACGAACGCGGGCGCTGAGCCGCGGCCGGCCGGACGCCGGGGTGGCTCGCGCGTCCGCGGACGCGCGAGCCGCATGCGTCACCCGGCGACCGCCGCCAACTCCCGGTTCGGGTGGCGGAACAGCCAGAAGCCGAGCGCGCGGGGCAGGCGGCGGGGCCTGGACTGCCCGACGTAGGGCTCCCAGACCGCTTTGAGCGGCTCGGGAACCTCACTCGCCGCCAGGTGGCGGTGGCAGGAATCGCAGGGAACGCGTTCCAGCGCTGCGTAGAGAGCCTTGGACGTGCGAGCCGCCTCGACCCGCTCGTACCATCCGCAGCAGCGCTCGGCGCGCGCTAATTCGTCGTTCTGGGCCATGGGGGGAGCTGTCCCTTCGACACCGTCGTCGATCAAATCCTGGGACGATTCTGCCCTCTCATGTGATTTCTGTCTCGGAGTTCGAGATGTAGGGGTTAGAAGCCCGGGAACGTGGCGCGCAGGGCGTCGAGATCGACGTCGGTGGCGGTCACCGACGGGCTGTGGGCCGGGTCCAGCCGGCCGTAGAGCAGCCGGAGGAACGCCTCGGCGGGCAGGGCCAGTTCGCCGGTGCGCTCGCCGCCGTCCCACGGCTCGAGGGCGACCTTCTCCCCCAGGACGAGGGCGTACTCTGCGTCGGGGTCGGTGACCGTGACGTGGATCCGGCCGGCCGGGCCCGGCTTGCCGGCGAACCCGACCAGGCCCTTGGCGTACTCGAGGACGGTGCCGACGGCCTCGGGCAGGACGGTCGCCGACGGATCGAGCATGACCTCGACGTCCCAGGTGTGCACGGCGTGCTCGGACAGCCGCATCGCGACGAAGGTGGCGAGGTCGGCCGGGCCGAACCAGAGCGGGAAGACCGCGTTCTCGCGCTGCTCGGCGGTGAGGGCCTCGACGTTCTCGACCAGGCGCGCGTCGGAGTCGAGGGCGTCGGCGGCCTGTGCGTCGGGGTCCTTGGCGTCCCAGACCGCCCAGATGGCCCGGAAGGCCTCCGGCTCGGGCGCCGGGGTCTGCTCGACGCCGGAGTCGAGGATGAGCCCGTTGATCTCGGCCCCGGAACCGAGGTGCGACAGGACCTGCGCGATCGACCACTCGGACGGGTACCCGGGGCCCCGCACCTGCTCGGGGGTGAGCGGCGCGGCCACCGTCCGGAGCCGGTCGTGGGAGGCGCGGAGGGCCGCGATGCGAGAAAGAACGTCCGTCATGCGCTCACTGTAGAACCGGGTGTGCGGTGCTCGGGGCCGACGGTGACCGGGGCGGCGCAGACAGCCCGGTCACCCGCGTCGCCACGAACGCGGCGGCCGCCGCGGCCAGCACGATCAGGCCTTCGATCACCGTGACGGTCAGCGGCCAACCGCCGGCGTGCCAGCTGATGCCGACGCACGAGCCGAACACGCTGGAACCGGCGTAGTAGCCGAACACGTAGAGGGCTCCCGCGGTCGCGGGGCGGGCGGAACCGACGACCGGGGCCCAGCCGCTCGCGGTCGAGTGCGCACCGAAGAACCCGGCGGTGAAGATCAGCAGGCCGAGGGCGACGGCCGGCAGCCACGGCGGAAGCGTGAGCAGCAGTCCCGCGCCCATCAGCGCGATCGACGCGAGCAGCACCGGGGGGCGCCCGACCCGGTCGGCGGTGCGCCCGGCCAGCGCGGACGCGGCGGTACCGGCGAGGTAGGTGAGGAACACCGCGCCGATCACGGCCTCGGAGACGTCGAACGGGGCCGCGGTGAGGCGGTAGGTGAGGAAGTTGTAGGTGGCGACGAAGCCGCCCATCAGCAGGAACGGCACGGCGAGCAGCGCGAGCAGCGCCGGGTCGCGGACCGTCGCCGGCCGGGGGCGCCCGGCGGCCGGCGTCACGGTGGCCGGTGCGGCCGGCGGCGGCAGGAGACGCCAGCCGAGCCCGGTGGCGACCAGGCCGAGCAGGCCGACGGCCGCCAGCGCCCAGCGCCAGCCCGCCGCGTCGACGACGAGCGAGGACACGAGCCGGCCGGTCACTCCCCCGACCGAGTTCCCGGCGACGTAGAGCCCCATCGCCGAGCCGAGCCCGCTCGGGTGCACCTCGGCGGCGACGTGCCCCATCGCCACGCCGACCACGGCCGCGAGCGCCGCCCCGCTCGCGGCACGCAGCCCGAGCAGCACCGGGAACGTCGGCGCGGCCGCGCACGCGAACGTCAGCGCCACCGCGGCGACGAGCCCGGCACGCATCACCCGGCGCCGGCCCAGCCGCTGTCCGAGCCAGGTCGCGGGCACGACGAGCAGCGCCAGCGTGCCGGTGGTCACCGACAGCGACAGGCTGGCCGCGGTGGCGTCGACCGCGAACCGGTCGGACAGCCGGGGCAGCAGCGGCTGGGTCGCGTACAGCAGACCGAACGCGGCGAGGCCGATCAGGGCCATGCCGAGGTTCAGCGCGCGGAACCCCGGGGTGCCGGGGAGGTGACGGGTCACGTCCTCCACCGTCCCCGGCCGCGTTCGATACGTCCAATGCATCTCTGCTGGTTGAATGATGCGGATGGAGCATGAGTTGGTGCGGCCGCTGCGTGAGTTGCTGGCGGTCGCGCGCACCGGTCACCTCACCGAGGCCGCCCGCGACCTGGGTGTCCCCCAGCCGACGCTGAGCCGCTCGCTGGCGCGGCTGTCGGCGCAGGTCGGGGCGCCGCTGCTGCGCAAGCGGGGCCGCGGGATCACGCTGAGCCGGCACGGGCGGCTGCTCGCGGCGGCCGCGGACCGGGCGGTGCGTGAGGTCGACGAGGCCGTGCGGCGCATCCGCGCGGACGTCGACCCGGAGTCGGGCCTGGTGCGGCTCGGGTTCCAGCACGTGCTCGGCGCCGACCTGGTCACCCGGACGCTGCGCGGCTTCTCCGCGGACCGCCCCCGGGTGCGGCTGCAACTGGCCGAGGGCGGCGCCGACCACCTGGTCGCCGACGTGGTGAACGGGCGGCTCGACCTGGCCCTGGTGGCGATGCTCGAGGAGGTGGAGGGGGCGTCGGTGCTGGGCACCGAGCCGCTGCGGGTGCTGCTGCCGGCCGGGCACCCGAGGGCCGGCGACGCCTCGATCGCGCTGGCGGCCCTGGCCGGTGAGCCGTTCGTCGCGATGGCGGCGGGCTACGGGATGCGGACGATCACCGACCGGCTGCTGCGCGACGAAGGGCTGGTGCCCGAGCCCGCGTGCACGTGCGAGGACCTCGCGACGGCGGCCGGGCTGGTCGCGGCCGGCCTGGGCGTGACCGTGGTACCGGCCGGGATCGCGCCACCGGGCACGGTGGAGGTGCCGCTGGCGCGGGCGGCCGAGCGGGTGGTGCAGCTGCTGTGGAGCGCGGAGAGCATCACGTCGGCACCGGTACTGGCCCTGCGCGACGCCCTCGCGCGCACCGTCCCCGCCCAGCTCGCCGAACGCGGCCCGCGCTGACCGCGCGGACCGCCGGGTGCTCCCGCGGTCAGGTCGCGATCACGACCTCGGTGCCCGCGCGGCGGATCGCGTCGACCCCGGCCGGGTCCGCGCTCGAATCGGTGACCAGCACCGACACGTCGGTGATCGGGCAGATGCCGGCGAGGTACGCGCGCCCGATCTTCGAACCGTCGGCGACCACGATCACCCGGTCCGCGCGCCGGATCATGCACGCGTTCGTGTGCGCCTCGATCTCGTCGTGCGTGGTGAGGCCGCCGCGGGCGCTGATGCCGTCCACGCCGACGACCGCGACCTGCATGTTCAGGCCCTCCAGGGCCCGGTCGGCGATCGGCCCCACCAGCTCGTAGGACTGGGTGCGCGACACCCCGCCGGTCATGATCAGCTTCAGCCGCGGCCGCAGCGCCAGCTCGGACGCGATGTTCAGCGCGTTCGTCACCACGGTGAGGTCGACGCGCTCGGCGAGCATGCGGGCCAGGATGTGCGTCGTGGTGCCGCCGGTGAGGCCCAGCGTCAGCGGGCCCCGGGGCAGCAGGTCCGCGGCCCGCCGCGCCACGACGCCCTTCGCGTCGCGGTTCTGGCCGGCCCGGTAACGCACCGGCAGCTCGTAGGCCACGTCCACCGCCACCGCCCCGCCGTGCGTGCGCGAGAGCAGCTTCTGGTCCTCGAGCACCTGCAGGTCACGGCGGATCGTCGCGGCCGACACGACGAACTCGTCGGCCAGCCGGCCGGCGTCGACCGAACCGTCGGCGGCGAGCCGTTCGAGGATGGCCGAGACCCGCTCGGCCCGGCGAAGTGACGAACGCGGCATCGGCGCTCCCGATCGAAGAAAGATCCAAACGAGCACTGAGAATAGTCCGTTTGGCGCGTAGCACTGTTCGTTCATGAGCGATCCGCGCAAAATCGCGCCATGACCGTGATCACGTTCCTCGGGGCCGGCAGCGTGGTGTTCACCCGCGAACTGCTGGCCGACCTGCTTTCCTTCGACGAGCTCCGTGGCGTCACCCTGAGCCTGCACGACATCGACCAGGAGCGCCTGGAGACCGCCGAGGCGATCGCCCGCCGCACCGCCGAGCAGCTCGGCGCGGCGCCGGAGATCCGCACCAGCCTCGACCGGCGTCGCGCGCTGGAGGGCTCGACCTACGTCATCAACGCGATCCAGGTCGGCATGCACGCCGCCACCGTGCGCGACTTCGAGATCCCCGCCAAGTACGGGCTGCGCCAGACGATCGGCGACACGCTGGGCGTCGGCGGGATCTTCCGGGCGCTGCGGACGTTCCCCGTGCTCGAGGGCATCGCCAAGGACATGCTCGAGATCTGTCCGGACGCCTGGCTGCTCAACTACACCAACCCGATGGCGATGAACATCGGCTACCTCGCGGCGGTAGCACCCGAGCTGAAGGCCGTCGGCCTCTGCCACTCGGTGTTCTGGACCGTCCACGACCTGTGCGAACTGATCGGCGTCCCGCTCGACGAGGTCGACTACACCGGTGCCGGCGTCAACCACCAGGCGTGGCTGCTGCGCTGGGAGCACCGCGGCGAGAGCCTCTACCCCCGCCTGGACGAGAAGCTGGCGTCGGACCCGGAGCTCTCGCGGCGCGTGCGGATGGACATGTACTCCCGCCTCGGCTATTTCCCCACCGAGACCAGCGAGCACTCGTCCGAGTACGTGCCCTGGTACCTGCACACCGACGCCGAGGTCGAGCGGCTGCGCATCCCGGTCGGCGACTACCTGCGGATCAGTCAGGACAACCTGGACGAGTACGCGCGCGTCCGCGACGACCTGCGCGAGGGCAAGCCCCTCGACCTGCACCGCGAGGCCACCGAGTACGCCCCGCAGGTCATCCACAGCATGGAGACCGGCGTCATCCGGCGCATCCACGGCAACGTCGCCAACCGGGGCCTGATCAGCAACCTGCCGGAGAACTACGCGGTCGAGGTGCCGTGCGTCGTCGACCGGCTCGGCGTGCGCCCGGAACGCGTCGGCGCCCTGCCCGCGCAGTGCGCCGCGGTGAACCGGCCGTTCGTCAGCGTCGGCGAGCTCACCGTGCGCGCTGCGGTGGAGGGCGACCCGCTCAAGGTGCGGCAGGCGGCGATGGTCGACCCGAACACCGCCGCTACGCTGACGCTCGACCAGATCTGGGAGTTGTGCGACGAGCTGACCGCCGCCCACGGCGACCTGATCCCCGAGCCGTTGCGCGCACTCTAGATTGCACGTTTGCGCGCGAATGCTTGTCGATGATGCTCGAATGAGCATAATCGCCGTCATGGACGCCACCGCACGTGAGATCGCCAGCCAGCCCGACGTCTGGGTACGCGGGCTGGCGCTGGCCGACGAGGCCGCGGCCGTACTCGCCCACCCCGGCGAACGGACGCTCTTCCTCGGCTGCGGCACGTCCTGGTTCGTCGCGCAGAGCCTCGCCGAGCTCCGTGAATCCGCGGGGCTCGGCGAGTCCGACGCCGTCTGCGCGTCGGAGTACGTCCCGCGCCGCCGCTACGACCGCGTCGTCGCGATCACCCGCTCCGGCACCTCCACCGAGGTGCTCGAGGCACTCCGCGCCGTCCCTACCGGCACGGAGCGGGTCGCGGTGACCGCGGTCAGCGGTGAGGCCGTCGACGACCTCGTCGACGCCCGTCTGCTGCTCGACTTCGCCGACGAGACGAGCGTCGTCCAGACGCGGTTCCCCACCACCGTGCTGGCCGCGGCCAGGGCGGCCTACGGCGAGGACCTCACCGCCGCGGTCGCGGAGGGGCGGGAGGCGCTCGCCTCGGCCCTGCCGGTCGACCCGGCGTCCGTGGACCACCTGGTGTTCCTCGGCACCGGCTGGACCGTCGGCCTGGCCCACGAGGCCGCGCTGAAGGCCCGGGAGGCCGCGCAGGCCTGGTCGGAGTCCTATCCGGCCCGCGACTACCGGCACGGGCCGGTGGCCGTCGCCGGCCCGAGGTCGCTGGTCTGGTCGTTCGGCGCGGTGCCCGGGAGCCTCGACGACGTCGCCCGCTCGGCCGGTGCGGTGGCGTACCGGGACACCCGGGACCCGCTGGCCCAGCTGCTGCTCGCGCAGCGGTTCGCGGTCGCGCTGGCCGCGCACCGCGGGCTCGATCCCGATCAACCCCGCCTGTTGACCCGTTCCGTCGTACTCGCCTGATACGTCTCACCCCGAACCCCCCTCGAGAGGTGCAGCAGATGAGGTACTCCCCCCGGTTACTCGCCGGTCTCGCCACCACGGTCGCGGCGGCGCTGGCCCTCTCGGCCTGCAGCGGCTCGTCGCCGTCGAGCAGCGGCAAGGACGCCGCCAAGGGCTACGACCCGAAGGCCACCGTCGAGATCACCTGGTGGACCGGGCAGACCACCGAGGCCGAGCAGAAGGCCGAGCAGCTCGCGGCCGAGTACCACCAGCTGCACCCCAACGTCACGGTCAAGACGTCGGCCGGCGCCACCGTCACCGACGACCTGCTGACGAAGCTCTCCGCCGGCTTCACCAGCGGCAACTACCCCGACATCTCGTACGCGTTCGGCAGCTGGGCCGGTGAGCTCGCCGAGAGCGGCCGCACGCAGGACCTGCGCGATTTCGTCAAGGAGTCGTCGTTCGGCTGGGACGAGTTCCCGGCCGCGGCGCGCGAGACCGCGACCGCCACCGACGGCACCGTCATCGGCGTCCCGGCCCTCGTCGACAACCTCGCACTGCTCTACAACAAGACCCTGTTCGACGCGGCCAAGCTGCCCTACCCCACCGACGACTGGACGTGGGAGCAGTACCGCGCGGCCGCCAAGAAGCTCAACGACCCGGCGAAGAGCATCTACGGCACCGCGTACTCGGTCTCCGGCAGCGAGGACACCACCTGGCACCTGTGGCCGCTGCTGTGGCAGAACGGCGGCAAGATCCTCGACGGCAAGAAGCCCGCGTTCAACAGCGACGCCGGCGTCAAGGCCCTGGAGACGCTGCGCGCGATGGCCGTCGACGACAAGTCGATGTACCTCGACCAGACCGACGAGAAGTACTCGCCGCTGTTCCGCAGCGGCCGGATCGGCATGATCATGTCCGGCCCGTGGGAGCTGCTCGAACTGGCCAGCAGCAAGACGAAGTACGGCGTCACGCAGCTGCCCGGCACCGACGGCGACCACCAGACCGTCTCCGGCCCCGACCTGTGGGTGCTCTACAACCACGACGACGCCAACCGCGCCGGCGCGTCACGCGACTTCGTCAAGTGGCTCACCAGCAAGGAGACCGACGCGAAGTGGAACCTGGCGATCGGTAACCTGCCGCTGCGCACCACCGAGAAGGACACCCCGGAGTACGCGAACTACGCCAAGCAGTACCCGGCCGGCCCGACGTTCGTCGACAACCTGGCGAACGCCAAGCAGGCCCGCCCGACGGTCTCCGGCTACGAGGAGATGTCACGCAACGTCGGCGACGCGATCGCGAAGGTGCTCCAGGGCAAGGCGAAACCCAAGGAAGCCCTGGACGAGGCCGCCGAGAAGTCCGCCGGCGTCCTGGAAGACAACTAGTGAGCGTCGCGACCCCACCGCGGTTCGCCGTCGGGGCGCGGAAGCCGGCTTCCGCGCCCCGCGCGCCACGCGGACGGGGTGCCCGCCGCGCGCTCACCGGCTGGGCGTTCGCCGGGCCCGCGACCGTCGTCGTGATCGGCCTGTCGATCTTCCCGGCCGTGTGGGCGTTCTTCATCAGCCGGACGAAGTGGAACGGCGTCGCACCGCCCACCGACGTCGGGTGGCGCAACTACCAGCGGCTGGCCGAGGATTCGAACGCCCTCGACGCCGCCAAGCAGTCGCTGCTGCTGACGGCGACGTTCGTTCCGCTGTCGATCCTCATCGGGCTGTTCGTGGCGGTGGCGCTCAACCGCAAGATCCGGTTCATCGGCTTCTACCGCACCTGCATCTTCGTGCCCTACGTGGCGTCGGCGGCGGCCACCGGCATCCTCGCCGGCTACGTGTTCAGCCCGCAGTTCGGCATGGTCAACGAGGCGCTGCGCTCGCTGGGGCTGCCCGCGCAGGGCTTCCTGGAGAGCCCGAGCCAGGCCCTGCTGACGATCGTCGTCATCGCGCTCTGGGGCGAGATCGGGTTCGTCGCGGTGATCTACCTGGCCGCCCTGCAGGACGTGCCGAAGGAACTCGTCGAGGCCGCGATCGTCGACGGTGCCGGCCCGTGGCGGGTGTTCCGGCACGTGACGTTGCCGCAGCTGCGCCCGGTCACGGTGTTCGCCACCGTGTGGCAGACGATCACCGCGCTGCAGCTGTTCGACCTGATCTACACCTCCACCCGCGGCGGGCCGCTGAACAGCACGCAGACCGTCGTCTACTACATCTACGAGCTCGCGTTCCAGACCCGGCGGCTCGGCTACGGCGCTGCGCTGGCCTACCTGTTGTTCGCGGTGACGCTCCTGCTCACCGTGCTCGTCGTCTGGTACGGGCGGCGCCGCGGATCGGAGGTGTTCTGATGACGTCCCCGTCGGCGAAGCGTCGCCGGTTGCCGTTCTCGCCGTGGCATCTGGTGCTGATGCCGATCGCGCTGATCTTCGTGCTGCCGCTCGTGCAGATGGTGCTGACGTCGCTCATGCCCGAAGCGCAGATCACGCAGTTCCCGCCGGACTTCCTCCCGCACGGGATCCATTTCGACGGGTACCGCACGTTGTTCGCCGAGTCGAAGATCGTGCGGTGGCTGGTCAACACCGTGGTGGTGTCGGCGATCTCGGTCCTCGCGCACCTGGTGCTGTGTTCGCTGGCCGGGTACGGGTTCGCGCGGCTGAAGTTCCCGGGGCGGGGGTTGGCGTTCCTGGGCATCATCGCCACCGTCATGATCCCGATCCAGGTGCTGATGATCCCGACGTACCTGCTGTTCGCGCGGGTCGGCATCGTGGACACGCTGGCCGCCGCGATCGTGCCGTGGCTGGCGTCGGCGTTCGGCATCTTCCTCATGCGCCAGTTCTTCCTGACGCTGCCGGTGGAGCTGGAGGAGGCGGCGCTGCTGGACGGAGCCGGTGCGCTGCGCACGTTCCTCTCGATCGTGCTGCCGCTGGCTCGCCCGGCGCTGGCCACGCTGGCCGTGTTCACGTTGCTGTCCAGCTGGAACGATCTGCTGTGGCCGCTGATCGCGATCACCGACGACACCAAGTACACGCTGCAGGTGGGGCTGGCGTCGTTCCAGGGCATGCGGCGCACCGAGTGGTCGCAGCTGATGGCCGGCAACGTCATCGCGACCCTGCCGCTGGTGCTGGCGTTCGTGTTCGCCCAGAAGCGCTTCATTGCCACGATGTCGTTCAGCGGCCTCAAAGGCTGACACCCGTGCCCGGCCCCACCGATGCGTGGGGCCGGGCGCGGATCGCGTGGGTGCGCGGGACCGAGCGTTGGTCGCGTGGGTGCGCAGGACTGCGCGCTGGTCGCGCGGGTGCGCGGGACCGAGCGCTGATCGCGTGGGTGCGCAGGACTGCCCGTTGGTCGCCCGGGTGCGCAGGACTGCGCGCTGGTCGCGGGTGCGCAGGACTGCGCGCTGATCGCCCGGATGCGCAGGACTGCGCGTGGGTCGCCCGGGTGCGTGAGGCCCGCCGCGGACCTCACGGTTACGCAGGAACGGGCTCGGAACGGCGGGTCCGGACACGGTTTCGCTAGTGCGCGGGCCAGGCGGGCAGGGCCGGACAGGCGCGCGGTCATCGCAGATGAGAGCAAGTGCGTGGGGGCGAGCAGGTGCGTGCGGCCGTCCAGCGGAGCCGCGGATGGACGGGGCCGGGCGCGGGACCCCACGGGTGCGCGGGGCCCCGCGCCGTGGTCAGGCGGGGGTGAGGGCGGCGCGGATCTCCGGGAGGGTGGCCTGGGCGGCGGTGCCGCCCGGGGCGCGGGTGCTCAGGGAGCCGGCCGCCGCGGCCCACGCCACCGCCTCGGGAAGGTCGGAGCCACCGAGGCGCGCGGCCAGGAACCCGGCGTTGAAGCTGTCCCCCGCCCCGGTCGTGTCGACGACATCCACGGCGAGGCTCGGCGCGGAGTACTCGGCGATCCCATCCGCCGCCGAGCGCCCAGCGGCTTCATCCAGCGCGGAGTCCCCAGCGGGCTCGTCCAGCGCGGACCGGCCGGGGAGCTCAAACGGCGCCGCCCGGCCGGCCGGCGCGGACTGGCCGCCGGACGCGGACGGCCCAGCCGGCGCGGACTGCCCGCCAGGCGCGGACTGCCCAGCCGGCGCGGACTGCCCGCCAGGCGCGGACTGCCCCGCCGGGGTGGCCTCGGCGTCGCCCGGGAGCTGTGAGGACGAGCGGGCCGGGGTCCAGGCGCGGCCGCCGCGGGCGCCGTCCTTGAGCACCACGGTGGTGCCCGACGCCACCAGCAGCGCCGCCGCCGAGGCCACGTCACCGGCCCCGGTGACCGCGAGCAGCTCCGCGGTGTTGGGCAGGAACACGTCGACCCCGGCGAGCAGCTCCCGCACCCCGGTCCAGCGCTCGCTCGGATCCCAGTTCGTGTCGAGCGACGTCGTCACCCCCAGCGCCCGGGCCCGCGCGAACACGCCGGCCAGCCCTTCGGCCAGCGCCGGCTGCAGGAACACCGACGCCACGTGCAGGTGCCGGGTGCGGGCGAGCACCTCGTCGGAGATGTCGGACGGCACCAGCGTCGGGATCGTGCCCGGCAGCGTGAGGATCGACCGGTCGTCGGGCCCGGACAGGATGACCGAGAGCCCGGTGGGTTCGCCGTCGGCGGGCCGGGGGTTCTCCAGCGTGACGCCCCGCTCCTCCAGCCAGGCCCGCGTGACCCGGCCGAACACGTCGTCGCCGACCCGGGCGAGCAGTGCCGTACGCAGCCCGAGCCGCGCGCACCCGGAGGCGGTGATCGCCGCGGAGCCGCCGAGCACCAGGTCGGCCGCGGTGAGCATCTGTTCGACCTGCCCGAACCGCGGCACGACGTCCCCGCGGAGCACGAGGTCGGGGTTGGCGTCGCCGACGACCAGGACATCGAGCTCAGTGTTCATTCCGCAGTCCCTAGGTGATCGTTTATGGTCGTAACAGCAGTGAGACGAGCATAGTCGCGCAGAAGCTGGAGCAGGAGTGATCCTGACCGTCACCCTCAACGCCGCCCTGGACGTCACTTACCGTGTCGAGGCGCTGGTTCCGCACACGACACACCGGGTCGCCGAGGTGAGCGAGCGCGCCGGCGGCAAGGGGCTCAACGTCGCCCGGGTGCTGCACGGGCTGGGCGAACCGGTGCTGGCCACCGGGCTGCTCGGCGGCGACACCGGTGCGCGCGTGCGCCGGCTGCTCGGCGAGGCCGGGCTCGGCGAGGCGTTCGTGCCGATCGGCGACGAGACCCGCCGCACCGTCGCGGTGGTCGACGGCGACGCGACCGGGTTCTGGGAGCCCGGTCCGGTGGTCACGCCCGGTGAGTGGGACGCGTTCCGGGCCCGGTACGCGTCGCTGCTCGGGGACGCCACGGTCGTCGTGCTCTCCGGTTCGCTCCCGCGCGGCCTGCCCGCCGACGCCTACGCGACGCTGATCGCCGCCGCCCGCGAGGCCGGCGCCCGCACCGTCCTGGACACCAGCGGTGCCCCGCTGAGCGCCGCGCTGCCGGCCCGCCCCGACGTCGTGAAACCCAACCTCCACGAGCTGCGTGAGCTCCTCGCCGACGCGCCGGCCGACGGCCGCGGCGCGGCGGGTGAGCTGGTGCGGCTGGCCGGGGCGGTGCGGGCGCTCGGCGCGGGCGCGGTGGTGGCGTCGGCCGGTGCGGACGGGCTGGTGGGCGTCACCGCGGACGGGGTCTGGCGGGTGCGCCCGCCGGAGCGGGTCGCCGGCAACCCGACCGGAGCCGGGGACGCGTCCGTCGCCGCCCTGGCCCGCGGGCTGCGTGACCGCTCCCCCTGGCCCCGGATCCTCACCGACGCGGTGGCGCTCTCCGCCGCCGCGGTCGCCGCCCCGGTCGCCGGCACCGTCGAGGCCGCCACCGCCGACCGTTTCCGCACGTCCGTCACCGTCACCGAGATCACCCAGGAGTTTCCGGCATGCTGACCCCCACCGGCGAACTGGTCGCCGCCGCCCGCGCGGCCGGTTCCGCGGTCCCGGCGTTCAACGTAATCACGATCGAGCACGCCGAGGCGATCGTCGCCGGCGCCGAGGCGGCGAACGCCCCGGTGATCCTGCAGATCAGTGAGAACGCGGTGCGTTTCCACGGCGGCCGGCTCGCTCCGATCGCCGCCGCGACCCGTGCGGTCGCCGAGGCCGCGCGGGTCGGGGTCGCGCTGCACCTCGACCACGTCGAGGACGCCGGCCTGATCGCGCAGGCCGCGGCGAACGGCTTCGGCTCGGTGATGGTCGACGCGTCCACGCTGCCCTACGAGGAGAACGTCGCCGCCACCGCGGCCGCCGTGGCCCGGCTGCACGCCGAGGGCCTGTGGGTGGAGAGCGAGCTCGGCGAGGTCGGCGGCAAGGACGGGGCGCACGCGCCGGGCGTCCGCACCGACCCGGGCGAGGCCAGGGCCTTCGTCGACGCGACCGGCGTGGACGCGCTGGCGGTCGCGGTGGGCTCGTCGCACGCGATGACCGACCGCACCGCCCGCCTCGACCACGCGCTGATCACGTCCCTGCGCGACGCCGTCGGAGTGCCCCTGGTGCTGCACGGCTCCTCCGGCGTCCCCGACGACGAGCTCACCGCCGCGGTCGCCGCCGGCATGGTGAAGGTCAACATCGGCACGGCCCTGAACACCGCCTTCACCGCCGCGGTGCGCCGCGCCCTGACCGACGAGTCGCTCGTCGACCCCCGCAGGTACATCGCCCCGGCCCGCGACGCGATGACCGCCACCGTCACCCACTTCACCACCCTCCTGTCCGGCCGCTAGGGGCCCGGCAGGGTCACGGTCACGTCCAGGCCGCCGGACCCGCGGGGGTGCAGGGTGAGGTCGGCCCGGTGGGCGTCGGCGATGGCTCGGGTGAGGGTGAGGCCCAGGCCGTGGCCGCCGTGGTGGCGGAGGCGGGGGCCGGCCAGTTGCTGGAACGGTTCGAGCAGGCGCGCCAGCTCCGACGGGGGCACGGCCGGGCCGGTGTTGCGCACGGCGAGGAACGGGCGGCCCTCGTGGACACCGGTGGTGACCTCGATCCAGCCGCGGGCGTCGTTGTGGCGCACCGCGTTGTCGACGAGGTTTCCGGCCAGGCTGCGCAGCAGCGACACGTCCCCGGTGGCGGGCGCGGGCTCCAGGCGCCGCGACACCGCCCGGTCGCCCACCGCGTCGGCCGCCACCGCGGCCAGGTCGACCGGGTCGCGGGAGAACGCGCCCGACTCGCTGCCGGCCAGCGTCAGCAGGGCGTCGATGAGGCGTTCCTGCGCTTCGCCGAGGGTCAGTACCTCGCGGCAGGCCCGGCGCAGGTCCCCGGCGGTGGCGTCCGGGTCGGCCAGCGCGACCTGGAGCAGGGTGCGCTCCGCGGTCAGCGGCGTCCGCAGCTCGTGCGAGGCGTTCGCGACGAACCGGCGCTGGGCGTCGAACGAGGCCTCGAGCCGCGCGAACAGGTCGTCGAGCACCGCGGCGAGCTCGCCGAACTCGTTGTCGCGGCCCTCCACGCCCAACCGGCGGTGCAGGTTGGACGCCGAGATGTCGCGGGCCGTGCCGGTGATCGTGCGCAGCGGGCGCAGCAGCCGCCCGGAGATGAGCCAGCCCAGCACGACGGCCACGACCACCGTGGCCGCGAGCACGACGAGCGAGGTCACCAGCGCGTCGTGGCGCACGGCCACCTCGGCGTCCGACGGCCCCACCCGCGGCGCCGCGGGCGTACCGGTCCCGGGTACGGGCACGGTGTGCGACGTGCGCAGGAACGGAATCGCCACCAGCGCCGCACCGCACCCGACGAACGCCCCGCCGTAGAGCAGCGTCAGCTGCCCGCGCAGGGTCACGGCCCGCCCACCCGGTAGCCGCCCCCGCGGACCGTGTGCACCGCCGGCGGCTCGCCCAGTTTCGTCCGCAGCCGCCTGATCGTGGTCTTGACCGCGGTGGTGAACGGGTCGGCGGCCTCGTCCCAGACGTGTTCGAGCAGTTCCTCGGCCGGCACGACCCGCCCGGCCGCGGCGAGCAGGTACTCCAGGACCGCGAACTCCTTCGGGGAGAGGTCCAGGCGCCGCCCGGCGCGGGTCACCACCCGCCGGCTCGGGTCCAGGGTCACCTCGCCGGCCGAGAGCAGCGGCGGCAGCCCGGCACCCGGCCGCCGGCCCAGCGCACGCACCCGGGCCACGAGCTCGGCGAAGTCGAACGGTTTGGGCAGGTAGTCGTCGGCGCCGAGCTCGAGGCCGTGCACCCGGTCGCGGACCGTGCCGGCGGCGGTGAGCATCAGCACCCGGCAGGCCGGGTGGGACGCGACGATCCGGCGGCACACCTCGTCGCCGTGCACCGTCGGCACGTCGCGGTCGAGCACCGCGACGTCGTAGGCGGTGACGGCCAGCCGCTCGAGCGCCTCACCCCCGTCCAGGACGACGTCGACCGCCAGCCCTTCGCGGCGCAGCCCGGTGCCCAGCGCACGGGCCAGGATCTCGAAGTCCTCCACGACCAGCACTCTCACGCCGACCACAGTGCCAGCCGCCCGGTGTCAGCCGGGTGTCAACGGCCGACACCGCCGTGACACCGCCGGCCGCGTACACCCAACGGCCATGAACATCGACGTCACCGACCTCTCCAAACGGTTCGGCCCCACCCGGGCGCTGGACGGCATGACCTTCGGCGTGCGGCCGGGACTGGTCACCGGGTTCGTCGGGCCCAACGGCGCGGGCAAGTCCACCACGATGCGCGTGATCCTGGGCCTGGACGCCCCGGACGCGGGCACCGCGCTGATCGGCGGGCGGCGTTACCGGGACCTGCGGCGGCCGCTGCGCACGCTCGGCTCGCTGCTGGACGCGGCCGCGTTCCACCCCGGCCGCAGCGCTCGTAACCACCTGCTCTGGCTCGCGCACTCGCAGGGGCTCGGCGCGGCCCGCGTCGACGAGGTGCTGGCGCTCACCGGCCTCACCGCGGTCGCCCGGAAGAAGGCCGGCGGCTACTCGCTCGGCATGCGCCAGCGTCTCGGGGTGGCCGCCGCGCTGCTCGGCGATCCGCCCACCCTTCTGCTCGACGAGCCGTTCAACGGCATGGACCCGGACGGCATCATCTGGATGCGCGGGTTCCTCCGGTCGCTGGCCGCCGAGGGGCGCGCGGTGCTGGTGTCCAGCCACCTCATGGGTGAGCTGCAGGACACCGCGGACCACCTGGTGGTGGTCGGCCGGGGGCGGGTGCTGGCGGACACCACGATGCCCGCGCTGGTGGCCGAGCACTCCTCGCTCGAACGGGCCTACCTGTCCCTCACCCGGGGCGCGGTGGAGTTCCGGTGATCCGCGCCGAGTGGACGAAGCTGCGTACCGTGCGCGGCTGGGTCGCGGCGCTGGCCGGGGGGCTGCTGCTGATCGTCGCGTTCTCCGTCGCGCCCGGGGCCGGTGGCACCTGCGACGAGACGTGCCGGCTCCCGACCGGCCCGGAGGGTCAGGAGGTCACCGACGCGTTCCGGTTCGTGCACCGCACGCTCACCGGCGACGGCTCGATCACGGCCCGGGTCACGTCGTTCACCGGGGAGCGGGACGCCGGTCCCGGCCGGAGCGAGCCGGGGCTGGTGCCGTGGGCCAAGGCCGGGCTGATCGTGAAGGACGGCGTGCGGCCCGGGTCGTCGTACGCCGCGGTGATGCTGACCGGCGCGCACGGCGTCCGGATGCAGCACGACTACGTGCACGACGTGGCCGGCCCCACCGGGCCGCGGACCCCGCGGTGGCTGCGCCTGAGCCGGGACGGGGACACGATCACCGCGGCGGTCTCGGACGACGGGAACCGCTGGCGCACGGTGGGCACCGCGACGCCGGACCTGCCGTCCACCGTGGAGGTGGGGTTGTTCGTCACGTCCCCGCAGCACGCGGAGGTCTCCACCAAGGTCTTCGGGTTGAGCGGCGCGAGCGGTGGCCCGTCCACCGCGACCGCGACGTTCGACCACGTCGGGTTCGAGGGGACGACGGCGGCGGGGTGGCGCACCCAGCAGATCGGCGGCCCGAGCGCTACCTCCGCGGTGGCGGGCACGGACGGGGCCGAGGAGCCGCGCCCGGGCCCGCCGCAGCCCGCGAGCCGGTCCTCGGCCCGCGACGGCGTGTTCACGCTGACCGGCAACGGTGACGTCGCCCCGGCGGTGTCCGGCGCGAACGGGCTGGGTTTCAGCGTCACCCGGACGCTGGCCGGCACGTTCGTGGGGCTGGTACCGCTGGTCGTCGTCGGGGCGATGCTCGTCACGGCGGAGTACCGGCGGGGGCTGCTCGCGGTGACGCTGGCCGCGACCCCGCGACGCGGCCGGGTGCTGGCGGCCAAAGCGGTGGTGATCGGTGGCGTCGCCGCCGTGCTCGGGGTGGCAGGGGCGGCGCTCGCGGTGCCGCTGGGCACCGCCGTGATGCGCGGCAACGGGCTGTACGTCAACGCCGCGCCGACGTCGACAGTGGTGCGGATGGTACTGGGCACCGGGCTGCTGCTGGCGCTGTGCGCGGTGTTCGCGCTCGCGGTCGGGACGGTCGTGCGCCGGGGCGCGGTGGCGCTCACCGCGGTGCTCGGCCTCACCGTGCTGCCGTACCTGCTGGCGATGTCGGTACTCCCGGCCCGGGTCGGCGACTGGGTGCTGGCGGTGACACCCGCGGCCGCGTTCGCCGCGCAGCAGAGCGCGGTGGAGTACTCGTTCGTCGACAACCTGTACGTGCCGTCGGCCGGGTACTTCCCGCTCCCGCCGATCGGCGGGCTGGCCGTGCTGCTGGCCTGGACCGTGGTCGCGTTCACCGCCGCGCTGGTGCTGCTCGGGCGCCGGGACGTGCGGTGACCGACGTCGTGCGGGCCGAGTGGACCAAGCTGCGGACGTCACCGGCCACGGTCTGGGCGGTGCTCGCGGTGGCGGTGGGCACCGCGGCGCTGAGCGCGCTGGCGGTGACGACGGTGCGCTGTCCCTGCGCGGGCGACCCGATGACGCTGACGCTCGTCGGCGTCCAGCTGGGTCAGGCGGTCGCGGCGGTGTTCGCGGCCGGGGTGATCGGCGGTGAGTACGCGACCGGGATGATCGGGGTGACGTTCGCCGCGACGCCCCGGCGGCCGGCCGTGCTCGCGGCGAAGGCGCTGCTGGTCAGCGGCCTGGTCGGAGGGGCGGGCGCGGTCGGCGTGGTGGCCGCGTGGGCGGCCGGGCACGCCGCGCTGGACACGGGCTTCGCGGCCCGGCCGGTGTTCGGGTCGGTGCTCTACCTGGTGCTCGTCGCGCTGCTGGGGCTCGGCGCCGCCACCCTGACGCGGAGCTCGGCGGCGGCGATCGGGCTCGTGCTGGCGCTGCTCTACGTCGCGCCGATCGTCATCGGGACGGTGGGCGATCCGGACTGGAAGCGGCACCTGCGCCAGTGGGGGCCGGCCGACGCGGGGCTGGCGATCCAGGCGAGCACCGGCCTGGACTCGCTCCCGATCCAGCCGTGGGCCGGGCTGGGCGTGCTCGGGCTGTGGGCCGGTGCGGCGCTGCTGGCCGGCGCGGTGTCGGTGTCCCGCCGGGACACCTGACACGGCGCTGCCCGTTCCGTGCCCCCGGAGGGGACGGAACGGGCAGCGTTCAGCGGGGCGGGCTCAGTGCGCGAGCACCGGCTCGGCGACGACGGCCGGTTCGGCGGCCGCGGCCGGCTCCGCGACCCGCCGCTGGAACAGCAGCGCCGCGATCACCGCGCCGGTCGCGAAGAACCCGGCGCCCCACCAGTACGCGGTGGCGTAGCTGTGCACCGCGGCCTCGGCGGCCGAGGACGCGCCGTGCGCGGCGAGGTAGTTGGCCGCGGTCGTGGCCGCGAGCGTGTTCAGCAGCGCGGTGCCGATCGAGCCGCCCACCTGCTGGGAGGTGTTGACCAGCGCGGAGGCCACGCCGGCGAAGTGCCGGTCGACGCCGAGCGTCGCGGTCTGCATCGCGGCCGGCATCGTCGAGCCCATGCCCAGGCCGAGCACGACCAGCGGCGCGAGGATGTCGGCGGCGTAGGAGGAGTCGACGTCCAGGCGGGTCAGCGCCACCATGGCGGCCGCACCGAGCCCCAGGCCGATCGGCACCAGGATCTTCGGGCCGAAGCGGGGCAGGAAGATGTTCGTGGACAGCTGCGCGGCGGTGGCCATGCCGAACACCATCGGCAGGAAGGCCAGGCCGGTGCGGATCGGCGAGTACCCGAGCGTGCCCTGCAGGTAGTACGTGACGAACAGGAACACCCCGAACATGCCGGTCGCGGCGATGAGCACGGCCAGGTAGGCGGCGCCGCGGTTGCGGTGCAGGACGATGTTCAGCGGGAGCAGCGGGTGCGCGGCCCGGCGCTGCCAGGCGACGAACGTGGCCAGCAGGGCGACGCCGAGCGCCAGCGGGCCCCAGGTCCAGAACGAGCTCCAGCCGTCGGTCTCGGCGTTGGAGAAGCCGTAGACGACCGAGAACAGCGCGCCGGAGACCAGCAGGGTGCCGGGGACGTCCAGGCGCGGGCGGGGCCCGGTGCGGACGGCCGACTCGATGAACAGGAGCGTGCCGACGAACGCGACCGCGGCGATGAACGCGTTGATGTAGAGCGTCCAGCGCCAGCTCAGCGTCTCGGTGAGCACCCCACCGGCGAGCAGGCCGATCGCGCCACCGGCGGCGGCCACCGCACCGAACACACCGAACGCGCGGGCACGCTCGCGCGGGATGGTGAACGTCGTGGTCAGCACCGCGAGCGCGGTGGGCGCGAGCAGCGCGCCGAACACACCCTGCAGGGCGCGGGCGCCCACCAGCATCTCGAAGCTCTGGGCCGCGCCACCGAGGGCGGACGCGGCGGCGAAGCCGACCAGCGCGACCAGGAACGTGCGCTTGCGGCCGATCAGGTCGGAGAGACGCCCGCCGAGCAGCAGCAGGCTGCCGAACGCGAGCGAGTAGGCCGTGATGACCCACTGACGGTTGCCGTCGGAGAAGCCCAGGTCGTTCTGCGCCGCGGGAAGCCCGATGTTCACCACGGTCATGTCCAGCACGATCATCAGCTGGGCCAGCCCGACGGTGACGAGTGCCCACCACCGCCGGGAAGAGGCCGCCCCCGTGGACGGCTCGATAGTTGTCGAGGTCATGCAACCACCATATACGGAACTGGCCAGTTTCGAAACTGGTTAGTTTCGGAACCGTCGAGTACCATGGGCGGACTACGCAGAAGGGAGCCCGGCACCAATGACGACCGCCGCGCCCGCCGTGAAGCCGGGCCGCAAGCGCGACCACACGCGCGACCCCGAGATCCTCGACGCCACGCTCGACGTGCTCGCCGAGACCGGCTACGACGGGATGACCCTCGACCAGGTCGCCACCCGCGCCAAGGCCGGCAAGGCCACGCTCTACCGTCGCTGGTCCTCCAAGTCCGACCTGGTCATCGACGCGGTGGCCTGCATGAAGAAGGAGAACCTCGCGCCCGAGGCGCTGCCCGACACCGGCACGCTGCGCGGTGACCTGCTGGCGATGATCAAGCCGCCGTCGATCCAGGACGCCGAGCGCAAGCTCAAGATCATGTCCGGCGTCGTCTCGATGATCTCCAAGCAGCCGGAGCTGCGCGAAGCGATCCAGGCCGTGATGGTCGAGCCGCGTGCCGCCGCGAACCGCTTCCTGCTCCGCCGGGCCGTCGACCGCGGCGAGATCCGCCCCGACTGCGACGTCGAGACGCTCGCGCTGGTCAGCGCGTCGATGGTGTTCTACCGGACGATGATCCAGCAGATCCCGGTCGACCGGGACTTCCTGGTGTCGGTGATCGACGAGATCCTTCTCCCCGCGGTCCGCCGCTAGCGACGCGCGGACGGGGACGCCGATGGACTATCCGCTCCCCCGCCGCCGGTTTCTCGCGCTCGTCGGCACGGCCACGTTTCTCGGGCCCGCGCTGGTCGGTGCCGACGGCGCGCTCGCCCGGGTGACCCGCCGCCGGGCCGTGCTCCCGAAGGACGTGTTCACGCTCGGCGTCGCGTCCGGTGACCCGTTACCCGACGGCGTCGTGCTCTGGACCCGGCTCGCGCCGCGCCCGCTCGAGGGCGGGGGCATGCCTCCGGTTCCGATCCCGGTGCGCTGGGAGGTCGCCGCCGACGAGCGCTTCCGCACGCTGGTGCGCACGGGCACCGCCGTGGCCCACCCCGCCACCGCCCACACGCTCCACGTCGACGCCCGGGGCCTGCGTCCGGGAGCCCAGTACTTCTACCGGTTCCGGGTCGGGGGCCAGGCCTCGCCGGTGGGCCGCACCCGCACCGCCCCCACCGGGAGGACCCGGCGCCTGCGCTTCGCGACCGCGTCGTGCCAGAACTATCAGGACGGCTACTACACCGCCCACCGCGCGCTGGCCGCCGAGGACCTGGACTTCGTCGCGTTCCTCGGCGACTACGTCTACGAGGCCGCGCCCTGGCCCGGCCGGCTGCGCGAGCACATCGGACCGGGGCAGCCCTACACCCTGGACGAGTACCGCAACCGGCACGCGCAGTACCGCACCGATCCGGATCTGGCCCGCGCGCACGCGTCCGCGCCCTGGATCGTCTCGCTTGACGACCACGACGTCGACGACAACTGGACCGGCGACGGGGCCGCGAACCCGTCGGAGCCCTCGCCGGTGCCGTTCGCCGCGCGCCGGGACGCCGCGCTCCGGGCGTACGTGGAGCACCTGCCGGTGCGGGTGGGGCCGGGGATGCGCCTGTACCGGCGGTTCCGGTTCGGCGACCTGGCCACGTTCCACGTGCTCGACACCCGGCAGTACCGCTCCGCGCACCCGACCACGGTGGCCGAGGCCGAGGAGCCGTGGCGCTCGATGACCGGCCCCGCGCAGGAACGCTGGCTGCTCGACGGGCTGGTGGACTCCGGCGCGCGGTGGAGCCTGCTGGGCAACCAGGTGCTGCTGGCCGGGAACGACAGCCGCGGCGGCCCGGCCGAGAAGTACAGCTTCGACAGCTGGGACGGCTACCGGGTGCAGCGCCGGCGGCTGCTGAACTTCCTCGGCACCGGGCTGGCCGCGAACCCGGTCGTGCTCAGCGGCGACCAGCACTGCACGTGGGTGAGCCAGCTCAACCCGGACCCGCTCGACGAGGGCTCGCCGGTGGTGGGCGCGGAGTTCTCCGGCACGTCGATCTCGTCCGGCGGCGAACCGGACGTCGAGCGGCTGCGCCGGGAGGACGACGCGACCCGCGCGGACAACCCGCAGCGCCTCTACGTCGACGCCCGGCGCGGGTACCTGGTGGGCGAGCTGACCCCGGACGCGCTGCGGGTGCGTCTGCGTGTCGTGGACAGCGTGACCGACCCGCGGGCCGAGGGCGCCCGGACGGCGGCGCGGTTCGTGGTGGAGAACGGGCGGCCCGGGGTCGCGCTCGACGGCCCACCCGACGTCCACCCCGCCGCCGGCGGCGCCCCGGCCACCTGAGCGGCCGTGCCGGCGCGCCTCTTCGCCCGGGAGCCTTGTCCGGACCCCGGGCGGCCTCGTAACGTCCCACTCGATAGCTGAACAGGATGTTCGATTATCGAGCAGGAGGCCAGGCCCATGGCGACGAAGCCGTTCGCGTCCTCTGCCGACCTCGACACGAAGGAGCAGACCCTCGAGATCCTCGCCGACGGGGTGTACGCGCTCACCGCCGACGGCGATCCGAACGTGGGGGCGATCGAGGGCGAGGACTTCCTGGTCTGCTTCGAGGCGCTCGCCACCCCGGTGGCCGCGCGCCGGTGGCTCGCCCGGCTGCGCGAACACACCGGCAAACCGGTGCGCTACCTGGTGTTGTCGCACTACCACGCGGTGCGGGTGCTCGGCGCGAGCGCGTTCGACGCCGCGGTCGTGGTCAGCTCCGAGCAGACGAACGCGTTGATCGCCGAGCGGGGGCGGCAGGACTGGGAGAGCGAGCTCGGCCGGATGCCGCGGCTGTTCGAGGAGCCGGCGTCGATCCCCGGCCTGACCCGGCCGACGCTGACGTTCCGCGACCGGCTCACGATCTCGCTCGGCGGCGACCGCGGTGAGCTGGTCCTGCAGTTCCACGGGCGCGGGCACACCGAGGGCGACATCGTCGCCTGGCTGCCCAAGCAGGAGATCGTGTTCGCCGGTGACCTCGTCGAGTCGCAGGCCGCGCTCTACACCGGCGACGCGTTCCACTTCGACTGGGCCGCGGGCACGCTCGACAACGTCAAGGCGCTGCGGGCCCGGCAGCTGGTCGGCGGGCGCGGAGCGATCGCCCGGGGCCGCGAGGCCGTCGACGCGGCGATCGAGCAGACCCGGGACTTCCTGCTCACGATGCAGCGCACGGTCGGCGACGCCCACCGCGCGGGCCGCGGGCTCCGAGCCGCGTTCGAGGCCACGCACGCCGCGCTGGCGCCGACGTACGGCCGGTGGCCGATCTTCGAGCACTGCCTCCCGTTCGACGTCCAGCGCCTCTGGGACGAGCTCGACGGCGTGGAGCGCCCGGTGATCTGGACCGCCGAGCGGGACCGGCAGGTCTGGGACGAGCTCCAGTCGTGACCGGCCGCGTGCTCGTGCTCGGCGCCGGGCCGGTCGGGCAGACCACCGCGCTGCTGCTGGCCCGGTGGGGTGTCCCGGTCACCGTGCTGGACGCGCGGCCGCGGCGGGACGCGGTGGGCAGCAAGGCGATCTGCCAGCAGCGCGACGTGCTCGACGTCTGGGACTCGGTGGGGGTCGGCCGGGCGATCGCCGAGCGTGGCGTCACCTGGACCACGGCACGCACGTTCCACCGCGACCGCGAGCTGTTCAGCACCCGGTTCGCCGACCGCGGCCGGTCGGTGTTCCCGCCGTTCGTGAACGTGTCGCAGAGCGAGACCGAGGCGGTCCTCGACGCCGCGATCGCGGCCGAGCCGCTCGTCGACGTGCGGTGGGGCCATCGGGTGACCGACATCGCGCAGAGCGCCACCGGTGTCGAGGTCAGCACGGCGCACGGCGTCCTCACGAGCAGTTTCGCGGTGGCCTGTCCGGGCGCGCGCGGGGACGACGTCCGGGCGATGCTGGGGTTGCGTTTCGACGGCGAGTCGTTCGACGACTGCTTCCTGATCTGCGACCTGCGCACCGACCTGCCGGGCGGGCGGACCGAGCGCCGCTTCTACTTCGACCCGGCGTGGAACCCCGGACGGCAGGTGCTCATCCACCCGTGCCCGGACTCGACGTACCGCGTCGACTGGCAGGTGCCGCCGGACTTCGACCTGGCCGCCGAGGAGGCGTCGGGCGGGCTGGACCGGCGGATCCGGCGGGTGATCGGCGAGCGGCCGTACGAGCTGCGGTGGCGGTCGGTGTACCGGTTCCAGTCGCGGGTCGTGGACCGGATGCGGGTCGGCCGGGTGCTGGTGGCCGGGGACGGTGCGCACCTGGTGTCGCCGTTCGGGGCGCGCGGGCTGAACTCCGGGGTGCTCGACGCGGAGAACGCGGCCTGGAAGCTCGCGTTCGTGCTGCGCGGCTGGGCGCCGGCGCACCTGCTGGAGTCCTACCACGACGAGCGGCACGCGGCGGCCCGGGAGAACCTCGAGGTCACCGCGGCGACGATGCGGTTCCTGGTGCCGGGGACGCCGGAGGAGGCGCGGTACCGGGAAGACGTGCTGGAGCGGGCGGCCGCCGACCCCGACGCCAGGGCCGCGGTGGACTCCGGGCGGCTGGCGGAGCCGTTCTGGTACGTGGACTCGCCGCTGACGACGCCCGACCCGCGCCGCCCGTTCCCGGGCCGCCCCGCGCGTGGTGACGTGCCGGTGCCGGCTCCGGGGGTGCTCGTGCCGGACTGTCCGGTGACCGGTGCGCGGCGCCTGCGCGAGCTGGCCCGGACCGGGGTGACGGTGCTGGTGGCCCCGGCGGCCGCGACGCCGGCGGTGGAGGGCCCGGTCACCGTCCACCGGATCGACGAGCTCGACCCCGGCGGGCTGCTCACCGAGGTGCTCGGCGCCCGCCCGGACGAGTACTGGGTGCTGCGCCCCGACGCGCACGTCGCCGCCGTCGTCACCACCGTCGCCGACCTGACCACCGCCCTGGGGCGGCTCTTCGCCCGTGAGGAGGCGTACGCATGAGCTTCTACCGCCAGGTGGGCAGCATCCCGCCGAAGCGTCACACCCAGCACCGCCGTCCCGACGGCGGTCTGTACTCCGAGGAACTCGTCGGCGAGGAGGGGTTCTCGTCGGACTCGTCGCTGCTCTACCACCGCGGGATCCCCTCGGCGATCGTCGACGCGCGGCCGTGGGACCTGCCCGACCAGTCGCTGACGCCGAACGCGCCGCTGGTGCCGCGTCACCTGCGGCTGCACGAGCTGAAGTTCGACGGCGCCGACGCGGTGACCGGGCGGCGGCTGGTGCTCGGCAACGCCGACGTGCGGATCTCGTACGCGGTGTCGGAGGTCGCGTCGCCGTACTACCGGAACGCGACCGGCGACGAGTGCGTGTACGTGGAGAGCGGCCGCGCCACGGTGGAGACCGTGTTCGGGGCGCTGGAGGTGGCCGCCGGCGACTACGTGATCCTGCCCCGCACCACCACCCACCGCTGGGTGCCGCACGAGCTCCTGCGCACGTACGCGATCGAGGCGTCCTCGCACATCGCGCCGCCGAAGCGGTACCGGTCGAAGTACGGGCAGTTCCTCGAGCACGCGCCGTACTGCGAGCGGGACCTGCGCGGGCCGGTGGAGCCGCTGCTGGCCGACGGCTCGGACGTCGAGATCTACGTGAAGCACCGCGGCGGCGGGACGATCCACGTCGTGCCGGACCACCCGTTCGACGTCGTCGGGTGGGACGGGTGCCTGTACCCGTACGCGTTCAACATCGCCGACTTCGAGCCGATCACCGGGCGCGTGCACCAGCCGCCGCCGGTGCACCAGGTGTTCGAGGGCGCGAACTTCGTGATCTGCAACTTCGTGCCCCGCAAGGTCGACTACCACCCGCTGGCCGTTCCGGTGCCGTACTACCACTCCAACGTCGACTCGGACGAGGTCATGTTCTACGTCGCCGGCGACTACGAGGCCCGGAAAGGCTCCGGCATCGGGGTGGGCTCGATCTCGCTGCACCCCGGCGGGCACTCGCACGGCCCGCAGCCGGGCGCGGTCGAGCGTTCGCTCGGCGTCGAGTTCTTCGACGAGACCGCGGTCATGGTCGACACGTTCCGGCCCCTGGACCTGGGCGAGGCGGGGCTGGCCGCCGACGACGGCCGGTACGCGTGGTCGTGGTCGGGCCGGGGGCCGGGCGCATGAACACGCCGCTCTTCGACGCGTTCTTCGACGACGCGGCGCTGTTCCCGCCCGGGGACGCGCCGATGGCCTCGGCCGTGCCGGCGCACACCGCGCTGCGGGCCCGGTACGGCGACCTGGTCGGGCCGTTCGTGGTGCCGGGCGCGCGCCTCGAGGAGCTGGCCGCGCTGGCGTCCGGCCCGACGTCGTTCGGCGTCTCGGTGATCGCCGCTCCGCTCGATTTGCCGGACGCGCTGGCGCGGGTGCGGGCCCACCCGGTCCTCGCGCTCGCGTCGGTCGAGGTCCCCGTGGTCGACGACGCCCGGCGGGCCGTGAGCGAGCTGGCCGGCATCGTGCCGGATGGCGTGCCGGTGGCCGTGGAGGTCCCGCGCGGCCCGGCCCGCGACGAGGTGCTGGACGCGCTGGCGTCCGCGTCGTACCGGGCCAAGGTGCGCACGGGTGGCCTGGTGGCGCCGGCGTTCCCGTCGCCCGGGGAGCTGGCCGCCACGCTGGGCGCGTGCGTGGCGCGCGGGGTCGCGTTCAAGTGCACGGCCGGCCTGCACCACGCGGTGCGCCACACCGACCCGGCGACCGGGTTCACCCACCACGGTTTCCTCAACGTGCTGGTGGCCGTGGACGCGCTGCGCGCCGGCGGGACGGCGGACGGCTGGTTGGCCGAGACCGACGCCTCGCGGCTGGTGGCGGCGGTCACGGGGTGGTCGCCGGAGCGGTCCGCGGCGGCGCGGGCGGCGTTCACCTCGTTCGGCACGTGCAGCGTGACCGAACCGATCGACGATCTGACGGCCCTCGGGCTCGTGGAAGGAACTCGTTCGTGACCTGGCTCGATCTTCCGGCCGACACTGGCTTCGGCGTGACGAACCTGCCGTACGGCGTCTTCTCCGTCGGCGGCGACCGGCCGCGCACCGGCGTCGCCATCGGGGACTTCGTCCTCGACCTGGCCGCGGCGACCGGTGACCCGGTGCACGCGACCGGGTCGCTGAACGCGTTCCTGGCCCGGGGCCCGGCCGCGTGGTCCGCGCTGCGCGACCGCCTCACCGGGTGGTTCACCGGCACCGACGACACCGTCGCCGCCCACCTGGTGCCGCGCGCGGACGTCCGGCTGCACCTGCCGTTCGCGGTGGCCGACTACGTCGACTTCTACAGCTCGCAGCACCACGCGTCGAACCTGGGGGCGCTGTTCCGGCCGGGCTCCCCGCCGCTGACGCCGAACTGGAAACACCTGCCGATCGGCTACCACGGGCGCGCGGGCACCGTGCAGGTGTCGGGCGTTCCGGTGGTGCGTCCGTCGGGGCAGCGCAAGGCGCCCGCCGACCCGGTGCCGACGTTCGGGCCGTCCGGTCGGCTGGACATCGAGGCCGAGGTGGGGTTCGTGGTCGGCGCCCCGGCGTCGGGACCGGTGGCGGTGGGCGACTTCGCCGCGCACGTGTTCGGCGTGTGCGTGGTCAACGACTGGTCGGCCCGCGATCTGCAGGCCTGGGAGTACGTCCCGCTCGGCCCGTTCCTGGGCAAGTCGTTCGCGACGTCGGTCTCCCCGTGGGTGGTGCCGCTGGCCGCGCTGGAGGCCGCGCGGGTCGACCCGCCGGCCCGCGACGTCGAGGTGCTGCCCTATCTCGACGACACCAAGGCCCGCTGGGGTCTCGATCTGCGGTTGACGGTGAGCCTGAACGGCGTGGAGGTGAGCAACCCTCCGTTCCGGCACCTGTACTGGACGGCCCCCCAGCAGCTCGCCCACCTGACCGTGAACGGCGCCACCCTGCGCACCGGGGACCTGTTTGCGTCCGGCACGGTCAGCGGCGCCGAACCGGACGAGCGCGGTTCGCTCCTCGAGCTGGCCTGGAACGGCGAGACTCCGCTCCGGCTGCCGGACGGCTCGACCCGCACGTTCCTCGAGGACGGCGACACGGTCACGATCAGCGCGACCGCACCCGCGATCGACGGCACCCGGCTGAGCCTCGGCGAGGTCACCGCGACGATCGAACCGGCCCGATGAGCGACGCCCCGGCGCACTCGCAGACCCTCGACCGGGGCGTGCGGATCCTCGAGCACCTCTCGGCGGCCGGGGCGGCGGTGCCGATCACCGAGATCGGGCAGGTGCTCGGCGTCCACCGCTCGATCAGCTACCGGCTGCTGCGCACGCTGGAGGACCACCAGCTGGTCGAGCGGGACCAGCACGGGCACTACCGGCTCGGGCTGGGCGTGGCCGTGCTCGCCCGCGGGGTGCGCTCGGACCTGCAGACCGCCGCGCTGCCCCGGCTCGACGCGCTGGTGGCGGAGTGGGGCATGACCGCGTTCCTGGTGGTCCGGGCGGGGGCGGAGGCGGTGACCGTGGTGAGCGTCGAACCGCAGGACACCGCGGCGCACGTCACCTACCGGCCCGGCACCCGCCACCCGGTCGACCGGGGCGCGCCCGGCCTGGCGCTGCTGATCGGGGAGCCGCCGTCGCCGGACGACCGCGAGGAGCTGCGTACCGCGCGCCGGGTGGGGTGGGCGGTCTCGCACGGCGAGGTCATCCGGGGCTTCCGCTCGATCGCCGCGCCCGTGCCGGGTCCCGACGGTGGGGCGGTCGGCGCCCTGGCCGTCGTCTACGTCGACGACGGGGCCGACGTCGAGCGCATCGGGGCGAGCCTCGTGCGCGCCGCGCGCCAGGTGGCCGCCGCACTCCGGTGACTCAGCACTCCGGTGGGTCAGCGCTCCGGTGGGTCAGCGCTTCCAGCCGACCGCGCCGTAGTTGCCGCACCAGGCCGAGTTCCCGTCGGCGTCGTCGGGCCAGTCCGGGCGCCACTCGACGACCCAGGTCAGCCCCGGCTCGACCAGGTCCCAGCCGGTCAGCAGCGCGGCGATCTCGTCGCGGGTGCGGATCGTCGTGGGGTTCGCGCTGTTCTGGTAGATCGCGGTGAGGCGGGCCATCTCGTCCGGCCGCTCGTCCACGGTCGCGTGGGCCAGCGCGATCGCGCTCCCGGTCGGCAGCACGTCGCGGAACGTGGCCAGAATGCCGGCCGGGTCGTCCGCGGCCGCGACGAAGTGCAGCACGGCGACGGTCAGCAGCCCGATCGGCTGGTCGAAGTCGAGCAGCTCCCGGGTGACCGGGGATTCGAGCACCTTCTCCGGCCGGCGGACGTCCGCGTGCACGATGCCGGCGCGGTCGACGTCGCTCAGGATGGATTCGCTGTACGCGACCGCGACCGGGTCCATGTCGACGTAGACGACCGTCGACTCCGGCGCCACCTCGTGGACGTTGCCCGCGGTGGGGATGCCCGAGCCCAGGTCGATGAACTGGCGCACGCCCGCGTCGACGAGGAAGCGCACGCTGCGGTGCAGGAACGCCCGGTTGGCCTGGGCCATCAGCGGCGCGTCGGGGAGCAGCTCGAGTACCTTCGCGGCGGCCTGGCGGTCGGACGCGAAGTTGTGCGACCCCCCGAGGTAGTAGTCGTACATGCGGGCCGCGGACGGCTGGTTGGGGTCGATGTGCTGCGCAGCCCAGTCCGGATCGTTCACGGGCCCTACCCCCTGAGAATCGGCGTCCCGCGATCGTAGGTCCACAAGGGTCGGTGGACGCAAGGGGGTGGTCAGGCGTGCGGGCCGCTCGTCACCGTCCCGACGGTGAGCGCCGGTTCGCCTTCGAGGACCACGCCGACGCGTGCCACCTCGTGTTCGAGCCCGGCGCGCGCGACCGGCGTCAGCTCCTCGACCGTGATCGCCAGCCGGCGCCCGGAGCGGCGCACGTGCCACACCCCGGCCACCACCCCGCCGACCAGCACCACCGGATAGTTCCCGGCCTGCGTGCGGGCCAGGGCACGCTGCCCGGCGCGGCCCGGGAACACCTGTTCACGGGGATGGCAGCCGACTTGATAGGCGTCGAAATACGGCAGTAGCCGGACGTGGTCCCCGCACGCGGGCGCGGGCGCGGTGTCGCCCGCGAGCACCCACCCCACGGTCCCCTCGACGTCGACCGGCTCCAGGTCGGCGGCCTCGAACAGCGCGGCGGCCCACGGTTTCGGCGCGGCCAGCCACTGCGCGAAATGGTCCGGGCGCGCCGGTCCGTAGGCGGCCAGGTACCAGCGCAGCACCTGCGCCAGCGCGCGGCCCTGGTCGGCCGGGACGATCCGCGGGTTGACGTAGGTGACCTTCCGCCCCCGGTTCGGCCCGAACGCGAGCACACCCCGGTGCCCGGCGACGTGCAGCACCTGGCGCCACCGCGGCCACATCCCGCCGAACGCCGGCATCGTGAGCTCGCCCGCCCACGGCCCGGTGCGCGCCACGACCGCGTCGCTCAACTCGTCGATGGTCAGTGCGTCACCGTCGAGCGCGTCGCCGATCGCGGTGACGACCTCCTGGGTCCGGGCGTCGTCGAGGCGGACGCCGTCCGGGAACCGGTTCGGGGCCGGCACCGCGGCGAGCGCGCTCGTCCAGATCGGCGCGTCGTCGGCGGCGAGCAGGTGCACGGTGCCGCGCGGACCGAACGTCTTGACGATCGTCCGGTCGCGCCACAGCGCCTCCCGGACGTCGGTGCGGGTGGCGCCGCCGACGCGCAGCCCGAGCGAGAGCTCGGCCGCCGACATCACCTGCGCGTGCACCCCGCCCATCGCCCGCGCGACCGCGGCGAACCCGGTGCCGGGCGTCGTCAGGTGGTGGCGGGACAGGCGGCGGGCATGGACCTCGGACCAGGTCAATCGCTGCATGCCTCGACGGTAGGCGTGATTCCGGTCAGGTTCCGGCCGCAATCAGCGACGGGTTCCGCATCCGTTCAGGCGTACGGACAAGGGGCGCCTCACCCACCCGGAGGACCACCTGCAACCGGGACAGCCGCCGGTCCACCGGCCTTGTTACCGTGCGGCGAATTGCCGGCGGTGACGGGGGTTTGCGCGTGATGCGCGTTTTCTGGGTAGTGCTGTTAGCCGTGGCCGTGCTCGGTGGCGCGGTGTTCACCGGCGTGCGCATCGTGGACCGCTCGGCCGCACCGGCTCCGGCGCCGTCGCCCGCGGCCCGGGCGGCGTCGGCCGCCCCGGTTCGCGGCCTCGACGTCTCCAACTGGCAGGGGAACGTCGACTGGACCGGCGTCGCCGGGCAGAGGCCGTCGTTCGCGTACATCAAGGCGACGCTCGGCACCGACTTCCGCAGCCCGAACTTCTCCCAGCAGTACAAGGGCGCGACCGGGATCGGCCTCATCCGCGGGGCATACCACTTCGGACTGCCGCTGCGCAGCGGGGGCGCCCGCCAGGCCGACTTCTTCGTCGACCACGGCGGCGGCTGGTCCCGGGACGGGCGGACGCTGCCCGGTGCGCTCGACATCGAGCACAACCCGTACGGCGACCGGGCCGGCCGCCCCGAGTACCGCAAGAACGAGTGCTACGGGCTGACGCCGGCCGCGATGCGCGGCTGGATCCGCGCGTTCCTCACCCGCTACCACCAGCGCACCGGCCGGCACGCGGTCATCTACACCACCACCAGCTGGTGGAAGGCCTGCACCGGGAACGACAGCGAGTTCGGGGCCACCAACCCGCTCTGGATCGCCCGGTACAAACCCACGGTCGGGCCGCTCCCGGCCGGCTGGGCGAAGCACACGTTCTGGCAGCACTCGTCCACCGGCCCGTTCCCGGGCGACTCGAACGTCTTCAACGGCACCGCCGCCCAGCTCAAACAACTCGCCCTGGGCTAGGCCGCGCGGTAGATCGTGAAGTTGTCGAAGCAGACCTCGATGACGTCGTCCCCGGTGTCGGGGAGGCGGACGAGGACGCCGGCCTGGACCCGCGGGCTCTCCGGGAGCGGGTTCGGGTCGCGGACGTCGACGGCCTGGGTGCCGTTGACCCAGAGCGTGAGGCGGTCGGCGCGGCAGGCCGCTTCGAGGCGGACCGGGTCGTCGCCGAGCGCGGTGGCCCGCCCGGGGGTCGTGAGCAGCTCGGTCGGGGTGCCGTCCTGCTGGCGGACGACCCGGACCGCGCCCTCGCGGGAGAGCGAGAAGAAGTAGCCGGTGCCGGTGTCCTCGTCGCCGCGGCAGCTCAGCCCGACCTCACCGGCACCGGTGGACCGGTCCGCGAGCTGGGCGGTGACGCCGACGGCGATGTCGCGCAGGGCGGTGTCGGCGCCGTCCTTCGCCGGGAACGGGGACGCGACCTGGTTCGACCGTTCCTCGCCGCGGGCGATCATCGTGTAGACGCCGCGCTCGGGGTCGTAGCCGCGGGTGGTGACCTCGGCGGGGTCGGCGGCGTCGGGGTGGTAGCGGTAGCCGTCCCAGTCGTTCTGGGCGTCGAAGGTCTGCCGGTAGAGCAGGTCGCCGGTGGCGGCGGGTGGCCGGGGCGGTGCGGCGGTGCCGCGCCCCACCCGGTCGGAGTCGTCGTCGCGCAGCAGCACCACCGCGCTGATGCCCGCGACCACGGCGATCACCACCCCGAGCGCGATCCCCGGCCACAGCACCCGTCTCCGCCGCCCGGCACCCGAGCCGCCCGACGACGGCTCCACCGATGGAGAGCCCGCCGACGAAGGCCCCGCACCGGACGCGACCGGCATCGGCGCCGTCGGAGCGTGTCCGGCGGACACGGGCGTCGGCGGGACGTACCCGCCGGACACCGGGATCGGGCCCGCCGCCGACGGCTCCGGCGTCCGCCGGGTCACCCCCGGCGGCGAACCGGACGGCACCTGCGGCCGGGGACTCAGCGCGGTCTCCGCGATCACCCGCGCGTCGAGCGCGTGGGCGTCCGTCGACGGCCCGTCGTGGCCGAGCAGCCGCAGCAGCACGTCGCTGGCGGCCGGCCGCCGCCCCGGGTCCTTGTCGAGGCACGCCGACAGCACCGGCACCAGCGACGGCGGCACCCCGCCCAGGTCCGGCGGGTCGGACAGGATGCGCCGCAGCACGGCCGGCACCGAGTCGTTCCCGAACAGGTGCCCGCCGGTCGCGGCGTACACGACCGTCGACGCCCAGCTGAACACGTCGCTCGCCGGGCCGACCGTCTCGCCGCCGATCTGCTCCGGCGACATGTACGAGATGCTCCCGAGCACGCCACTGGCCGCGGTGACCGTCGCGTCCTGCGACCGGGCGATGCCGAAGTCGATCACCCGCGGCCCGTCCGGTCCGAGCAGGACGTTGTGCGGCTTGAAGTCCCGGTGTACCACCCCGGCGCGGTGGATCGCGACCAGCGCGGTGACCGTGCCGACCGCGAGCCGGTGCAGCGCTCCCCCGGTGCGGGGCCCCTCGGCGGCGACCGCCGAGGCCAGCGACGGCCCCGGGACGAACTCGCTGACGATGTACGGCGGGTCGCCGCCCAGGTCGGCGTCGAGCACCTCGGCGATGCAGAACGACGAGACCTGCCGGGCGAGGTCGACCTCCCCGCCGAACCGCCGCCGCGCCGACGTGTCGGCGACCAGCTCGGCCTTGAGGACCTTCACCGCCACCCGGGCGTCGTCGCCGGTCACCCCGAGGTACACCGCGCCCTGCCCGCCCTCCCCCAGCCGGCCGACGAGGCGGTAGGGCCCGAGTCTCTCCGGGTCGCCGGCGCGTAACGGTGAAGCCACGGATCCCCCCGGAGCAGCTGGAAGCCCCCGTTGTCTAGCACGCGGCGACAACACCGCGCATCAGGCGGCGGGTCTAGGCGCGCGGCGCGTACCGGCCGTTCTCGCCGGAACGGTGGGAGTCCATCCGCACCGCGAGCACCGCGAGGTAGAGCTCGACCAGCGCCCGGGTGCTGGTGAGCCGCCGTCCGGTCAGCGCCTCGATGCGGTGGGCGCGCTTGAGGACGGTGTTGCGGTGGCAGTACAGCTTGCGCGCGGCCCCGGCGAACGACCCGTCGGCCTCGACGAGGGCCTCCAGCGTGGACAGGTACATCTCGCGCTCGCCGGCACGCACGGTGAGCAACCCGCCGAGCGTGTGGCGCACCAGCACGTCCGCGACGTCGGGGACGCCGGCGACCAGGGTGTGCGGCAGCCGGTCGGTGACGCGGGCGATGCCCTGGAAGGCCGTGGGCAGCGTGCGCAGCGTCAGCAGGGCGAGCCGGTGGGCGGTGGCCACCTCGTCGAAGCCGTCGATCAGCGGGGACACCGTGACGGCGCCGGGCAGGCACGTCGTCAGCGTTTCGGTGGCGCGGGGCAGGTCGTCGGCCGCGGACAGGGACAGCAGCCCGACGTCACGCGCGCCCTGGGTGACCCACGCGGACGTGAAACCGGCGGCGCGCAGGGCCGTCTCCGGGCTGCCCGACCCGACCGTGGAGACCACGACGACACGCGGGCCGCGCACCGGGACGCCGAGCACCTCACCGGCCTCCTCCCCGGCCGACGCCGACGCCGGCGGGCGGTCGAGCAGCGCGGACAGCACGAGTTCGCGGCGCCGCCTGGTGGTGCGCTGCAGACGGCTCTGTTCCTCGCGGTAGGCCTTGGTCACCAGCGTCGAGACGCGGTCGAGCGCGTCCCAGACGACGACCGCCTCGTCGAGCAGCCGCCGGACGCAGTCGTCGCCGGCGCGGGCGGCCTCGCCGACCAGGCCCTGCCAGATCACCCGGGCGCAGAGCCGGAAGCTGTGCAGCAGCCACTCCACCGGCAGGCCCTCCTGCGCGCACCGCCGCCCGGTCTCCTGGAGCGAGGTCCGCTCGCCCTCGCCGGCGAGTTGGCGCAGCATCTGCTCGACGCTGACCGCGCAGTCGGGAACCACGCCGGGATAGTCGGGCAGGGCCGCGTGGACGTGCTGGGACACCTCCGCGGTGAGGGTACGCAGGCGCCGGGTGCGCAGCCGGACCGCGAGCGCGGACACGCTCGGACCGACCGGCTCCGCTGCCATACCGGCGGAGGCTACGCGTGCCGACCGGCGCGGCCCAGGCCGGTGAATCACTGAGCGAAACGACGAGTGTGCACTCCGCACACCAAGTGCGTGACAAATCAGTGCTGTTGCCACCGATTGGGGCTCATTCGACCTGGTAGGGGGCCGTTCGCACACACACTCACGACCGTGACGCTGACCGTCGACAACCTCCAGGTCGCCTACGGCGGCGCGGTCCGGGCCCTGCGGGGCGTGAGCCTCACCGTGCCCGACGGCGGCATCGTCGCCGTGCTCGGCAGCAACGGGGCCGGGAAGAGCACGCTGCTGCGCGCGGTCTCGGGCACGCTGCGCCGCCTCGGCGGCCGGATCGAGTCCGGCACGATCCGCTTCGACGGGGACGACCTGACCCGGCGCGACCCCGCGAGCATCGTCCGGCGCGGCATCGCCCACGTACCCGAGGGGCGCCGGATCTTCGGGCGCCTCACCGTCGACGAGAACCTCCGCGCCGGTGGCCTCGGCAACCGCGACCGGGCGGCGAAGGCCGCCGCCCGCGACCGCATCCACGACCTGTTCCCGGTGCTCGCCGAGCGGCGCGCGCAGCGCGGCGCGCTGCTCTCCGGCGGCGAGCAGCAGATGCTCGCGATCGGACGCGCGCTGATGGCGGCCCCGAGACTGCTGCTGCTCGACGAGCCGTCGCTCGGCCTGGCGCCCCGCATCATCGGTCAGATCGGCGAGATCGTCACCGAGATCAACCGGCAGGGCACCGCGGTGCTGCTGATCGAGCAGAACGCGACGATGGCGCTGCGGGTGGCGTCCGAGGCGCACGTGCTGGACGTGGGGAAGGTGTCGCTCTCCGGGGCGGCCGACGACCTGGCCGACAACGACGACGTGCGCCGCCTGTACCTCGGGCACTCCGCGCAACGGCCGGAGGTCACCGCACCGAGAACCCTGTCGCGGTGGTCGGAATGAACGACCCGGTGGAGATCGACGGCATCAGCGTCCGGTTCGGGGCGGTCTCGGCGCTCGCGGACGTGTCGTTCACGGTGGAGCCGGGCACCATCCACGCGGTCATCGGCCCGAACGGCGCCGGCAAGTCGACGCTGTTCAACGTACTCACCGGCGTGTACCGGGCCGCCGCCGGCGAGGTGCGCTTCGGGGCCGCCCGCCTGGACACGATGCGTCCGTTCCAGATCGCCGGGGTCGGCGTCGCCCGCACGTTCCAGAACATCGCGCTCTCGGCGCGGCAGTCGGTCGCGGACAACCTCATGCTCGGCCGGCACCACCTGACCCGCACCGGTGTCGTCGCCGGGGGGCTCGGCCTCCCGCGGGCCCGACGCGAACACGCGAGGCACGCCGCGCGCGTCGCCGAGATCGCCGAGTTCCTCGACCTCGGCGACCAGCTGCACACCCCGGTCGGGATCCTGCCCTACGGCGACCAGAAACGCGTCGAGGCGGCCCGGGCCCTGTGCGCCGAGCCGCGCCTGCTGCTGCTCGACGAACCGGTCGCGGGCATGAACGCCGACGAGACCCGGCGGATGGCCGAGGCGATCGCCCAGATCCGCTCCGCGCTCGACATCACGATCATCCTGGTCGAGCACGACATGGGGATGGTGATGTCGCTGGCCGACCGGGTCACCGTGCTCGACTTCGGCCGCCGCATCGCCGACGGCACACCCGCGGAGGTCCAACGAGACCCCGACGTGATCAAGGCGTACCTGGGGGCGGCATGACCCAATTCCTGTCCCTGCTGCTCAACGGCGTCTCGCTCGGCGCGATGTACGCGTTGATCGCGCTGGGCTTCGTGATCATCTTCAAGGCCAGCGGCGTGGTGAACTTCGCGCACGGCTCGTTCCTGCTGCTCGGCGCGTACACGATCGTGCGGCTCTCGGACCCGCTCGGGTTCTGGCTCGGCGCGCTGGCCGGGGTGGCGCTCACCGCGGCCGTCGCGGTCCTGATCGAGCGGTTGCTGATCAACCGGCTGCGCGGCACCACCGACATCGCGCTCGCGGTCGTCACGATCGGCGTCGACATCATCCTGCTCACCGACCTGACCCGCCGGATCGGCTCGGACATCCTCAACGTGCCGCACCCCTGGGGCGGCGACGTGGTGCGGCTCGGCGACGTCGGCATCAGCACGAACCGCGCGCTGGCGATCGGCGTGGCCGCGATCCTGATCGGCGGGTTCTTCGCCGCGTTCAAGTACTCCGACTGGGGGGTGGCGATGCGTGCGGTCGCCGAGGACGGGGACGCGGCCGCGCTGATGGGCATCCGGCAGGGCCGGGTCTCGGCGATCGCCTGGCTGGTCGCCGGCGCGCTCGCCGCCGTCGCCGCGCTGTTCCTGGTCGGCGCACCGACGCCGGGGGTGAGCCCGGCGGTGTACACGGTGGCGCTGGGCGCGTTCCCGGCCGCGATCCTCGGCGGTCTGGACTCCACCGGTGGCGCGCTGGCCGGTGGGCTGCTGATCGGGATCGCCGAGGCGCTGGCCGCCGGCTACCAGGACCAGCTGCTGTTCCTGGGCCGCGGGTTCGGCCCGGTGGTGCCGTACCTGGTGATGATCGTCGTGCTCCTGGTCCGCCCGTCGGGCCTGTTCGGCACCCGGGAGCTGACCCGTGTCTAGGGCCCTGCGGTGGGTGCTGCCGGCGATCGTGCTGGTGATCGCGCCGTTCTACGTCGAGGAGTTCTGGCTGCGGACCGGGTTCGCGATCTGCGGTGCGGTCGTCGGCGCGATCGGGTTGAACCTGCTGCTGGGCACGGCCGGGCAGCTCTCGCTCGCGCACTCGTTCTTCCTGGCCGTGGGCGCGATCAGCTACACGTTCCTCGCCGGCACCGGCGGCGACGAGGTGTCCGGCCTCGGCTGGCCGCCGCTGCTCGCCGCGGTGACCGGCGTCGTGCTGGCCGGGGTGGCGGGCCTGGCGTTCAGCCCGATCGCGGCCCGGCTGCGCGGGATCTACCTCGGCGTGGCGTCGCTGGCGCTGGTCTTCGTCGGCCAGCACGTCCTGAACAGCTGGACGTCGGTGACCGGCGGGTTCAACGGCCGCGCGGTGCCGGACTTCGCGCTGTTCGGGTTCTCGTTCGCCGACACCCCGCGGCTGGTGCTGCTGGGCGTGCCGTTCCGCGAGTCCGAGCGGCTCTGGTACCTGGGGTTGCTCCTCGCCACGCTCGCGTTCCTGTTCGCCCGCAACCTCGTGCGCTCCCGGCCCGGCCTCGCGCTGCAGGCCGTCCGCGACAGCGAGCTCGCCGCGTCGGTGATGGGCGTGAACGTGCAGCGCTACAAAGCCGGCGCGTTCCTGGTCAGCTCGGCCTACGGCGGGCTGGCCGGAGTGATGTACGCGCTGTCGATCGGCAGCATCGCGCCGGAGTCGTTCGGGTTGTTCGTCTCCATCCAGTACCTGGCGATGGTCGTCCTCGGCGGCCTCGGGTCGCTGGGCGGTGCGGTCGCCGGAGCGGTGTTCGTCACCGCGCTCCCGCTCGTCCTGCAACGCTATTCCGACGCGTTGCCGCTGGTCAGCGGGGCCGGCGGCGGTGGTCTGGCGGCGGGCGAGGCGGCCCGCTACCTCTACGGCCTCGCGATCGTGCTCGTCGTCCTGTTCCAGCCCGCGGGCCTCGCGGGTTTTGCCGGGTTACTCCGCCGGACCACGCCGCAAAGGGGAACCATCGATGAAGATGCTGACCAGAGTGGCCGCCGCCACCGTCGCCCTCGCGTTGCTGGCCGCGGGGTGCAGCAGTAAAGCCGAATCGGGGTCCGACGGCGGCTCCGGCGACGTCGCCACCGACGTCGGGGTCGAGGGCACCACGATCACGCTCGGCGTGCTCACCGACCTGACCGGGGTGTTCGCCGCGCTGGGCAAGGACATCACCAACGGCAACACGCTGTACTGGAAGTCCGCGAAGGTGTGCGACAAGTACAGCGTCAAGCTCGACGTCCAGGACACCGGATACGTGCCGCAGCAGGGTGTGCAGCTCTACAGCTCGATCAAGTCCGACGTGCTGGCGATGCAGCAGACGATCGGGTCCCCGATCAACGCGGCGCTGGCCCAGGACTACGAGGCCGACAAGATCGTCAACTTCCCGTCGGCCTGGGGCGAGAAGCTCACCGACATCCCCGGCACCGGCGTGCTCGGCCCGACCTACGACGTCGAGATGTCCAACGCCTACGACTACGCGTTCGAGAAGGGCCTGCTCAAGGACGGCGACACCGTCGGGCACATCTACTTCGAGGGTGAGTACGGCGAGACCGGCCTGGAGGGCACGACCTACGTCGCGAAGCAGAAGAAGCTGACGGTCGTCGAGGCGCAGATCAAGGCCACCGACCAGGACATGAGCGCCCAGGTGACGCAGCTCAAGGCCCGGGGCGTCGACGCGATCGTGCTGACCGTCGCGCCGGCCCAGACCACGTCGGTGGCCGCGGCCGCGCAGGCGCAGGGCCTGGACGTCCCGATCCTGGGCAGCAACCCGGTGTTCGCGCCCGGCCTGCTGCAGGGCCCGACCGCGGCCTGGCTGAAGTCGCACCTGTACGTCTCCGCGCCGGTCTCCACGTTCGAGAAGCACGAGGACCTGTACGACAAGTACACCGCGGCGTTCCCGGACGCGAAGAACCCCAGCGGCGGCGTGATCCTCGGTTACGGCATGTCGGAGATCATGAAGCAGGTGCTCGACACCGCCTGCGCGGACGGTGACCTGACCCGCGCCGGGGTCCTGAAGGCGTTCCAGGGTCTGAAGAACATCGACACCGGCGGCCTGATCGTGCCGATCGAGTCGTTCACGCTGCACCGCTCGCCGAGCCTGCAGAGCTACATCTACCAGCCGGCCGACGTGCCCGGCGGCGCGAAGGTGGTCCAGGACGCGTTCGAGGGCCAGTTCGCGCCCGGGCTCGCGGAAAGCTAGTCCGCGACGACGCGGAACGTCTCCAGGTCGGGGTCGGACGCGTCCGGGACGGTCATGCCCGCGGCCTTGCCCGCCCGCAGGTACTCCACGACGGCGGCGTTGAACCGCTCGCCCGGCAGTACCGCGGGCACGCCGGGCGGGTACGGGCTGACCATCTCGGCCGCGATCCGGCCCACCGGGTCCTTCACCTGCTCGGTGCGGGCGAAGAACGCGTCGCGCGGGCTCATCGCCTGCTTGAGGTTCAGGTCCTCGAGCGGCGGGACGACCGGGGCGGGCCGGTCGGGCTCCGGCGGGTCGTTCGCGAGCGTCGCGAAGCCGCGGTACAGGCGCTCGAACGCGGCGTCGTCGTCGGCGTAGCTCAGCGAGCACACCACCCGGCGGGAGTCGCCGAGCTGCAGCGTCAACTTCTGCTCCTCCTCGAACCACTGCCGGACCTGGTACCCGGTGAGACCGAGCTCCCCAACGTCGACCGAGAGCTTGAGGGGGTCCCACTCGGCGACGCTGTCGTGCCCGATGATGCTCTCCCCGAGCACCGACAGGCGCGGCAGCGCGGCCACCCGCTCCCGCAGCGCCGCGACCCGGTCGAGCGCCCGCCCGATCAGCTCCTCGCCCTCGGCCACCAGGTGCCTGCGGAAACCGTCGATCGATCCGTAGAGCAGCGCCGACGGGCTGGTGGTGGTGATCAGGTCCAGACGCAGCCGCAGGTCGACCGGGTCGACGAGGTCACCGCCGAGCAGCAGGATCGACGCCTGGCACAGCCCGCCGCCGGCCTTGTGCAGGCTCTGCACGACGATGTCGGCGCCGGCGCGCACGGCGGCGGTCGGCGGCTCGGGGTGGAACGGGAAGTGCGCGCCCCAGGCCTCGTCGACCAGCAGCGGGATGCCCCGGGCGTGGCAGGCGGCGGCGATGTTGCGCACGTCGGCGCCGGTGCCGTACTCGGTCGGGGTGATCGCGAGCACCGCGCCGATGTCGGGCTCACGCTCGAGCGCCTCGATGACGTCGGCGGCCGACGCCGGTCACGGTGAGCATCGCGACGTGGATCGAGATGCTGGATCCGCAGGTCGTGAACACCGCGTCGCGGGCGCCGACGGCCGCGGCGTACAGCTGTTCGGCGTCCGACGCGTGTTTCTTGGCGGTGATGACGTCGGCGGCGAAGACGTCCCGCGACAGCACCGCGGCGGTGCGGTCGTCGACCCCGGCGCCGAGGCGGTCGCCGGGCAGCGCGAACGAGTACATTCCCGCCTCGCGGAACTCCTCGATCGCGTCCAGCACGGGTGCGCGTTCCTGTCCCATGTCGGGCGGCTACCCCGGTCGGGGGGCCGGAAACACTTACCCTGGTTGCCGACGAATGCTCCCGCCTGGAGGCCGTCGTGACCGAACGCCAGCTCACCGTCATCGCGCAACTGGTGGACCGAACCGCCCGTTTCGAGCTCGACGGCGAGCTCGATCACCGCACCGCGCCGGTGCTGCTCGACGCGCTCGCCTGGCTGCGTCCCGGGCTCGCCGACACCCTCGTGCTGGACTGCCGGGAGCTGACGTTCGTCGACGCGCGCGGGTTGAGCACGATGATCCGGGCGCGGACCGCCGCCGCCCGGTCGGGCACGGTGCTCGTGCTGACCAACCCGTCGGTGCTGCTCTCCCGCATGCTGCTGGTCACCGGCCTGGTCGACGTGCTGCCGGTCGTCGACCCGGTGCGCCTGCGGCGCCGCTGAGACGTTTCCTCCGGCCGATCCCGGGAAGCCCGCCCCGACCGGCGATCCGATCCGAGGAGGGCCCCATGACCCAGCCCGCGTTACGGCGCCCCACCTGGCGGCGGGTCGGGCTCACCGGGCTCGCGCTCTGGGTGGCCACGGTGGCGGTCACGGTGGGCACCGCCAACACCAACCTGATCCCCACCGTGGTGCTGCTGGGCAGCTTCCTGGTGCCGGTGACGTTCGTGGTCTGGGCCGGGCAGCACACCGACACCGGCGAGCTCACCCCGGCGCTGCTGTTCTCGACGTTCGTCGTCGGCGGCGTGATCGGCGTCCTCGGCGCGTCCGTGCTCGAGTCGTTCCTGCTGCGCCCCTCGTGGTGGCTGTTCCTGGGCGTCGGCGTGATCGAGGAGACCGTCAAGCTGCTCGCGCTGGCGTTCGTGACCCGCCGGCTGGCGCACAAGTCGGTGCGAGACGGGATGATCCTCGGCGCCTCGGTCGGGTTCGGTTTCGCGGCGTTCGAGTCCGCCGGGTACGCGCTGACCGCGCTGTTCACCACCGAAGGGCTGTCGCTGGCCGCGCTGGTCAAGACCGAGCTGCTCCGCGGGCTGCTCGCGCCGGTCGGGCACGGCCTGTGGACGGCGATCCTCGGCGGCGTGCTGTTCCGCGCCAGCTCCCGCCACCGGTTCACGGTGACCGGCCGGCTGCTGGCCGCGCTCGTCGGTGTCTCGCTGCTGCACGGCCTGTGGGACGCGATGCACAGCATCGCGGTGCGCGGCACGCTCGTCCTCACCGGCGGTGAGCGCTACACGCCGACGGCCGAGGGCTGGCTGGTGCGGCCCAGCGCCGAGCAGGCCGCGCTGATGCCGGTGCTGGAGTGGGCGGGGCTGGCGCTGATCGCGCTGGTCGGCGTCGGCTGGCTGATCATCGAGTGGCGATCGGCCCGCCGGGACGCGCCGCCCCGCCTGAGCTGGCACGTCCCGCTCCGCGGCGCCGCCGGCTGACTGTCCTGGTTGGGGGGAATTGCCGCGTCGCCCTTGCGGAGACGCGCGTTCCGAGGTCCGATGGTGTGGTGGACGAAATGTCCGGCCACATCGACCGGCGGGATCCGGTCACGGTCCTCGCCCTGTCGGGCCCCCTACGGCTCCTCGACGTCCCGGTCGTGCGCGGCCTGCTGCTCAAGTGCCTCGCCGAGTGCCCGGCCGGGGTGGTCGTCGATCTCTCGGCGCTCACCGTCGTGCAGCCGGTCGTGCTGATGGTGTTCCCCGCGGTGCTCAACCGGGCCGCCACCTGGCCGGCGGTGCCGGTGGTGCTGGCCGCCCCGAGCGAGGCGACCCTCGCCGCGCTGCACCGCTCGTCGGTGACGCGGACCGTGCCGGTGCGGGCCACGCTGGACGAGGCCGTCGAGGCCGCCCGCACCGGCTCCGCGCCCCTCGGCCGGCTCCGCATCCACCTGCGGCCGACCGACGCGGCCGCCGCCGAGGCCCGGCGCTTCATGCGTGACGCCTGCGCCGCCTGGAGCCTGGAGGGTGTCGTCGACGAGGCCACCGTGATCGTCACCGAGCTGGTCGACAACGCCGCCAGGCACGCGCGCACCGAGCTCGTCGTCACGCTCGCCTACCGGGGCATCTACCTGAACATCGCGGTGTCCGACGGCGCCCCGGAGCCCGCACGCAAACGCACCGACGCGAGCGCACCCGGCTACTCGCTGCCGGGCAAGGGGCTGCGCCTGGTCGACGCGTTCGCGACCGCCTGGGGCACGCTGCCCACCGAGGACGGCAAAACGACCTGGGCCACGGTCCGCGTCGGCTGACCCGGCCCACCCACCGTCCGGAGAGGAGCGCCCGTGCGCCCACCCGGCCCGTTGCTCGCGTCGGGGCGCTGGAGTGACGTCTACGCGCTCGACGCCCACCGGGTGCTGCGCCGCCGCCGCGAGCGGGCCGGGCACCCGGACCGGGAGGCCGACGTCATGCGGCTGGCCCGCGACGGCGGGGTGCCGGTGCCCGCGGTACTGGACGTCGACGGCGCCGACATGGTGCTCGAACGCATCCACGGGCCGACGATGCTGGCGGACCTCCGGCGCCGCCCCTGGCACGCGGCCCGGCACGTGCGCACGCTCGTCGACCTGCACGAGCGTGTGCACGCGGTGACCGCGCCGGGCTCCCTGCGGGCGATCGGCGCGCCCGGTGACCGCCTGCTGCACCTGGACCTGCACCCGGCGAACGTCCTCCTGGCCGGCACCGGGCCGGTGCTCGTCGACTGGGAGGGCGCCGCCCGGGGCGCCGCCGCGACCGACCTCGCCCAGACCTACGTGCTGCTGCTGACCGCCGCGTTCCCCGCCGGGGCGTGGGCGTGGCCGCGGCCGGTGGAGCGCGCCGGGCAGGGACGCCTCGCCCGGCGGTTCCGGGCCGCCGCCGGCGCGGACGCGCTGGACGCCGAGCTCCCGGCCGTCGCCGCCCGTCGCCTCGACGACCCGGCGGTGGGGCCCGGGGAGGCCCGGCGCCTCCGCCGGGCCGGGGCGGTGAGGCGGTGAGGGGCGGTCAGGCGGTGAGGGGCGGTCAGGCGGTGAGGGCCTTGGCCAGGTCGTCGCGGAACGCGCGCTCGGACGGGGTGACGGTCTCGCCGCCGATGCCGAGGACACCCCCGCTGGAGGCGGCGCCGACGACCGACTCGGCCACCTCCACCAGCCAGTGCCGGTAGGTCTCCGCGTCGGCCGGCGCGGCCTTCGCGGCCAGCAGCGCGTTCGCCTCGGCGGCCCGGCCGACCACGTCACGCGCGTACGCGGCCGGGTCGCCCGGCTCGATCACCGGGGCCTCCTCGCCCAGCTCCGGGTCCCCCACCTCGGCGACGATCTCGTTCGCGATCGCCGACACCAGCGTGCTCGCCGACGCCCTGGCGTCCGCGATGACGTCCAGGCCGGCGGCCGACTCGGCGCGGGTCTTGCGCGTGCTGTCCGGACTGGCGGCGCTCGCGGCGACGAGCACCGACTGGGGAAGACCGACGAGCAGCCCCCACTCGGGGTCGGTGAAGCCCAGCGTCGCGTACAGCGGCAGTTCGGTCACGGAGCACTCCTCGTCACTCGGGTTACAGCTGACCCGTACCCACCCGGATTCTGTCGCACCCCCCTGCGAGGCTGTCGACCGTGATCGTGACCTTCGACGCCGAGCTCTGGATCTGGGAAGCCCGGCGCGACGAGAGCTGGACGTTCGTCAGCCTCCCGGACGACGCCGCCGACGACATCCGGGAACTCACCGCCGGCCTGGCGCGGGGGTTCGGCTCGGTCCGGGTGCGTGCCCGCATCGGCCCGAGCACGTGGACGACGTCGATCTTCCCCGACCGCAAACGCGGCACCTACGTCCTGCCGGTCAAGCGGGCGATCCGCGCCGCCCGGTCGCTGGAGGCCGGCGACACCACCACCGTGGAGGTGGAGCTCATCGATCGGTGACGATCGGGGTGTTCTGCGCCGCGGCCAGCCACCAGTCCCCATCGCGCTCGATCAGCACGTACAGCGCCATCTCGGAGAATCCGCCCTCCGCGACGGCCCGGCGGCGGATCTGGGCGACGATCACGCCGGGCGCGGGCGCCCGCACGGCCACCACCTCGAACCGGGACGCCGGTGCCCCGACGGGCGGCGCGTCCGGATCCACCGCGTCGCGGGCACCGGCCATCAGCCGGCGGTGGATCGTGTTGAGCGGCGCGAACCCCGCGAGCGTCGCCCCGTACGGGCTGCCCCAGAGCACGTCGTCGGCGAACGCGCGGTCGTAGGCGTCGGCGTCGAACGTGTCCCCGGCTTCCTGCAGCTCGGCGGCGAAACGACGCACGACGTCCTCGGCGGAGTCCTGGGCGGCGGGGTGGTGCAGTGTCGGTCGCATAGGGAGCGACGGTAGGAGGTAAACCTCGGTTGAGGTCAAGGCGGCGGATTCCCGCTACCGTGCTTCAGCGACGAAGGGACACACCGTGGCGCGCTTAACGGATCCAGGTGCCCCACCGGGCCACCGCCGGCCGATGGACCGCAACCGCGTGATCGTCATCGCGGTCGTCCTCGTCGTCGGCCTGTTCGCGATCTGGGCCATCACTACCGGCGCGATCCGGTTCTTCGGCTCGGACGACGAGAACCCCACGACCACACCGTCGCGCGGCTCGGCGCAGCCGACGGTCGGCTCCACCGCGCCGGCCGTCGACGGTGATCTGCAGTTCCGCCTCGTCGGCGTGCGATCGGCCGGCCCGCGCGAACTCACCGTCACGGTCGCGGTCACCAACCGCACGTCCGCGTTCGTCTCGTTCTACGGGGAGTCACAGCAGGTGGTCAGCACGGAATCACGGACGGCCCACGGCGCGGTGTCGCTGACGTCGCTGGAACCGAAGGAGTCGACGAACGTCACGCTGCGGTTCGCGCTCCCGGAGAAGTTCACCGCGGCCGAACTCGACCTGCACGCCGCCCCGGCCTCCGCCGGCACCCGCATCCGGCTGGGCTGACCGGCATGCGGCTGGAGAAGCTCACGCCCGCCAACTACGAGGCCGCGTTCGACCTGCGGGTCCGCCCCGACCAGGAGGACCTGGTCGCGCCGGTGGTGAAGTCGGTCGCGGAGGCGTACCTCTACCCGGACAACGCCTGGCCGCGGCTGATCTACGACGGCGACCGGCTCGTCGGTTTCCTGATGGCGTTCCTCGACATCCCGTGGAACCCCGAGGCCGACCCGGACGACCGCCGCTCCGGGCTGTGGCGGCTGAACATCGCCGCCGACGCCCAGGGCCGCGGCTACGGCCGGTTCGCGGTCGACGCGGTCTGCGCCGAGATCCGCGCGCGCGGCGGGTCGCTGGTCTACGTCACCTGGGAGCCCCGCGCCGGCGGGCCGGAACCCTTCTATCTCAAGCTCGGGTTCCGGCCCACCGGCGAACAGGCCGACGGCGAGACCGTCGCGGTGAAGGACCTCAGCGCCCCGTCGTGAGCACCATCCGGTACCGCGCCCGGCCGGCCATCATCCGGTCGTACGCGGCGCCGGCCTGCTCCAGCGGCACCGTCTCGGTCACCGGGCGCACACCGGCCAGGCGCGCGAACCGCAGGGTCTCCTCGACGTCCCGCGCGGTGCCCGACGGGTGCCCGTGCACGGTCCGGCTCGCCGGCACCAGCTGGAACGGGCTCACCCGCACCGGCTCCGGGTCCACCCCGACGACGACCAGCTCGCCGCGGGGCCGCAGTCCGTCGACCGTGGCGCTCATCGCGTCGGAGCTGTTCACGGTGGAGAGCACGACCGCGGCCCCGCCCAGCCGGGTGAGCGCGGCGGCCACGTCGGTGGTCGTGCTGTCGACGTAGTGGTGCGCGCCGAACCGGGCGGCCGGCTCGGCGTGAGCGGCACCCCGGGCGATCGCCACGGTCTCGAACCCCATCCGCGCGGCGAACTGCACCCCGAGATGCCCCAGCCCTCCCAGGCCGAGCACCGCGACCAGGTCACCGGGCCGGGCGGCGCTGTGCCGCAGCCCGTTGAACGTCGCGACGCCGGCGCATCCCATCGGCGCCGCCTCGACCGCGCTGATCCCGTCGGGGATCCGGGCGAGCGCCGAGGACGGCACCACCAGCGCGTCCGCGAACCCGCCCGGGTAGGCCCAGCCCGGAACCTGGATCCGGGCGCAATGGATGAAATCGCCGCCGCGGCACGCGGTGCAGCGTCCGCAGTGACCGCCGAACCAGCCGACCGCGACCCGGTCGCCGGGCGCCCAGTCCTCGACGTCGTCCCCGACGACGTCGATGCGCCCGGCGACCTCGTGGCCGGGGACCAGCGGGAACGACACCGGATAGCCGCCGCCGACGAACGCCGAGTCGGTGCGGCAGACCCCGCACGCCTCGACCGTGACCCGGACCTGGCCGCGGCCCGGCTCCGGTAGTTCCCGCTCGACGACGCGGAACGCGCCGCCGACCTCGGCGACCTGGGCAGTACGCATTTCTGACGACCTCTCCTCGGTGGTGGACACCTCGATTCCAGCCGGGAACAGCCGCCTCCGGAGGGCCCGGACCGGCCCGCCGCTGCCTAGGAACGCCGGACCCAGGTTCGCCCCACCGCCCGCCCCGCCACCCGGGAATACTGGGCACGTGGTGCACAACGCCGAACTGCGCGAGTTCCTCCGCTCCCGCCGGGCCCGTCTCACCCCCGAGACCGGCGGGTTCTCCGCGACCGGCGCCGGGCGCCGGGTGCCGGGGCTGCGGCGCGAGGAACTCGCCGCGCTCGCCGGCGTCAGCGTCGACTACTACGTCCGCCTCGAACAGGGCCGCAACCTCAACCCGTCCGACGCCGTGCTCGACGCGATCGCCCGCGCGCTCCGCCTCGACGACGCCGAACGCGCCCACCTCTTCGACCTGGCCCGGCCCCCGGCGGCACGCCGGCGCCGGCCGGCGCGCCGCGCCCAGCACGTCTCGGTGGCCACCCTCCAGCTCCTCGAGACGCTCGACGTGACCGCGAGCCCCGCGCTCGTGCTGGGGCGCCGGATGGACGTCCTCGCGGTCAACCGCACCGGCCGCGCGCTGGTCACCGACTTCCCGGCGCTGCCGGCCCGGGAACGCAACTACGCCCGGTTCGTCTTCCTCGACGGCACCGCCCGCGACCTGCACCCCGACTGGGAGTCCGTCGCCGCCGACACCGTCGCCGCGCTGCGCGTCGACGCCGGCAAGTACCCCGACGACCCCGACCTGTCCGCGCTCGTCGGTGAGCTGTCGGTCAAGGACGAGCAGTTCCGGCGCTGGTGGGCCGACCACGACGTGCTGGTCCGCACCACCGGCACCAAGCGCTACCACCACCCGGTCGTCGGTGAGCTCACGCTCACCTACCAGGCCCTCGGCCTGCCCGAGGACGACCAGACGCTGTTCGTCTACACCGCGCCGGCCGGCAGCCCGGCCCAGACCGCGTTGCGCCTGCTCGCGCAGTGGAGCGCTACGACGGGAACACCCGCGGCACGTCCCGCTCGGTGAACTCCGGGCGACGCTTCTCGCGGAACGCGCGCACGCCCTCCTTGCCGTCGCCGACGCTGGTCCAGAACATCGCCAGCGAGTCGGTGAGGTGCGCCTCCAGCGGGTGCGGCTGCGCCACGTTGCGGTAGATGAGCTTGCGGGTCAGCGCGGTGCCCACCCGCGACCGGTCGGTGGTGAACTTCGCCGCCAGCGCGTACGCGGTCGGCAGCAGCTCCTCCGGCGGCACCACGCTGCGCACCAGGCCACCCTCGTGAGCCTCGGCCGCGGTGAGGATGTCGGCCGAGTACGTCCACTCCAGCGCCCGGCTGATGCCGACCAGCCGCGGCAGGAACCAGGAGCTCGCCGCCTCCGGCACGATGCCGAGCCGGCCGAACACGAACCCGATCCGGGCCTTCTCCGACGCGATGCGGACGTCCATCGGCAGCGTCATCGTCGCGCCGATCCCCACCGCGGGCCCGTTGATCGCCGCGATCACCGGTTTCGGGCAGTCGAAGATCGCCAGCGTGACCCGCCCACCGGTGTCGCGCACCCCCCGCACGATCTCCGGGTCGTCGAGGCGCTCGCGCAGCTCCTCGGGGGTCGGGCGCAGCGTCTCGTCGAGGCCGAACACGTTGCCCTCGGCCGAGAGGTCCATCCCCGCGCAGAACGCCCGCCCGCTGCCGGTGACCACGATCGCCGCCACGTCGTCGTCGGTGCCGGCCCGGCCGAACGCGTCGACGAGTTCCTCGGCCATCGTGACGGTGAACGCGTTGAGACTGTCGGGGCGGTGCAGCGTCAGCGTGAGGATGCCGTCGGACACGTCGTAGCGCAGCGTTTCGTAGACCATGTCCGGATCCCAACACGGTGGGGAAATCGATGGACCAGCGGGTCCACACTGATCCCATGGACCATCGGCGGCGCGTCACGCTCAGCAAACGGATGTCGCTCGCGCTGCGGCACGAGCCGGGCCGCTTCGGCCTGACGCTCGACCCGGCCGGCTGGGTCGCCGTCGACGAATTTCTGGCCGCGCTGCGCATCGACCGCGCCGACTTCGACACGGTCGTGGCCCTCGACGACAAACACCGTTTCGCGGTCGCCGACGGCCGGGTGCGGGCGAACCAGGGACACTCGGTGACGGTCGAGCTCGGTTACGCCCCGGCGCGCCCCCCGGCCGTGCTCTACCACGGCACCAGCGCCACCGCGCTGGAGTCGATCCGCGCCACCGGGCTGCACCGCGGGACGCGTCACCACGTCCACCTCTCGCCGGACGAGGCCACCGCGCACCGGGTCGGCTCGCGGCGTCGGGGCGCGGTCACGATCCTGACCGTGGACGCTGCCGCGATGGCGCGCGACGGGCACGTGTTCTACCGCTCGGAGAACGGGGTGTGGCTCGTCGACGCGGTGCCGCAGCGATATCTCGGCGAACCGTCCGGTTTCGGGGCGTCCGAGCCTTCCTCGACCTCGGTGCGCTGAATGTCCGGGCTGGTCAGATGCTTGTATGGGCTTGTTATTGCGTACTAGGGCGCAGTATGCAACTTGCAAATGAGACGGATCCCGTCTCACAAGTCCCTCGCTACGGACGAACAGTTGGTTCCTGTTAGCCGTCCGGTCATCCTCCGGAAGCAGGACGTCCAGGTCCGCCGAAAACACCAGACGTCGCGCTACGCACTCCCATAACTTCGCCCTGTGGCCAGCCCTCTGCCGCCGTACCCGCTACCGAGCCCGCACCAGCCGCTGTGCGTCGAAGGTCACTCCGAACAAATCACCTTCGACGGCACCTGGATCACGATCCAGCGCCGCGGTGAACCGGTGCGCCCGAGCGATCGCCGCGCCCACGTGCAGGACATCACGGCGATCGACGTCCGCCCCTCGCGGTTCACCAGCGGGCAGTTCCGGGTCGAGATCACCAGCTCCGACGGGCGGCGCGCCCGGGCCGAACTCGCGGTCGCGTTCCGTAACGGCCGGGCGGACGACTTCTACCGGCTGGGCGCCACGCTGGAGGCCGCACGCACCGGGATGCTCGCTCCCCCGCCGCCCCCACCCCCGGCCGCCGCGCCCGACCCCGGCGACGAGCTGCGCCGGCTCTGGCAGCTGGTGCAGGTGGGCCAGATGAGCAAGGAAGAGTTCGAGGAAGCCAAGCGGCGCCTGTTCACCTGAGGCGTCTGGGTCTAACGTCCCTTTTGTGGACGTCAGGGTCACCGATCGCCGCGTGGTCGCCACGCTCGCGGACGCCGTCTTCCTGGCGCTCGTCCACCGGGCGTTCGGCGCGGCCGACGCGCACCCCCGGACGGGGTTGGAGTTCGTGCAGCTCTCGCCCCGGTTCGGCGTGGCCTGGCTGGTGGTGGCCGTCCTCTATTACGTGCTGATGGAGGCCTACCTGGGTCGCACGCTCGGCAAGATGCTGATGCGCATCCAGGTCGTCGACGAGGTCACCGGGCGGCCGCCGGGGCTGCTGAAAGCGGTGGTGCGCACCGCGGCGCGCGTCGTCGACGGCGGATGCGGGTATCTCGTCGCACTGGTGGTGGTAGTGAACTCGCAGCGGCGGCGGCGGATCGGCGACATGCTGGCCCACACGCTCGTCGTCGGCCGACCCTGAGGAGTCCGGTGTCCAAGGTTCTTCGCGTGGCCGGGCAGGCCGCGCTCGGCGCGGTGCTGCTCACCGCGGGTACGGCCCACCTGACCGCGCTGCGCGAGGAGTTCCAGGCGCAGGTGCCGAGCTGGTTCCCGGCCGATCCCGACACGGTCGTGCTGGCGTCGGGGGTCGTGGAGCTCGCGCTGGGCACGGCGCTGGTGACGACGTGGACGCAGCCGGCCCGGCGCCGGTTGGGCTGGCTCGTCGCCGGGTTCTTCGTCGCGGTGTTTCCCGGCAACATCGCGCAGCTGGTGGAGCACAAGGACGCGTTCGGCCTGGACACCGACACCAAGCGCGCCGTGCGCCTGCTCGGCCAGCCGGCGTTGATCGCCTGGGCCCTGGCGTCCACGAGGAAACTCCGGGACCCGCGGACGCCTTAATCCGCGAGCCGGCGGCCGGCCAGGTGTTCCAGGTACGCCGCGCCGAGCAGCTCGCCGTCCACCGGGCCGAAGTGCGCGAGCGCGTCGCGGTAGAGGTCGGTGACCGCACCGGCGACGACGTACGGCGATCCGGCGGCCGCGGCGGCCGACCGCACTGCGTCCAGCTCCTCGACGACGCGGTCGAGGCCGAACGAGCGCAGCCCGTCCCCGGCGAGGAGAGCCGGGAGGTAGTCCCGGAGGAAGTCGCTCGACGCGGGACCGTCGCCCAGCAGCTCGCCGAGCACCCCCGGCGCCAGCCCGGCCCGCTGCCCGAGCAGCAACACCTCGGTCACCGCGGCGGCCTGGGTGAACCAGAGCACGTTCACCAGCAGCTTGGTGAGGTAGCCGGTGCCGGGCTCGCCGCAGTGGTGGATCCGGTCGGCGAACGCGCCGAGCAGCGCGCGGTGCCGGTCCAGCACCTCGGCCCGGCCGCCCACGTAGAGCGTGAGGGCGGCGTCGGACGCGGCGGCCGGGCCGCCACCCAGGGGGGCGTCGAGGACCTCGACGCCGCGGGCCCGCGCCGCACCGGCCAGCTCCCGGCCCAGGTCGGGTGCGGTGCTGGTGAGGTCGATCCAGGTGACACCGGGCCCGATCGCGTCGAGCAGGCCGGGCATCGACGCCCGCAGCTCCGGGTTGCCGGGCAGGGCGGTGAACACGACGTCGACGCCCCGCGTCACGTCGTCGGGCGCCCAGCGCGCGCCGGCGTCCCGGACGGCCGGCGCCACCTCGGGCCGCCGGTCGGACACCCGGACATCGTGCCCGGCCCGGACCAGCGCCCGGACGATCGGCAGCCCCATCCGCCCGGCGCCGACCAGCGCGAGGCGACCTATTGCGCGACCTCGCGCTCGACCGCGCTGACCAGCCGGGTGTCGTCGGGGGTGAGGCTGGGCGCGAACCGCCCCACGACCGCGCCGCTGCGCGAGAGCAGGAACTTCTCGAAGTTCCAGAGCACCTCGGGGTCCTCGGTGGTGGGCAGGCCGTACCCCGCGAGCTTGGCCCGGTGCGTCGCCTTGTCGCCCTCGGCCTCGGCGATCGCGGCCGTGAGCTGCCGGTACAGCGGGTGCTTGGCCTCGCCGGTGACCGCGATCTTGGAGAACATCGGGAACTGGACGCCGAACGTGCTGGTGCAGAACTCGGCGATCTCGGAGTCGGTGCCCGGTTCCTGACCGGCGAAGTCGTTCGCCGGGAACCCGAGCACCGCGAAGCCCTGGTCGCGGTACTGCTCGTGCAGCTTCTCCAGGCCCTCGTACTGCGGGGTGAGGCCGCACTTCGAGGCGACGTTGACGATGAGCAGCACCTGGCCGTCGAACGCGGCGAGGCTGGTCTCCTCGCCGGTGATCGTGCGCAGCGGAATGTCCGAGATCGCGGTCATACCGGCTTCCCCTCCCGTACCGATTGGTACCGAAACCCTAACCGTAACGAGGATCGCCGACACCGGTGGTGTGGGTCACACGCTAGGGTGAGCGTCCTATCGCGAGAGACCGGGAGGGCCGCGATGACCGGCGACCGCATCGACACCACCGTCGTCCACGCCGCGCGCCGGTACGACTACTGGCTCGGCGGGCGGGACAACTTCGCCGTCGACCGCGAGTCGGGCGACCAGATCGCCGCGCTCTACCCGTGGACGCCGATGTGGGCGCGGGAGAACCGCGCGTTCCTCGGGCGGGCGGTGGAGTACCTGGCCGGTGAGGCCGGCATCCGCCAGTTCCTCGACGTCGGCACCGGGTTACCCACCGCGAACAACGTGCACGAGGTCGCGCAGCGGGTCGCCCCGGAGTCGCGCGTGCTCTACGTCGACAACGACCCGCTGGTGATGGCTCACGCGCGGGCCCTGCTCGGCGGCTCGGCGCCGGGCCGCACCCAGTTCCTCGAATCCGACTTCCTCCGCCCCGACGACATCCTGTCGGCGGCGTCGCGGGGAAGCGTGCTGGACCTCGGCGAGCCGGTCGCGCTGATGCTCGTCGCGCTCGTGCACCTGATCCCCGACGCGCAGGACCCGCTCGCCGCCGCCCGGACGCTGCTCGACGCGCTGCCGAGCGGCAGTTACCTGGTGATGAGCCACGGCACCGCCGATTTCATGACCGCGGACGCGCTCGCCGACGTGCCGGAGTTCCAGCGGCTGGCCACGTTCCAGATGCGGACCGACGCCGAGATCCGGCCGTTCTTCGAGGGCACCGAGCTGGTGGACCCGGGCCTGGTGTGCATCACCGACTGGCGCTCGCCGTTGCCGGAGGCCGACCGACCGGACCCCTCGCACGTCGGGTGTTACGGCGCGGTGGGCCGGAAGGAATAATTCGCGGCGGCGCGTCCATCTAGCTTCTATGACTGACAAGCCGGTACTTCAGCCAGGACCCGACCACCCGATCACGGTCACGCCGAACCACAACCGGGTCGTCGTGACGGTGGCCGGAAAGGTCGTCGCCGACACCCGCAACGCGCTCACGCTGCAGGAATCGAACTATCCGCCGGTGCAGTACGTGCCGCTGGCCGACGTCGACCAGTCGCTGCTCGAGCGCAGCTCGTACGAGTCGTACTGCCCGTACAAGGGCGACGCGAGCTACTACTCGATCCCGCTCGGCGGGGAGAAGGCCACCGACGCGGTCTGGGAGTACGCCGAGCCCTACGGCCCGGTCGCCGCGATCAAGGGCCACGTGGCGTTCTGGGACGGCCGCGTCGACTCGATCGACGTCGAGGCCGAGGGCCAGCGCGCCTGAGCCGTTCACCGGCCGCGCCCAGTTCTCCCCCGGGCGCGGCTAGAACAACGTCATCGACTCGACCGGCTCGGGCTCGACCGGTGGGGGTTCGGGGAGCGCGTCGAGCGCCGGCACCTCGGCCCGCACGGCGGTGTGAAAACGGCGGGCCAGCGCGAGCGACTCGACGTTGTCGGGCGTGTGCACGAACACGGTCGGTGACCGGCCCTCACGCAGCCACGCCGCGACCCGGGCCACCCACGGCCGCCACCCCTCGGCCGTGCGGGCCGGGTCGTCCCGGCCGAGGTAGCGCACGATCGGCCGGTCGGTGAGCGCGGCCTCGCGTTTCGCGACCCGCGGCTTCTTCGTCCAGGCGTCGCGTTCGGCGTCGCTGGTGGGCGGGGTGGCGAAGAACGCGGTGGTGTCGAACGGCACCCACTCGGTGCCGGACGCCCGCAACACGGCCTCGAGTTCGCGCGCGGCGTGCGCGTCGTCGAAGAACGCCGGGTGGCGCACCTCGACCGCGTAGCGGAACGACGGCGGCAGGCGGCGCAGGAACCGGGCGAGCGCGGGCACGTCGGCCGGGGCGAATGCGCCCGGCAACTGCACCCAGAGCGCGTGGGCGCGAGCGCCGAGCGGCTCCATCGCGTCGAGGAACGCCCGGACGTCCTTCTCGACGCCCTGGAAACGGCCCTCGTGCGTGACGGTGCGCGGGAACTTCGGGAGGACCCGGAAATCCTCGTCGGTCTGGGCCGCCCAGCCGGCCACGGTGGCCGCGGAGGGCGTCGCGTAGAAGGTGGTGTTGCCCTCCACCGCGTCGCACCACCGCGCGTAGGCGCGCAGCCGCTCCGCGGACGGCAGCGCGTGGTTCGGCCAGGCCTTGTGCGTCCACTGCGCGCACCCCACCGCCAGCCGCACCCCGACTCCCTCCGCCGCCGACCGTGCGGCCACCCTACGCGCCCCCACCGACATCCACCGCCCGCGCCCGCTCACGCCCGCCCGGAGGCGCTCACCCCGCACGGAGGCTCACCCCGGCCCGGAGACGCTCACCCGGCCCGGAGACGCTCACCCCGGCCCGGAGACGATCACTCCGACGCCCTCGGCCAGACCAGGGCCAGCTGGCTGACGTCGGCGGACGGGTGGCCGGCGCGGTCGGAGACCGTGGCCGTGACCACGGCGCGCCCGCCCCGCGCGCTCGGTGAGAACTGGCTGAACAGCTGCCAGTCGTCGGCCCGCCCGTCGCCGGTGAACGTCAGCGCGTGGTCGAGCGAGACCGCGTTCCACTCCGCGGCGAGCGAGCGTTCGTGCCCCACCGGGACACCGTGGCGGGCCACGACCGTCGCCATCAGCATCAGGTCGCTGGCGTAGGCGGTCGCGGCGCGGTGCAGCAGCGGATCGGGCGGTAGCGCGTCGCACCGCATCCAGACGTGCACCCGGCCGTCCTCGCCGGTGCCGGCGACGCGGACGTCGACCGCGGTGAACCCGTCCCAGAGTGCGCCGAGGCCACCGTCGTCGACGGCGAGCCCGGCCAGCGGCGTGCTCGTGTCCGGCCCGGCGACGACCGCCGGCGCGGCCGCGTGCCGCACGCCGTCCGGTACGTCGGCCGCCGCCGTCACCCAGGAGCGGCACAACTCGCGTCCGTCCTGGTGGACGCCGACCTCGAGCACCGAGACCCGGCGCCCGGTACGCAGCGGCTCCACCTGGAGCGTCACCGGGTGGCCGATGCGACCGGCACGCAGGAACGTGGTGCGGACCGTGTGCACGGCCCGGTCGGCGGGCAGCGTCCGCCCGGCCGCGACGACCGACTGGCCGACGAGCCGGCCGCCGAACGGCTGCGGCAACGGCATCCCGTCGCTCTCGCCCCGGTACCGGCCCTCCCCGATCGCCTCGACGTCGAGCAGCGCCGCCAGCGACGTCATCCGGCCCCCGGCTCCACGCTCCGCGCCGGCGCACCGGGCCCGGCGGCGGCCGGTCGCTTCTTCGGCGGGAGCGGGAAGAAGCCGCTGGTACGCGCCACGTAATCCTCGAAGGCCGCGCCGCGGTGGCGGCGCATGCGCCGCTCCAGCAGCGCCTTGCCGCTGAACCGGAGCAGCAGCACCGTCATGACGATCGGTGAGACCACGGTGAGCAGACCGGCCGGGTGCCCGAGCGCCAGCAGCCAGAGCCCGAACCAGACGACGGTGTCCCCGAAGTAGTTCGGGTGCCGGGTCCAGGCCCAGAGACCGCGGTCCATGATCCGGCCCGCGTTGGCCGGGTCCTTCTTGAACCGGGCCAGCTGCGCGTCCCCGACCGCCTCGAACAGGAATCCGACCGTCCAGACCGCGATGCCCAGCCCGCCGAGCACGCCCAGCGACGCGGACTGGTACATCGCCAGCTGCACCGGGATCGACACGACGAGCAGCAGCACGCCCTGCAACCCGTAGATCTTGCGGATCAGGAACCCGACCAGCGATCCGGTGCGGTGACGCATCAGCGCGGTGTAGCGCTTGTCCTCGCCGTGGCCCCGGTTGCGGTTGCCGATGTAGACGCCCAGCCGCAGCCCCCAGATCGCGGTCAGCGCGAGCACGACGCCACGGCGCAGGTCGTCGCCGGAGCCGGTCGAGGCGAGGTAGCTGACCACGGCCATCAGCACGAACCCGGGGCCCCAGAAGATGTCGATGATCGACTGGTTGCGGATGCGGATCGCCACCGCCATCAGCACACCGAAATACACCAGCGCGGCGACGACGCAGAGCGCGACGTTCAGCGCGAACCCGGACCAGTTCACGGCCGAAGCTCCTTCGCGAAGTCCTGGAACGCGGCCTGCGCCTCGGGATAGGTGTGCCGGTCACCGGCGCGGCTCGCGGCCAGCGCGGCGGCGAGGCCGACCCCGTCGGCGGGGAAGCGCACGGTGCCGCCCTCGACGGCGTCGGCGACCCGGATGCCACCCGCGGCGGCCACGATCACCTCGCCGTTGACCTCCGACGCCGGATCCAGCAGGGCGCTGACCAGGGGCGCGACCGCCTCGGCGCGCATCAGGCCGGCGTAGCGCGGGTCCATGCCCGACGCGGTCATCTGCGTGGTGGCGTACGGCAGCACCACGTTCGTGTGGACGCCCCGCCGCGCGCCCTCGACGGCGGCGGTGCGACCGAGCGCGATGACCGCGCCCTTGCTGGCCGCGTAGGCCGAGACCGTCGGCTCGCCGTGGAGGCCCGCGGTGGACGCGACCAGCACGATCCGGCCGCCGCCGTGCTTGCGCATCACCGCGGAGGCCGCGGCGGTGACCAGCACGGTGCCGACCACGTTGACGTCCAGCACGGTGCGGAGGTTCTCCGGCGTGGTGCTGTGCAGCATCTGCGGGCCGCTGACCGCGGCGCTGGTGACCAGGCCGTCGAGGCGGCCCCACCGCTCGAGCGCGGTCGCGACCAGGCGGTCCGCGGTGGCCGGGTCCTCGACCGCGCCGTGGTCGGCGACGGCGTCTCCCCCGGCGGCGCGGATCTCGGCGACGACGTGGTCGGCCGGCCCGCGCCCGGCGTCGTCGACGACGCGGTTGCGGTTGTTGACCACGACCTTCGCCCCGCGCGCCGCGGCGTCGAGCGCGAACGCCCGGCCCAGCCCCTTCCCGGCGCCGGTGACGATCACGACGCGGCCGTCGAGCGCGCTCACGCGGCGAGCCGCTCGATCAGCACGGCGACGCCGAGCCCGGCGGCGCCGGAGACCGCGGCGACGCCGTAGCGGCCGCCGCGGTCCTCGAGCGCCTCCACGCAGCTGCCGACGAGGATCGCGCCGGTGGCGCCGAACGCGTGGCCCATGGCCATCGTGCCTCCATTGGGGTTGAGCCGGTCCGGCCCGGCGTCCAGGTCGCGCCGGAAACGCAGGCAGAGCGCGGAGAACGCCTCGGCGAACTCGAACACGTCGACGTCGGCCGGGGTCAGGCCGGCCCGGGCGAGCACGGCCTCGACCGCGCTCTGCCCGGCGGTGAGCATGACGACCGGGTTCACCGCGGTGGTGGCGGCGCCGACGATCCGGGCGCGGGGCCGCAGGCCGGTGCGCCGGGCCGCGTCGGCGTCGCCGAGCAGCAGCAGCGCGGCCGCGTCGGCCATCGCCGGTGAGGTGCCCACCGTGTGCAGGTGGTCGATGTGGTCGACCCCGTCGTAGGCGCCGAGCGCGATCGCGTCCTGGCCGTCCTTCCCGAGCCCGGCGAACGCCGGCGGCAACGCGGCCAGCCCGTCGAGCGTCGTGCCCGGCCGGACCAGTTCGTCGTGGTCGAGGCCGGCCACCGGCACCAGGGACCGGGCGAACGCGCCACCGGCCCGGGCCGCGGCGGCCTTCTGCTGGGTCTCGACGCCGTACGCGTCGAGTTCCGCGCGGGTGAACTTCTCGATCGTGGCGTTCAGGTCGGCGGCGATGCCCATGTGCACCGAACCGATCCGGCGGACGGTCTCGGCGTCGGTCCAGAGCGGGCCCCGGTCGGCGAACATCGGCACCCGGGAGACGCTCTCGACGCCGCCGGCCACGGCCAGCCGCAGGTCACCGGCGCGGATCCGGGCCGCGGTCTGGCCCACCGCGTCGATGCCCGACGCACAGAACCGGTTGAGCGTTCCGCCCGGCACCCGGTCGCCCCAGCCGGCCAGCAGCGTCGCGGTGCGGGCCAGGTCGGCGCCCTGCTCGTCGACCTGGGACGCGCAGCCGAGGACGACGTCCTCGACCTGCCCGGTGTCCAGGCCGGTGCGCCGGGCCAGCTCCCGCTGCAGCCCGACGACGAGGTCCACCGCCGGGACGTCGTGCAACGACCCCTTGGCCGACGCTCTGCCCCGCGGGGTCCGGACGTAGTCGAGAACGAACGTCATCGATGTCTCCTCATCGCCGAGGAAAATTCACGCTTCAACAGCGGGAGATACTCTGCTAGTTGTAGCTTAGACGCAAGAGCGGCAGCAGCGGACGCGAAGGAGCGGACCAATGAGCATCTGGGTTCTCGGCGGCTACCAGAGCGACTTCGCCCGAAACCTCACCCGCGAGGGCGCGGACCTCGCCGACCTGACCCGCGAGGTCGTCGACGGCACCCTCGAGGCCGCGAACCTCCCCGGCGGCGAGATCGGCGTCGTGCACGTCGGCAATGCTTTCGGTGAGCTCTTCGCGATGCAGGGCCACCTCGGCGCGATGCCGGCCACGGTCCGCGACGACCTCTGGGAGACCCCGGCCTCCCGGCACGAAGCGGCCTGCGCGTCGGGCTCGATCGCGGCGCTGGCGGCCATGGCCGACCTGAACGCCGGCCACTACGACACCGCGCTGGTCGTCGGCGTCGAGCTGGAGAAGACGGTCCCGGGTGACACCGCGGCCCAGTACCTCGGCACCGCGGCCTGGACCGGCCACGAGGGCGAGGGCGTGAAGTTCATGTGGCCGCACATGTTCAGCCTGGTCGCCGACGAGTACGCGAACCGGTACGGGCTGGACGAGCAGCACCTGCGCGCGATCGCCGAGCTCAACTTCGCCAACGCGCGCCGCAACCCGAACGCGCAGACCCGCGGCTGGGACGTCCCGCCGCTCACCGCGGACGACCGGGCCAACCCGACGGTCGAGGGCCGGGTGCGCCGGTTCGACTGCAGCCAGATCACCGACGGCGGCGCGGGCGTCGTGCTGGTCACCGACGACTACCTGCGGCGCCACCCCCACCTGCGGCCGTGGGCGCGGATCCTGGGCTGGGGCCACCGCACGGTCGGCCTGTCGATGCGGCCGAAGTTCGACCGGTCCGCCGACGATCCGTACGTGCTGCCCCACCTGCGCCGGGCCGTCGGCGACGCGTTCGGGCGGGCCCGGATCACGCTCGAGCACCTCGACGGCCTGGAGACCCACGACTGCTTCACCCCCAGCGAGTACCTCGCGATCGACCACATCGGGCTCACCGGTCCCGGCGAGTCGTGGAAGGCCGTCGAGAACGGCGACATCGCGATCGGCGGCCGGCTGCCGATCAACCCCAGCGGCGGGCTGATCGGCGGCGGTCACCCGGTGGGCGCCTCGGGCGTGCGGATGCTGCTCGACGCGACCAAACAGGTCTCCGGCCGGGCCGGCGACTACCAGGTCGAAGGCGCCAAGACCTTCGGCACGCTCAACTTCGGCGGGAGCACGGCCACCACGGTCAGCCTCGTCGTGGGATCAGGAGAGATGGCATGAGCGTCGAGATCGTGGGCCGGATGCTGTCCACGCTCCCCGGGGACGACGACCACCCGTACCGCACCGGTCCGTGGCGTCCGCAGACCACCGAGTGGAGCGCGGACGACCTCGAGGTCGTCGAGGGCGAGGTGCCCGCCGACCTGGACGGCGTCTACCTGCGCAACACCGAGAACCCGCTGCACCCGTCGGTGAAGAACTACCACCCGTTCGACGGCGACGGCATGGTGCACGTCGTCGGCTTCCGGGACGGCAGGACGTTCTACCGCAACCGGTTCGTGCGCACCGACGGGCTGCTCGCCGAGAACGAGGCCGGCGAGGCGCTCTGGGCCGGCGTGTCGGAGAACCCGGCGCTCTCCCGCCGCGACGACGGCTGGGGCGCACGCGGACGCATGAAGGACGCGTCGAGCACCGACGTCATCGTGCACCGCGGCACCGCGCTGACCAGCTTCTACCAGTGCGGCGACCTGTACCGCGTCGACCCGTACAGCGGCCAGACGCGCGGCAAGGAGGACTGGGGCGGCCGGTTCCCGTATCAGTGGGGCGTGTCGGCCCACCCCAAGGTCGACGACCGCACCGGCGAGCTGCTGTTCTTCAACTACAGCAAGGAGGCGCCGTACATGCACTACGGCGTCGTCGACGCGGACAACGCGCTGGTGCACTACGTCGACGTGCCGCTGCCCGGCCCGCGGCTGCCGCACGACATGGCGTTCACCGAGAACTACGCGATCCTCAACGACCTCCCGCTGTTCTGGGACCCGGCCGCGCTGGAGCGGGGCGTGCACGCGCCGCGCTGGCACCGGGACGTGCCGGCCCGGTTCGCGGTGATCCCGCGTCGCGGCGGGACCGATCAGATCCGGTGGTTCGAGGCCGAGTCCACGTACGTCCTGCACTTCACGAACGCCTACGAGGACGGCGACGAGATCGTGCTCGACGGCTTCTTCCAAGGCGACCCGGAGCCGGCCGACAACGGCATGGGCGACAAGTGGCAGCGCGCGTTCCGGTTCCTGGCGCTGGACCGGATGCAGTCCCGCCTGCACCGCTGGCGGCTGAACCTGGTCACCGGCGCCGTCCGCGAGGAACAGCGCTCGGACCGGGTGACCGAGTTCGGCATGATCAACGGCGAGCACGCCGGCCGCGACTACCGGTACGTCTGGGCCGCCACCGGCAAACCGGCCTGGTTCCTCTTCGACGGCCTGGTCCGCCACGACCTGAAGACCGGCGCCGAGGAGCACCTGTCGTTCGGCGACGGCGTCTACGGCAGCGAGACCGCGATGGCGCCCCGCGTCGGCGGCTCCGGCGAGGACGACGGGTACCTGGTCACGCTCACCACCGACATGAACGCCGACGCGTCGTACTGCGTGGTGCTCGACGCCGCACGCATCGCCGACGGGCCGGTCTGCAAGCTCAAGCTGCCGGAGCGGATCTCCAGCGGCACCCACTCGACGTGGGCCGCCGGTTCCGAGCTGCGTCGCTGGCAGGATGCAGACACCGCCGCGGCGGCGGTCGGCCTGTAACCCCACCGAAGGACACCCTGATGAGCGACGAGCAGCCCACCGAACTCGAGCCCGGCGGCCCCAACGCCGTCGGCAAGATGCTCGGCCTGCTCGGCGACGAGTGGACGCTGCTGCTGATCCAGCAGGCGCTGCTGGGCGTCACCCGCTACGGGCAGTTCAAGGCCGCGATGCCGATCAGCAACGCGGTGCTCACCGCCCGGCTCAACCTCCTCACCCGGGAGGGGCTGCTCGAGCGCAACGTCTACCAGTCCAACCCGCTGCGCGCGGAGTACCTCACCACACCGCGCAGCCGGTCGCTCTGGCCGTTCATGCTCGCGATCTGGGACTGGGAGCGGAAGTGGGTACCGGGGCACGACCTGCCGCGGATGGTGCACACCGTCTGCGAACGGGAGTTCGCCCCGGTCCTGTCCTGCGCGTCGTGCGGCAAACCCGCGGCCGCGCGCGAGATCGCCGCGGAGTGGGGGCCGTCGGGCAACTGGGCCCGCTCGGTGCCGGAGGCCTCCACCCGCCGGCGCTGGGACTCCGAACAGGTCAGCGGCGCCGCCGGGCTGTTCCCCGACACGATGACGATCCTCGGCAACCGGTGGGCGTCCGCGCTGATCGGGGCCGCGTTCCGGGGCATCACCCGGTTCACCGACTTCGAGAAGGCCCTGTCCGCGCCGCCGACGCTCGTCGCCGACCGGCTCCGGGCGTTCGTCGCGATCGACGTGCTGGCCGCGACCCAGAACGACAAGCGGCCCGACTGGGCCGAATACCACCTCACCGAGAAAGGTCGGGCGTTCTTCCCGGTCGTGGCCACCGCCCTGCAGTGGAGCCAGCGCTGGTTCCGCTCCCCCGAGGGCCCGGCGCTGCTGGAGACCCACACCACCTGCGGTGCCGAGTTCGACCCGCAGTTCCGCTGCGACCAGTGCAGCACCGTCGTGCACCGACGTGACGTCCGGATCGTTTGACTCAACGCTTCAAAGGAGAGGCATGAGCAGTCCCTCCAACCCCGTCGCCGATGCCGTCGCGAACGCCGAGAGCCTCGCCGACCTTCTCCGCACCACCGCCCGGTCGACCCCCGACGCGCCCGCCGTCGTCGGCGACGGCCGCAACGTCACCCACGGCGAGCTGGACCGGCGCTCCAACGCGCTGGCCTCCGGCCTGATCGACGCCGGTCTGGCGCCCGGCGACCGGGTCGCGTACCTGGCCCGCAACGCCACCGAGTACTGGGAACTGTTCTTCGCCGCCGCGAAGGCCGGGCTGGTCGTCGTGCCGATGAACTTCCGGCTGGCCGCGCCGGAGGTGGAGTGGATCCTCGACGACGTGACCCCGGCCGCGCTGCTGGTCGAGGAACACCTGGTGCCCCTGGTGCCGGCGTCGTTCGCCGGGCTCCGGCTGGTGCTTGGCTCCACCTACGAGGAGTTCGTGGCCGCCGCACCGGCCGACGACCCGCACCGCGACTCCACCGGCGACGACCTGTTCAGCATCATGTACTCCTCCGGCACCACCGGCCGCCCGAAAGGCGTCATGACGACGGTCGCCGGGTTCCTCTGGGCGGTCGGCGCGTTCGGCACCCAGTTCGACGTGTCGTCGGCCTCGGTCAGCCTCGTCCCGACGCCCTACTACCACATCGCGGCCGGCGGCTGGTCGCTCATCGCGCTCGCCGCGGGCGGCCGGATCGTCCAGTTCACCGAGGTCACCCCGGCCGGGCTGATCACCTCGATCGTCGGGCACCGGGCCACCCACGTGATCATGGTGCCCACCGTGATGCAGCTGTTCATCTCCTCGCCGGAGGCGTCGGCGGCGGACTACTCGAGCGTCGAGTGGGTCGTCTACGGCGGCTCGCCGATCTCCGAGTCGGTGATGGTGGGCGCGCAGACGGTGTTCGGGGCGAAGCTCGCGCAGAGCTACGGGCTCACCGAGACGATCGGCGTGACGACGATCCTGGGCGCCGACGACCACGTGGTCGGGGCCGGGTCGACGTTGCGCTCGGCGGGGCGGGCCGTGCCCGGCGTCGACGTGGCGGTGGTCGACCCGGTGACGGGTGAGCCGGTGCCGGCCGGCACCACCGGTGAGGTCGTGACCCGCGGCCCGGCCGTCACCCCGGGCTACTGGAAGCGCGGCGAGGCCGGAGCGTACTTTCCCGGCGGCTGGTTCCGCACCGGGGACGCCGGCTACCTGGACGAGGACGGCTACCTGTTCCTCGCCGACCGGATCAAGGACATGATCAGCTCGGGCGGCGAGAACGTGTACCCGGCCGAGGTCGAGAACGCGATCATGGCGCACCCCGACGTGCTCGAGGTGGCGGTGATCGGGGTGCCGTCCGAGCGGTGGGGCGAGACGCCGCTCGCGGTGGTGGTGCCGCGGGCCGGGGCCGCGGTCGACGGCGCGGCGATCATCGCGCACTGCCGGGAACGGCTGGCGCACTACAAGTGCCCGACGTCGGTGGAGGTCGTGGCCGACCTCCCGCGCAACCCGTCCGGGAAGCTGCTCAAACGGCAGCTGCGCGAACCGTACTGGGCCGGACGCGAGAGGGCGATCTCATGACTTTCCCCATTCTCCGGCAGGTCGTGCTGGGCGCGTCCGACGCCGAGGTGACCGGCAAACAGCTCCGGGAGACGTTCGGGCTGGCGCCCGGGTTCGCCGACCCGCTGCTCGACGACATCGGCCTGGCCGACGAGACGATCCGGGTCGGGAGCGAAGCCCACCTGGAGGTCGTCGCCCCGCTGCGCGACGACGTGTCGCTCGCGAACTGGCTGCGCAAGGGCGGCGGTGGCGGCGGATACGCGGTGTCGATCCAGGTGCCGCTGGTGCAGCCGTTCGTGGACCGCGCCCTCGCCGACGGCGTCCGCCTCGCCGCCGACCTGGAGGCCTACGGCCGCCGGATCGTGCAGCTGCACCCGCGGGACATGGGGCTGCTCGTGGAGCTGGACGAGATCGGAGACCCGTCGGCCTGGTTCTGGGACGACATCCCGGTCGTCGAGCCGCCGGCCCCGGTGATCGACGACGTCCGCGGGGTGACGCTGCACTCGCCCGACCCGGCTGCCCAGGCCCGCCGCTGGGGCGCGGTGTTCGACGCCGACGTCACCGGCGGGCAGCTGCGGCTCGGCACCCGGACCGTGCGGTTCGCCGAGGGGCCGCGCACGATGCTGGCCGCCGTCGAGCTGCGCGCGCCCGGCCCGGCACCGGAGCCGGTGGAGATCAACGGGGTCCGCTTCACGGTCAGCTGAGCAGGCGGGCGCGCAGCGCCGCGAGCTCGGCGTCGGGAAGCCCGTTGTCGCGCAGGAAATCCGGCATCCGGAGCCCGGCGACGGTGGACGCGAGCGACGCCTCGACCGTGGTGCCGTGCTCGGCGAGCAGCCGGCGGACCCGGCCCAGCACGTCGGGATGGCCGAGCGCGGCGTACCGCTCGGCCATCCGCTCGAACGTCATCAGGTAGTCGTCCGCGATCTCGTCCGGGGTGGCGCCGGCCAGCGCGAGCAGCACCAGCGTCACCAGCCCGGTGCGGTCCTTGCCCCCGCGCAGTGGATCACCACCCCACCGGGCGCCGCGGTCGCGACCGCCCGGACGGCCGCGACCACCGGCTCCGGGTGCTCGGCCAGCATCGCCGGGTAGTACAGCGGCGAGGCCAGGTTGTCGATCGCCACCCAGTGGTCGTGGAACGGCGTCCCGATCGGCTCCAGCGGCACCCGCACGGTGGTGATGCCCGCCGGCCGGGGCGCGACGTCCGGGTCGCACTCCTCGGCGGAACGCAGGTCGACGACCGTCCGGACGCCGTGGTCCCAGGCCGCCGCCCAGCCCGCGGCGCTCAGCGTGGTCGGCGCCTCCATGCGGACGACCGCCCGGGGCCGCACCCGCCCCAGCCCACCGAGGTCACGAACGTTGACACACCCGTCCCACGACAGCTCCCGGCTCATGGGTCCAGGTTAGGGCGGCACCGCACGCCGGGAACGCGCCACTGAGGACACGGTGCCCTGATCCTCCGGGTGGACGGGGGGATCCCTCGACGGCGCCCGCTATCGTTCCCGCGGGAGGGACGATGGACGGAATCACCGCTCTGGTCAGCGATTACGGCTACCTGGGCCTGGCCGTGCTGGTGCTGGTCGAGGGCTTCGCGATCCCGGCTCCCGGGCAGACCGCGGTCGTGCTGGCCGCGGGCCTGGCGGGAACCGGGAAGCTGAACGTCGTCGGCGTGGGCCTGGTCGCGTTCGCCGCGGCCGTGATCGGCGACAACATCGGCTACTGGATCGGCCGGAAGGGCGGCCGGCCGCTGATCCTGCGGTTCGGCCGGTACGTGCGCCTCACCGAGACGCGCCTCGAACGCGTGGAGGCGTTCCTGTCGCGGCGCGGGTCGGTGGTCGTGACGATCGCGCGGTTCGTCGACGGAATGCGCCAGCTCGGCGGCCTGGTGGCCGGGGCCACCGGCATGCCGTGGCGGCGCTACGCCACGTTCGAGGCGCTCGGCGCCGCGCTCTGGGCCGGCACCTGGACGACCGCCGGCTACCTGGTCGGCGGCCATCTCTCCGAGGTCGAGGCCACGCTGCGCCGCTACCAGTGGTACGTCGGAGCGCTCGTGGTCGTGCTCGTCGCGGGCTGGTTCGTGCTACGCCGACGCCGCCGCCATGCGCTCGCCGGCCCAGGTGTCGAACGAGGTGACGGGGATTCCTAGCGCGCGGGCGAACTCGGGGCGCGCGGGCTGCCCGGCCTCGTTCAGGAGCTCGTGCGACAACCCGGCGTACGGCGGCATCCCGGCGTCCAGCGCCTCGGCCTCGGTCAGGTCCGGCGCGGTGAACGGCACACCCACCGCGCGGGAGAGCACCGCGGCGATCTCGGTCATCGACCGGTAGTCGCCGGCCAGTTCCAGCTCGACGCCGTGGAAGCGCGGCGGGTCGGCGACCGCGGCGGCGACCGTCGCCCCGATGTCGTCGACGGCCACCAGCGACAGGTGGGTGGTCGGCCGCAGCACGGTCGCGATGCCGCCCTCGACGCCGCGCGGCAGCAGGTAGCGCGCCGAGGGCAGGAAGTTCTCCATGAAGAACGCCGGCTTGACCAGCGTCCAGTACCGGAACCCGGCGTCGCGCACCCGGTTCTCGATGCCGGTCTTGGCGGCGTAGTACGGCTCCATCGGGGCCCACCGGCCGGTCTCGTAGCCGGGTGCGCTCGCCAGCCGGTCCGATCCGGACACCGAGGTGTGCACGAACTGCGCGACGTCGGCGGCCCTGGCGGCCCCGATCAGGTTCGTGGCCTGCCGCAGTTCGCCGTCGAAGTCGTAGGCGCCGTCCTTGACCTCGGCCATCTGGATCGAGAACACCGCGCGGACGCCGTCCACCGCGGCGGTCAGCGAGGCTCGGTCGCGCAGGTCGCCGATCACCGGTTCGGCGCCGAGCGCGGCGACGGCGTCGGCCTTCGCCGGGTCGCGCACCAGCGCACGCACACCGACGCCGGCCGCGAGCAGCGCACGGGCGGTCGCGCCGCCCTGCTGTCCGGTCGCGCCGACGACAAGAACGGGAGCGGACATCGCGCTCCTCCTTCGGATCCCGTAAACGGCGGGGCCCGCCGTTTCTCTGTGGCTAAGATACGGCGGGGTCCGCCACTTAGCAACCGAGAGGAGTGCCGGTGCGAGCCGACGCCCGACGCAACTACGCGCTGCTCCTGGACGTGGCCGCGCGTGCCGTCGCCGAGCAGGGTGCCGACGCGTCGCTGGAGCAGATCGCCCGCACCGCCGGGGTCGGGTCCGGCACCGTCCGGCGGCACTTCCCGACCCGGCACGCCCTGCTCGAGGCGGTCTTCCGCACCCGGATCGACGCGCTGGACGTGCGGGCGCGCGAGCTGGCCGACCGGCCCGATCCCCGCGCCGCGCTGATCGACTGGCTCGACGCCGTGCTGGCGTTCGCCGCCACCACCCGGGGCGTGGCCGAGGCCCTCAACCGCGATCACGTCGCCGACCCGGGCGAACCCCACGAGCACTGCGCCACGGCGCGGCTCACCCGGGCCGGTGACCCGCTGGTGCGCCGGGCCGCGGCCACGCTGACGCCCGGGGTGACGATCGCCGACCTGCTCACGCTCGTCACCGGCATCGCGCTGGCCACCGAGCACCACCCGGACCGCGCCGCCGAGTCCCGCCGCCTGCTGCACCTCACGATCACCGGCGTGAGCCCCGACTGACCGCCCCGACCGGCCGCGTCCGGCGAACTCGGCGCGGCCGCGGGTGGCCGAGCCGCCGACTGTCGATCACCGGTGACCGGGAGATCCTCGACGCCGCCGGCGACCTGCTCGCCGAGCTCCTGATACGGAAAAGATAGGCGCCGGCTCGTAGGTTGAGAGCATGCGTGTACTCCTCGTCGAGGACGAGCCCTACCTGGCCGAGGCGATCCGCGACGGGCTGCGGCTGGCGGCGATCGCGGCCGACGTGGCCGGTGACGGCGACACCGCGCTGGCGCTGCTCGGCGTCAACCAGTACGACATCGCCGTCCTCGACCGCGACGTGCCCGGCCCGTCCGGTGACGAGATCGCCGAGCACATCGTCTCCTCGGGCCGCGACACGCCGATCCTGATGCTCACCGCGGCCGACCGCCTCGACGACAAGACGTCGGGCTTCGCGCTCGGCGCCGACGACTACCTCACCAAGCCGTTCGAGCTACGCGAACTGGTGCTGCGGCTGCGCGCGCTCGACCGGCGCCGCGCGTACCGCCGTCCGCCGGTGCGTGAGCTCGCGGGCGTGCGCCTGGACCCGTTCCGGCGCGAGGTCTACCGCGACGGCCGCTACGTCGCGCTCACCCGCAAACAGTTCGCGGTCCTCGAGGTGCTGCTGGCCGCCGAGGGTGGCGTCGTCAGCGCCGAGCACCTGCTCGAACGGGCCTGGGACGAGAACGCCGACCCGTTCACCAACGCGGTGCGCATCACGGTCTCGGCGCTGCGCAAGCGGCTCGGCGAGCCGTGGGTGATCGCCACCGTGCCGGGCGTCGGTTACCGCATCGATGGCTAGGAGACCCGGGTTGAGCGTCCGGATGAAGCTCACGCTCAGCTACGCCGGCTTCCTGATGGTCGCGGGGGTCCTGCTGCTCGGCGCGGTGTGGGTGTTCTTGCTGCGCTACGTTCCCGACCCGCCGGGCCACCGGCCCCTGATGGGCCCCACCCGCTACGCCCTGCAGGTCGCGTTCTTTCCCCGCGCCGCCCAGGTGATGGTGTTCCTGCTGGTCTTCGGGCTGATCGGCGGCTGGATCCTGGCCGGGCGGATGCTCGCCCCGCTGGCCCGGATCACCGCCGCGACCCGCCGGGCGGCGAGCGGGTCGCTGTCGCACCGGATCGAGCTGGAGGGCCGCTCGGACGAGTTCCGCGAACTCGCCGACAGCTTCGACGCGATGCTCGCCCGGATCGAGGCCGACGTCGCCGAGCAGCAGCGGTTCGCCGCCAACGCGTCCCACGAACTGCGGACCCCGCTGGCGATCATGCAGACCCTCCTCGACGTCGCCCGCAGCGATCCCGGGCGCCGCGCCGGTGAGCTCGACGACCGTCTCCGCGCCGTCAACGGCCGGGCGATCGAGCTCACCGAGGCGTTGCTGCTGCTCAGCCGCACCGACCAGCGCGTGTTCACCCGCGAGGCGGTCGACCTGTCGCTGCTCGCCGAGGAGGCGGGCGAGACGCTCCTGCCGCTGGCCGAGAAGAACGGGGTGCGCGTGGTGACGACCGGGGACGTCACCCCCACCCTCGGCTCGCCCGCGCTCCTGCTGCAGCTCACGACGAACCTGCTGCACAACGCGATCGTGCACAACCGGCCCGCGGACGGCACCGTGCTGGTGCGCACCGCCGTCGACGGCGGGTCCGTCGTGCTCACCGTGGAGAACACCGGCGACGTCCTCGGCCGGCAGCTGGTCGCCACGCTCACCGAGCGGTTCACCCGCGGTACCGCGCGCGTGCACACCGACCAGGCCGGCGCCGGTCTCGGGCTGGCCATCGTGAAGAGCATCGTGCGGGCCCACGACGGGACGCTCCGGCTCGACCCACGCGACGGCGGCGGCCTGCGCGTCACGGTCCGGCTACCCCGCGACCGACCGTGATCGGGAAGTCGAAATAGGTCTCCGGATACGGTTCGTCGACCAGCGTGTAGTGCCACCACTCGCTCTCGTAGGCGCGGAAACCGCAGGCCTCCATGATCGAGCGCAGGATCAGGCGGTTGGTCGTCTCGGGCGCCGCGATCCCGGCCGCTCCGTGGTGGGAGACCACGTCCATCAGGTCGTGGTCGCCGCCCATCGCGGCGAGGTCCCCGCCGACCCGGTGGAACAGCGTCAGGTCGACGGTGCTCCCACGGCTGTGCCCGGACCGGGCGGCCACGTACCCCTGGGTGAACATGTCCGCGCGGTCGATGTTCGGGTAGTGCCGCTGCTTCGTCCGGCCGTCCTCCGGCTTCTCCGACCAGCGCCGGAACGCGTCGACCGCGCGCTGGGGCCGGTAGCCGTCCCAGAGCAGGAGCCCGAACCCGGACGACTCGGCCTCCACCCGGGCGCGGTCCAGCGCCTCGCACAGCGCGGTGGTGCCGACGATGCGGTTGGCCAGGTACCCGTCCAGCGGCCGGCCGGTGAAGTTGTCCCAGGTGGCGTACTTGGCGTCCCAGCGGATGCCGGGCACGAACTCGTCGACGAACACGAACCGGTTGCTCATCGGGCCAGCGCCAGCGTGATCAGCCGGTCCAGCACGGCCGGCAGCGGTAACCCCGCGGCGGCCATCATGCGTGGGTAGCGGCTGTACGAGGTGAGCCCGGGCAGCGTGTTGACCTCGTTGAGCACGACCGTGCCGGCGTCGGTCAGGAACAGGTCGACGCGGGCCAGGCCCCGGCAGCCGAGCGCGCGGTACACGGTGGTCGCGGTCCGCCGGACCAGCGCACGGGACACGTCGGAGAGGTCGGCGGGGACGACGAACGTCGCGTTCTCGGACCCGGTCTCCGGTGTCTCTTCCTGGTGGATCCGGAAGAACCCGTGCGAGAGCGCGACCCGGTCCAGCTCGCCGACGATCAGGTCGGGGTCGTCGCCCAGCACCGCGCACCCGACCTCGCGACCGGCGACGGCCGCCTCGACCAGCACCTTGCTGTCGAACCGCCGGGCCGCACGCACCGCGTCGGGCAGCTCGTCGGGGTGCTCGATCTTGCTGACGCCGAACGACGACCCGGACCGGGCCGGCTTCACGAACAGCGGCCAGGTGAGCCCGTCGAGCTTCTCGTCGTCGGTGAGCACCCGGAACTCCGGCGTGCCGATCCCGGCGGCGCGGGCGACGGTGTACGCGAGCGACTTGTCCATGGCGAGCGCGGAGCTCGGCACGTCGCAGCCGACGTACGGGATGCCGGAGAGCTCCAGCAGGCCCTGCACCGCGCCGTCCTCGCCGAACCGGCCGTGCAGCACCGGCAGCACCACGTCCAGCCGCACCGGGCCGCGCCCGTCGACGAGCAGTCCGTGGTCGCCGCGGTCCGGGGAGAGCACGGCCTTCGCCCCGTCGTCCGCGTCCGGCCCGTCGCACCACCGCCAGCCGCCCTCCGGGGTGATCCGGACCCAGACCGGCTCGTACTTCGCCGGGTCGAGGTGTTTCGCGACCTCCCGCGCGGACTTGACCGACACGGCGTGCTCCTCCGAGGCACCTCCGAAGAGGATTCCGACCTTCACTGTTCCCCGCTTCCGAAGTTCCGGCAGTTGACCAGGGTGTTCTCGACGACGTCACGCAGACCGTGGTCGGTGTAGTAGGCGGTGTGCGGGCTGACGATGACGTTCGGCCGCTCCTGCAGGCGCAGCAGCGCCTTGTGCCCGATCGGGTCGTTCCGCCGGTCGGTGGAGAAGATGCCGTCCTCCCCGTCGACGACGTCCAGTGCGGCGCCGGCGACCCGGCCGCTCTCCAGCGCGGCGAGCAGCGCCTCGGTGTCGAGCAGCGCGCCGCGGGCCGTGTTGACCAGGACCACGCCCGGTTTGCAGCGTTCGAGCCGGGTCCGGTCGAGCAGGTGGCGGGTCGCGGCGGTGAGCGGCACGTGCAGCGTCACGACGTCGCTCGCGCGCAGCAGCTCGTCGAGCGGCACCGAGTCCGCCGCGGCCACGTCGTGGACGAGGATCCGGCCGCCGAAGCCGGCCAGCCGGGTGATCACCGCCGACCCGATGCGCCCGGCGCCGACCACGCCGACCGTGAGGTCACGCAGCTCCCGCCCGCGCGCCTCGTTCAGCCGGTAGTCGTGGACCTCGGCACGCAGCACCGTCGACTTGGCGTCGCGCAGGGCCATCAACATCAGCATCACGGTGTAGTCGGCCACGCTGCCGGGCGAGTAGGCCACCGTCCCGACCGTGATCCCGACCCGCTGGGCGAACCCGGTGTCGATGTGGTCGACCCCGACGCTGCGGGTCGAGACGTAGCCGACGCCGGCGCGGCTCAACGCCGCCAGCACCGGCCCGGTCAGCCGCGTCCGGTGACCGACGCTGACGCACCGGCTCCCGGCGGCCAGCCCGCTGTTCTCCGCGGCGACCGGCGCCTCGATGACGACCGGCTCCATCCCGTACCGGGGCGCCGCCGCCCGGAACGCCGCGGCCTCGTCCGGCCCGCACCCGTAAATCGCGATTCGGCTCATGCGGGCAGTCAAGCCAGCGCGGCGTTGCGACCGGGTATGCGCTTCCGGATACCCCCGCGATAGGGGCCGTGGTTCAGCGGGGGATCGCGGCCCGGACGGCCGGCGGGGCGTCGGCGCGCAGGCGGTCGTCGGGGGTGGCGCCGAGGGCGTTGTTCACGGTGGAGAAGGCCAGCCGCAGCGCGACGAAGACGGTCATCGCGAAGATCTCCGCGTCCGGGAAACCGGCCTCGCGCAGCTCGTCGACGTCGGTGGCCGTGGTGGCGTGGGGGGCGCGGGCCACGCGGCGGGCCCAGCGGGCCATCGCCTGGTCGGCGGCCGGCAGGCCGGAGTCGTCGCCGGAGAGCACCGCGCCGGCCACGTCGTCGCCCGCGACGCCGGCCAGACGGGAACCCCAGGCCAGCGAGCAGTACGGGTCGCCGAACGCCGACGCGGTCGCCGAGACCAGGATCGCGCGGCGGCGGAAGTCCAGCGACGTGCCCGCGGTGACCTGGCCCAGCAGGGCGAACAGGCCGCGTTCGGCCGCCGGGTCGTGGGCCCACAGGCGCGTCGTGTTCATCACGTAGCCGAGGTCGGCCTCGTCCTCGGCGAAGAGCGCGTCGCTCTCCGCCGAGGCGGTCGGGTCGGTGAGGTAGCCGGTCATGCTCCGATCGTCGCAACGATCAGCGCCCGGCGCCTCCGTACCGGCTACGGAGGGACGTCTTCAGTACCTTTCCGCTGGCGGTCAGCGGAAGAGCGTCGACGACCACCACGTCGGACGGGCACTTGTAGTGCGCCATGCGCTCGCGGGCCCAGGCGATCAGCTCCGCGGCGTCGACGGTGCGCCCGGCGGCGGGGACGACGACCGCCAGCGGCGTCTCGCCCCACCGGGACGACGGCACGCCCACCACCGCGACGTGCGCGACCGACGGATGTCCGGTCAGGACGCTCTCCACCTCGGCCGGGTACACGTTCTCGCCGCCGGAGACGATCATGTCCTTGAGGCGGTCGTGCAGGTAGAGGTAGCCGTCCTCGTCGAACGAGCCGCCGTCGCCGGTACGCAGCCAGCCGTCCGGCGTGATCGCGGCCTCGGTCGCGGCCGGGTTGCGCCAGTAGCGGCGCATCACGTGACCGCCGCCGATGAGCACCTCGCCGCGGACGCCGGGCGGCACGTCCACCAGCGTGGCCGGGTCGACGATCCGCACCGGGACGTTCGGCATCGGCTGCCCGACCGAACGCAGCTTGCGCGCCTCGCGGTGGTCGGCCGGGCTCAGCATCGTGACGCCGCCGGTGGACTCGGTGAGCCCGTAGGACTGCAGGAACTTGCAGCCGAACACCGCGGTCGCCTCGCGCAGCACCGGTTCCGGCATCGGCGAGGCACCGTAGACCAGGTACTTCAGCGCGCTCCAGTCGCCGGTGCGCACCTCGGGGAGGGTCAGCAGGAACTGGATCACGGTGGGCACCGCGACCGCGTGCGAGACGCGGTACTCCTGCAGGATCGTGCAGAGGTCGGCCGGCGAGGTGGGGTTGCGCAGCAGGAGCTCCGCGCCGTTGATCGCCGCGACCAGGGCCAGACCCAGGCCGGAGACGTGGAAGAACGGCACCGGCGCCAGGGCCACCGACGTGGTGTCCAGCTCCAGCAGGTAGTGCATGGCCGCGACGGCCTGGCCGAGGTTCGCGCCGGTCAGCTCGATGCCCTTGGGGTGACCGGTGGTGCCCGACGTGTAGAACATCAGCGCGGTCTCGCCGGGGTCCCGCGCGTACCCCGGGTCGACGTCGGACGCCGCCGCGACCCAGGCGTCGTAGCCGTCCGGGCCGGCGAGCGTCACGACCAGGCCGACCCCGGCGTCGCGCGCGGTGGCCGCCAGGTGCTCGTGGCCGTGACCGAGCACGATCGCGGCCGGTTCGGCGTCGCCCAGGATGTACTCGACCTCCGGCGGGGCCAGCCGGAAGTTCAGCGCGGTCGGGATCGCACCGGCCTTGCTCGCGCCGTAGAGCGTCGCGAGGAACTGCGCGGAGTTCTCCCCCAGGTACGCGACCCGGTCGCCGGGCCCGACGCCGGCGTCGATCAGCGCGTTGGCCACCCGGCTGGCGTCGCGGTCCAGTTCCGCGTACGTCGTGGTCGCGGTGGCGGTACGCACGGCCGACGCCGCGGGCGTCGCCGCCGCCCGCCGCCGCGGAATGTCCTCGAGCCGCTCGATCCGGGTGCCGTCGGCGTGCAGCGCGTAGTGCGGGTCGGCGTACTCGGCCGGCGTGGGCAGCAGCACCACGGTCATCGCGCCCCCTCCGCGTGGACCGGCCGCGCGGCCCTGGTCGCGTCGTACGCCCCGAACACCGGAGCGGCGAAGATCCCCGGGGGCGCCGCGACCACGTGCTCGATCGCGCGCAACGCGGGGCCGGCGGTGACGTACTGGGCGGCGGTCGTGCGCACGCCCTCCTCGGAGGGTTCGACCAGGTTGAGGGTCATGATGATCTCCGGCTTGCCCTCGAGGTGGATGCGCCAGTGGTCACGCCCGGCGTACTCGGGCCGGTCCGGTTCGCAGGTCCAGATGATCGCGAGCGTCAGGAACGGTTCCCCGCCGACGAGCGCGTGCCACCGCCACTCGGTGGTGCCGACCGTGCCGGCCGCGATCGGCCCGGCCGCGACCGTGAGGTCACGCGACGCCGGCACGATGCGGTGGTCGGGCACGATGTCGTCGACCACCACGCCCAGCCGCTCGCACACGAACGCGATCGTCTCCCGGTACAGCAGCCCGTAGAGCGTCGGCAGCGGCCCGGAGCCGTCCAGCGACGCCGGGTCCGACCCCATCCCCATCACCGTGAACAGGAAGTCGGGGTCGGGCATCGAGCGCGCGTCGAGCACCTCGTCGATCGTGATCCGGTCCAGCGTGACGCTGGCTCCGGTGAGCGCCAGCGTGAGCCGCTCCCCGATCACGCCGGGGCTGATGCCGACGCCGTAGAGCGTGCTGCCGCCGGCCCGGCACGCGTCGAGGAAGAGCTGTTCGCGGGCCGAGCCGTGGGCCCGGGGGAAGTGCTGACCGGCGGTCGTGACGACGTTGATGCCGGCCTCGAGCAGGCGCACCAGGTCCGCGTCGTGTTTCTCGTACGGGATCTGCAGCCGCGGCGCGTGCACGACGACGTCGGGCGCGGCGGCGATCACGTCGGCGACGTCGCGGGTGGCCGACACCCCGGTGTGCGGCCGCCGCGCGATGTCCCCGGCGTCGCGCCCGACCTTCCTCCCGCCGTAGACCAGCAGCGCCACCAGCTCCAGGTCGGGCCGGTCGAGGATGCCCCGCAGGATCGTCTTGCCGACCGCACCGGTGGCCCACTGGGCCACCCGGATCGTCACTTGCCGGTCCGCAGCTCGGCGGCGTACAGCAGCTTGCCCAGGCTCTTCTCGTAGCGCACCGGGTCGCGGGCCAGGCGCGCCCGCGACTCGACCGCGAGCGTGTCGGTGTCGCACGTCCACTCGCCGCGGGTCATCGCGGCCAGCCCGGTGCGGGCGATCTCCCGCGGGTTCTCCTTCGTGCCCTCCACGTGCGCGGCCATCCGCGTGTCGACCGATCCGACGATCAGCGACGTCACCGTGATGCCGTACCGCTCCAGCTCGGCCCGCGCGATGCCGCCGAGGTTGAGCGCGGCGGCCTTCGACGGTGAGTACCCGCCCATGAACGCGGTCGGGGCGATCGCCGCCACCGACAGCACGTTGACGAACGAGCCGTGCCCGGCCCGGGCCAGCACCGGCGCGAACGCCCTGGTCATCCGCAGCACGCCGAAGTAGTTGACCTCCATCTCGGCGCGGGCGGCGTCGAGGTCGCCGGCCTCGACGAGCCGGTTGCCGGTGAAGAGCCCGGCGTTGTTGACGACGATCGTCGCGTTCCCGCAGGTCCGCGCGGCGGCCTCCACGTCGGCGTCCGAGGTCACGTCGAGCCGGACCGGCGTGGTGCCCTCCGGGGCGGTGGCGGGATCGCGGACGCCCGCGTAGACCGTGGCCGCGCCCTGGGCCAGCGCCTCCTGCACGAACGCGAGCCCGATCCCCCGGTTCGCGCCGGTGACGACGACGTTCGCGCCGGCGACCGGGACCCCACGAAGAACGCTCATGCCCGGCTCCCCTGGTACAGCACGTCGGTCGGGTACTTCTCGCTGCGCGACAGGGCCTCGACGTCGCCGAGCAGGCCGAACACCCAGCCCTCGGACGGCTCCATGTCGTGGTTCCAGTCCCAGCGCAGCGCGCGGTGCCGGATGCCCCAGCGGCCGTCGACCCGCTCCAGGTCGTCGATCATTCGCGCCGAGGTCAGCGTGTCGCCGATGCGGCCGTCCGGGCGCCGGACGCGCGCGAACGCCAGCACGTACGACTCGGCGCGTGCCGTGTCGCCGTCCACGTCGACCAGGACGTTCGTCAGCGCGTGCGTGCTGACGGCCTTGGGGTGGGTGATCGTGCGTTCCACCGAGGCGACGTAGTCGCTCGCCGGGCCGGCGAACAGCCCGCCGTGGTCCTCGGTGGCGCCCGGCAGATAGCAGGCGGCGAGGGTGGCGACGTCACCCCGGTCGATCGCCCGGAGGTAGCGAACGAGCAGGTCATGGATGTCCTGCTTCGCCACCAGAGTGTCCAGCGCAGTGGGATCCACGGGCGGCCTCCGCATCGTTGACGAGTAGCTCTGTTTCCTGTAGTAATCCGTATCACACCGTTAACTGAAGTGTCACCAGGGAGGCGCCTTGCTGCAGGTCAACGAGGTGGCCATTCACTTCGGAGGGGTGCGGGCGCTCGACGGGGTCACGTTCGAGGTCGAGCCCGGCCAGATCCTGGGGCTGATCGGCCCGAACGGCGCCGGCAAGACCACGCTGTTCAACTGCATCACCCGCATCTACCGGCCGACGGCGGGCACGATCCGCTTCGACGGCCGGGACCTGCTCACCACCCCGCCGCACCGGCTCGCCGGCACCGGCATCACCCGCACGTTCCAGAACCTCGCGCTGTTCGGCACCCTGACCGTCTTCGAGAACACGCTCGCCGGCGGGCTGGCGCGCAGCCGCACGGGCGCCCGGGCCCGCGCGTGGGAGATCCTCGAGCGGCTCGACCTGGTCGACGTGGCCGGGCGGCCCGCCGCCGGGCTGCCGTTCGGCACGCTCAAGCGGGTCGAGCTGGCCCGCGCGCTGATGGCCGGGCCGCGCCTGGTGCTGCTCGACGAACCGGCCGGTGGGCTCACCCACAGCGAGGTGAACGAACTCGGCCGCCTCCTGGTCTCGCTGCGCGACGAGTACGGGTTCGCCGCGCTGCTCGTCGAGCACCACATGGGCCTGGTCCTCGGCATCAGCGACCACGTCGTCGCGCTCGACTTCGGCCAGAAGATCTACGACGGCACCCCCGCCGGCGTCCGCGAGGACGACGCCGTGGTCGCCGCCTACCTGGGCCGCGCCAAGTCCGGCGCCCGCCCGGAAACCACGGAATCCGACGCACGGCCGGAAGCCGCTGAATCCGACGCGCGGCCGGAAGCCACGGAGGCCGCGCGATGAGCCTGCTCGAAGTCACGGACCTCACCGCCGGGTACGGCGGGCGGGACGTGCTGCACGGCATCTCGATGACCGTCGAGAAGGGCGACGTGGTCGTCGTCCTGGGCGCCAACGGCGCCGGGAAGACCACGACGATGCGTGCGCTCGCGGGCCTGATCGGCCGCCGCGGCTCGGTCACCGTCGACGGCCGGCCGCTCGGCCGCCGCCCCGACGAGATCGTGCGCCAGGGCATCAGCCTGGTCCCCCAGGGCCGCGGCACCCTCGACATCTCGGTGCTCGACAACCTGCGTGTCGGCGCCGCCGTCCGGAAGGACCAGAAGGGGATCGCCGCCGACATCGACCGCTGGTGCGAGGTCTTCCCGGTGCTGGCCCGCCGCGCCCACCAGAAAGCCGGCACGCTCTCCGGCGGCGAACAGCAGATGCTCGCGGTGGCCAGGGCCCTGATGAGCCGCCCCACGCTGCTGCTCTGCGACGAACCGAGCCTCGGCCTCGCCCCGATCGTCGTGCAGGAACTGTTCGCCACCCTGGCCGAGATCAACCGCACCGACGGCACCGCGCTGCTGATCGTCGAGCAGAACGCCGAACTCGCGATGGACATCGCGAACACCGTCTACCTGCTGGAAGTGGGCACCATCGCCGCTGAAGGCCCCGTCGAGCGCTTCCGCGAGGACGACACCGTCCGCGGCGCCTACCTCGGTTATTAGGAGCACCCCGTGGAGCTCTTCGTCGAACGTCTCCTGGCCGGCCTCACCAACGGGTCGGTCTACGCCCTGCTCGCGCTCGCGCTGGTCGTGGTCTACCGGGCCACCGGCACGCTCAACTTCGCGCAGGGTGAGCTCGCGCTGTTCACCACGTTCGTCGCCTGGTGGCTGACGACGCTGGACGCACCGGTGTGGATCGCGATCGTCGCCGCACTGATCGTCGGGTTCGTGCTCGGCGCCGCGATCGAGCGGTTACTGATCCGGCCGGTGCAGCGCAAGAACGACATGGCCGTGCTGATCGTCGCCCTGGGGCTGTTCACCGGGCTGAACTCGCTCGCCGGTCTGCTGTGGAACTCCGAGACCAAGATCATGCCGAGCCCGTTCCCGAACGGCCTCGAGGACTACGTCAGCGTCGGCGGCGCCCGCCTCTACGGTGACGCGCTGGGCGTCTGGGGTGCGCTGATCGTCCTGGTCGTGCTGATGACGCTGCTGTTCCGGCGCACCCGCATCGGCCTGCACATGCGTGCGGTGGCCGCCAACCCCGAGTCGGCCGCGCTGGCCGGCGTGCGCACCAGCCGCATCCTGATGATCGGCTGGGGCCTGTCCGGCGCGATCGGCGCGCTGGCCGGTGTGCTGGTCACACCGCTGGCGCCCGAGCAGCTCGGCCTCACCACGATGTTCCACATCTTCATCGCCGCCTCGGCCGCGGCCCTGTTCGGCGGGCTCGACAGCCTCCAGGGCGCGGTGGTCGGCGGCATCACGATCGGCGTGCTCGAAGCCATGCTCTCGGGCTACGTCTCGTTCATCGGCGGCGAGCTCCAGCAGACCTCCGCGCTGCTGATCATCGTCGCGATCCTGTTCATCCGCCCGAACGGCCTGTTCGGCACGGCCCGGACGGTGCGCGTATGACCACGACTCTGCCGGCTCCGGCGAAGACCCGCCCGGCCGCCGCGACGACCCGGTTCACGATCGTCGAGGGCTCCTGGGAGCACCGCGGCCTCCGCGCCGCCGGGATCGTCGTGGCCGCCCTCGCGCTGCTCGCCGCGTCCCAGCTGACCAGCTTCCGCGTCGGCCAGTTCACCTCGGTGTTCATCATGGCGATCGCGATCATCGGCCTGAACCTGGTCACCGGGTACACCGGGCTGCTCTCGATCGGGCACTCGGCGTTCTTCGGGCTCGGCGCCTACACCACCGGGGTGCTGATCGTGCAGCTCGAATTCGCGCCGCTGGCGACGATCCCGATCGCGATGCTGCTGACGTTCGTGCTCGGGCTGCTGGTCGGGTTGCCGTCACTGCGCATCCACGGCCTGTACCTGGCGCTGGTCACGCTGGCCGTCGCGGTGGCGTTCCCGGAGATCGTGCGCCGGCTGGAGGGCCTGACCGGCGGCGCGGCCGGCATGGTCGTGCGCTCCCGGTATCTGGCCCCGCCGGAGTGGACCGGGCTGGTCCGCGCCCAGCGCGGCATCTGGATGTTCTGGCTGTCGGCGTTCGTGCTGGTCCTCGTGATGCTGTTCGCCCGCGGGCTGATCCGCAGCCGGTTCGGGCTGATGATGCGCACGGTCCGCGACCACGAGATCGCGGCCGCGGCCAGCGGCGTCGGCGTCGCCCGCACGAAGATCCTGGTGTTCGGCGTCTCCGGCGCGATCACCGGCCTGGCCGGCGCGCTGTTCACGATGTACATCGGGGCGCTCTCCCCCGACGGCTCCTTCACGCTGCTGAAGTCGATCGAGCTGGTCACCGGGCTGGTGCTCGGCGGCGTCGCCACCCAGTTCGGGCCGCTGATCGGCGCGTTCGCCGTCGTCTTCCTGCCGTACTACACCTCCTCGTTCACGACCGGGCCCCTCTCCGGCGTCCTGTTCGGCGCCGTGCTGATCGCCCTGTGCTTCCTGATGCCGGAGGGCATCGCCGGTCGCCTCGGGCTGCTGATCCGCACGGTCGTGACCGTGCTCCCACCCGACCATCCCGCCCTCCGCGAACGCTGACTTCCGCCTCGGCCCCCTCCCGCCGAGGCGCGCAACGACCCACCCCGGAAGGAAACGCAATGAAGCGCAGACTCCTCATTCCCCTGGTCGTCGCCACCGTGGCGCTCTCCGCCTGCGGCAGCAACAGCGGCTCCGAGGACGACACCGCCACCGGCTCGTCGAGCGCCTTCGACGTCGAGAACTGCGCCGACCCGGACGCCGCCACGAAGAAGATCACCGAGACGCTCAAGGTCGGCTGGTCGGCCGCCACGTCCGGGCCGCTGGCCGACGCGGTCGGCAACGTCATCGAGGGCATGGAGGCCCGCTTCGCGGTGGCCAACGCGGCCGGCGGCATCGACGGCGTGAAACTGCAGGTCGTCGTGAAGGACGACGCGTTCAACCCGGAGCGGGCCCGCACCAACGTCGGTGAGCTGATCGAGAAGGACAAGGTCGACGTGCTCGACACGTTCGGCTCCGGCCAGCTCGACGCGATGAGCGACGCCCAGAACGACGCCTGCGTGCCGCTGCTGTTCGCGCAGGCCAGCGTGCCGGCCTACCGCGACGCGACGAAGTTCCCGTGGACCACCGAGTACCTGCCGTCGGCCGAGGTCGAGATGAAGGTCGTCGTCGAGGGGCTGAAGGCCAAGTACCCGCAGGGCGCGAAGGTCGCGCTGGCCGCCAACCAGACCGAGTCCGGTCAGGGCTACGCCAACGGGTTCAAGAAGGCGATCGAGGGCACGAACTTCACGATCGCCAAGGAAGCGCCGCTGACCGACCCGAACACCGCCGCGTCGGCGTTGAAGGCGTCGGCCGCGCCGATCCTGGTCAACGCCGGGGTCACCACCGACTGCCTCGCGCTGACCCAGGCCATCGGCCGCGTCGGCTGGAAGCCCGAGACCGTCATCCAGCCCTCGAACTGCGCCGACGGGGCGACGCTCTACGCACCGGCCGGTGCCGCCGCCGACCAGCAGCAGATCCTCAAGTGGCTCAAGGACCCGTCCGACCAGGCGTTCGCGTCCGACGCGGCCGTGCAGGAGTACCTGAAGCAGTCGGCGGCCAACGGCGCCGACTCCCCGACCAACAGCTACACGGTCAACGGCTGGGCGATCGGCGACCTGATGGTCGACGTGTTCACCAACGCCGCGAAGTCGAAGGACGGCCTGTCGCGGGCGTCGATCATGCAGGCCGCGCGCAACCAGAGCTACCAGCCGCCGATGTTCATCGACGGCATCACGTTCACGATGACGCCGGAGAAGTCGCTCGGCATCCAGGCGTTCCAGCCCTACACCTGGCAGGCCGGCGCCAAGCGGTTCACGTCGGCCGGTGACGTCATCGACATCTCGGACGGCCAGTGAGCCGGGGCCTGCACCCGGCCGCCACGGTCGCCGACTACCAGGCCCGGGGCTGGTGGAGCGACGAGACCGTCGACCAGCTGTTCCGCGACCGGGTGGCCGAGCGCGGTGAGCACCTGGCGATCGTCGACCCGGCGAACCGGGCCGCGCTGCTCGGCGGCGAACCGCGGCGACTGACCTGGTCCGAGCTGGACGGTGAGGTGACCTGGCTGGCGGCCCGGCTGCTCGAGCTCGGGCTGCGCCGCGGCGACGTCCTCGGCGTCCAGCTGCCGAACACGGTGGAGCTGGCCGAGGTGTACCTCGCGGCCTGGACGGTCGGGGTGATCGTCTCGCCGCTGCCGATGCAGTACCGCGAGCGCGAGATCGCCGAGATGGCGGCGCAGGCGTCGTTCCGGGCCTACGTGACGGTGGCGACGTTCGGCGGCCGGTCACCGGCCGCCGAGGTCGCCTCCGTCCGCGACCGGCTCCCGGCCCTCGAGCACGTGATGACGTTCGGTCTGGCCGGTGAGGGCGCCGCGTGGGTACCGGCGGCGG
>NZ_BAAAGX010000007.1:149188-199250 GCF_039524755.1 Cryptosporangium japonicum
GACCGGGCGGCGGTGGCGGCGCACCGGGCCGCCGACCCGAACGACGCCAACGACTGCCTGACGATCTGCTGGACCTCGGGCACCGAGAGCACCCCGAAGGGGGTGCCGCGGTGCCATCTGGACTGGCTGGCGATCTGCTGGGCCACCGTGGACGCGCCCCGCATGGTCGCCGACGACGTGCTGCTCAACCCGTTCCCGATGGTGAACATGGCCGGCATCAACGGCATGTTCCTGCCGTGGCTGCGTACCGGGTGCGTGCTCGTCCAGCACCACCCGTTCGACCTCGGGGTGTTCCTCGGTCAGATCGCGTCGGAGCGCGTCACGTACACGGTGGCGCCGCCGGCGATGCTCTGGCTGCTGCTCTCCGACGACCGGCTGAGCGCGGCGATCGAGACGTCCGCGCTGACCCGGATCGGGTCGGGTTCGGTGCCGCTGCAGCCGGAGATGGTGCGTGGCTGGCAGGACCGGTTCGGGATCGGCGTCATCAACTTCTTCGGGTCCAACGAGGGCATCGGGCTGCTCTCCGGCCCGGAGGACATCCCGGATCCGACCGAGCGGGCCCAGTTCTTCCCCCGCTACGGCGCGCCCGGGGTGACCTGGTCGTCCCGGCTGGGCGGCCAGGTCACGGTGAAGCTGGTCGACCCGGTGTCGGGTGCGGAGGTCGTCGAACCGGGGGTGCCCGGGGAGCTGTACCTGGGCGGGCCGACGGTGTTCGCGGGCTACCTCAACGGCACGAAGCCGTTCGACCAGGACGGCTACCTCAAGACCGGGGACCTGTTCGAGATCGCCGGGGACCGCGGCCAGTTCCTGCGGTTCCTCGACCGCGCCAAGGACCTGGTGATCCGGGGCGGGATGAACATCGCCCCGGCGGAGCTGGAGGGCCTGATCGGGGCTCATCCGGCGGTCGCCGACGTCGCGGTCGTCGGTGACCCCGACGAGGTGCTCGGCGAGAAGGTCGCGGCGGTCGTCGTGCTCGCGCCGGGGGCCTCGCTGACCCTCGACGAGCTCGTCGCCCACCTGCGTGAGCAGAAGATCGCGTCGTACAAGCTGCCGGAGCGGCTCGACGTGCGGGAGGCCTTGCCCCGCAACCCTGTCGGCAAGGTACTGAAGCGGGAGCTACGCCGATGACCGACCTCGATGTCGCACGCGAGATGTTCGATGCCTGGGACCGGCTCGACTGGGACCGCGCGATCGACCTGTTCGCCGACGACGGTGTGCTGCACAGCGTCATGCAGGAACCGCTGGTCGGCAAGGAGGCGATCGCCGGGCGGCTGCGTGAGCTCGCGGCCGGCGCCACCTGGATCACCCTCGACATCAAGACCCTCGGGACGATCGACGGGAAGGTGTTCGTCGAGCGGGTCGACCGGTTCGGGTTCAACGGGCACGAGGGCGAGGTCCCGGTCGTCGGCGTGCTGCGGATCGCCGACGGCAAGGTCACCGAGTGGCTCGAGTACTACGACCGGGCGACGCTGCTGCGCGGGATGGGCCGGTAGACGTGTGGGCCCACACGGTCGTGGCCGCGATGGGACGGCGGCGCTCCGCCGTCGCCTTCCGCGGCCACGGCGTGGCCCGCACGCACGGCGAGTCACGCGACCGCGCGGTGCGGTTCGCGCACGCGCTCGGCACCGGCCCCGGCGACCGGGTGGCGCTGGTCGTCGAGGACCGGGCCGACGGCGTGGAGGCCTACCTCGGGGTCGGCCTCACCGGGGCGACCGCGGTGCACGTCAACGACCGGCTGGCGGTGCCGGAGATCGCGGAGGTGCTGGCCCGCTCGGGCGCCGGCACGGTCGTCGTCACCGCCGGACACGTCGAGCGCCTGGAGGACACGCTGCGCGGCCTCGACGTCGTCACCCCGTCCCGCTACCGGGACATGGTCGCGGCGGGGTCCACCGCCGTGCCGAGGACGCCCGGCGATCCCGACCTCCCCGGGATCGTCGGGTTCACCAGCGGCACCACCGGGCGCCCGAAAGGCGTCGTGCACACGCACCGCAACCTCGACCGGATCGTGCGGCACATGCCCGCCCACGACGGGCTGCGCTGGGGCAGCCGCTGCGGCTTCACCGGGACGCTCGCGTTCGTCGCCGGGATCTGGGGCGTCGTCCTGCCCCACCTGTACGTCGGCGGGGAGATCTCGTTCCTGGCCGGGCTCGACCCCGAACGCTGGGTCGGGACGATGATCGCCGAACGCACGAACTTCACCTACGCGCCGACGCCGCTGATGACCGCGTTCGCGGACGCCGTCCGGAAGCGACCGGCGGTGCTCGACCACCTCGACGGCGTGCTGCACTCCGGGTCGCTCGCGTCCCGGGACGCGGTCGCCGACCTCGTCGACGCGATCGGGCCGCGGTACGTGGAGACCTACGGCATGACCGAGACCGGCGCGCCGGTCACCGCGACCGTGCCCGACGACTGGCGCGCGGGCTGCGCGGCGTCCGACCCGTACGCGAGCGCCGGGCGGGCGGTGCCGATCGCGTCGGTGTCGATCGTCGGCCCGGACGGGGAGCCGCTGCCGGCGGGCGAGACCGGCGAGATCGTGGTCCGGAGCGAGACGCTGTTCAGCGGTTACCTCGACGGCGCACCCGCGGGTGATTCCGTGCGCACCGGTGACCTGGGCGCGCTCGACGACGCCGGTTACCTGTACGTGCGCGGCCGGTCGAAGGACATGATCGTGACCGGCGGCATGAACGTGTTCCCGGCCGAGGTGGAGCAGGTGCTGGCGCTCGGCGACGGGGTGGCCGAGGTGGCGGTGTTCGGCGTCGCGCACCCCCGGTGGGGTGAGACCGTGACCGCCGCGGTGGTGCCGCGGCCGGGTGCGGCGGTGGACACCGCCGCGCTGGACGTGCTGGTCCGCGAACGGCTCGCGTCGTACAAGAAGCCGACGAGCATCCACGTGGTCGACGCGCTGCCGCGCACCGCCAGCCTGAAGGTACGCAAGGACGAGCTGCAGCGGAGGTTCGGTGCTTCCTGACGTGTTGGCCGGGATGCGGCTGCCGGTGCTGTGCGCGCCGATGTTCCTGGTATCGGGGCCGGAGCTGGTGATCGCGGCCGCGAAGGCCGGGGTGCTGGGCGCGTTCCCGGCCCCGAACTGCCGCACCACCGACGAGCTGGACGCCTGGCTGGGCACGATCACCGGCGCGGTGGACTCGCCGTGGGCGCTGAACCTGGTCACCCACCGCACCAACACCCGGCTCGCCGACGACCTGCGTCTGGTGGCCGAGTACCGGCCGCCGGTCGTGATCACCGCGCTGGGTTCTCCCGCCCCGGCCGTCGAGGTCGTGCACGCCTACGGCGGGCTGGTGATCGCCGACGTGGTCGACCTGCGGCTCGCGCGCAAGGCGGTGGCGGCCGGCGTCGACGGGCTCGGGCTGGTGTCGGCGGGCTCCGGTGGGCACACCGGGCACCTCTCGCCGCTCGCCTTCGTCCCGGCGGTCCGGTCGTTCTTCGACGGGTTGCTCGTGGTCGGCGGAGGCGTCGCCGACGGCGCCGGGGTGCTCGGCGGGCTGGCGACCGGCGCCGACCTGGTGTCGATCGGCACCCGGTTCCTGGCCACCGCGGAGAGCCGGGCGGTGCCGGAGTACAAGCGGATGGTGGTCGACCACGGCCCGGACGACCTGGTGATCAGCGCGGCCGTCACCGGGACACCGGCGTCGTGGCTGCGGCCCAGCCTGGACGCGCACGGCATCGACCCGGCCGGGACGCCCGCCGGTGGCCGCGCCTACGACAGCGCGAACCCGGCGGCGCGGTGGCGTGATCTCTGGGCCGCGGGCCAGGGGCTCGGGCTGGTGACCGACGCTCCCCCGGTGGCCGAGGTGGTCGACCGCCTGGAGTCGGAGTTCCGCACCGCGCTGGATCGTCTCGTCACCAGGCCACCACACCCTGGCGGGACGGCTGGATCGTCCCGACCCGCAGGGACGACATCGTGATGTCGTTCTTCTCCGGCGCCGGGAACTCCAGCAGCTCCGCGGTCAGCGGCGACGTCGACCCGGGCAGCGTCACGCGCAGGCCGTTGCCGACCCCGCACGCGCTGTCACCCTTGTCGCACGGCGTCCACGTGATGCCCTGGAACGCCGTCGACCCCGGCGGGAGCAGGAACGACACCGCGGGCCCGGGCTCGTCCACCGCCACGGTCGGGACCGGCACGTTCTCGTCGGCCGCGTTGGTGAGCGTGACCGCCGCCCGCCCCTGGAGCATGCAGGCCCGCTCGGACGCGTTCTCCAGCGCGACCAGCCCGACCGGACCCGACGGCTGCCAGGTGACGTCGACCTGGATGTCGTCGGCCGTGCACACCGCCGGGTCCGCGGCCCGAGCGGACGCGAACCCGACCGAGCAGGCCGACACGCCGAGCAGCAGACCGACGCCGAGCAGCGCGATACGGCTGTTCATCAGAGGACATTCCCTTCGATCGCCTACGTTCGCTTCGTAACCAATTGAAGGGACAACGACACTCTCGCTCCGTTGGCGAGGCAACACAACGGATGTCCCCCATCGGACGCGAGTGGTCAGAGTTCCGCGAGTAAACGCTCGGCCTCGTCCGCCCCGGGACCGTCCCCGGCCCGCGTGAACAGCGCGGCACCCTCACGCAACGCGGCGGCGGCCTCGGCGCGGTCCACCGCGAGCAGCGCCCGCCCCAGCGACACCAGCGCCCCGGCCAGGAACCGCAGCCAGCCGCGCGTGCGCCACAGCGCCACCGACTCACGCAGGTACCCGACCGCCTCCACCGGCCGGCCGGCCCCGAGCGCGATCTCCCCGAGGATCCCGAGCGCGTCGGCGACGTGGTGCGGCATGTTGTACTCGCGCGCCGTCGCCAACGCCTCCTCGGCGGCCACCGACGCGTCCTCGTCCCCCCGTTCCCGACGCACCCGCGCCAGGCAGATCAACGTCAGCGTCCCGGTGTAGAGGTCGCGGTGCCGCCGCGAGATCCCCAGCGACTCGGTGAGGTACCCCTCGGCCTCGTCGAGCAGGCCGGCCCGGCCGAACCCGATGCCGAAGAACTGCAGCACGGTCGCCTCGCCGCGCGGGTTGCCGAGCACCCGGGCCCGCTCCAGCGCCAAGGTCAGGTGCTCCAGCGCGCTCCCCAGGTCACCGGACTCCCCCGCCGCCACGGCCAACGCCAGGTGCGCGCGTGACTCCCCGCCCACGTGGGCGGCGTCCGCGGCCCACGCCAGCGCCTCGCGGGCGGCGTCGATCGCCTCGGCGTGGCGTCCGGTGGCGGTCAGCGCCCAGGAGCGCATCACGCCGGCGTCGGCCATGCCGCCGTACTCGCCGACCTCGCGGAACAGCTCCTGCACCCGGGTCGCCTCGGCGTGCTGGCGGGTCATCGCCTCGGTGCTCCGGTCGTCGGTGATCCAGGTGGTCAGATCGGCCAGGCCGCGCCGCGCGACGGCCTCGCCCCGGCGGTCGCCCGCGGCCAGGCAGGCGTCGACGACCAGGCGGTTCGTCGCGCCCCACTCGGCGTACATCCCGCGCAGGTCGAAGTACTTCTCGCAGCGCTGGGCCAGGTCGAACGCGACGTCGGTGCACCCGGCCGCGCAGGCCTGGCGGATCAGCGCGCGCACCGCGACCTGCTCGGCGTCGAACCAGTCGAGGGCGGGCACCCCGGCCAGCTCGTCGCGGACCTCGTCGACGTCCGGGCGGAACGCCCCGCTGACGATCGGGGCCCAGGTGGGGCCGGGGATGCCGGGTTCGAGCTCCGCGGCCACCGCCAGCCAGGCGCCCGTTCCGCGGCGCAGCGCCTCCTCGGTGTCACCGGCGGCGGCGGCCCGGTCGCGGGCGTAGAGGCGCACCAGATCGTGGAAGCGGTAGCGGGTCTGCCCGGCGGCGTCCGTGCCCACGGCCGCGAGCACGTGGGCGTCGACCAGGTCGTCGAGGTCGCGGGCGGCCTGCTCGGGCTTCTCGTCGGAGAGCACGGTGGCCAGCCAGCCGGCGAAGTCGGGGACGTCGAGCACGCTCAGGCGCCGGAACAGCACCCGCGCGGACGGCCGGAGCCCGTCGTCGCTCAGCGCCAGCGACGCGCGCACCCGCAGGTCACCGGCGTCGAGCCGGTCGAGGCGACGGTTCTCGTCACGCAGCAGCGCCACCAGGTGCGACACGGTCCAGCCGGGGCGCGCGGTCAGGCGCGCGCCCGCGATGCGCACCGCCAGCGGCAGCCCACCGCAGAGTCCCACGACGTCGGCGGCGTCGGCGTCGTGGTCGTCGACCCTGGCGTCGTCGACGATCCGGGCCAGCAGCCGGACGCCGTCGCACGCGTCGAGCACGTCGAGCTCGGTCCAGCGCGCACCCTCCAGACCGGACAGCCGCACCCGGCCGGTGACCAGCACCGTGCAGCCCGCCGCGCCCGGCAGCAGCGGCCGGACCTGGGCTTCGCTCGCGGCGTTGTCGAGCACGACGAGAACCCGCCGCCCGGTGAGCAGCGTGCGGTAGAGCTCGGCCCGTTCGTCGGCGTCGGTGGGCACCGCGGGGCTCGGCACGCCCAGCGCACGCAGGAACCGGCCCAGCACGTCGGCCGGCGCGACCGGATCGGGCCCGGCGCCGGCCAGGTTCACGTACAGCTGACCGTCCGGGTAGGCCGGTGCGGCCGCGTGCGCGACGTGCACCGCGAGCGTCGTCTTGCCGACCCCGGCCATCCCGGTGATGCCCAGGACGGACAGCCCGGCCGGTGGGGTGTGCGGCGTCAGGACCTTCAGCAGCCGGCGCACCTCGGGGGCCCGGCCGGTGAAGTCCGGCACCGCCGGGGGTAGGAGCGCCGGTGGACGCGGTGGCGCCGCGCCGGTGTCGTCGCGGATCGCCCGGTAGAGCTCCTGGAGCTCCGGCGAGGGCTCGACGCCCAGCTCGTCGCGCAGGACCGCGCGCAGCGTCTCGTAGGCGGCGAGCGCCTGGGCGCGGGCGCCGGTGGCCCGCAACACCCGCAGGTACTGGCTCCAGAGCCGCTCACGGAGCGGGTGTTCGGCGGTCGCGGCGGCGAGCTCGCCGACCAGCCCGGCGTGGTCGCCGAGCGCCAGCCGGGCCTCGGTGCGGTCCTCGATCGCGGCCAGCCGGGTCTCGGTCAGCCGGGTGACGTGCGGGGCCATCCACGGCGCGTCGGCCAGGTCGGGCACCAGCGGCCCGCGCCAGAGCGCCAGCGCGCGGGTCAGGACGTCCACCGCGTCGGCGGGGCAGTCCTGTTCGAGGGCGCGGCGCCCCTCGGCCGCCAGGCTCTCGAAGACGACCGCGTCGCAGTTCCCGGCGGCGACGTCCAGCCGGTAGCCGGCGGCCGACGTGACCAGCCACCCGGCCCCGCCCGGCGCGACCTGCTCGAGCACCCGCCGCAGCCCGAACACGTACGAGTGCAGGTTGGCCCGCGCCGACGACGGCGGGCGGGCGCCCCACAGCGCGTCGACGATCTCGTCGGTGCGCACCAGCGAGGAGCCGCGCAGCAGCAGCAACGCGAGCAGCGCCCGCTGCTTGCGCCGGCCCACCGCGATCCGGGAACCGTCGGGCGCGCGCACCTCGAAACTGCCCAGCAGGCGAAACGCACTCATGAGCCCTCCCGACCAGCGGAGGTCTACAGTAGACGAACTCGGTGAACGCCCTGGAGCCAATGTAACTCGCGCGATGATGTGCGGGTGGACCTCATCGTGGTGCCGTTCAACTCCTCCGGAGCCGCCGACGGGGTGGCGCGGGCACCGTCGGCGCTGCTCGACGCCGGGCTGCCCGGCCGGCTGTCCGGCGCGCGGGTGGTGCACGCGCACGTCCCGACCGGCGATCCGGCCCGCGGCCCGAGCGGCCTGGCCGCCGAGAACGCGCTGGCCGCGATGGTGACGTCGGTGTCCGAGCGGGTGCTCGACGCGTGGGCCGCCGACCGGTTCCCGGTGGTGCTGGGCGGCGACTGCCCGGTGCTGCTGGGCGGCCTGACCGCCGCCGAGCGGCGCGGGTACGGCGCCGGCCTGGTGTTCGTCGACGGCCACGAGGACGCCTGGGACCCGCACCGCTCCCCGACCGGCGAGGCCGCCGACAGCGAGATCGCGCTCGCGCTCGGCTGGGTGCCCGGGTACCCGGCGGTGCTCCGCCCGGCCGACCTCGTCCAGCTCGGTCCCCGCGACGCCGGCGAGCTCGCCGGGGCCGGCCAGCCGAGCCTGGCCGACCGGGTGGCCGTGCTCCCCGGTGACCGGCTGGCCGCCCCCGGTGGCCTGGAGACCGCGCGCCGGATGGCCGCCGGTCTCGTCGCACGCACCGGGCACTGGTGGCTGCACGTGGACCTCGACGTGCTGAGCACCGAGGCGTTGCCGGCCGTGGACTACCCGCAGCCCGGCGGCCTGTCCTGGGACCAGCTGGAGGCCCTGACCGAGCGGCTGCTCACGATCGGCGGCTGCGGCGGGGTGAGCGTCGCCATCTACAACCCCGACCTCGACGGCGGAGCGGCCGCCGCCCGGATCGGGTCCTACGTGGCCACCGCCTCACGCGTAGCGGCTCGGGGGCACCGGTAGGCCCAGGTTCTCCCGGTGGGTGCGGCCGCGGTACCCGCCGTGGTACACGCCCCGTTTCGTCAGCTCCGGCACGACCAGGTCGACGAACGCCTCGACGCCGACCGGGATCGACGAGAACGCGAGCATGAACCCGTCCGCGGCACCGGCCCGGTAACGCTCGGTCATCCAGTCGGCGATCATGTCGGGCGTGCCGACCAGGAACCGGCGACGCAGCAACGCCCGGTTGACCTCACGCAGCGTGTAGCTGCCCGACCCGACCAGCCGGCCGATCTGCTCCTGCACCGACCGGACCTGGTTGGTGGGCACCGACAGGTCGGGCTGGAACGTCTCGTCCATCGGGTGGCTGCTGACGTCGAACTGGAGGTAGTGCGACAGCCAGTCGAGCGAGAGTCGCTCGGGGGTGAGCGCCTCGATCTCGTCGAGGTACTCCTCGGCCTCGCGCAGCGTCCCGCCGATCACCGGGGAGAGCGCGGGCAGCACCTTGAGATGGTCGGGGTTCCGGCCGTTCGCCGCGGCCCGCGCCTTGTAGTCGTCGTAGAGGATCTTCGCGCCGCGCACCGCGTTGGTGCCCATCGTGAACACCGCCTCGGCGGTGGCGCCGGCCAGCGCCCGGCCCGCCTCCGACGCACCGGCCTGGAAGATCACCGGGCGGCCCTGGGGCGGCCGGGCGATGTTCAGCGGGCCGCGGACGGTGAAGAACTCGCCGCGGTGGTCGAGCGTGTGCAGCTTCGCGGCGTCGGCGAAGTAGCCCGACTCCTTGTCGTAGCGGAACGCGTCGTCGTCCCAGCTGTCCCAGAGGCCGTTGACGACGTCGATGAACTCCGCGGCCCGGCGGTAGCGCACCGCGTGGTCGAGGTTCGCGTCGCGGCCGAAGTTCCAGGCCTCCTCGTCGCTCGCGCTGGTGACGACGTTCCAGCCGGCCCGTCCCTCGCTGAGGAAGTCCAGCGACGCCAGTTTGCGGGCGATGTGGTACGGCTCGTTGTAGGTGGTGGAGACCGTCGCGGCCAGGCCGATCCGCTCGGTGACCTGGGAGAGCGCGCCCAGCAGCGTGAACGGCTCGGTGCGGATGTTCACGACGTGGTCGATGCCCGAGGCGAACCGGTCCCAGACGTACAGCTCGTCGGCGATGAACAGCGTCGCGAAACCGCCGCGCTCGGCCGTGCGGGCGAAGTCCCGGTAGTAGCCGAGGTCCAGGTACCGCTCGGGCCGGGCACCGGGCAGCCGCCAGCTGGCCAGGTGCTCGCCGCCCGGGTAGAAGATCATCGCCCCGAGGATCATGCTCATGCCCCGGATGCTAATCGCGTCCCGTGAGCACGAACCGGCGGTGCTGACGCAGGTAGTCGACGACGTCCGCGGGCGCCTTCGACGGTACGCCGGCGTCGTAGGGCGGCTGCGGGTCGTACTCGATGCCCAGCTGCACCGCCTGCGCGACCCGGTCGCCGCTCTGGAGGCCGACCAGGGTCAGCGCCATGTCGATTCCCGACGACACCCCGGCCGCGGTGACGTACTTGCCGTCACGCACCACCCGTTCGCCGGTCGGCTCGGCGCCGAACGCCGGGAGCTGGTCGAGCGCCAGCCAGTGCGACGTCGCCCGCCGCCCCCGCAGCAGGCCGGCGGCGGCGAGGAGCAGCGAGCCCGAGCACACCGACGTCGTCCAGGTGCTGGTCGCGTCGGTGCGGCGCAGCCAGTCACGCACCGGGCCGCCGGACATCAGGTCGGCCTGGCCGTGGCCGCCGGGCACGACGACCACGTCGGGGCTCGTCACCTCGTCGAGGGTGGCGTCGGCGACCAGGCCGAGGCTGCCGATCTCGGTCCGCACCGGGCCGGTCCGCTCGCCGACGAACACGACGTCGTTACCGGGGACCTTGCTGAACACGTCGTAGGGGCCGACCGCGTCGAGCGCGGTGACCCTCGGGTAGAGCAGGACGGCGAAGAGCATCAGGGCTTCCCTCCCGAGAACCGGCGCCGGTAGTCGCCGGGCGCGACGCCCAGCGTCCGGACGAAGGCGCGGCGCATCGCCTCCGTCGTCCCGTAACCGCAGCGGCGCGAGATCACCTCGACGCTCTCGTCGCTCTCCTCCAGCACGCGGCGCGCGGTCTCCAGCCGCACCTGGTCGACGTACCGCCCGGGGGTGCGCCCGACCTCGGCGGCGAACGCGCGGGCGAACTGCCGGGGCGAGAGGTTCGCGCGGCGGGCGAGCGCCTCGACGCTCAGGTCGGCCCGCGGGTTGTCGGCGATCCAGCGCTGCACCTCACGCAGCCCGGGCCGGTCGGCGACCTGGGCCGAGAGCTGCGTCGAGAACTGGGCCTGGTTGCCCGGCCGGCGCAGGAACATCACCAGGTGCCTGGCGATGGTCAGCGCCACCTCGCGGCCCAGGTCCTCCTCGACCAGCGCCAGCGCCAGGTCGATCCCGGCGGTGACGCCGGCCGAGGTGGCGACCGGGCCGTCCCGGACGAAGATCGGCTCCGGGTCGACGTCGATCCGCGGGTAGCGCCGGGCCAGCGTGTCGCAGGCCCACCAGTGCGTGGTCGCGCGCCTGCCGTCGAGCAGGCCCGCCTCGGCCAGCAGGAACGCCCCCGTGCACACCGACACCAGGCGGGTGACGTCCGGCGCCCGCGACCGCAGCCAGCCCACCACGTCGGGGTCGAGGTCGCGGGTGCCCTCGCCGCCGGGGACGACGAGCGTGTGCGGGGGGTCGGCGCTCTCCAGACCGGAGTCGGGGACGAGCGTCAGGCCGCCGGAGGTCCGCACCGGGGCTCCGCCGGGGCTCGCGGTGGCGAGCCGGTAGGTGCCCGGCACCGCCCGGTTCGCCCCGGCGAAGACCTCCAGCGGGCCGCTCACGTCGAGGCTCTGCACCCCGTCGAACAGCACGACCAGCACTGATTGCATGACCTCAGGGTGGTGGCCCCGGCCGATGGCAGCAAGGTCGTCGTTCCCACCTTTCCTGCCGTCTCAGAAGTCACCCTCCGCGACCTGGAAGCAGACCAGCCCGAGCTTCCGCCACATCCGCACGACCTGATCGCGGTCGTCGAGCACGCAGAGGACCGCGTAGCGCTCCCGCACGAACCGCTCGTAGAGCTCACGTTTCACCAGGTCGTCCCGGCGGTTGTCCTTCGCGCGACGCATCAGGAGGTGCTCGTAGGGCACCCCGAGGTGGTGGGTCAGCCAGGACTCGGTCTGGCGGCGGCACGTCTCGTCCCGGCCGGACAGCACGACGATCGTGTGCCCGGCCGCGTGCAGGGCCCGGACGGCCGCGACGACGGCGGCCACCGGCGCGTCCTCGCCGACGCGCTGCCAGTCGAACGGCGAGCGGTCGGTGACGCGTGTCGCGAGCGTGCCGTCGACGTCGACGAGCACCGCGGACGGTTTCACAGGTACTCCTTCCGTACCCGGCGCAGCCAGGCCTCGACCGCGGGCTCGTCCGGGGCCAGCGGCAGCGGCGAGGTCGCGCCGTCGAACTTCTCCTGCGCCGCGGCCAGCACCGGCCGGGCGACCTCGGGGTCGGCGGCCACCCGGTCGCCGAACTCGCGGTAGCGCTCCGGGTCGTCCACGCGCAGCCGCAGCCGCCCGGTGACGTAGTACTCGTAACCCTGGTCGAGCAGGCGCAGCAGGTGCCGGCCGTGCTTGGACTGCCGCTTGCGCATCTTCGACTGGAACTGGCCCGTCGTCAGCAGGCGCTTGAACTGGGCGGTGGCGTACCCGAAGTACGCGTTGCGCACGCCGTCGGCGCTGGCGAACGCGGTCCGCAGCCCGACCAGCTCGTCGCCGAGCGGGGTGCGCTGCTCGTACGAGGGCAGCCAGAGCAGCTCGGTGACCGTCGGGTTCGACGACAGGCACAGCATCGCGAACTTGCGGGCCTCGTGCACGGTCTGGTCGGGGTCGTGCCGGACGACGGTGGCCGCCTTGTCGATCGGCAGGTGCAGCCCGTGCAGTTCGACGGTGGGCACCGCGTACACACCGAGCCGATCGACGTCGGAGCCCGCGTGCGCGAGCCCGTAGGCCGTCGATCCGACGACACCGAGGAGCAAGGTGTTCACGGGGTTAATGATCCCTCCTGGGACCAAAGGCTTAAATGCCCCGCCGGACGACGATCTCCGCGGCCGGCCGGGCCGCGGGCGGGTCGGGGAGTGCCTCCTCCGGTTCCCGGCCCGCGCCCGCCTCCGGGGGCGGTGAGCCTCCGTCCGCCGGGGTGGACGGGCCACCGCGGACGTCACGCAGCAGGTGGTAGGTGGTGAGCACCAGCGCCACGAGCATCAGCGCGGCCAGCCACTTGCGGTCCAGATAGGTGCCGGGCGGCCCACCGCGCAGCAGGAACGGCAGGTACGACAGGAACGACGCCGCCTGCACGATCAGCGGCAGGTACCAGCGCCGGGGGACGTAGAACGCGAGGACCAGCGTCAGGACGTCGGCGAGGTAGAAGTAGCGCTCGTGCATCCGGGGCTGCAGGAACGGCACGATCAGCGCGAAACTCGCCGCCGCGGCGACGATCCGGGAGTGATCCAGCTCGGTGCGCGTCGCGATCAGCACCCAGCAGATGCCCAGCACCGCGGCCCCGGCCAGCAGGGTGCCCAGCGACGCGAGCTCCAACGCGCCGGTGCGCACGTCGAAGAACTGGAACACGGTCGGGCCGCCCCGGGTGAGCCGGGCCGGGTCGTCCAGCTGGTGGAAGTAGAGCGTCAGCACCTCGACCGGGTCCCGCCCGAGCAGCATGATCGGGACGTCGACCGCGACGTACACCAGCGGCAACGCGACGAGCGTGCGCCAGCGGACCTTCCCGGCCAGCAGGAGCAGCGCCAGCGTCGGGAGGATGAAGATGCCCAGCGGCTTGAACGCGTAGGCCAGCGCGCAGAACGACACCGCGATCCAGTGCGAGCCACGCAGCAGGTGGTACAGCGCCCCGACCGCGAACGACGCCCAGATCGAGTCGCACTGGCCGTACATCGACGCGTTGATCACCACCGTGGGCAGGAACGCGACGATCAGCGCGGCCGCCGCCGGCACCCGCCACCCGGCGTACCGCAGGCCCACGAGCCGGAAGACGTACCAGGAAAGCACCACGTCGAACACGACGAAGATGGCCTTCAGGTTGTACAGGAGCTCACCCGGCAGCCACCCGGCGAGCAGCAGGAGATACAGGAACGGCGCGTTGTAGTTGCCCACCGGCGAACCCGGGCCGTTGCGTTCCAGGTGGGCGTACCACTGGAAGAAGATCTCCATGTCGCCGGTGACGTAGTCCCGTCCGACGTAGCGGGTGGCCACCGCGATGAGCAGCAGCGCAGCGAGCAGAGCCCACTCCGATGCCGGTACGGAACGTAAGCGCTGCACAGGTCTCTCCGTCGGCTGTGGCGGATGGGGCGAGTGTAAGGACGCTGTCTACAGTGGCTACCATGCGTGGCGAGGAAGCCGCCGCGGAGAGAGATTCGGTGACGATGAGCGAGCCGACCCCGGACTGGATGAAGCCGGACCCCGAGCAGATCGGGGTGGACTTACGCACCGACGTACCGCACTCCGCGCGCATCTACGACTACATCCTCGGCGGCAAGGACAACTTCCCGCCCGACCGCGCCGCGGGTGACCTGTCGCTGGCCGGCTGGCCCGGCGTGCGGACGTCGATGCAGCAGAACCGGTACTTCATGAACCGGGCGGTCCGGTACCTGGCCGAGAAGGCCGGGATCCGGCAGTTCCTCGACGTCGGCACCGGCATCCCGACCGCGCCGAACCTGCACGACGTGGTCCAGGAGGTCGCGCCCGAGTCGCGCGTCGTCTACGTCGACAACGACCCGATCGTGCTGGCCCACGCCCGGGCGCTGCTGACCAGCTCCCCCGAGGGCCGGACGGTGTACGTCGACGCCGACCTGACCGACCCGGAGTCGATCCTCTCGTCGCCGGAGTTCACCGACACGCTCGACCTGACGCAGCCGGTGGCGCTCTCCGTCATCGCGGTCGTGCAGTTCATCCCGGACGAGGTCGCCTACGACGTCGTCCGCCGCCTGATGGACCGGCTGCCGAGCGGCAGTTTCCTCGCGCTCTCCACGGCCACCGGCGACATCGGTGACGGCATCCACCGCGCGGCCGCCGCCTACCGCGAGCAGGGCATCTTCGTCGCGCTGCGCGACAAGGCCGCGGTGGAGACGTTCTTCGACGGGTACGAGCTGGTCGACCCGGGGGTCACGCTCACCAACGACTGGCACCCCGACGAGAAGGCGCTCGGCGTGCCGCACGGAGACTCCGCGATGTACGCGGGTGTCGCCCGCAAGCCGTGAGCTGACCGGGAGCGGCCCACCGGGCCCGACGCCGCCCCCGGTCCCACCGCTGCTGGGACCATCTGATCGCGGCGCCGCTCCGGCCGCTGCACGACGCCAACCTCGGCACGCTGCTGCGCACCGGCGACGCGGCCGGGACGCGACCGGCTGGCTGGGACGGCTCCCTGGTCCGGTACCGCCTGGCCGGACTGCTGTGAATTACTATTTGTACGGTTATGGGTGCTTGGCGGGGACTACTCAGCGCAGTGGTCGCGCTGTGCCTCGTCGCGGTGTCCGGGCTCTCGACCGCGCGGGCCGCGGCTCCGGCGTCGACCGCCGGGAGCGACTTCTGGGTGGCGTTCAGCAGCAACTCGTCGACCAGCGCGGTGGCGTTGTTCCTGTACGTGACCGGCGTCGAGGCCACGACCGGGGCGGTGACCTGGCCCGACGGCACGTCGACGCCGTTCGCGGTCACTCCGGGCACGCCCACCCGGATCCCGGTGGACCCCACGCTGGTGGCCTCGGGCGCCGACGCCACCACGAACGTCGGCCTCCACGTCACGGCGGCCGGACCGGTCACCGTCCAGGGCCTCAACTCCACCACGACGAGCGCGGACGGGTTCACCGCGCTGCCCACCGCGAACCTCGGCACGCGCTACCGGGCGGTGTCGTACGGCACGGTCGGCGCGTCCTGCCCGAGCCGCCTGATCGTGGTCGGCACGCAGGACGGCACCGCGGTGACCGTCACGCCGTACGGGCGCCTGGGCGCGCGGACGGCCGGTGCGCCGTACGTCGTCACCGTGAACCGCGGTGAGGCGTACACGGTGACCGCCGGGGTGGGGTACGACGTCACCGGGTCGCTGGTGACCGCGGCGGCGCCGGTCGCCGTCTTCGCCGGCAACGACTGCGGGGTGATCGGGTCCGGCGGCGGGTCGGACCAGCTCTACGAGCAGCTTCCTCCGGTGTCGGCGTGGGGCACCACGTTCCTGCCGGTGCGGTTCGCCAAGGACTCCGGGGGCGACCCGGTGCGGGTGGTGGCCGACGCCGACGGCACGGTCGTGCGCGTGGACGGCACCGTCGTGGCGACGCTCGCGGCCGGACAGACGTTCGAGCAGGTGCTGGGCACCGCCGGCACCACCGGGACGGTGATCGTGACCAGCCGGCCGGCGCTCGCCGCGCAGTACGTGGTGCGGGGCGCGTACACCGGCTGGGGGTTGAACGGCACGTACGGCGACCCGGCGATGACGCTCGTGCCGCCGGCCGAGCAGTACCTCGCCGAGTACGCGTTCAGCGTGCCCGTGTACCGGCCGGACACCCCGCAGACCGTTTTCCCGTTCAACGCGATGAACCTCACGGTGCCGACCGGGGCGGTGGGCAGCGTCCGGCTGGACGGGGTCCCGGTGCCCGCCGGGTCGTTCGCGCCGGTGGGCTCGAGCGGGTTCTCCTCGGCGCCGGTGCGGATCGGCGAGGGGCCGCACGTCGTGCGGGCCGACGCGCGGTTCGGACTGGTCGGTTACGGCTCGCACACCTACGTGTCGTACGCCTATCCGGGTGGCGCGGGGTTGACGCCGGTCGGGACCGTGACGTCGGTGACGCCGGACCCGGCGACCCAGACCGCGGCCGTCGGCGCGAGCGCGTGCGTCACCGCCGCGGTCGGGGCGGCCGGGGTGTACGTGGGGTTCCGCGTCGACGGGGCGAATCCGGCCGAGGGTGAGGTGGCGAGCGAGGCCGACGGGACCGCGCGGTTCTGCGCGACGGGGACGGTGGCCGGCGTCGACACGGTGCGGATCACCGCGGGCGCGGCGAACGCCGACGCCACGATCGTGCGTGCCGCTCCGGTGCCACCGGGCCCGCCGGCGCCGACCGCCACACCACCGGTTCCGCCCGGCCCGGTTCCGCCCGGCCCGGTCTCGCCGCCCGCCCCCACGACGGACGGGCCGGTGCCGGGCGAACCGGAGACGACCGCGCCGACGTCAGCAGCGCCGTCGACGCCGGAACCGACCTCGCCCGCGCCGCCTCCGCCCGCGCCGACCTCGCCGGGGGTGCGGCGGCCGGACGCGCCGGCGCGGCCGCGGGTGGTCGCCGGCGACCAGGCGATCGCGGTGAGCTGGGACCCGCCGGTCACCCACGGCGCCCCGGTGTCCGGCTACACCGCCACCGCGCGGCCCGGCGGCGAGGCCTGCACCGTCGCCGCTCCGGCGACCGGCTGCGTGCTCGGGAACCTGACGAACACCACCGCCTACCGCGTGAGCGTGACCGCGCTCTCCTCCGCCGGCGCCTCACCCCCCAGCGCCGTGAGCGCCCCGGCGGTGCCCGCCGACCTCCTCGGCCCGGCCGCCCGCCTGACCGGTTCCCGCCGCGACGGCGTCCTCACGCTCACCGCGGTGGGCTTCCGCCCGGGCGGTGCCGTCGCGTTCTGGCTCCGTTCGACGCCGCGCCTCCTCGGTACCGCGGTCGCCGACCGGACCGGCCGGGCCGCGCTCCGCGCCCGGCTGCCCGCCGGTGTCCGCGGTCACCACGTCGTCACCGCCCAGGGCAGCGCGCCGTCCGGCCACCCGCTCAGCCGTGCGCTGCCGCTCGCGCCCGGCCCGCACCTGCCGCGTACCGGCGGGGACGTCGTGCGCGCCGCGGTCACCGGGCTCCTCCTCGTCGCCGCCGGGCTGGCGCTGCGGGTCGCCGTCCGCCGCCGCGTCCCACGCTCCGCCGGCCGCACCGGGGCACCCGGCCGACCCCGGTGACCCGTGCGCCCGGCCGGTCGGCGCGCCCGGGGACCTTGCGGTGACCCCGCTGGTTCGGCACGGTGGGGGCGTGTCGTGGACCGTGGTGGTGACCGTGGCGGGGAGCATGATCGGCACGCTCGCGGGGGTGCTGGTGGGTGGGTTCCTCACCCGGCGCGGGCAGAGCCAGCACTGGCGCACGGACACCAAGGCGGCGGCGTACCGGAACCTGTTACGGGAGTACGCCCGGGTGGAGTTCGATCTCCGGCGCGCCTATCTGGGCACGATCCCGGTGACCGACGTCGACTGGTCCCGGTGGGGCGGCGCGCTCACCGAGGTGAGCCTGGTCGCGGACGAGGAGGTCGTCGCGGCCCTGACCCCGGTGGGGGTCGCGCTCCTGGACATCGACGCGCAGGTCCACAGCGGGCGGCGGGACGAGGTGGAGTGGGAGTCGTTGCTGCGTGCGCTGGTCGCGGCGCAGGTGGCGTTCGTGAACGCCGCGCGCCGGAGCCTGGACCGGGCGCAGCCGGACCTGACGCTCGCCCTCGGCGGCCCCCTCATCCCCGAGCGCCCCGCGGCCGACGGCTGACCGGCGCCGGCCGCCGGTCCGCTCAGCAGTTCCGGCTCACCAGCTCGGTCGTGTACTCGCGGTCGTCGGTCGTGATGCCGGACGGCCGCCCGTCGAAGTGGGTCTCGACCTTCTGCCAGCCCCGGCGCTGCTCGTAGTGCAGGTGCGGTGCCCCGGAGTTGCCGGTGCTGCCGAGACGCCCGATCTGCTGGCCCCGGGTGACCCGGTCCCCCTCGGACACCAGCGGCGGCTCCAGCAGGTGCAGGTACTGCGTCTGCCACCGGCCGCCGTGGTCGATCGTCACCCAGTAGCCGCCGCCGGTGCCGCGGGGGCCGGACGGGTCGGACGGGGTGCGCCCGCCGAGCGTTCCGTTGATCCCGGCGACGTTCACCGTGCCGTCGGCCGACGCCAGCACCGGCCGGCCCCACTGTTCGCCGTCGAGCGGGAAGAAGTCGACGTCGTAGTCGTCGTGGCCGGGATACGTGCCGAGCTGCCAGCGCTCGCCGCACGCCACCGGCAGCTGGAACGCCGGACGCGGTCCGGGTGGCCCGACCACCGGCCACACGAACCGCCATCCGACAAAAGCCACCAACCCCAGCACCACTAGCCCGACAACGATGCCCAGACGAGCGGTTTTCACAGCTCAGATCGTGTCAGACGCCGGCAACGCTCTCACGCAGCCCCAGGCCGGCGAGCTCGTCGGCGCGCTCGTTGCCGGGGTCGCCGGCGTGGCCCTTCACCCACTTCCACTCGACCTCGTGGACGCCGATCGCCTCGTCCAGCCGCACCCACAGGTCGGCGTTCTTCACCGGCTGGCGGGCCGCGGTCTGCCAGCCGTTGCGCTTCCACTTCGTCATCCAGCTGGTGATGCCCTGCTGGACGTAGGACGAGTCGGTGTGCAGCTGCACCCGCGACGGCCGGGTCAGCGCCTCCAACGCCCGGATCGCGGCCATCAGCTCCATCCGGTTGTTGGTGGTGGTGCCGGCCTCGCCGCCGCGCAGCTCCTTCACCGCGTCGCCGTAACGGAGCACGACACCCCACCCGCCGGGGCCGGGGTTCGGGATGCACGCCCCGTCGGTGTGGATGACGACGACGCTCAAGCGCCCATCCCCCGGTCCAGCGCCGCGATGATCCGGGGCCGCAGCTCGGCGACCGACACGATCTCGTCCACCGACCCCACCTCGACCGCGCGCTCGATGCTGTGCACCCGGTCGAACTCGGCCGCGACCTCGCCGAGCTTCTCGGCCCGCACCCCGGCCTGCACCTCGGCCAGGCGCGCGCTCAACGCGGCCCGCTCGGCGCCACCGGCCGACGCGACCTGCGTCTGCAGCGCCGCCACCCGCGGGTCGGTCGCGGTGCGGTTGTTGACCTCGCCGGAGAACACGACGGCCGCGGCGGGCGCGCCGCCCAGCACCGACGCGAACGAGCCCTCCAGCGCCAGCACGGTCATCGACGGGTTGAGCTCCTTGGAGAACACCACGAACGCGCCGCCGTGGTAGCGCGAGATCACGCAGAACACGATCGGGCCGTCGAAGTTGACGATCGCGCGCCCGATCTCGGCGCCGTACTCCAGCTGCAGCCGGCGCATCGACTCCGGGGAGCCGTCGAAACCGGACAGGTTCGCCAGCACGACGAGCGGCCGGTTGCCCGACGCCGCGTTGATCGCGCGCGCGGTCTTCTTCGACGAGCGCGGGAACAGCGTCCCGGCGGTGTACGTGTCGGGGCCGTCGGTGGGCGGGAAGCCCCGCCGGGGCACCGACCGCGACTCGATGCCGATCAGGCACACCGGCCAGCCGCCGATGTGCGCGTCCTGCACCGCGGAGGTCTCCGCGTCGGCCATGCCGGCCCAGCGTTCGAGCACCGGGTGGTCCTGGTCGGACAGCGCACGCATCACCGTGCGGATGTCGAACGGCTTCTTCCGGTCGGGGTTGTGGGTGGCCGAGAAGATCTCGCCGACCGTCCGGAAGTCGCTCTCGACGATCGCGTGCGGGTAGTCCGAGATGTCCCGGCCCGCGGGGTCGGCGGTCGACGCTCGCCGCGGCGCCGACTCCCCCGGCACCACGTACGTGTGGTCGTAGTGCTTCATCAGCACGTCGCGCGCCGCGGGCAGGTTGGGCGCCCAGTACTGCGCCTGACCGTTCGGCCCCATCACCCGGTCGTAACCGCCGATGCCGAAGTTGTCCTCGGCCGACACGCCGCCGGAGAAGTCGAGCGACTGCTTGCCGGTGAGCACCATCGCCGAGTCCGGCGTCATGATCAGCACGCCCTTGGTGTGCATGAGCATCGTCGCCTCGGCGTTCCAGTACGGCTGCGCGCCGACCGTGATGCCCGCGACGACGATGTTGATCTCGCCTCCGGCCTGCGTGAACTCGACGATCCGCTTGAGCGCGGCCGCGACCCAGTCCATGTTCTCGGTGCCGGAGGTCATCGAGATCCGCGCGCCGGCCGACAGCGCGAACCATTCCAGCGGCACCCGCATCGACTCGGCCAGGTCCAGCGCCGCGATCACCCGCGAGCACTCCGGCTCGGACAGCGCGCCCAGCGCCTTCGTCGGGTCGCCGAGCAGCACCACCCGGGTGACGCCCTCGGGGTAGCGCTCGGTCGGCGTCGTGACGACACCCGCGACGATCGCCGCGGTGTTGCGCCCGCGCGGCCGGTCCACCGGCACGAGGGCACCGTCGACTAGGTCGTACTCGACGAACGAGCCCAGCAGCCCGGTCAGCTCGTACGGGTAGACGTTGCCGCGCTGCGCGGCACGCAGCACCTTCTGCCGGTAGTCGTCGAGCGGGGCGATCGGCTCGGTGGACGGGGCCCCCACGTCCAGCCGCATGCCGCGCCCGGGGTCGAAGCCGATGCGCACCGACAGCTCTTCGAGGTCACCGGCGTCGTTGCGCTGCCGGCCGACGAACTCGACCTCCTCCAGCCCGGCGCCGGCCGTGGTCGGCAGCACCCGCTGCACCAGGGCTTCGAGCTCGTCCGGCGACAGGTCGGTCGGCGGCCACACGTAGAGCATGATGCGGTTGGTGTCGAACCGCCGGTTCTGCGGGCGCTGGGCCTGCACCGCGCGGATCGCGTCGAGCCCGGCGGTGACCGCGTCCTCCACCGCCGGGAGCGCGATCAGCCGGCCGTCGGCCTCGCGCAGCGGCGTCAGGTCGCGGACCTGACCCATCGCGATCAGCCGCTCGTCGGACGGGTTGCTGCGCGCGACCGCCCGGAACAGGTAGATCTCCTCGTCCGAGGAGGGCAGGCGGGTCAGGTCGAACTCACGCAGGCGCTGGATCTGCAGCCGCTCGGCGATCTGCGGGTGCAGGCCCCGGATGAGCCGGTCCTCGGCGAACGCGGACGCGTCCCGGCGGAACGTGAAGTGGTGGTGCATGCGCGCACCGGCGGTGCCGGCGACCGTCAGCGTGATCCGGGAGACCCCGGCCGGGAACGTGACGCCGGCGACCAGACCGTCCAGCCGCGCGGCCATCGTGTCGGCGTCGGGCTGGTCGTCCCAGGTGACGTAGAGGTCGGCCGCGAGCGGTCCGTCGAACCGCGCGACCGCCTCGAGCGCACCGGCCAGCCCGGAGATGTCGACTGCGGTCGTGACGACGCGCTCCGCGTCGTCGGAGTCGAGGAATTCGGCCGTGACGAAGCGGTGGCCGGCGACCTCGACCGCGCCGACGCCGGACGGGCCCCGGTTGCCGTAGTAGCGGCGGGTGAGCACCTCGAGCAGCGGCGCGTGGTCGCGGTCGGCGCGGCCGGTGCGCTGGCCGACGAGCTGCACCAGCGGCTCGGCGACCGCCACCATCGACTGGATCCGCTCGGCGCGGTCGGGCGCGTCCGGGTGGGCGTCGAGGTAGCGCAGGTGGTCGCGCACCTCGGCGTAGACGGTCGCGCGGGTGCGGCGCAGCAGCGGCTGGGCGAACCAGCGGAAGACGACGCCGCGGGCGAGGTCGGACACGGTCGGGAACCGCACCTGGGTGGCCTCGATGACGTGCGCGAGCGTGAGCCCGGCCGGCTCGCTCAGCGCCTCCACCGGCGGCGGACCGGCCAGCCACTGGCGCAGCAGCTCGGAGACGATCGCGACGTTGCTGCTGACGTGCTGCTGGGCGAGGACGATGCGGAAGACCGCGTCCTCCAGCTCCGGGGTGCGGTCGAGCCCGTCGACGCCGTAGTGCGCGAGCACCTTCTCCAGCCGCGCGCGGAAGCTCGCCGGCAGCCCGGCGCGGTCGGCGTCGAGGCTCTGCAGGTAGGTGTGGAAGAACTCGCGCGGGCTGTGCACCGGGCTGCCGGGTTCCACGTCGAGTTCGCTGCGGGGGCGGTTGCGGCTGAGCTCGGACAGGTCGGCGAAGACCGTGAGCAGGTCGAGCTCGCCCGCCAGGTCGGTGCGTGCCGACAGGTAGTCGGCGAGGGCCCGCTTGGCGTCGAGCGGGTCGGCGTCGAAGCCGAGCAGCAGGCTGCGCACGTCCTGCAGGCAGCGGTCGGCGGTGGCGGCGGGCGGTGCGGCCGGGAGATCGACGTCGGTGGTGCCGGTGGCCGCCTCGGCCGCCGCGTCGGTGTCGCCCAGCGGCTCGAGCCGCAGCAGCGGCGCGCCGGCCTCGACCTGGCTGCCGACCGACACCGGGCACTCGCGCACCCGCGCCTTGAACGGCGCCCGGAGCACGGTCTCCATCTTCATCGACTCCAGCACCAGGATCGGCGCTCCGGCCTCGACCTCGTCACCGACCGCGAGCGGGGTCGCGACGACGAGCGCGGGCGCGGGCGACCGCACGACGCCGCCCTCGTCGCGGCTCACCCGGTGCGTGACCCCGTCGACCTCGACCAGGTGCACCGGCCCGTGTACCGCCGTGACGAGCCGGAACCGCTGCCCGTTCACCACGATCTGGCCACTGTGGGGGTCGAACCGGTCCACCTCGACGTCGGCGGTGACGCCGTCGGCGAACCCCACCCGGAACGACCGCCGGCCCACGCGCACCACGCTGACCCGGTAGCCGGCGCCGCGCAGCTTGAGGTCGAGCGGACGACCCGGGTCGTGCCGGACCTGCGGGCGGCCGCCGTGGGCGGTGGCGAACAGCCGCTGCCTGCTGACCTCCTCCTCGTCCTCGTACGCATCGATCGCGGCGGCGGCCAGCGCGACGCCCGCGTGCCGGTGGCTGACCAGGCGGCCCTCGGCGCGGACGCGGTCGATCCAGCCGGTGTCGGCGCTCGCGTCGATCACCTCGGGCGCCTCGAGCAGGTCGAGGACGAAGCTCTTGTTGGTGGCGCCGCCCTCGATCAGCACGGTCGTCTCGCGCATCGCGCGGCGCAGGCGGGCCAGCGCCTGGTCGCGGTCGCGGCCGTAGGCGATGATCTTCGCGATCATCGAGTCGAAGTCGGCGGGGATCGTGTCGCCCTCGCTGACGCCGGTGTCGACCCGGATGCCGGGGCCGGCCGGCAGCGCCAGGCGGGTGATGCGGCCCGGGGCCGGCGCGAAGTCGCGGTCGGGGTCCTCGGCGTTGAGCCGGGCCTCGACGGCGTGTCCCTTCTCGGCCGGTTGCGGGCCCTCCAGCCGCCCGCCGCCGGCCACGTGGAGCTGCAGGCGCACCAGGTCGGTGTCGGTGGTGACCTCGGTGATCGGGTGCTCGACCTGCAGCCGCGTGTTGACCTCGAGGAACGCGAACAGCTTCTCGCCCGGGTGGTACAGGAACTCCACCGTGCAGGCCCCGCGGTAGCCCACCGCCACCGCCAACCGCTCGGCCGACGTCTTGAGCTCGTCGACCTGGGCGGCCCCCAGGACCGGGGACGCCGACTCCTCGATGATCTTCTGGTTGCGGCGCTGGATCGAGCAGTCACGCACCCCGAGCGCCCAGGCGGTGCCCTGGCCGTCGGCGATGACCTGCACCTCGACGTGCCGGGCGCCGGTGACCAGCCGCTCCAGGAACACGACGCCGGAGCCGAACGCGCGCAGCGCCTCCTGGCTGGTGCGCTCGTAGGCGTCGGCGAGCTCGTCGCCGGAGTCGACCCGGCGGATACCGCGCCCGCCGCCGCCCGCGGTGGCCTTGAGCATCAGCGGGTAGCCGATGCGCTCGCCGGCCTCCAGGGCCTCGGCCAGCGTGGAGACGGCGCCCCGGCTCCACGGCGCCACCGGGACGCCGACCTCCTCGGCGATCAGCTTCGCGCCGATCTTGTCGCCGAGCTTGCGCATCGCCTCGGCGCTCGGGCCGACGAACGTCACGCCGATCCTCTCGCAGAGCTCGGCGAACGCCGGGTCCTCGGCGACGAAGCCCCAGCCGACCCAGGCGGCGTCGGCTCCGACCGCGGTGAGGGCCTTCTCCAGGACCGCGAGGTCGAGATAGGGGCGGGCCGAGGCCGGGCCCAGCGGGTAGGCGATGTCCGCTTCGCGGACGAACGTGGAGGTCCGGTCGGCGTCGGTGTACAGCGCGACCGTCTCGATCCGCACCCCGGTTTCGGCCGAAAGGTCCCGGACGGCGTGAATGAGCCGCATCGCGGCTTCTCCACGGTTGACGATGGCCACTCGACTGAACACCGGCGCGCTCTCCCCACTCCCAGTACAGACAGACTGGTATCTACCTTGCTCGATTCCGGAGGGCACACCAATGGAGCGGACCGCGCATGGTGCCGCAGAACCGTTGTAGGAATCCTCCAAAAAATCGCCCGGCCCGACGCTTCGCGTCACGGTCGCCGTTCTTCCGTCACCGTGTGTGATCACCACTCTGTGGCATCATCGTGGTTGCCAATGGCATCACAGTGATGCCACTATGGCGCCATGGAACTGGGTCAGTACATCGATGCCGTCCGCCACGAGCTCGCCCTCGCCGCGGCGGCCGGCGGTGAGGACGCCCGGGAACTGGCGGAGCGGCTCACCGCCCCGCTCGAGTCCGCGCTGCGCCTCGCGCTGCTCGACGCGCTGTCCGAGGCGGCCACCGAGATCACCCGGGACCTCGCGCCCGGGTCGGTGGACCTCCGCCTGCGTCAGCGCGAACCGTCCTTCGTCGTGACGCCGCCGCCGTCCGAGGCGGCCGGAGCCCCGCCTCCGGTCGCGCCCCCGGTGGCCGACGGCGAGGACGACGCCACCGTCCGGATCAGCCTGCGGCTGCCGGAGAACCTCAAGACGCGGGTCGAGCAGGCCGCCGCCCGCGCCGGCGTCTCGATCAACACCTGGCTGATCCGCACCGCCTCGGCCGCGGTCGACACCCCCACCGCGCCCCCCGCGGCCCCGGGCGTCGGCCAGCGCTACACCGGCTGGGTCCGATGACCCCCACCCGAAGGAGCACCGCCGTGCCTGCCTACGACACCCCGCAACCGATCTCCGCCGACATCGCGATGACCGCCGGCGAGATCCGGATCGTCGCGAGCGACCGCCGCGACACCGTCGTCACGATCGCACCGGCCGACGCGTTCAACGACCGCGACGTCCGCGACGCCGAGGACACCGAGGTCGACTTCACCTCCGGCCGGCTGACCGTGCGCGGCCCACGTTCGTACAGCCCGTTCCGCCGGGCCGGGACGCCCGACGTGACGATCGAGCTCCCGGCCGGGTCGGCGGTCGACGCCCGGCTCGGGGCCGGCGCGATCCGCTGCACCGGCCCGCTCGGCGACACCCGGCTCAAGAGCGGCGCCGGTGACCTCCAGGTCGAGGACGCCGCCTCGCTGCGGGCGTCGACCGGGTTCGGGGTCGTCTCGGCCGGGCACGTGGCCGGCGACGCCGACCTCACGACGGCCTCCGGGCGGCTCACCGTGCAGTCGGTCGGCGGGCGCGCCGGGCTGTCGAACAGCAACGGCGACACCTGGATCGGCGCCGCCGGCGGTGCGCTCGTCGTCAAGTCCGCGAACGGCAGCATCACCGCCGCCCGGACCACCGGCCGGGTCACCGCCAACACCGCCGTCGGGGACATCCGGCTGGCCGAGGTCGTCCAGGGCGACGCGACGCTCAAGACCGCCGCCGGGCGCATCGAGATCGGCATCAGCCGGGGCACCGCGGCCCGGCTCGATCTGCACACCGACTTCGGCCGCGTCGTCAACGAACTCGACGCCACCAGCGGGCCGGGTGAGACCGACCACCGCGCCGAGGTGACGGCACGCACCAGCTTCGGCGACATCGTGATCCAGCGTTCGGTGGAGGCGGCGTCGTGACCACCGCGATCCGGGTGAGCGGGGTGACGAAGTCCTTCCCGGGCCTCGACGTGCTGCGCGGCGTCGACTTCGAGGTGGCCCGGGGCACGGTGTTCGCGCTGCTCGGCTCGAACGGCGCCGGCAAGACCACGCTGATCAAGATCCTGGCGACGCTGCTCAAGGCCGACGGGGGCAGCGCGGACGTCAACGGCTTCGACGTCGCCGGCCAACCGGCGAAGGTGCGGGACTCGATCAGCCTCACCGGGCAGTTCGCCGCCGTCGACGAGATCCTCACCGGCCGGGAGAACCTGATCCTGGTCGCGCGGTTACGCCACCTCCCGGAGCCCAAGGCGATCGCCGACGACCTGCTGCGCCGGTTCTCGCTCACCGAGGCGGGCGGGCGGCGGGCCGCGACGTACTCCGGCGGGATGCGCCGCCGGCTCGACATCGCGATGAGCCTGATCGGGAACCCACCGGTCGTCTTCCTCGACGAGCCGACCACCGGGCTCGACCCGGAAGCCCGCCTGGAGGTGTGGCGCGCGGTCCGGGAACTGGCCGGGCAGGGCACGACCGTGCTGCTCACGACCCAGTACCTGGACGAGGCCGAGCACCTCGCCGACCGGATCGCGATCCTCCACCAGGGCCGGATCCTGGTGAACGACACCCTCGCCGAGCTGCGGAAGCTGCTCCCGCCCGCCGAGGTCGAGTACGTCGAGAAGCAGCCGACGCTCGAGGACGTCTTCCTCGCTCTCACCGCGAAGGACACCCCATGACCCTCGTGCGGGACACCGCCACGCTGCTCGGCCGGTCGCTGCGCCACGTCACCCGCAGCGTCGACACGATCATCACGACCACGCTGATCCCGATCGTCTTCATGCTGATCTTCGTCTACGTCTTCGGCGGCGCGATCGAGACCGGGTCGGGGCCCTACGTGTCGTACATGCTGCCCGGAATCCTGCTGATGACCGTCGCGTCGGGCATCGCCTACACCTCCTACCGCCTCTTCGGCGACATCCAGAACGGCATCTTCGAGCGGTTCCAGTCGATGCCGATCGCCCGCTCGAGCGTGCTCTGGGCGCACGTGCTGACGTCGATGATCGCCAACGCGGTCTCGCTCGTCGTGGTCGTGCTGGTCGCGCTGGCGATGGGGTTCCGGTCCGGGGCCGGGCTCACCGCCTGGCTCGCGGCCGTCGGCATCCTGCTGCTGCTGACGCTGGCGCTGACCTGGACCGCCGTCATCCCCGGGCTCACCGCCAAGACCCCGGACGGCGCGAGCGCGTTCGGCTATCCGCTGCTGTTCCTGCCCTTCGTCAGCTCGGCGTTCGTGCCCACCGACACGATGCCCGGCCCGCTCCGCGCCTTCGCCGAGCACCAGCCGGTGACCTCGATCGTCGACGCCCTCCGGGCGCTGTTCGCGCAGCAGCCGGTCGGCGACGACATCTGGACCGCGCTGGCCTGGTGCACCGGCATCCTGATCGCGGCGTACGCCGGCGCCGTCACCCTCTACCGCAGGCGCCTCTCCTGACGGATTCCTCCGGTTAGTGTTTGTACGACACAACCGTCCGCCGGGGAGGACCGATCGTGACCAAGCTGGAGGCCTCTCCGGGCGTCGGGCTCCGCTCCGAGCGCGGACCGATCCTGCTCGCGCTGATGCTCTCCACGTCGCTGGTGGCGCTCGACTCCACCATCCTGGCCACCGCGGTGCCCTCGATCGTCGACGACGTCGGCGGGTTCAACGAGTTCCCCTGGCTGTTCTCGATCTACCTGCTCGCCCAGGCCGTCACGGTGCCGCTCTACGGCAAGCTCGCCGACCTGTTCGGCCGCAAACCGGTGATCCTGTTCGGCATCGCGATGTTCCTGCTCAGCTCGGTGCTGTGCGGCTTCGCCTGGAGCATGGGCACGCTGATCGTCTTCCGGCTCGTCCAGGGCCTCGGCGCCGGCGCGATCCTGCCGATGACGATCACGATCGCCGGTGACCTCTACACCACCGAGGAACGCGCGGTCGTCCAGGGCTACATGGCCAGCATCTGGGGCATGGCCGCGGTCGTCGGCCCCACGCTCGGCGGGGTGTTCAGCGAGTACGTCTCCTGGCGCTGGATCTTCTTCGTCAACGTTCCGCTGTGCCTGATCGCCGTGGTGATGGTGCTGCGCAACTTCGCCGAGCGGGTCGAGCGCACCCGCCCGGCGATCGACTACACCGGCGCCGCCCTGCTCACGTCCGGGCTGACGCTGCTGATCCTCGCGCTGCTGGAGGGCGGCCAGCACTGGGCCTGGGGCTCGCCGGCCGGCCTCGGGATCGTCGCGCTCGGCGTCGCCCTGCTGGTGGTGTTCGTCCTGGTGGAGCGCCGGGCCGCCGAGCCGGTGCTGCCGCTCTGGGTGTTCCGCCGCCGGCTGCTGGTCACCAGCGGACTGATCTCGCTGGCGCTCGGCGCGGTGCTGTTCGGCCTCACCTCCTACGTCCCCACCTACGTGCAGGAGGCTCTCGGGCACGGCCCGCTGGTCGCCGGGTTCGCGCTGGCCACGCTGACGATCGGGTGGCCGCTCGCGGCGTCGAACTCGGGCCGGATCTACCTGCGGTTCGGGTTCCGGGTGTGCGCGCTGATCGGCACCACGATCGTCCTCGGCGGGGTCGCGCTGCTCCTGCTGCTCGACGAGCACAGCAGCGTCTGGTTCGTCGCCGCCGGCTGCTTCGTCATCGGCGCGGGGATGGGGCTCACCGCCAGCCCGACGCTGATCGCGGCCCAGTCCAGCGTCGGCTGGCACGAACGGGGCGTCGTCACCGCGAACAACCTGTTCCTGCGTTCGATGGGCAGCGCGGTCGGCACCGCGGCGTTCGGCGCGTTGGTCAACGCGGTCCTCGGGGCGCACACCCGTACCCCGGCGTTGCTCACCGAGGCGGTGGGGCGCATCGTCGTCGTGTTCGTCGGCCTCGCGGTCGTCATGCTGATCGCCGCGGCGGCGCTCCCCGGACGGGCGAGCGAACCCGTGTGACCAGTGTGGTTGCTTTTCACCGCAATCCACAACAGAATCGCGCGATGCGCAGCGATCAGTCCGAGACCGACGTCGTCGATGCCGAGAGGATCGACGAGGCTGACGCTCCGCCGCCGGACGACCCTCCCCCGCCCGCTCCGCCCACCGGACGGGGCCGCCCCCGCGGGCTGCGCATCCTCGCCGTCGCCGTCGTCATCGGACTGGTCCTCACCGCGATCGGCGGGGCGGTGGTGTGGAACAGCACGAGGCTGCCGCCGATCCCGGACCTGTCCGGGACGACCCGGATCACCTACTCCGACCGCAGCCCGCTCGCGACGTTCGCGGCCGAGAACCGGGTCGAGGTCGGGTCCGACCGCATCCCCGAGCACCTGCGGCAGGCGGTGATCGCCGCCCAGGACCCGGACTTCGAAACCTCCGGCTCCACGGTCACCGGCGTGACCCGCGCGCTGCGCTACCTGGTCGTCGGCAGCGCGGGCAAGGAGCCACTGGCCGAGCAGTACCTGCGCAACACGATGCCGACCGACCTGGGCCGCCGCGTCGGGAACAGCAAGCGGGCCCTCCGCGCGGCCAAGCTCGAGCAGTCGATGAGCAAGGCCGACATCCTCACCGGCTACCTGAACACGATCTACCTGGGCCGGGGCGCCTGGGGTGTGCAGAGCGCCGCGCAGGCGTACTTCGGCAAGGACGTCGAGGCGTTGAGCGTCGAGGAGAGCGCCGTGATCGCGGCGGCCATCGACGAACCGAGCCGCTCCGACCCGTCCGGCAACCCCGAGGCCGCCCGCACCCGGTGGAGCACCGTCCTCGACGCGATGGTCGACGCCGGGTCCCTGGACCGGGCCGCGCGCACCTCGATGCGGTTCCCCGCGGTCCTGGCCGCGCCGAAGCGCGCCGAGTGGCGGGCCGGGTCCACCGGTGTGCTGGGGCAGCGGATCGAGACCGAGCTGAAGAAGCTCGGCTTCTCCTCGGCCGACATCAACACCGGCGGGCTCACCGTGACCACGACGATCAGCCGGGCGGCGCAGAAAGCGGCGACCGAAGCCGCCCAGCGCCACGTCCGCGGCGAGGAGGCCGCGGTCGTCTCGCTCGAACCGAGGACCGGCGCCGTGCGCGCCTACTACGGCGGCGCGCGGGGCTACGGCAACCTCGACCAGGCCTCGAGCGGCGCGCCGCACCCGGCGGCCGCGACGTTCCAGCCGTTCGTGCTGGCCACCGCGGTGAAGAACGGCTACGGCATCGACTCGGTGTGGAACGGCACCACCGGGCAGAAGTACGAGGACCTCGCGAAGCCGCTGACCAACAGCGCCTCCTGCGGTCCGCGGTGCACGCTCACCACCGCCACCGTGCAGTCGGTCGAGTCGGTGTTCTGGGGCGCGACGCTGACCAACGGCGCGACCACGGTCGCCCGGGACGCGGCGAAGGCCGGCATCCGGACGCTGGACGACACCCCCGCCACCGACACGAAGGTCGACGGTTCGCTCGCGCTCGGCCGGTACGGGGTGTCGGTGCTCGACCAGGCGTCGGCCTACGCCACGTTCGCGGCCGGCGGCGTCCACCACGAGCCGTACTTCATCGACCAGGTCGTCGACGCGGACGGGCGGACCGTGCTCTACGACCGGGCGCAGAACCAGGCCGAGCCGGTGGCGGCGTTCGAGAGCGCGGTCGGCCGGGACGTCTCCTACGTCCTGCAGCAGTCCTACGCGGCCGACCCGAACCTGCGCCTGGGCCGCCCGGCGGCGGCCAAGTCCGGCGGGCAGCGCTACGGCAGCTCGTCCGACGCCTGGGTGGTCGGGTACACGCCGCAGCTGGTCACCGCCGTCTGGGCCGGGAAGGGCGAGAGCAGCACGATCCCGCCGGCCGAGCGCGTGAACGGCACGATCGACGTGCGCGGCTCCGGGGTGCCGGGCACGGTCTGGCGCGAGGTCATGACGTCGGCGCTGAAGGGCACCACGGCGGAGAGTTTCCCGCCGCCGGTGCGGGCGGGTTCCCGGCCGGGCAACGCGCGCTAGGCGCGTTCGTGGGGCGCGTTCGTGGGGCGCGTTCGTGGGGCGCCTTCGTGGGGCGCGTTCGTGGGACGTGTTCCCGGGCGCGTTCCGGGCGCGTCCCGGGCGCGTTCCTGGGGCGGGGGCGTCCCTGGGCGCGGTCTCGGCGCGGGCTTCACGCGCGGGCGTGGGCGGGTCAGGCGCGGCGCTGGGCGCGGGCCACGACGGCGGTGGCGACGTCGCGCAGTTTGCGGTTCGTGTGCTGGGACACCCTGGTCAGCTGCGCGAAGGCCTCCTCCGCCGAGCATCTCCCCTCGGCCATGAGGACACCTTTCGCCTGCTCGATCACCGCCCGGGACTCCATCGCGGCGCGCAGGCCCGCGGCGAGCTCGGTCGTCGCCGTGAAGGCGTGCGCATTGGCGACCGCGATCGCCGCGTAGTCGGCGACCACCGCGACGAGCGCGACCGCGTCGTCGTCGAAAGCGGCCTTGTCCGTGCTGTACACGTTGAGCGCACCGACGACGTCCCGCTGCACCGGCAGCGGCGACGACAGGCTGCTGTACACACCGCACCCGGCGGCCTGCGGGGTGTACGCCGGCCAGCGCCTCTCGCTGCCCATGTCGGAGATCACCAGCACCTCGCCGCCCCGCGCGGCCTCCAGGCACGGCCCGTAGCCCTGGCGGTACTGCCGCTCGTCGAGGTCCCGGGCCCGCTCCCCCGTGGACGCCGCGGTGGTGGGGCGGTCGTTCACCAGCAGCGTGACCGACACGTCGGAGGCACCGGGCACGGCGTCGCGGGTGACCTCCGCGACCCGGAGAAGCACGCCCTCGAGTGGCGTGTCGGCGAGGACGATCCGGCTGAGCTCGGCCATTTTGTCGAGAACCACACCGGCTGTAGTGACCGATCCGGCCGTGCGTAACCCTCGCCGCCGAGGCGAATCCGGCCCCGGACGGCACCTCCCTGCTCCACGGTGGAACTCCTCGCCGATCGCGCGCGACTGAACGGCCGGCGCCGGTCCCACTCAGACGAACGCGGAGACCACGCCGACGACCATGACGACGCCGAGGAGCACGCCGACCGTCTGCCAGAGCCAGGGCTGCAGGACGGTGAAGTCGCGCCGGAGCAGCCCCACGGCGAGCAGCAGCAGCGTCGCCATCGTGACCGCGCCCCAGATCGCGATCCGCTGGCCGGCCCAGGCCGTGAGGCCCTCGAGGCCGGCGACGATCACCAGCCAGGCGATGCCGGTTCTCGCCGCGTCACGCATTGCCGCACCTCCTGCTCGGGTCCGTCCGCGTTGTCCATGGTGGCGGTAGACGGCGATCACTGTCTGTCCGCCGGGCGACGGTCCGTTCGTGCCCCGGGAGTCGGATGGCCGTCGCCACCGCGACCCCGGTTGCGCGTGGGTCCGAGAATCGCGAATGGACGGACGGCAGGCGTCCGTGGACCGGGGAAGGGGTGGCCCGTGCCGATCGACGCCCCTCGGGTCCGGTCGCGCGCGGACTGGTTCGTCGCCGCCGGGGTCGTGTTCGTCGTCAGCGTGCTGAGCGGGGGTGCGCTCGGGCTGGTGGCCGCGTCGAGCCCCGGGCTCGAGTCGGCCGCGGTTGTCGCCCGGTCGTCCGGCGGCCGCGTCGACGTGCGGCTGGAGCCCGGCCGCGGGTACGACGTCCTGCTGCCCGAGGACACGGCGTCGGCCGGGAGCTGCGTGGTCGCCCCCGCGGACGGGGTCCAGCGCCGCCGGTCCGGTGCGGGCGTCTCCCGGCTGGTGCTCGAGGGCACGACCTGGGTGGCCCGGAACGAGGTGACGGTCCGCGTCGCCGGCACCTACGGCGTCACGTGCGGGCGGAACGCGTTCCTCGTCACCGACGACACGCGCCGGACGTCACCGGCCGACGTCTACTTCGACACCGGGGCCGCCGCGCTCGGGTTCGCCGGGGTCGCGCTCGCCGGCCTGCCGGCGGGCACGGTCGTCGTGCTGCGCGCCCGCCGCCGGGGCCGCGGCCCGGTCAGTGCGCGTTCTTGATGACGAAGTACGAGCCGCGGATCGTGCCGGCCAGCTTCGACTTCTGGCGGGCGAACTTGAACGACGAGAGTTCCTCGGGAACGTCCATCCCGTCCGCGAGCTTGAACCCGACCGCGCGCTTGCCGCCGTCGTCGAGGGTGTACATCACGTTGATCGAGAGGCCGCTCTCGTAGAACACGTACGCCATGCGGATGTTCTCGACCTGGAACCGCGTCGCCTCGAGCGGGCGCGACGCGATGACCAGGCCGCGCTCGTCGGCGAGGATGCCGTGCACCTCCGCGTGTTCACCGGACAGCGTAGGTGCCGACGGTCACCCGCGGACGGCCGACACGGCCATCGTCGTGGCCAGGTCGAGCAGGGCCGGGCGGGACACCGACGGCGGGCGTTGCAGCGCGATGCGCAGGCACGACGAGACCAGCACGCCCATCGCGAGGAACACGATCGCGTCGAGCTCGTCGGGCGAGGCGTCCGGGCGGTGGCGGCGGGGCAGGACGGTGGCCAGCGGGTACAGGTCGGCCTCGATCGAGGGCAGCAGGTTCGCCGTGGTGCCGGCCGGGGTGGCGTCGGCGATCGCGAGGATCACCGGCCGGTGCCGCTCGAACGCCGACACCAGCGTCTCGACGATCAGCCGCACCCCGTCCTCGAGCCCGAGGTCGATCGCCCGGCCCACCGCGGCCATCAGGTCGACGCTGATCGCGCGGACCGTCTCCTCGCGCAGGGCGGCGAGCACGTCGGCCTTGTCGGAGAAGTACCGGTAGAACGTGCCGGTGCTGACGTGGGCGCGCGAGGCGATCGCGGTGGTCGTCAGCCGGGCGGCGCCGCCGCGTTCGAGGAGTTGAACGGTCGCGTCGAGCAGGTCGCGACGCATCTGCCGGGCGCGTTCTTGAACAGGCTGTATTCGCTGCTTGCGTGCCATGTCAGTGAACACCGATTCGCAAGGCGGAGAAGTGAATGGAAGGTGAGAATTCTTCACTTTAACCTCGGAGCATGATCCCCGAGGAGCTTCCGACCTCGGTGCGCGACCGCGACGAGGCGGCCCGGCGGTTCGGTGCCTTCGCGGACACGTACTTCGAGGCGATGTGGGCCGGCGACCCCCTCGCCGACGCGTTCGTGGCCGACTTCGACACGCTCGGTCACGGGGCCGGCCTGAGACTGCTGCGCACCGCGTGCCGCCACGGCGTCCCCGACGACGCGCCGGCGTCGCTGCGCGCCCTCTTCGACCAGCTCGAGGACGTCCCCGGCTGGGTCGACTTCGACGCGCTGGACGCCGCCACCGAGCACACCGCCAGGTACGTGCGCCAGTCCGGGATCGCGCTCGGGGCGGCGTCCCTGGTCAGCGGGTACGCCAACGCGGCGGCGTCACGGCCGCTGGAGATGACCGGGCGCTACCTGGACAACGCGGGCGCCCGCACGATCGAGGTCGCGTCCTGGCTCGCCGCGGTCTCCGAGAAGGGCGGTCTGGGCCGCTGGTCGACCGGGTTCGAGCTGACCGTGCGGGTGCGGATCATCCACGCGCTCGTCCGGCGGGCGCTCACCGGGCGCGACGACTGGGACGCCTCAGCTTGGGGTGTGCCGATCTGTCAGGCGTTCCTGGCCTACACGCTCGTCGAGTTCTGCCTGATCCCGCTGCGCGCGATGCGTGCGATCGGGGCGCCGCAGCGTCCGTTCGAGGTGGACGCGGCGTACGCGCGCTGGCGGTATCTGGGCCACCTGCTCGGCATCGACGAGGCCCTGCTGCCCCGCGACCGCGCCGAGCAGGAGCGGCTGGAGGAGATCTACCTGCTGACCCGCCCGCCGGTCGACGAGTACTGCCGGACGCTCGTCGCCGCGATCAACGCCGACTTCCTGGTGCCGGAGCTGGAGGGGCTGCTGCCGGGCCGCGCGCGACGGCTCGCGCCGAACGTCGTCCATGGGCTGGAACGCATTTTTGTCGGGGACGTGATCGCCGACGAGCTCGGGATCCCGCCGACGCGGGTCACGGCCGTGATCCGGGCCGTCGGGCCGGTGCTGCGCCTGGTCAACGGGGTGCTCGACCGGGTGCCGCCGGCGCTGGCGGCACGCACCCGCGCCGGGCAGCGCTACCAGGCCGAGCAGGACGCCCGGCTGCGCGCGAAGTACGACGTGCACCACGACCTGGTGGACGCCTCGCCGCCCACCGCGCGCACCCACCCCGCCCGTGCTTGATACCTAGAGCTACTATGCATCGCAGCTCTAGGTATCAGGAGGTGGGATGCGCATCACGAAGGACCTGGTCGCCGCGTCCGCGACCCCGTTGGTGCTCGGTATCCTCGCCGACGGCGACAGCTACGGTTACGCGATCCTCAAGCAGGTCAACGAACTGTCGAACGGGCAGCTGGAGTGGACCGACGGGCTGCTCTACCCGCTGCTCCACCGGCTCGAGCGGCTCGGGCACGTCGAGTCGTTCTGGGAGACCCCGCCCGGCGGCCGCAAACGCAAGTACTACCGGATCACCGGGCAGGGCCGGGCGGAGCTGGTGGAACAGCGCCGGCAGTGGGCCGCGGTCGTCGCGACGCTGCGCGGCGTGTGGGACTCGGCCCGGATGCCTCCGCTCGCGTGGGAGGGGGGACGGTGAGCACCGAACTGGAGACCCGCATCGCCGACTGGCGGGCCTACGCCGAGCGCCGCCGCGAGCTGCACGGCACCGACACCGACGAGCTCGAGGACCACCTGCGCGCGCGGATCACCGAGCTCACCGACGCCGGTCTGCACGACGACGAGGCGTTCCTGATCGCGGTGAAACGGATGGGCAGTCTCGACGAGCTGTCCCGCGAGTTCGCGCGGGAACACTCCGAGCGGCTGTGGAAACAGCTCGTGCTCCCGGCCGAGCCGGAGCGGGAGACACCGCGGCGCGAGTTCGTCGCCGCGCTGATCTGCGCGGTGATCGCCGTCGTCGCGGTGAAGCTGCCGGTGCTGTTCGGCGTCGGCCTCGACGACGACGCCGGTTTCTACGCCCGCAACCTCAGCCTGCTCGTGCTGCCCGCGCTGGCCGGGTACTTCGCCTGGCAGCGCCGGGTCCCGTGGCGCGTCGCCGGTCTGCTGGCCGGGGCGTTCGTGCTGGGCGCGGTCGCGATCAACGCGTACCCGATGAGCGACGACTCGCAGAGCCTGGTCGTCTCGGCCATCCACCTGCCGCTCGCGCTGTGGCTGGTCGTCGGCGTCGCTTACGTCGGCGGTGACTGGCGCGACGGCCGGTGCCGGATGGACTTCATCCGGTTCACCGGCGAGTGGGCGATCTACTACGCACTGATCGGCCTCGGCGGCGGTGTGCTCCTCGCCTTCACGGTCGGGACGTTCAGCGCCATCGGCGTCGACGCCGAGGCCGCGGTGTCCGAGTGGCTGCTGCCGTGCGGCGCGGCCGGCGCGGTCGTCGTCGCGGCCTGGCTGGTCGAGGCCAAGCAGAGCGTCATCGAGAACATGGCCCCGGTGCTGACCAGGGTGTTCACGCCGCTGTTCGCCGCCGCGCTGCTCGCGCTCCTGGTCGGCCTGGCCTGGACCGGCCGGCTCGACGTCGAGCGGGACGTGCTGCTGCTCTTCGACCTGATGCTCGTCGTCGTGCTGGGGCTGCTCCTCTACGCGATCTCGGCGCGCGACCCCGCGACCGGGCCCGGCTGGTTCGACCGGTTGCAGCTCGGGCTGGTGGTCGTCGCGCTGCTCATCGACGCGGTGGTGCTGGCCGCGATCACCGGGCGCATCACCGGGTGGGGCTTCACCCCGAACAAGACCGCGGTGCTGGGCGAGAACCTGATCCTGCTCGGCAACCTGGCCTGGTCGGCGTGGCTGTTCCTGGCGTTCGTCCGGCACCGGGTGACGTTCGCGGCGCTGGAACGCTGGCAGACGCGGTACGTGTTCGTGTACGCGGGCTGGGCCTGGTTCGTGGTGCTGGTGTTCCCGCTGATCTTCACGTTCGACTAGGCCTGGTTCGCAGGTTCAGGCCTTCGTGGGCGTCCGGCCTGTGGAACAGGCCTTAGCGGTGCTGCCAGCGGGGGTCGGGGCCGAACAGGGTGGAGAGTGCCGCCGTGCCCGCGGGCGTGACGCGGACCGCGCGGCCGGAACCGACCCGCGTGACCCAGGTGCGGCCGAGGAAGGCCGCGCAGAGAGCGGCACCGGCGGCGCCCGCGAGGTGCGGGCGCCGCTCGGTCCAGTCGAGGCACCGCCGGGCCGTCGGACGGCGACCCGGCCGCAGCGGCTCCCCGAGCGTGTCGGCGAACCAGGCCGCACCGGCCGGGGTGAGCGTGTCGGCGAACCAGGCCGTGCCGGCCGGGGTGAGCGTGTCGGCGCCCAGCAGGCCGGTGCGCACCATCGCGTCGGTGACGGCCACACCGAGCCCACCGGCCAGGTGGTCGTAGCAGGTGCGGCCACGGCGCAGCGCGGCGTCGGCGGTCACCGCACGCAGCCCGCGCGGCGCCGACGGGCCGGGCTCGACCCGGGCCGCCAGGTCCTCCAGCAGGTCGGCGACCGACGCGTCGGCCAGCGCCACGTACCGGTGGCGCCCTTGCCGGTGCTCGGTCAGCAGCCCACCGCCGACCAGCCGGTGCAGGTGCCCGGTCGTCGTCGAGCGGGCCACGCCGACGTGCCGCGCCAGCTCACCCGCCGTCCAGGCCCGTCCGTCGAGCAGCGCCAGGCACAGCGCGGCGCGGGTCTCGTCGGCCAGCAGCGACGCGATCGAGGCGAGTTCGCGGGCGGTGGTCACGGGGCCATTCTGCGCCCGCGACGGTTCGGCCGGCACCGAACGGTTGCGGGGCCGGCGGCGCCCGGTGCGGGCATTCTCCGCCCGCGACGGTTCGGGCGGCGCCGAACGGTTGCCGGGCTAGCGTCGCGCGGTATGAGCATCCTGACCGATCCGCGGTACGTCGTGCCGCCCGTGCCCGACGCGCCCCGCGGGGTCGCCTGGCTGCGTGCCTCGGTGGCGCGGTTCAGCTCCGGCGAGACGCACCGCCGGCGTCGCGCCCTCGTGGTCGCGCTGCTGGACACCGTCCCGCCGGACTCGCTGCGGGGCCGTACCGGCCACCCGGTGGCGGTGCTCGCCCGCGCGCTGGATCTGGACGCGCCGGTGGAGTGGGTGGCCGACGTCGCGCAGGCCTACCAGCCCGGCACCGGCGACGAGGCCCGCGCCGACGACGCCACCGACCGCCTGGTTCGTCGCCTGGGCGGCGCCTACGACGAGGCCACCGCGGCGCGCATCGGACTGTTGGTGCAGGCCTGCCAGGCCACCCTCCATCTGGTCGACCGCACCCGGACCACCCCGTTGGACGTCGTGCTCCGCGACGATCCACCGGCGCCGTCGACGAAGCGGCTGGCCCCGAACGGCGAGATCGTCCGGGTACCGCTGGCCGGCGACCTGGCCTTCGGCGCCGGCCCCCACGCCTGCCCCGGCCGTGCGCACGCGCTGGCGCTGGCCGGACTCCCGGAGGCCGCCACACCCTGACGACGGCGCCCCGGTGGGCCGGGGCGGGCTCCGGGCCGTGCGACCGGGCCGTGCGACCGGGCCGAGTGCCGCGGGACGGGCTCACGTGTCCCGGGATGGGCGCACGTGTCCCGGGACGGGCTCACGTGCCGGGGGGTGGGGCCGGACATCGCCGGATCGGGTCCGAAAGCGGTGAACGGGGCTCGGTGCCGTCGGAGGGGGCCGGAGTCGCCGGGATCCGCCGCGGAGGCCCTGTCCTTCGGGGCGCCGGGCGTCCGGCCCCCGACCCGGTCGAACGACTGCGGCGGACGACTCCGGCGACGCGCCGAGGAGGTCGGAGATCGGGTCCCCCGATGGCGGCCACCGGTGCGTGGGCCGGAGCTGACCGGGTCGACTTCGACGTGTCACCCGGGCGGCCCCGCCACCGCGCCATCTCCCTCGGGGTGACCCGGGCGCGGGAGCCGTCCGGGGACGGCGTCGGTCACAGCCGGGCTATGGCTGCCGCCGGGTTCTCGATCGCGTCGGCGACTATTCGGAGGAACTCGGCCGCGGTCTGCCCGTCGCAGACCCGGTGGTCGAAGACGAAGCTCAGCGTCGTCACCTTCCGGACCGTGATCTCGCCGTTCACTACCCACGGGCGGTCGAGGATCCGGCCGACGCCGAGCATGCCGACGTTCGGGGGCGTGAGGATCGGTGTGCTGCCGTCGACCCGGAACGCGCCGTAGTTGTTGAGCGTGAAGGTGCCGGCTGACGGCGTCGCCTCGCCGTTCCTGGCCGCGGTGGTGAGGCGGCGGATCTCCGCGTCGAGCGCGGTGGTGGTGAGGGTGTCGGCGTGCTGCACCGCGGGGACGACCAGGCCGTTGGCGCCCTGGACGGCGAGTCCGAGGTGGACGGTCGGGGAGAGCACCGTCTCGCGGCGGTCGGCGTCGAAGCGGGCGTTGAAGACCGGGTGCGCGCGGAGGGCGGCCACCGTGAACCGGGCCAGGTAGGCGAGGAGGCCGGGGCCGGTCGGGGTGGCCGCGCGGAGGTCGACGAGCGGGGTGGCGTCCACGTCGGCCCAGATCATGACGTCGGGGATCTCCCGCCGGCTGCGCTCGAACACCCCCGCGGCGGCCCTGCCCAGCGCCGAGAGCCCGACGCGCGTCTCCGCGTTCCCCACCGGCCCCGTGCCCGGACGAGCGGCCACCGTGCCGTCGACGCCCGGCACCGGAGTGGCCTGCAGTGCCAGAGCGTCCTGCGATGTGGGAGTGACCTGCGATGCCGCAGTGGCTGGCGATGCCAGGGTGATCTGCGGCGCCGGAGTGATCTGCGGCGCGAGGGTGACTTGCGATGCCGGAGCGGCCTGCGATGCCAGAGTGGCGGGCGATGCGAGATCGGCCTGCGCTGCCGTAGCGGCGTGCGCTGCCGTAGCGGCCTGCGCTGCCGTAGCGGCCTGCGCTGGAGTGGCGGCCTGCGCTGCCGTAGCGGCCTGCGCTGGAGTAGCGGCCTGCGCTGGAGTAGCGGCCTGCGCTGCCGGAGCGGCCTGCGCTGCCGGAGCGGTGTGCGGTGCCGCAGCCTCGGGGGCGGTGAGCGGCGCTGCGGCTTCGATGTCGCGGCGCAGGATGAGGCCGCCGTGGCCGCTGCCGCGGAGTGAGCGGAGGTCCACCCCGCGTTCGTGCGCGAGCCGCCGCACCAGCGGCGACACCACCCGCGGCCGCTCCCCCGCGCCCGCGCTCCCCGCCAGGTCCGCGGATGCCTCCGCGGCACCCGGAAGCGCACCCGGCACCCCGGCCCCGTCCACGCCCAGCGCCCCGGCCCCACCCGCGCCCGGAGACGCGGCCCCAACCACACCCGGCGCCCCGGCCCCAACCACACCCGGCGCCCCGGCCCCAACCACACCCGGCGCCCCGGCCCCAACCACACCCGGCGCCCCGGCCCCAACCGCAGCCGGAGACGCGGCCGCGGACACCGCCGGAGATACCGCCGGGGTTCGGGGGCGGCGATGGCGGCGAGGGCCGGTCTTGGTCGAGGTGCCGTACCCGACGAGGACGTTGCCGGACCCGGACGGCTCCTCGGCGGTCACCGAGCCGGGGGTCACCGAGCCGGGGGTCACCGAGCCGGGGGTCACCGAGCCGGGGGTCACCGAGCCGGGGGTCACCGAGCCGGGAGTCACCGAGCCAGTGGTCACTGAGCCGGCGGTCACCCCGTCAGAGGACCCCCCGTCAGAGGACCCCCCGTCAGAGGACCCCCCGTCAGAGGACCCCCCGTCAGAGGACACCCCGTCAGAGGACACCCCGTCAGAGGACACCGACAGCAACGGGTCGCCGACCGTGGCCGTGTGTCCTACCTCCACGTGCCGGGCCGTCACCGTCCCGGCGAACGGCGTCGGCACCTCCACCACCGCCTTCGCCGTCTCGACCTCGGCGACCGGCTGGTCGATCGTCACCGCGTCACCTTCGGTGACCAGCCACCGCACGACCGCCGCCTCGGTCAGGCCTTCGCCGAGGTCCGGCAGCACGAACGTCCGCGCGCTCACACCAGCTCCCACTGCAGGTCGTCGACGGCGTCGAGGATCCGGTCCACCCCGGGCAGGTACAGCGACTCGTAGGCCGGCGGCGGGAACGGGACGTCGAACCCGGTCACCCGCCGCACCGGCGCCGACAGCGACGAGAAGCACCGCTCGGACACCCGGGCCGCGATCTCCGACGCCACGCTCGCGAACCCCGGCGCCTCGGCGACGACCACGGCCCGCCCGGTCCGGGCGACCGACGCGCACACCGTCTCGTCGTCGAACGGCACGATCGTGCGCAGGTCGACCACCTCGAGCGACCGCCCCTCCGACGCCGCCACCGACGCCGCGTCCAGCGCCACCGGCACGGCCGGGCCGTAGGCGATCAGCGTCGCGTCGGTGCCGGGCCGGCGCACCACGGCCCGCCCCGGCGGCGGCACCGCGACGGACGGATCGCGCTCCTCTTTCGTCCAGTAGAGCTTCTTGGGTTCCAGGAACACGACCGGGTCGGTGCCGGTGAGCGCGGAGCGCAGTAAGCCGTATGCGTCCGCCGCCGTCGAGGGCGTGAACACCTGCAGCCCGGGGGTGTGCGCGTAGTAGGCCTCGGACGAGTCGCAGTGGTGCTCGACGCCGCCGATCCCCCCGCCGTACGGGATCCGGATCACCAGCGGCAGCGTGACCGCGCCGAGCGTGCGGTTACGCATCTTGGCGACGTGGCTGACGATCTGCTCGAACGCCGGGAACGCGAACGCGTCGAACTGCATCTCGACGACGGGCCGGAACCCGTTCATCGCCATGCCGATCGCCATCCCGACGATCCCCGACTCGGCCAGCGGCGTGTCGAAGCAGCGCGACTCCCCGAACTCGGCGGTCAGCCCGTCGGTGACCCGGAACACCCCGCCGAGCGGGCCGACGTCCTCCCCGAACACCACGACGCTCTCGTCGGCGCGCATCGCGTCGCGCAGTGCGCGGTTGAGCGCTCCGGCCAGCGTGATCTTCTCCATCAGGCGTCCACCTCCCGGCTCAGTTCGTCACGGACCAGCGCGGCCTGTTCACGCAGTTGCGGAGTCGGCGACGCGAACACCTGGGCGAAGAGCTGCCCGGGGTCGGTCGTCGGCGTGGTCTCGGCCCGCAGCGCGGCGGCGACCCGCTCGGCCTCGGCGTCGAACCCGGCCTGCCGGGCGTCGTCCAGGACGCCGGTCCCGCGCAGGTAGGCGGCCGTGCGCGTGAGCGGGTCCCGGGGGATCCACTCGTCGACCTCCGCGGCGACCCGGTAGCGCCCGGGGTCGTCGGCGTTGGTGTGCGCGGCCACCCGGTAGGTGTGCGCCTCGATCAGCTGCGGGCCCTCGCCGGCGCGCGCCCGCGCCACCGCGCCGGTGAGCACGGCCAGCAGCGCGGCCACGTCGTTGCCGTCGACACGTTCGCTCACGACGCCGTGGCCGACACCCTTGTGGGCCAGCGACGGCGCGGCGCTCTGCTTCGACAGCGGCACCGAGATCGCGTACTGGTTGTTCTGCACCAGGAACACCACCGGGGCGCGGAACACCGCGGCGAAGTTCAGCGCCTCGGCGAAGTCACCCTCGCTGGTGGCGCCGTCCCCGCACAGCGCCATGACGACGGTCGGCTCACCGCGCAGCCGCGCCGCGTGCCCGACGCCCACCGCGTGCAGCAGCTGGGTGGCCAGCGGGGTGGTCTGCGGCGCCACCCGGTGCGCGCGGGCGTCGTAGCCGGTGTGCCAGTCGCCCCGGAACAGCGTCAGCGTGTCCACCGGGTCGACGCCGCGGGTCACGATCGCCACCGCGTCGCGGTAGGTGGGGAACAGCCAGTCGTCCGGTGCGAGCACCTGGGCCGCCGCGACCTGGCAGGCCTCCTGCCCGTGCGACGAGGGGTAGACGGCCAGCCGGCCCTGCCGGACCAGCGCGTAGGCCTGTTCGTTGAAGCGCCGGCCGACGACGAGCGCGGCGTAGGCGTCGAGCAGCGCGGCGGGCGACGGGAAGTCGGGCCGGTCGCCACTGACCGCGACCCCCTGCTCGTCGATCAGCTGAACCGGGGACCGTGACGGGAGCAAGTGATCGGGATCACGTGTCATGAATAGATGCTCCACCGGAAGCCATTCGCACGGAACAGACCGGGGAATTGCGAGAAGATGTCACCGCCCCACCGGGAGATCCCAGCCATTCGTCCAACACCCACCCTCCGTCCGGAAGGCCCGCGAGACACATGGCCACCGAGCTCGACGACACCGACCGCCGCATCCTCGCCGCGCTGCGCGCCGACGGGCGGCTGTCGATCCGCACGCTCGCCGAGCAGATCCACGTCTCCCGGGCGAACGCCTACGCCCGGGTGGAACGCCTCCGCGAGGCCGGCGTGCTGCGTGGTTTCCACGCCGACGTCGACCCGGTCGCGGTCGGGCTCGGCACCACCGCCTACGTGACGCTCAACCTGAGCCAGCACCAGTGGCGCCCGCTGCGCGAACGGCTGCAGGCGCTGCCGGGCGTCGTGCACATCGGCCTGGTCGGCGGTGAGTTCGACGTGATCCTGCTGGTGCGCACCCGGGACAACGCCGAGCTGCGCCGGCTGGTGCTCGACGAGATCCAGAGCATCGACGGGGTGCTGAGCACCCGGACGTGGCTGGTGTTCGAAGAACTCGAGCCGACGCTACGCGCATGAGCGCATAATCGTCGGAAATATGGCTATTGTCGTGCCTTATGGGGCTCAGCCGACGTCAGGTGCTGTCCGCGTCGCTGCTGGCGCCCGTCGTCGCCCTGACCGGCTGCGGCTCCGGCGAGGGCTCCGGTGGGAAGCCGACCGGCACCGCGCTCTGGTACTGGCCCGGCGGCCTGTCCCCGGCCGTGCTCGCCGACGCGGTCAGGCGCTTCGCCCCCGACACCGCGCTGACCTGCACCGAGCACCCGGGCCAGTTCCGCACCGGCCTGGACGCCGCGCTGGCGAAGGCCGACGGAGTGCCGGCGATCACCGGCATCAAGGGTGAGGACCTCGCCTCCTACCTCCCGCGGGCCGACCTCTTCGTCGACCTGCTGACGCTCGGCGCGGACGAGATCCAGGACGACTACCTGGCCTGGAAGTGGCAGCAGGGCCGGGCCAACGACGGGCGGCTGGTCGGCATCCCGATCGACATCGGGCCCACCGCCGCGTTCTACCGCGCGGACGTGTTCGGAAGAGCCGGGCTGCCCGTCGCGCCCACCGACGTCGACGCGGCCATGCGGACCTGGGCGGAGTTCCGCACGCTCGGCGCCCGGTTGCGCCGGCGCCTGCCCGACACGTACTGGATCGCGAACACGATGACGCTGTTCGTGATCGCGGTGTCGCAGTCGGGCACCCGCTTCGTCGACGAGCTCAACCGCTTCGTCGGCGACGGCAACCACATCCGTTCGGCCTGGGAGATCGCGATCGGCGCCAGCACCGACGGGCTCAGTGCGCACGTCGACAACGACGCCCCGGAGTGGCCGGCGAGGGTGGCCGACGGGTCGATCGCGCTCTCGCTCGGCGCCGCCTGGCACGCCCAGGACATCGAGGGGGCCGCCCCGCTGACCACCGGGCAGTGGCGGGTCGCGACCGGCCCGGCCGGGAACACCAACATCGGCGGCTCGTTCCTCGGCATCCCGGCGTCGGCCGCCGACCCGGACCTCTCGTTCCGGATCATCCGGTGGCTGCTCGGCCCGGAGAACCAGGCCCGCGCGTTCACCGACGCCCGGCTGTTCCCGTCGACGCCGGCCACCTACACGATGCCGGCGTTGACCGTGGCCGACCCGTTCTTCGGCGGCCAGCGCACGATCGACGTGTTCAGCGATTCGGCCCGCCGCACCCGCCGCCTCTACGAGGCGCCGGCCGACGCGGCGCTCCAGGAGATCTACCTCGACGAGCTGCGCAACGTCGAGTACCGCGGCAAAGCACCGGAGACGGCCTGGCGCGACGCGCTGAGCAAGGCCCGCCGCCTGGCCGACGAGAGCGGCGTCAACTAGCGGCCCCGACTTAGCGGCCCCGACTTAGCAGCCTCGACTTAGCGGCCTCGACCAGCGGCCCGAACCGGTGGCCTCAACTCGCGGCGCCGACCGCGGCCTCGGAGAGCGGGCGGAGGTGGCGGGTGGGGTGGTCGAGCAGCTCCCGGTCGTGTTCGGCGAACCACGCCGCGGACGCCTCCGACGACCGCTGCCGCGCGATGATCTCCGGCGCGTTCTCCGGCGTGACGACCAGCGCGGGCACCTGCACCCACCCTTCCGGCAGGTCCGAGCCGTACCGCAGGTGGGCGGCCTGCAGGCGGCCGGCGATCAGGCCCTGCAGGAACGTCTCCCCCGAGACGAGCACCAGGTCACCGGCCGCGGCGGCGTGCAGCCCGTCGGTGCCGAGCCCGATCCCCGCCGCGGCCCACTGACCCCGGTACCGGATGCGTGCCCGCACGATGTTCCCGGCGTCGACGTCGCCGACCCCGACGAACGCGATCGCCCGCGGGTTCGCGCGCACCAGCACGTCCCACGCCTCGTGGTTGATCTCGGGTTCGAGCTTCGTGTCGAACGGCCCGATCACCCGCACCCGGGGGAACAGCCGGGTGAACGTCTCACGGAACCCGATCGCCCGCTCGTCGTAGGTCTGCACGCCGGGCGCGGGGTTACCCAGGATGAGCGTGCCGGTGACCCCGGCCGGCAGCCGGCGGGCGAGCTGGCGGGCCAGCAGCTCCCCCACCGCCCGGTTGTCGTTGCCCACCAGCAGCGGCACCTCGGAGCTCTGGGCCGGCGGGCACTGCAGCGCGACGACCGGCACGCCACCGCGGCCCAGGTCGGCCAGGGGCTCCGCGAGCAGCTCCGGGTTGAACGTGAACACCGTGTAGCTGTCCGGCGCCGGTGACCGGTCGGCCCGCAGCGCACGCAGTTGCTGGGCGGTGTCGGCGATCCGCGGCCCGAACTCCCGGTGCTGGACCCCGCCGATCTGCTTCACCCCGATCGCGAAGCCCCGGATCATCTGCTGCACGGTGGTCAGCTCGGTGCCGACGACGACGAGCGCGGCCACCGGCGTCCCGGCCGGCCGGCCGGCGCACGAGGTGACCGCGACGAGCGTCAGCAGCAGAGCGAGCGCGGCCCGGGTCACGTTCCGCTCATCGGCGTCGAACTGACGCTTTTCAGTCCTTCGGCCGGTGAAGACTCAGCCCGGGCCCCCCTCGGCCGATGGGATGGGGCGGAAGCGGCCGAGGGGAGAAATCCGCCGATGCGGATCGCGTGGATGCGCAGACGCGGCGTCGCGCGCGGGGCGGTGACCGCGCTGGCGATCGGCCTGTCGCTCCTCGGGGGCCTGGCCGTGTTCAGCACCCGCAGCTCGGCCGGCGCCATGGCCCGGATCGCCGACACGCAGGAACACAGCAGGCAGTGGGGCGACGTCTACCTCAAGATCAGCATCGAGTACGAACAGCTGATCGACTTCGTCCGGTCCAAGACCGAGGTCGGCAAGCAGCCGCTGATCTCGTCGATCGGGTCGGCGGAGGCCAACCTGCGGTGGCTGGTCGCCAACGGCGACACCGCCGACGCGGCCGAGGCCCGGTCGCTGCAGAACACCTACGGCGGTTACAGCTACACGCTGCGCGCGCTCGTCGACGCCGATCAGCGCGGTGACCGCGCCGAGGTGCTGCTCGACGCCGAGCAGGCCGCGCTGAGCGCCTCGGCGTTGCGCAAACAGGCCTCGGTGAACGTCGCACGCAACAGCCTGGAGATCGGCGCGGTGCTGCGCGACGCGCAGCGCACGAACCGGCGGATGCTGGTCGCGGTCGGGGCGATCTCCGCGATCGACCTGGTGCTCGTCGCGTTCAGCACGCTCGTGCTGCTCGCCTACCAGCGCGGCGCCGAGCGCCTGGCCGCCGAGAGCCGCCACCGGGCCACCCACGACAGCCTCACCGGTACGGCCAACCGCTCCCTGCTCCACGAGCACATCGACGCGTGCCTGGCGCGCTGCGACCGGGAGGCCGACGTCGGGGTGGCGCTCCTGCTGCTCGACCTCAACCGGTTCAAGGAGGTCAACGACACGCTCGGCCACCACGCCGGCGACCAGTTGCTGATCGAGGTGGCCGCCCGCCTGACCGCGGCGGCCCGGCGCGGCGACCTGGTGGCCCGCCTCGGCGGCGACGAGTTCGCGGTGCTGCTGCCCGGCGTCGCGGACCGGGCCACCGCGATCGAGCTCGGCGAGCGGATGCACGGCGCGCTGTGCGGCCCGGCCGTCGTCGACGACGTCACCGTGGCCGTGTCCGGCAGCATCGGGATCTCCCGCTACCCCGACCCCAGCACCGACGCCGAGAAGCTGCTCCAGCACGCCGACATCGCGATGTACACCGCCAAGCGCGGCCACCTCGGGGTGGCGTTCTACGACCCGGACACCGATCGGCACTCGGCCGACCGGCTGTCCGTGGTCGCGGACGCCCCTGGCGCCTGACCTAGGAGGCCAGGCCCACCTGCTGGGCGCTGTAGTAGCTGCTGCCGACCAGGACCTTCTCGTAGTTCGACTTCACGACCGTGACCGGCTCGAGCAGCGCCGTCGGGACGATCTTGACGCCGTTGTCGAACTGGGTGGTGTCGGTGACCTTCGGCGAATCGCCCTTGAGCGCGGCGTCGACCATGCTCGCGGCCAGCTCGGCCAGCTTGCGCGTGTCCTTGAAGACCGTCTGGTCCTGCTGGCCGGACGCGATCAGCTTGACCGACTCGATCTCGGCGTCCTGGCCGGTGATCACCGGGCGCTTCGCACCGGCGGCCTTGATCGCCTGCAGCACGCCCCGGGAGATGCCGTCGTAGGGCGAGAGCACCGCGTCCACGTTGCCGTCCTCGTAGTACTCCTTGAGGATCGTCGACATCCGCTGGCGCGCCACCTCGTCGCTCCACCCCTTCGTGGTGACCTGGGTGAACGCCGTCTGGCCGCTGCGCACGTCGAGGCGGCCGCTGTCGATGAACGGCTTGAGGACGCCCATCGCACCCTTGTAGAAGACCGAGGCGTTGTTGTCGTCGGCCGAGCCGGCGAACAGCTCGATCGTGACCGGGTCGCCGCCGCTGCGCAGCTCGAGCGCGTCGACCAGGTAGTTGGCCTGCAGCTGGCCGACACGCTGCCCGTCGAAGGTGGCGAAGTAGTCGACGTCCGCGGTGCCCTCTATCAACCGGTCGTAGGCCACGACCTTGACCTTGGCCTCGTGGGCCTTGGCGAGTACGCCGGAGAGCGACTTGCCGTCGACGGCACTGATGACCAATGCCTTCGCGCCGGCGTCGATCATGGACTGAATTTGCTGGATTTGCCGGGCGGGCTGGCCGTCGGCCACCTTCATGTCGGCGGTGTAGCCGAGACGCTCGAATTGATAAGTGAGGTTCTCACCGTCGGTAATCCAGCGGGCCTGGTCGTCCGTCGGCATCGAGATACCGATCAGCCCGCCGGACGTGTCCTCGGTGGCGTCGCCTTCCGACTTGGAATCGCCGCATCCCACGGCCGCGAGCAGCACCGCTACCACCAGTAATGATGCCCGGACTATCCGTGGCAAACCCATCGTGCTTCCCCTTTGAGCGGGCAGGCCCCCGTTATTCGAACCCAATGTGATCACGGTGTTAACGACCTGTTGGTTCGAATTGAGAGAAGGCCAACTGCCACTACGGTCTTGATCGATCCCTGAAACCCCTGTCGGTGCGATACCGTACATGATGGTGTAACGGGCTCTTGGCTGAGGAATAACAGTGCGACTGAGTGACTTGCAGGCCATCACGCATGACGACCTGTTGATCACCCGATTGGGTACACGCACAGTAGATACGCCGTTACAGGAATTGCTGGGGAACCGTCAAGAATCGGTCCATTACGTCACCGAGACCGACCGTGTCCTCCTCGACGACACGCTCGGAATGGCGAAGGGCCGGGTCGAACGGACCGAGGATCTTCCGGCGTTCAACCCGGGCGGGCCGCGGGCGAAGCTCTTCTTCGACCCCTCGGAGGTCACCGCCGCGATCGTGACGTGCGGCGGGCTGTGCCCCGGGCTCAACAACGTCATCCGGGCGCTCGTGCTGCACCTGCGGCACGCGTACGGGTGCCGGGACGTGCTCGGCTTCAAGAACGGCTACCAGGGGCTGGCCGACGGCTCCGACCCGGTGCGGCTCACCCCCGACCTGGTGCGCGACATCCACACCCGCGGCGGCACGATCCTGGGCACGTCCCGGGGCAGCCAGGACGCGGCGACGATGGTCGACACGCTCGTCGCGCACCGGATCGACATGCTGTTCGTGGTCGGTGGCGACGGCACGCTGCGCGGCGCGTCCCTGCTCGCGGACGAGGCGGCCCGCCGCGGTCTCCCGATCGCGGTGGTCGGCGTGCCGAAGACGATCGACAACGACATCCCGTGGATCGACCACAGCTTCGGCTTCCAGACCGCCTACGCCAGGGCGGCCGAGTCGATCACCGCCGCGCACACCGAGGCGAGCTCCGGGGTCAACGGCATCGGGCTGGTCAAGCTGATGGGCCGGCACTCCGGGTTCATCGCCGCGCACGCGACGCTCGTCGCGCAGGGCGTCGACTTCACGTTGATCCCCGAGGTGCCGTTCACGCTCGACGGGCTGCTGGCCGGCATCCGCAAGAAGCTCGCCGACCAGGGGCACGCGGTGGTCGTGGTGGCCGAGGGCGCCGGGCAGGACCTGCTGCCGGCCTCGACCGCCACCGACCCGTCGGGCAACCGCAAGCTCGGTGACATCGGCGCGTTCCTGCGCCAGGAGATCAGCGAGGGCCTCGGCGACCTGCCGTACTCGCTGCGCTACATCGACCCGGGGTACGCGATCCGGTCGGTGCCGGCCAACGCGTTCGACGCGGTGTACTGCACCCGGCTCGCGCAGGCCGCGACGCACGCGGCGATGGCCGGGTTCACCTCGATGATGGTCGGCAGCCGCCGCGGCCGGTTCATCAACCTGCCGATCAAGCTGGCCACGGCGACGAGCAACCACGTGGACCCGCACGGCGACCTGTGGATGGCCGTGCTCGAGACCACCGGCCAGCCGGTCCGGTTCTGACGCTCGCCCGGCCCGGCCGGCCCGGTCAGACCGCGGGGGCGGGGGGG
>NZ_BAAAGX010000007.1:199272-206951 GCF_039524755.1 Cryptosporangium japonicum
CTCCGCCGCGGCGCGCCGCCGACACCAGGACGACGAGGACAGCGGCGAGCACCGCACCGGCCAGGTAGCCGAGCCCGTCGAACAGGCCGATGTCGGCCGCGTACGGGCCGTCCGGCCGGGCTCCGTCCGCGCCGAGGAGGCCGGCGACCGGCCAGGCCAGCACACCGGCGAACGCGAACACGGCGTACGTGGCGGCCAGCGCGAGCGGCCACCGCCCGAGCGTGACCGGCGTGCTCCGCGAGCCGATCGCCGCGCCGGCGGCGGTGACGACGAGCGTCAGCATGATCATGAACCCGGGGTGGTTCAGGTGCAGGAGCTGCCACCCCTCGTAGGTGTCGTTGGCCAGCACCGTGTAGCGGGCACCGACGAGCCGGTGGACGGTGGCGGCCACGCCGGTCAGGACGGTTCCGGCGAGCAGCGCGACGCCCAGCGGGGCGGCGTGCCGGAGCAGGCCGGCCGCGAGCACGAGGCCGATCAGCACCGGCGTGAGGGCGGCGGCCAGCTCGAGACCGAACACCGCGTCGAGCGCGGAGCCCCGCGGGTAACAGACGTTCGGGTCCAGGCAGCCGGGCACGCCGGCCGCGTCGAGCTGCCGCTGCACGACCGCCGACGCGACCAGGTCGTAGGCGGTGGAGACGGCGGCCACCAGGGCCGCGAACAGCAACGGAACACGCAACGGGCGCAGCACGGGCCCGAGCCTAGCGACCGTCGGCCAGCGCCTCGGCGATCCGGCCGAGTTCGGTGCCGAGTTCGGCGACCGTCCGCCGGTCGGCGACGACCCACTGCTGGAGCTGTTCGGCCGAGAGCACGGCGAGCAGCGCCTCGGCCCTGGTGCGCGGTGCGGGTGCGCCGGCGTCGGCGAACAGCACCTCCAGGTGCAGCCGCCAGAACCCGTAGACCGGCTTCGCCAGCCGCCCGCCGGGCGTCCCGCTCTCCGAGAGCAGCACCAGGTCCAGTGAGCCGACCGCGTGCTCCAGGTAGGCCGCGACGAACGCGACCAGCCGCTCGCGGCCCGGAGCGCCCGGGCCGAGCGGTGGCGGTCCGTGCAGGATCCGCTCGTGCAGCCGCAGGCCGCGGTCGTCGAGCAGCGCGCCGGCCAGCCCGGCCTTGTCGACGAAGCGACGGTAGACGGTGCCCTTGCCGACGCCGGCGGCGGCCGCGACGTCGTCCATGTTGAGCCCGGCGACGCCCTTCTCGGCGTGCAGCCGCGCGGCGGCGTCCAGCACGCGCCGCCGGTTGCGTGCCGCGTCGGCCCGCTCGGGGGCGGGCGCGCCGAGCACCGGGAGGTCCCGGCGCCCTACCGAAGCGGACTCGGGTCCGCTAATGTTGGCCATAGACGGACTCTAGTCCGGTTACTCGTCCCGTGGGAGCACTCTCATGAACGTCCTCGTCCTCGGCGCCACCGGCTACATCGGCGCCGCCGTCACCGAACGTCTCGTCGCGGCCGGCCACCGCGTCACCGCCGCGTCCCGGTCGGCCGGCCCGGCCACCGTCCCGGCCGGTGCGACGCCGGTCGCCGTCGACCTGACCGACCCGGCGGCCGTCGCCGCGCTCGTCACCGACGACGTCGACACCGTCGTGCACGCGGCCGCTCCCCTCGGCGACGCGGACCTGCCGCTCGTCGAGGCGCTGGCCGGAACCGGCCGCCCGCTGCTGTGGACGAGCGGCATCTGGGTACTGGGCCGCACCGGCGGAGCCGACGAGGACGCGCCCGTCGCGCCGATCGCGATCGTCGGGCCGCGCCGCCGGGTGGAGGAGAACGTGCTCGCCGCCGGCGGTGTCGTGCTGCGCCCCGGCGTCGTGCACGGACGGGGCGGCGGCAGCATCCCGGGCCTGCTCGTCGCCTGGGCGCAGCAGCTCGGCCACGGCCGCTGGGTGGGCGGCGACGAGAGCCCGCGCTGGCCGATGGTGCACGTCGACGACCTCGCCGACCTCTACCTGCTGGCGTTGACCGCCGCGCGGCCCGGCACGGTGCTGCACGGCGTCACCGAGCCCGGGGTCCGCGCCGGGGAGCTGGCCCGGGCGGCGGCGCGCGGCCAGGGCGCCGAGGCCACCGCGGTGGCGTGGCCCGAGGCCGACGCCGCCACGGAGCTGGGCGCCCCGTTCGCCGAGGCGCTCGGGCTCGACCAGGTGGTCACCGCCGACCGCGCCCGGGCCCTCGGCTGGTCCCCCGGCCGGCCCGGCGCGGCCGACGACCTGGCCACCGGCTCGTACGTTCCCGCGGGCTGAGCTCCTACCGCGCCCGCAGCTCGAGGACGAGGGCCTGGGCCGGGTGCAGCGTCGGCATCGCGAGGCCGACACCCGACAGGGCCGCGCCCGACAGCACGACCGACTCGCTCACCCACGGCGGGGCGACCCGCGCCGCGAACGCCGGCGAGCCGGTCTCGGTCACGATCCGCACCGCGTACTTGCGCGTCGGCTCCAGCCCGGGCAGCGGAACCCGCCCGGACTGGGTCGTCGGCGACGTGCCGGTCCGGCTGTACACGAACACCGCGTGGTCGCGTTCGGGCGCGACCACGCCGGTGAGCGTCGTCGCCGCGTCGGCCAGGTCGGCGTGCACGACCGTGCCCGACGCGACCAGGTCCCGGATGCTCTTGTGGAAGGCGATCCAGGACGTGATGACCGCGAGCTCCTCGGGGCTGCGCTGGTTGAGGTTCCACTCGATGCCGGCGTGCCCGACCAGCGCCGACGCCATCCGGAACGAGAGGTCGGTCTCCCGCGCGGTCGTGTGCGACCGGGGCGCCCCGACGTGCATGCCGACCAGCTCGGGCGGCAGCAGCTGCATCGTCCAGCGGTCGATCATCACCCGCTCGACCGGGTCGATGCAGTCCGACGCCCACACCCGGTCGGTGCGCGCGAGGATGCCCAGGTCGATCCGCCCGCCGCCGGACGAGCACGACTCGATCTCCAGCCCGGGGTGCCGCTCGCGCAGCGCGTCGAACAGCCGGTAGACCGCGTGCGTCTGCGCCGACACCGCCGGCCGCCCGTCGACCCGCGACACCGCCTCCTGCAGCAGCCGGTTGTGGTCCCACTTGATGTACGCGATGCCGTACTCGGCGACCAGGTCGCTGATCGAGGTCAGCAGGTACTCGTACGCGTCCGGGTGGGCCACGTTCACCACGTACTGATGACGCTCCGCGGGCCCGACGCCCTCGGCCGGCGCGAGGATCCACTCCGGGTGCTCGCGGGCCAGCTCCGAGTCGAGGTTGACCATCTCCGGCTCGAACCACAACCCGAACTCCAGGCCGCGCTCACGCACCCGGTCGGCCAGCGGGCCGAGCCCGTCCTTCCAGACCGCGCGGTCGACGCGCCAGTCACCGAGCCCGGCGTTGTCCGCCCGGCGCCCCAGGAACCAGCCGTCGTCGAGCACGAACCGCTCGGCGCCGACCTCGGCGGCCCGGTCGACCAGCTCGAGCAGCGGCTCGAGACGGTGGTCGAAGTACACCGCCTCCCAGGTGTTGACGATGACCGGCCGCGGCCGGCGCGGGTGCGACGCCCGCGCCCGCAGGTACTGGTGGAACCGGTCGGCGACGCCGTCGGTGCCCCGGTCGGACCAGCCGAAGAACGCCGCCGGCGACGTGTACTGCTCGCCCGGGGCCAGCCGCACCTCGCCGGCACGCAGCAGCTCACCGGCCGCGAGCACGGCACCGGCCGCCCCGGCGGGCTCGGGCAGCCGCTCGACCAGCCAGGTGGTGTCGCCGCTCCAGGCCAGGTGCACGCCCCACACCTCCCCGGTGCGGCTCGCGAACCCGTGCGTGCCGACCATCGACAGGTACGGCGACCCGGGGCCCGGCTTGCCCCGGCGCAGGTCCCGCCGGTGCGCGCCGTCGACGACCGGGAGCCGCTGCGGCTGACGCTCGCGGGCCCAGCGCCCGGTGAAGTCGAGGATCTCGGTGGCCCGGGACGGCACCGGCAGCTGCGCGAGGATGCCGCCGAAGTCGAACGGCACGTCCGCGTCGGCGTCGCCGGCGGGCCGGCGCACCAGGTGGGACAGCTCGACCAGCCCGAACCGGTTCAGCTCGACCCGGACGTCGACCTCCAGCCCGGTGATCGGGTCGGTCAGCGGGATCTCGACCAGGTTGCCGGTCACGACCGCGTCCCCGCGCGGCTCGGGACGGGGCGTGGTGCGCGTCCCGGCGAGGTGGCCGCTGTAGCCGGGCGTGCCCGGCCACGTGTCCCGCTCGAACGGCAGCAGCGACAGCCGTCGCGGCTCCTCCGGCGAGTTGTTCGGCGACTCGGTGACACCGGTGAGGCGCAGCGCCTCCAGGTCGGCCCGGTCGAGCTCGCCCAGGTCGGCACCCCAGTGCAGCACGGCCGGCACCGGGCCGGCGAGATCCAGGACGAGCGAGACCCCTGCTGCACGCAATGACACGATCGGCGACGACACTTGTTCTCCCAGCTGACCACGGTTCAGAACCCGGCGTACGGTACCAGCGTCCCCATCCTGGACACGGTTGCCGGGTCCGTTCACCGTGGGGCCTCGGCACGCAGGGGCACCCGTCGCCACCACGTCAGACACCGCCACAGCCACTCCAGCGGGCCGTACCGGAACCACCGCAGCCACAGCACGCTCAGCGCCGCCTGCACCAGCCCGATCCCCGCCCCGGTCGCCACCAGCGGGCCGTACGTGGTCCCCCCGCCGAGGTCGAACGCCCGGTCCGCGGCCAGGATCAGCACCGACGCCAGCACGTAGTTGGTCAGCGCCAACCGCCCCATCGGCGCGAACACCGCCTCCAGTGCCCGCCCCGGCGGCGTGCGCAACAGCAGCAGGAAGACCAGCGCGTAGAGCAGCGCGACGACGGTGCCCGCCGAGACGACCCGGCCGATGTGCGCCTGGCCCACCCCGCCGCGGAACTGCCACCACTCCAGGAACACCGCCACCGGGACGACCACCAGCAGCGCGATCACGAGCGGGCGGGTGCGCTGCTCGAGCGTGTCGGCCAGCCCGTACCCGGCCGCGGCGAGGCCCAGCAGGAACAGGCCGGGGATGATCGCGACACCGTTGAGGAACACCCAGCCGGCCAGCGTCAGCACCAGCCCGAGCGCCAGCGCCCAGCGGCGGGACAGGTAGGACGCGGGCAGCAGCACGACGAGGCCGAACGCGGCGTAGAACCTCAGCACCTCGCCGTGCTGGAGCAGCGTGTGCAGCGCGCCGAAGACGCCGAGCCAGAGCAGCCGGCGCGACAGGACGAGCCGGGGACGGTCGGTGCGCCGCGACGCGGTCCGCAGGAACAGCGCGAAGCTCACGCCGAACAGGAACGAGAAGATCGGGAAGAAACGCTGGATGAACAGCGACTCCCAGACGAACGCGCCGACGTGATCGGCCGCGGCGCCGCCGGGGCGGGCGAAACCGCTCATCTGGACGAGGTTGAACTCGACGATGCCCGCCAGCGCGAAGCCGCGTAACGCGTCGATCGCGGAGATCCGCCGATACTGGGTCATGGTCCGATCCCAGCCGGGACCGGCCCGGCCGCGGCAGGCCCGGCGGGCGGGACGTGACCCTACTTTCGTCGGTTCCGCGGCCTTCGTTGGTCGCGTGCGCGCCACCGCGGCGGGTGCCCCCGTCTAGGGTTCCGGCATGGGCCGCCGCCGTCTGCTCGAGCTCGGGGTGGACGCCGCCCTGGTGGTCGTGGCGTCGACCGCGGGTGTGCTGCTCGAGCTGGCCGACGCCGACCCGGCCGGCAACACGTTCGGCGCTCCGATGGCGGTGCGCGTCGCGGTGCAGGTGCTCGCGGCGACGGCGCTGTTCGCCCGCCGCCGGTGGCCGGTCGCCGTCGCGGCCGGGGTGGGGGTGGCCAACCTGGTCGTCCCGGTCTGGGCGACGTTCCTGGTGCCCTACGCGGTGCTGGCCTCCGGGGCGCGCCGCGGCTGGCTCGTCGTCGGTGCGCTCACCGCCACGTTCCTCGTCGGCATGCGTGCCTGGGACGTGGCGGACCCGTTCACCGCGCCGGTGGCGATCGGCGTGTCGTCGCTGCTCGGGCTGTACGCCCGGACGCGCCGCAGCCTGCTGGACGAGCTCACCGAGCGGGCCGAACGCGCCGAACGGGAACGGCAGCTGCTGGCCGAGGCGGCCCGGGCCGACGAACGCATCCGGCTGGCCGGCGAGATGCACGACGTCGTCACGCACCGCATCAACCTGCTGGTGCTGCAGGCCGGGGCGCTGCGTACCCGCGCCGCTGACGACGACACCCGGGACGCCGCCGAGGAGCTGCGTCTCACCGGGTGCCAGGCGCTGGCCGAGCTGCGGAACCTGGTGGGGGTGCTGCGCGAGGGCGCCGGCGCGGTACCCCGGCCCGACCGGCCGGAACCGGCCGAGGACCTGCCCGCGCTGCTCGACGAGTCGCGCGCCGCCGGGCTGACCGTGCGCTGGGAGGGGGAGACCGGGGAGTCCTCGCCCGGCGTCCGCCGCGCGCTCTACCGCGTCGTCCAGGAGGCGTTGACGAACGTCCGCAAACACGCGCCGGGCGCCGACGTGCGTGTCGCGGTGCGGTACGGGCCGGACGACGTGCGCGTGTCGGTGGTGAACGAGCCGTCGCCCGGTGCGCCGGACGCCGAGCTCGCGGCCCTCGGCGCGGGCAGCGGGCTGCTCGGGTTACGCCACCGGGTCGACGTGCTCGGCGGGACGTTCGAGTCGGGCCCGGAGCCCGGTGGCGGGTTCGCGGTGCGGGCGAGGTTCCCGCGGTGATCCGCGTCCTGCTGGTCGACGACGAGCGGCTCGTCTGCGCGCACCTGCGCACGGTGCTGTCGGCGGCGGAGGACCTGGAGGTGGTGGGCGAGGCCTACGACGGCGCGGAGGCGATCGAGGCCGTCGTCCGGTTCCGGCCCGACGTGGTCCTGATGGACCTGCGGATGCCCGACGTCGACGGGATCACCGCGACGGCACGCATCACCGCGTTGCCCGCGCCGCCGGTGGTCGTGGCGCTCACGACGTTCGACGTCGACGACTACGTGTTGCGCGCGCTGCGCGCCGGTGCGGTGGGGTTCCTGCTCAAGTCGACCGCACCGGAGGACCTGGTCGCGCTGGTGCGGGTGGCGGCGGGCGGCACCACCGTGCTCTCGCCGGAGGCGACCCGGCACCTGGTCGAGGTCGTCGGGGACCGGGAGCGGGCCCGTGAGCGGGTCGCCGCGCTCACCGCGCGGGAGCGCGAGGTGCTGGCCGGGCTCGGCGCCGGGCGCTCGAACCAGCAGATCGCGCGGCAGCTGCACCTGTCCGAGGCGACGGTGAAGGGGTACGTCTCGCGGCTGCTGCTCGAACTCGGGTGCGACAACCGCACCCAGGCCGGGCTGCTGGCCCGGGAGGCCGGACTCCGAGGGTGACTTTTGCCTACGAACAGGGTACACATCTCTTAACGGACATTCCTGCCGTTATCGAGGAGGCGGCCCATGGCGGATCACTCCGAGCCACCGAGACACTCGGCTCACGAGCGGTCTGACCACATACCCCCCTCGCCGCTCCCGGCGCTCGCGGCCGGCAACCGCGACACCGCGGTGATCATCCTGGCCAGCGCCACCGCGATCTTCCTCGCGCTGGCGGTCGCGCTGAGCATCATGCTCTGGCGGGGCCGCTCCGACGACATGCTCGCCGCGTCGGCCCGGGCGACGACACCCGCGGCGTCCGCGCAGCCGATGGCGCCGGCGGCGAGCGAGGGCGTGGCCTCCGGAGCGCAGGCTCCGGGGGC
>NZ_BAAAGX010000007.1:206967-273228 GCF_039524755.1 Cryptosporangium japonicum
CGGCCGCCGAGGAGAGCGCCGAGGCCAGCGCGGAAGCCAGCGCGGAGGCGTCGGCCGAGGCGACCGCTTCGGCGCACGCCGAGGCCACCACCGAGGCGACGCTCGAGGCCGCGGAGAGCACCGATCCGGACGCGGCCGATTCGGCCGAGCAGACCACCCACGAGACCGAGGAACTGCCGATCACCGGGTCCGACCTGCAGATCCCGCTGGTGGCCGGCAGCGGGGCCGCGCTCGCGGTCGCCGGGCTCGCGCTGATGCGCGTCGCGCGGCGCCGGGCCGCGGCCGCGGCCGCCGCCGGGGTGCAGCTCACCGCGGTCGAGGCGCTCTGGCTGTACCTGGAGGAGACCCGCCGCCGTCCCGACGACGGCCCGGAGCCCCGGCACCTCTCCCCCACCGACCAGACCGCCCGCCTGCGACGCGTGGCCGAACAGGCGGAGCGACGCCGCTAGGGTGTCCGCATGGCCGATGCGGACGACGTGCGGGTGCTCGCGCTGGGGCTGGCCGACGTCGTCGAGATCGAGAGCGACGGCTTCGACTTCCGGGTCGACGGCAAGGGGTTCGTCTGGTCGTACCCCGAGCGGGTCCCCGGGCAGCGCCGCCGGCTGCGCACCGACGTCGCGGTGCTCTACGTGGGCGACGAGGCCGAGAAGCAGGCGCTGGTGCTCGGCGAACCCGACCTGTTCTTCACCACGCCCGCGTACGACGGGCTGCCGCTGGTGATGTGCCGCCTGGAGCGGGTCGACGTGGCGCGCCTGACCGAGCTGATCACCGACGCCTGGGCGATGCGCGCTCAGTCGAAGTCGGCCGGCTCGGCCTGATCGCGGGCGTGGACGAGCGCGCGGCGCAGCTGGTGCGCCGTGGTGCGCGTGGTCGACAGCTCGGGCAGCCCGTCGAGGGCGAAGAACGCGACGTCGCTGGTCTCGCCGTCGAGGCCGGCCACCGGAGCGGCGTCGTCGAGCCGTTCCATCACGAAGAACAGCTTGTAGATGTGCCACGGTCCGGCCGGCGAGTGGCCGTTGTGCACGCTGCCGTCGTAGGCGGCCGCGAGTTTGGTGGCCCGCACGGCCAGCCCGGCCTCCTCGGCGAACTCGCGCTCGGCCGCGCGCGACGGCCGGTCGAGCGCGTCGGCCCAGCCGCCGGGTAGCGTCCAGCGTCCGTCCCGGGCCTCGCGGACCAGCAGCACCCGGTCCTCGTCGTCGAAGAGCGCGCCGCGGACGTCGACCTTCGGCGTGGCGTGGCCGGCCTCCAGCGCCAGCACGGCCTCCACGTCGGCCGGCTCGGCGTCGGTGATCAGGCCCATCAGCTCGGCGGAGAACGCGCGCATGCGGGTGTACCGGTCGACGTCGTAGCGGTCGGTGCTGTAGGTGAGCCCGTTCTGGGCCATCGCGGCGAGCTCGATGGCCATGCGGTGCAGGGTGGGGGCGAGCGGTGTGACCATGCCCCCATCCTGCCCACTGCGGCCGCCCGCTCACGTCAGGAAGGCCTCGACGTGGTCGGCGGCGCGGCCGGCGCCGCCCTCGGCCCGCACCTGGGCGCGCAACTCCGCGCTGCGCGCCCGCACCGCCGGGGTGGTCAGCTCCCGCAGCGCGGCGCGGAGTTCGTCCGCGGTGACCGTCGCGAGGTCGACCACCCGCCCGACGCCGAGCGCGGCCAGCTGCTCGGCGTTGGTGAACTGGTCCGCGGCCTGCGGTGCCGCGATCATCGGCGTCGCGCAGTAGAGCCCTTCGCTGCTCCCGCCCATGCCGGCGTGGGTGAGGAACGCGTCGGCCCGCTCGAGCACCGCGAGTTGCGGCACCCAGGGGTGCACCGAGACGGATCGCGGGACCTCGCCCAGCTCGGCCACCGCGACGTCCCGCCCGATCTGCAGCACCGTGTGCCAGCCCGGCAGCGACCCGAACGCGGCCACGCACCGCCGGTAGAAGTCGGGGTGCCGGGTGAACGCCGACCCCAGCGACACCAGCAGCACGTTCTCCGCGTCGGGCCGCTCCCACGTCCCCCGGTCACCGACGGCCGGGCCGACGAACGTGTAGACGGCCGGATCGACCCGGTCCGCGTGCGGCTGCAGCGCCCGCGGGATGAGCGCCAGCGACCGCGCCGGGCGCCCCTGGAAGGCCAGGCTGTCGGTCACCGACGAGCCTTCCGCCTCGAGCCACGCGGTGAACCGCCGGTGGTAGTCGGCGCCGCGCGGATCGGCGCGCAGGGCGTCGATCAGGGGTTTCGTGTCTTCCTCGTACCCGTCCCAGGCCACGAACGTCGACGAGAGCTGCAGGGAGGGGATGCCCCACCGCTCGCCGAGCAGCCGGGCCGGCGCGCCCGCGATGTCGTAGACGAACAGGTCCGGACGGTCGTGGTCGTACGCGGCGACGAGCTGCGGCAGCATCGCGATCGCGTCGTCGAGGAACACGGTGAGCTGCTCGATCGGATCCTCGGACCAGACGCCGGGCAGCGTCGAGCCGTACGGCTTGAGCTCGGCGCCGATCGCGCCGACCGCCTCGGCGAACGACGGGTCGTTGGCGTAGGTCACCCGGTGCCCGCGGGCGACGAGCGTGCGCAGCAGGTCCGCGCTCGGGTTGACGTGGCCGTGAGCCGGGATGCTCACCATCGCGATGTGCGCCATCGGTCGCTCCTCGTGTCAAGACGAGACGGTTCGTCTCGTTACTACTCAAGACGAGCCGTCTCGTCTTGTCAACGCGTTAGGATCGCGCCGTGCCCTCCCCCGATCCCGGCCGCCGCAACGAGCGCTCCCGGCGCGCGATCCTGGCCGCCGCGCTGGAGCTCCTCGGCGAGACGACGTACGCCGAGCTCACGGTCGAGGCGATCGCCGCACGCGCCGGCGTCGGCAAACAGACGATCTACCGCTGGTGGCGGGGCAAGGGCGCGGTGATCCTCGACGCGCTCTCCGAGACCGCGGCCACCGACGTCGCGCTCCCGGACACCGGTGACCTGCGCGCCGACCTGCGCGCCGTCATCCGTGCCACGGTCGCGGAGTTCGCCGACCCCCGGCTGTCGGCCACCACGCGCGCGCTCACGATCGAGACGCTCTCCGACGACGCGCTGGCCGAGCAGGTCCGCGACCGCCTGCTCCGCCCACAGCTCGACGCGGTGAAGGCGCGGTTGCGCGCCGCACCGGAGGTCCGCCCCGGCGTGGACATCGACCAGGCCGTCGAGCTGCTGTTCGGGCCGATCTACCATCGCTGGATGCTGCGCACCGGGCCGCTGACCGAGTCCTACGCCGACGGGTTGGTCGAGCTCGCGCTGGCCGCGCTGAGATGAGGTGGATCCCGGGCCTCCACGCGGCACGTACCTACCGCGCCGCCTGGCTCCCCCGGGACGTCGTCGCCGGCCTGGTGCTGACGGCACTGCTGGTGCCGCAGGGCATGGCCTACGCCGAACTGGCCGGGCTGCCGCCGATCACCGGGCTGTACACGACCGTGTTCTGCCTGTTGGCGTACGCGGTGTTCGGGCCGTCCCGGGTGCTGGTGCTCGGGCCCGACTCGTCGCTCGGCCCGATGATCGCCGCGGTGCTCGTCGGCACGCTGGGCTCGGACGGCGACCCGGCCCGCGCGGTGGCGCTCGCGTCCGGCCTGGCGCTGCTCACCGGTCTGATGCTGACGCTCGCCGGGTTCGCGAAGCTGGGCTTCCTCGCCGACCTGCTCTCCCGCCCCACCCAGATCGGTTACCTCAACGGGCTCGCGCTCACGATCCTGATCGGCCAGCTGCCGAAGCTGTTCGGGTTCTCGGTCGACGCCGACGACCTGCCCGGTGACGCGCTCGGTTTCGTGACCGGCCTCGGCGGCACCGTGCCGGCCGCGCTCCTGGTCGGCGCGGGCGGGCTCGCGCTCATCCTGGCGCTGCAGCGGTGGGCGCCCCGGGTGCCCGGCGTGCTGGTCGTGGTGGTGGCCGCGATCGTCGCCACCCGCACCCTCGACCTCGACGTGCGGGTGGTCGGGCCGCTCCCGGCCGGTTTCCCGCCCCTGCAGCTGCCGTCGCTGGTCTGGTCGGACCTGGCGCTGCTGCTCGGCGGCGCGTTCGGGATCACGCTGGTCTCGCTGGCCGACACGATCTCGACGTCGTCGGCGTTCGCGGCGCGCACCGGCCAGGAGGTGCGCGGCAGCCAGGAGATGGTCGGGATCGGCGCGGCGAACCTCACCGTCGCGCTGTTCCAGGGCTTCCCGGTGAGCACCAGCGGCTCGCGTACCGCGGTCGCGCTGCAGGCCGGGGCCAGGTCGCAGCTCACCGGGGTGGTCGGCGCCCTGGTCATCACGCTGATGCTGGTCGCGGCGCCGGGGCTGCTGCGTGACCTGCCGCAGGCGATCCTGGCCGCGGTCGTCGTCGCGGCGTCGTTCTCGCTGGCCGACCTGCCCGGCCTGGTACGGCTGTGGCGGCAGCGGCGGGTCGAGTTCGCGCTGGCGGTCGCCGCGTTCCTCGGCGTCGCGCTGCTGGACGTGCTGGCCGGTATCGCGATCGCGGTGGCGCTCTCGGTCGCCAACGTGTTCCGCCGGGTCTGGTGGCCGTACCAGGCGGTGCTCGGCCGGGTCGACGGCATCGCCGGGTACCACGACACGACCGTGCACCCGGAGGCCGCGCACCTGCCCGGACTGGTGCTGTTCCGGTTCGACGCGCCGCTGATCTTCGCGAACGCCCGCACGTTCCGCCACCAGGTCCGCGCCCTCGCCCGGAGCGGCCCGACCTGGATCGTGATCGCCGCCGAACCGATCACCGACGTGGACACGACCGCCGCCGACACGCTCGCCGACCTCGACGAGGAGCTGGACGCCCGCGGGATCACGCTGGTGTTCGCCGAGCTGAAGACCCCGGTCCGGTCGAAGATCGACCGGTACGGGCTGACCCGCACGATCGACCCGGCGCACTTCTTCCCGACGCTGGAGGACGCCGTCGCCGCCTACCGCGCCCGCACCGACACCGACTGGGAGCGCGGAGGGACGGCCTAGCCGGGGATCGGGCCCGGCCAGTGCGGCACCAGTCCCGGGGTGGCGTCCCGGGCCGAGCCCGGGAACTTCGGCGGACGCTTCTCCAGGAACGAGGCGACCCCCTCGAGGGGCTCCGGCCCGGCGCCCAGCGTGGCGATCACGTGCGAGTCGAGCCGGTGGGCGTCCCACGGCGAGGACGCGCCGAGCATCGACCACAGCATCCGCCGCGAGGCCGCCACCGAGAGCGCGGACGTGTTCTCCACGATCTCGGCGGCGATTCCCCGGGCCACCGGCAGCAGCTCGGAGTCCGGCACGACCCGCGAGACCAGCCGTCCGGCCAGCGCCTCCGACGCTCCGAACACCCGGCCCGTCGCCACCCACTCCATCGCCTGGGAGATCCCCACCACCCGGGGCAGGAACCAGCTCGACGCCGCCTCCGGCACCAGGCCCCGCCGCGCGAACACGAAGCCGAACCGCGCCGACTCCGCCGCGATCCGCACGTCCATCGGCAACGTCATCGTCGCCCCCACCCCGACGGCCGGGCCGTTGATCGCCCCGATCACCGGCTTGGTCGACGCCGCGATCCGCAGCGACGCCACGCCGCCGAGGTCCCGGGGCGCGCCGCCGATCAGGTCGCGGTCGGCGCGTTCTGGGCGTTGCGGGTCGAACGTGCCGGGCCCGCCGGAGAGGTCGGCGCCGGCGCAGAACCCCCGGCCGGCGCCGGTCACGACGACCACCCGGACCGCGTCGTCGGCGTCGGTCTCGTCGAACGCCGCCACGATCTCCCGCGCCATCGCCGGGGTGAACGCGTTCAGCTTCGCGGGCCGATCCAGCGTGATCGTGGCGATCCCAGCAGTGATGTCCAGCGCGATCGAATCCACGGCGACCCTCCCGACGGCGGTGTAATGCTCGTTAACTTATTCCTTGATCCCGATGTGCTCCACCGGTGGCGTCCGCAGCAGGCGCCCGACCGGCAGCACGGTGGTGGCCAGCGCCAGCAGCGTCGCGCCCCCCACCACGGCGGCGATGCCGAGCGGGGGCACGTACGGCACCGGGCTGCCGGTGAGCGCACGCACCACCGACGCCAGCGTCCACGCCGCGACGACCCCGCCGATCACCAGCGCCGTCCCGAGCAGGCCGACCTGCTCGGCGTGCACCATCCGCTTCACCTGGCGCGCGGTCAGGCCCACCAGGCGCAGCACCGCGAGCTCGCGCCGCCGGGCCAGCGCCGCCACGACCATCGTGTTCGCCGCGGCCAGCGCCGCGTACCCGACCAGCACACCGATCAGCAGCTTGTTCGCCCACGCGCTGATCGCCAGGTCGTCGGCCAGGCCGGCGGTGAGGTCGTCCCGGCCGACCACCCTGCTCCCGGGATGGCGCGCCGCCACCGCGGCCAGGTCGGTGCCGGGATCGGACCGGACGAGGATCTGGTCGTCCAGGCCGGTCGCGGTGTGCCCGGCGACCGTCGCCGTCGCCATCGTGACGTCGCCGAACCCGAGGCCCCGCCGGTAGATCGCGACCACCTCGAGCGTCACCGGGGTGCCGTCGGCCAGGGTGATACCGGCCTCGTCGCCGATCGTCCAGTTCGACGACGCGGCGCGCAGCGTCGACACGGCCACGGTGTGCTCGCCGAGGTGCGCGAGCGAGCCCTCGGTGACGTCCAGGTCGACGGTCCTGGTCAGCGTCGCGGGGTCGACGGCCTGCGCTCCGGCCGGTTCGATCCCGTCGAACGCCGGGACGACGACGGTCGTGGTCCGCACCGGGGTGGCGGCCGTGACGCCGGGCACCGCGCGGACGTCGGCCAGCGCCGCGGCGGGCAGCCCGGCCCCGGACACCAGCGCGTGCTGCGCCAGCGTGCCGTCGTGGCGCTGGTCCACAGTGGTGCGCTCGAGGTCGTCCTGGAGGAACCAGACCGACCCGCCGAGCCCCACGGCCAGCACCAGCGCGGTCAGCACGGTGGCCGCGCCCCGGGCGTTGGCGCGCAGGTTGGCCGCGGCCAGGTAGCCGCTGGAACCCCACACCACCCGCAGGACCGGGTCGAGCACGCGGGCGGCGAACCGGTTGATCCACGGCGCGAGCAGCCCGATCGCGATCACGAACAGGTACAGCATGCCGGTGGCGGTCGCGACCGCGACCAGGCCGCCGGTGCCCAGCGTCGTCGTGCTCAGCGTGGCCGCCCCGGCCAGCGTCACCAGGCCGGAGACCAGCCGCGCCCGGCTGCCGCGCCCGGTCTCCACCGCGGCCTCGCCGAGCGCCTCGGTGGGCCGGATCGCGGTGACCCGGCGGGACGCGGCCAGCGTGGCCAGCACCGCGACGAGCGTCGTCAGCAGCACCGCGGCCGGCGCGGCGAGCGCACCGGGCACGAGCGGGAACGAGTCCGGCACGAACCGGTGGCCGACGAGCTGACCGTGCACCCAGCGGGTGGCCAGCACACCGAGCGGCACCCCGAGGGCCGCGCCGACGCCGCTGAGCAGGACGGCTTCCACCAGCAGCAGCCGGCGCACCTGGCCCGGGGTGGCGGCGATCGCCCGGAGCAGCGCCAGGTCGCGGCGGCGGTGACGCACCGAGAGCCCCACCGTGCCGGCGACGACGAACCCGACGAGCAGCACCACGTACCCGCCGAACGCCCCGCAGAGCTGGATCAGCAGGTCGCGGGCGTCGAGCTCGGGCGACGGTTCGGCACGGCCCTTCGCGTCGCCGGCGAAGACGTGCGCCCCGGACGCGTCGGCGAGCCGGGTGACGGTGGCCACCGCCGACGGATCGGCGCGCAGCGCGATCGCCGGTACGCGGCCCGGGGTCGGGCTCAGCGCGGCCGCCCGTGCGTCGGTGAAGTAGACCGCCGTGGTGCCGTCGACGACGCCGCTGACCGTGAACCGCCGCGGCACGCCGCCGACGACGAGGTCGACGGTGCTTCCCGGGGTTCCCGCACCGCGCCCGACGACGACCTGGTCGTCCGTGGTGGGCGCGGCGCCGGCCACCAGGCGGTCGCCGGCGAAGTCCGCGCTGCTCCAGCCGTGCCCGGTGGCGTCGGAGTTCCCGAGCGGAACCGGGACGTCGGCCACGGCCCGGCGCACGCCGGGCACCCGCGCGAGCTCGTCGGCCAGCGACGAGGGCACCGCGCCGCCGTCCGGTAACCGCACGGTGGTGGTCGTGGTGTCCCCGTCGAACCCCTTGACCGTGCGCGACACCTCCGGGCGGGCCACGACGAGGTCGGCTCCGGCGTAGCGGTGGGGTTCGGCGCGGTAGCGCAGCCCGGACTCGACGAGCGTCCCCATGCCGGTCAGGATCGCGACGCCGGCGGCGAGCGCGACGAGCGTCGCGACGGCCGTTCCCCAGCGGTGGCGCAACAGCCTCCCGGCGAGCGCGGTCACGCCGTCACCACCCGGCGACGACCCAGCGACGCGAGCATCTCGGCGATCCTCGCCGCGCCCGGTTGCGGCAGGTCCTGCACGACGTGTCCGTCGGCCAGCACCAGCACCCGGTCGGCGTAGGAGGCGGCCACCGGGTCGTGCGTCACCATGACGACGGTCTGCGCCTGCTCGTCGACCAGCGCGCGCAGCAGCGTGAGCACGTCGGCCGCGGTCCGGGTGTCGAGCGCGCCGGTCGGCTCGTCGCAGAAGATCACGTCCGGGCGGGTGGCCAGCGCGCGGGCGATCGCCACCCGCTGCTGCTGGCCACCGGACAGTTCGGACGGACGGTGCCGCAGCCGGTCGTCGAGCCCGACCCGGTGGACGACCTCGGCGAACCAGGCCCGGTCCGGCCGCGCGCCGGACAGCCGCGACGGCAGCAGGACGTTCTCCTCGACGGTGAGCGCGCCGAGCAGGTTGAACGCCTGGAACACGAAGCCGATGCGGTCGCGGCGCAGCGTCGTCAGCGCGGTCTCCGACAGCCCGGACAGTTCGGTCTCGCCCAGCCACACCCGGCCCGACGTGGGCCGGTCGAGACCGGCGGCGGTCTGCAGCAGCGTGCTCTTGCCCGACCCGGACGGGCCCATGACCGCGGTGAACGTGCCGCGCCCGAAGGCCGCGTCGACACCGGCCAGCGCCGTCACCGGCTGCCGCGGCGACCCGTAGACCCGGGTGAGTTCCTCGACCCGCACGGCGGGCTCTCGTCGGTGTTCTGAAGGCATGACCCGACGCTAGAAGCGCGGCCGCCCGCCGACGATGAAGCCTACGGGCGGACCGGGGTAGCGCAGGCACTACCCCGATCCACTAGAACCTGTTCTAGAATTCGCCCATGAAGTGGACTCTCGCAGCGGCGCTGCTGCCCGCCCAGCATCTGGTCGATGTCGCTCGCACCGCGGAGGAGAGCGGCTACCACTCGGTCGCCCTGCCCGACTCGGTGTTCTATCCCGAGAAGGTCTCGGCGAAATATCCCTACACCAAGGACGGCAGCCGGTTCTGGCCACCGGAGACCGAGTTCGTCGACCCGTTCGTCGCGATCCCGGCGATGGCCGCGGTCACCTCGCGGCTCGAGTTCCACACCAACGTCTGCAAGCTGCCCCTGCGTGATCCGCTGCTCACCGCCAAGCAGGTCGCGTCGATCGCCGTGCTGTCGGACAACCGGTTCGCGTTCGGGGTGGGCCTGTCGTGGATCCCGGAGGAGTTCACGTTCACCCGCACCGACATGCGCACGCGAGGCGCCCGGGTGGACGAGGCCATCGAGATCCTGAAGCTCGTGTGCGCGGGCAACGGCCCGGAGTGGGTGGAGTACCACGGCACCCACTACGACTTCGACCGGCTGATGATCTCCCCGGCCCCGTCGGCGCCGGTGAAGATCCTGGTCGGCGGCCACAGCGAGCCCGCGTTGAAGCGCACCGCGCGGGTGGCCGACGGCTGGATCTCGGTGAACACCACGCCCGGCGCGATCATCGAGGCGTGCGCCCGGCTGCACGAGCTGCGGGCCGAGTACGGCCGGGCCGACGAGCCGTTCGAGATCATCGCCGGGCCGGTGGGCAACGTCAGCCGGGACGACTACCGCCGCCTGGAGGAGGCCGGGGTCACCGAGTGCCAGGCCGCCCCGTGGTGGCAGTACGGCGTCGACTTCCGGGACAAGGCGGCGCTGATCGAGTCGGCCCGCCGCTTCGCCGGCGAGGTCATCGAGACGTACTAGAGCACCGCGGTGGCTTCGATCTCGATCAGCAGGTCGGGCTCGGCGAGCGCGGCGACGCCGATCAGCGTCACCGCGGGCACCGGGGCGGCACCGAGCGTCGCGAACGCGCGGCCGACACCCTCGAGGAACAGCGGCATCTTCTCGGGCGCCCAGTCGACGACGTAGATCGTCACCTTCGCGACGTCGTTCAGGGTGGCGCCGGCGGCCCCGAGCGCCGTGGACAGGTTCAGGTAGGCCTGCTCGGTCTGGGCGGCGAGATCGTTCTCGCCGACTCTGGCGCCGTCGGCGTCCCGGGCGACCTGGCCGGAGACGAAGACGTGCGTGGCGCCGGTCGCGACCGCGACCTGGTGGTAGACGTCGGACTTCGGGAGGCCGTCGGGGTTCAGCAGGGTGATCGTCATGCTGAGAACTATAGCATTGCAATGCTATGGTTGAGCAATGGCGAGGACGAAGGACCCGGCGGTGCGGACGTTGCTGCTCGAGCGGGCCGGGCAGATGCTGCGGACGCGGGAGCCGATCACGTTGCGCTCGCTCGTGGCCGGCACCGGCGTCTCGACGATGGCCGTCTACACCTACTTCGGCGGCATGGACGGGCTCTGGAAAGCGCTCCGGCAGGAGGGCTTCACCCGCCTGGACACCCGCCTCGCACGGGTCCGGCCGACCGACGACCCGGTGCGCGACCTCGCGGCACTGGCCGCCGGGTACGTCGCGAACGCGCTCGAGGGTCCCGACCTGTACCGGGTGATGTTCGACGCCACGTTCGACCTGGAGGACGCCGAAGCCGCCGACTCGACGCTCGAACGGCTGGTGCGCGCGGCCCGGCGGGCGGCCGAGGCGGGCCGGTTCGACCCGGGCACCGACCCGCTGGACCTCGCGGTGCGGGTCTGGGCGGTGGGCCACGGCGTCGTCTCGCTGGTGGCCACCGGGCCGTTGCCGGCCGAGGCGCTGGGGCACTGCGTCCCGCTGCTCACCGCGGTGCTCACCGCCGCCGGCGACGAGCCGGCCCGCTGCCGGGCGTCGGTGGCGGCGGGCTGGAGCCTCGGCTGAGGGTCAGAGCGCGGCCTCGACCTCCGCCCGGGTGCGTGCCGGGTCCGGCGTGCCGGGGCGGGTGGAGGTCACCGGCGCGGTCACGCCGGCCGCCACCCGCGCCCGCGCCTCGTCGAACTCGCGCAGCGGCGAATCGGCGCCGTTCACCACCGCGCGCAACGCGGCCCGCCGTAAGCGCAGCCGCACCGGGTTCGGCCGCTGGTACAGCGCGAGCTTCTGCGCCCACCCGGGCAGCATGTCGCGCACCGCCCAGTCCAGGAACTCGCTGCCGGGTTCCCAGGCCTTGCGCCCGTTGCCGCGCAGGTTCGGGCCGGTGGCGAACGCCTTGATCGGCGTCATCGCGAGTTTGGGCAGGTAGGACTCGAGGCAGTCGAGCGTGTCCTGCTTGGTGGCGGGCAGGTCGGTGCCGCCGAGCGCCTCCCCGACACGCACGAACTCGCCGTAGTAGCGGTCGATGTCGGCCAGCGGCGCGCGGTGGTACCGCTCGTGCGCGGTGGCCAGCCCCCACACCACCGTCGCGTAGTTCCAGCGCAGCCACTCCGGCGAGTCGGCGTCGTAGGGCAGGCCGTCCGGACGGACCCCCTTCACCGTGTGGTGCATCGCCCGCACCGTGCGGGCCAGGTTCTCGGCGGTCCTCGTCGACCCGTACGCCGTTCCGATGAAGAACGCGACCGAGTGCCCGAGCCGGACCTTGCCGCCCTCCTCGTCGATCGCCCCGGTCGGCACCCCGTCCCGGCGCTCGACCAGGCGGGAGTGGTCGTACCCCATCCAGCTGATGCTCGGATCCAGCCCCTCGATGTAGGAGGCCGCGACCAGGCCGAGGATCACCGCGGGCGTGTGCGAGTGGACGTACCAGACCGCGCTGCCGGGCCCGAACCAGCCCGGGTCGCCGGCGGGAGAGCGGAAGTCCATCCCGCGGAAGAACCGCGACCGGGTGTCGGCGTCGAACGACTGCTGGAAGCGGGCGGCGAGGACGTTCGGCATGGGAGCCTCCAAGTCTGGCTACGACCGTATCCAGACTAGGCGTCTGGCAACGCCCGTGTCCAGACTTGTACGGTGGGCGCATGACCCGATGGGCAGGCGTCTCCGCGCGCGACCGGCGGGCCGAGCGCCGCGAGATGCTCGTCCGCGCCGGATACCGGCTGTTCGGCGTGGAGGCCGACCTCTCGGTGCGCGCGGTCTGCCGCGAGGCCGCGCTGCACACCCGCTACTTCTACGAGAACTTCGCCGACGTCGGCGAGTTGCTGTCCGCCGTCCACGACGGCCAGGCCACGGCACTGGGCGACGCCCTGCAGCGCGCGGTCGCGGCCGCCGGGCCCGGCGCGCGGGCCCGGACGCGCGCCGGCGTGCGCGCCGTACTGGAGTTCCTGCGCGACGACCCCCGCCGCGGCCGCCTGCTGTTCGGCAGCGACGTACCGGCCAGCCGCCGCCGCGCCACCGAGACCGAGCTGCTCGAAGGCCTGATCGCGATGAGCGGAACGGCGAGCACCCCGGTGCTGGTGGCCGCGACGATGTTCACCGGCGCGATGGCCGAGCTGGCCCGCCAGTGGGCGGACGGCCGCCTCGGCGACGACCTCGACACGGTGGTGGACAGCGCGGTGGCCCTGGCCACAGCCCTGCAGGCGGCCGCCGCTCCGATCACGTGACCCCGCGATCGGCAGCGTGGAGGCTCCGCAGTGTCCCCGTGGTAGCCGGGACCCACTGTCGCCGAACGCGCCAAAAGGCGGGCTGGCGCGCGGCGCGCCGGCCGCACACCGGGCCGGAGCTGCCTACGCCGACCGCGGGCCGGGCCGGAGCTGAACACGGTGGTGACGGCAGCGTCCGGCCGCGGCGGCCCGATGCTCCACGTGCGGACGGACGGCCATCTCCCCCCGCGCACTCGACCCGGGCGGGATCGAAGCTACGGAGACAGCCTTCTCCGGCGGGTGGCACTGGGCCGGAGCAGGGCCGCATCTTCGGGCGCGGTCTCGGCGGCGCGGGGCGGCGGCTGCGCTAGCCGGCGCTTCCGGGGGGCGTCACCGCGGGAGCCACTCCCCCAGTGCGGCCAGTGCCGGGGCGGCGATCGTGTGGCCGACCGGGTCGCGGCGGGCGGTCAGGGTGGCCCCGGACTCGTCGTGGAGGTAGGTCCAGGTGCGGTCGAGCAGGTCACGGGGGATGACCTGGTCGTGATCGCCCTGGGCGACGAGGATGGAGCGGCCGGTCAGCCGGCCGGGGGTGACCGGCACGCCGGCGTCGAAGGGCAGCGTGCCGTAGAGCAGGGCGGCGCCGTCGAAGCGGGCCGGGTCGTCGAGGATGAGGCCACCGGCGAACGCGGTGCCGCCGGAGAACCCGACCAGGTGGACGGGCCGGCCGGCCGGGGCGAAATCGTCCAGCCAGGTGCGGAACCAGTCCATCGTGGTGCGCAGCGACCCGGCCACCGGCCGGCCGATTCCCCGGTTCGCGAACCAGGCGTAGCCGCCGCCCTCGGCGATCGGCGCGCGCACCGCCGCGTACGCCGGCCCGACCGGCAGGTGCTCGACCAGCGAGAGGATCTCCCGCTCGTGCGAGCCCCGTCCGTGCAGCAGGACCACCAGCGGCGCGTCCGGGTCGGTGGAGCCACTCGTGGCCACGACCGGAACCGTCACGACCGCACCCCGGCCCCGGCCACGGCCCCGAACTCGGCCCCGGCCACGGCCCCAGCCCCGCCCACGGGCACGGCCACGGCCACGGCCACGGCCACGGCCACGGCCACGGCCCGAGAATCGGACTCGGACTCGGACTCGGACCTGGACCCGGCCACGGCCCCGGGCTTGGACCCGGCCACGGCCCCGGACTTGGACCTGGACCCGTCCACGGCCCCGGACTCGGACCTGGACCCGTCCACGGCCACGGGCCGAGACCCGGACACGAGGCGGCCCGCGGTCGGGACGCCGGACCACGTGTTCCGCTCGGCCTCGAGGTCCAGCCGGTCGATCGGCGCCGTGTGCTCGTAGGCGCCCCAGGCCTCGCGGGGCAGCATCCACATGAGTTCGAACTCGTTGCCGTCCGGGTCGGCGCCGTAGACGCTCTTCGTCGCGCCGTGGCTCGACTCCCCGGTGTACGCGCCGGCCGCGGTGAGCGTGTCCCGCGCGGCCGCGAGCTCGTCGATCGTGTCCAGCTGCCAGGCCAGGTGGTAGAGCCCGATCCCGCCCCGGCGTTTCGGCGGCGCGGACCCGCCGACCCCGAACAACCCCAGGTCGTGGTGGTTGCCGGAGCGCGGGAGCCGGAGGAACGCGGCGTCGGCACGGGGCTCGCGCGCGGCGACCTCCATCCCGAACACCTCGGTGTAGAACCGTTCCGCCCGGGCCAGGTCGGCCACGAACAACACGGCGTGATTCAGACGTACCGGACCGATGCCCATATCACCCTCCCTCACGGAACGAGCGCGAAGCCGCCGGTCCACGAGATCGTCTCGCTCGCGGCCAACGTGATCTGCAGGAACCCCAGCGCCTCGAGCTCGCGGGCGCGCGCCAGGCGGCCCGCGTCGACGGCACGCACCCCGGCGCCGGCCAGCGCTCCGGCCAGCAGCTCCTTGGCGTCGTCGTGGTCGCTCGCCAGCAGCACGGCCGTGGCGTGGTCGCCGACGACGCCCGACGCCAGCGTCGCGCCGAAGTTGGTGTTGAACGCCTTGACGACCCGCGCGGACGGCACCGCGGCGGCGAACTCGGCGGCCGCGGACGAGTCGGCGGGCACGGTCAGGCCGTCGAAGGTCTCGAAGTTCACCGGGTTGGAGATGTCGACGACGACCTTGCCGGCCAGCTCGTCGCCGCGGGTGGCCGCGATCGGGGCCAGCGACGCGTAGGGCACCGCGAGGATCACGATGTCGCCGGTGACGGCCTCGTCGGTGTCGGTGCGGCCGAGGCTCTGGACGTGGTGGCCGCCCTTGGCGAGCAGGCCGGCGAGCGCCCGGCCCATGGTGCCGGTGCCGAGGATGCTGATGTGCGCCATGCTTCTCCGTCCGCCGTAATGGTTGTTGCTTCAACTATTGCCGACCTTGAAGGTTGTCGCAACAACTATTCTCGTGGGACGCTGTGAGCATGGACACGCGGTGGTTGAGTCAGCCGGAGCTGGCGGCGTGGGTGCGGCTGGCCGCGATCCTCGAGCTGTTGCCCGCCGCGCTCGACACGCAGCTGCGACGCGACGCGCAGCTCACGCACTTCGACTACTACGTGCTGGCGATGCTGTCCGAGGCGCCCGACCGGACGCTCCGGATGACGGCGCTGGCCGAGCGCACCACCGCGACGCTGGCCCGGCTCTCGCACGTCGTCCAGCGCCTGGAGGCGCGCGGGCTGCTGGAGCGTTTCCCCTGCCCGGAGGACCGCCGCGCCACCAACGCGCGGCTCACCGACGCGGGCCGGGACACCGTCGTGGAGGCCGCGCCGGGCCACGTCGCGCTCGTCCGGGAGCGGGTGCTCGACGCGCTCACCCCCGAGCAGGTGGGCCAGCTCGCGACGATCACCGACGCGATCCTCCGCCGCCTCGACCCCGACGCCCGCCGCACCGCGATCTACGAGCGCTACGACCGCTGACGCTCAGCGGCAGGCCGAAGCCTCACGACCGCGGACGCGCGGCGGCGGTCCGGAGCGCCCACGACCGCTGACCCCGCCGCGGGCCGGAGCACCCACGACCGCTGACGCTCAGCGGCGGCCGAGCAGCGACTTCGGGCCACCGATCAGCGCGGCGACACCCAGCGCGGTGCGCGGGTCGAACGGCTGGCGCCACAGGCCGCCGTGCGCGGCGTCGACGAAGACGCTCTCGGGGTGGGCGTCCGCGGACGCGAGCGGGCGGTGCACGTCGGCGACCAGCTTCGCCGCGGCGAGCGCCCGGGCGGTGTCGGGCGCGAAGATCTCGACACCGAACGCGCCCGCGCCCGCGTAGACCGAGTTGAGCACCCGGTTCTTCGTCACCGACCGGGTCCACGACGCCGGCGCCACCGTGCTGGAGATCCGGCGGCCCGCGGAGTGCTGCAGCACCGCACGCCACCGCTGCAGCCGCTTGGCCAGCGCGTAGTTCGGCCCCTGGATCGGCACCAGCGTGTCCGAGAGGCCCCAGGCCCGGCCGGTGTCGTCGGCGTAGGTCTCCGGGTACGCGGGCCGGAACAGCCGCCGGCCGCTGACCAGCGCCGCCGCCCGGTGCGCCGGGGAGTTCCACCGCCGGGACCGCCCGCGTTCACGTGCCTCGGCGACCGCGTCCGACGGCACCAGGAAACTGTCGGTGGGGGTGTGCAGATAGGACAGCACGGCGTCGGGCCTGGCGGTGGTGAGCGCGTGGGCCAGCACGTCGGCGGCCAGGTTCACCTCCACGTGCGCGGCCCCGTCGGCGTACGCGTGGCTGCCCAGGACCGGCACCGCGTCCCCGGCCCAGCGCCCGGCGAGCCACCCGGCCAGCGCCGGCAGGTCCGAGCCGATGTCGACGCCCGGGACGTCGTCGAGCAGCGGTAACGTGAGCGTGCCGGCGGACGGGAGCGCGCGCAGTCGGTCCCAGATCGCCGGGTTCGGCACGTCCACCGCCACCACGCGCGCACCCCAGCGCAGCAGCGGCTCGATCGGGCCCATCTCGGCTCCGGCGCCGAGCAGGACCACCTCGTACCCGTCGAGCGCGAGCCGCCCCGGTTCCTCCACCACGGTCTGCACCGCGTCGGCGAAGCCCTGTTCGACGATGCCGCGGCGCACCCACTCACGCAGCTGCCGCTCGAGCGCGACGCCGTGCAGCACCTGACCCCGGTACGGCACCTCGACCCGGGTGAGCGGCTCGTCGGTGCCCTCGATCCGCGTGGTCGTGAGCCGGTCGTCGGCCGGAAGGTCACGCGCCCACGTGGTGATCGGCGTCTGGGTGCCGTCGGCCGCGCGGAACACGAGCCGGTCCCAGGCCGACTGCAGCCCGTACTCCGCGATCGCCACCGAGTCCTTCGCGAGCGCGCTCACCCGGGTGGAGGCGGCGAAGTACTCGGCGTAGTCCTTGCGCCACTCGGCCGCCTGCCGGGCCTGGCCGGCCAGCCGGCCGTCCACCCGCACGAGCGAGTCGGCCACGATGTCGGCACCGGTCCGCGAGGAACTCCGCTTGCCGTCGACGTCGGGAAAACGAACCCCATGGCGCTCGGCGGCCATCGAACCTCCTCGTTCGGCTGCGCCGGCCCGGTGGCCGTGCAGCCTCAACTTCTACCGCAGCGAGGGAAGGATCGTGCCCGCGGGCCGGTAGGACTCCTCCAGGAGCCGCCCGATCGCCCGCGCCGCCGAGGATCCGGACGGTACCCGGCCTGATCGGCCGGACGGCGTCACGTGACCGTGTTCGCCGCGGGTCGCATCACCCGCCTCCGGGTCGTGCGTGACCCGGAGCAGCTCCGCCGCCGGTGACGAACTACCGGCGCTGTTCGACGTGGATCCGGACGCCGCCGGAGGCGTCGACCCAGCCCTTCCGGGTGGCGTAGTCGATCATCTGGTCGAACCCGTCGCGCCACCCGGCCTCGTCGGCCACCGGGCCGGCCAGCGCGACGAGTGTCGACGCCGGCAGCACCAGGTGGTCGGCGTCGGTCCAGGTGCCGACGCGGCCGGCCGCCTCCTCGGCGGCCGGCCCACCCTCCACGATCAGCGAGAGCGTGGTGAAGTCCCGCGGAGCATCCAGCGACACTCCGCGAGCGGTAGCGCGAACGAGCACGGTTCTTACCCCTCCAAGACCGACGTGTCGGAGAAGTATGTCAGTAGGAGAAACGTCCGTTCGCGCGACCCGGCTCAGTACTTGCAGCGCAGCACCGCCACGCTGTGGGGCTCGATCGTCACCCCGCCGCCCGCTTTGAGGTTGCCCGCGGTCTCCGACGGCGCGAGCAGCAGCGGGTCCGCGGTGTCGACCACGACCTCCCACGCCCGCCCGTACTCCGCCTCCGGCAGCGTGCACTCCACCGCCTCGCCGGCCGGGTTGAAGACCAGCAGGAACGAGTCGTCGACGATCGCCTCGCCGAGCGCGTCGGACTCGGGGATCCCCTGGCCGTTGAGGAACACGACGATGGCCTGCGCGCCGTCGGCGGTCCAGTCCGACGGCTCCATCGGCCGGCCGTCCGGGCGCAGCCACGCGATGTCCTCGACGCCGCTGTCGCCGACCGGCTCGCCGCGGAAGAACCGGCGGCGGCGGAACAGCGGGTGATCGGCGCGCAGCCGGATCAGCGCCGCCGCGAACCGGGTCAGCACCTCGTGGTCGCGCGCGGACTCCCAGTCGACCCAGGACAGCTCGTTGTCCTGGCAGTACACGTTGTTGTTGCCCTGCTGGGTGCGCCCCAGCTCGTCGCCGTGCGCGATCATCGGCACGCCCTGGGACAGCAGCAGCGTCGCGAGGAAGTTGCGTTTCTGCTGTTCACGGAGGGCGAGGATCTCCGGCGAGTCGGTCGGGCCCTCGACGCCGGTGTTCCAGGACCGGTTGTGGCTCTCGCCGTCGTTGTTGTCCTCGCCGTTGGCGTCGTTGTGCTTCTCGTTGTACGAGACGAGGTCGGTCAGCGTGAACCCGTCGTGGGCGACGACGAAGTTGATCGACGCGATCGGCCGCCTGCCGTCGACCTCGTACAGGTCGGACGACCCGGCGAACCGGGACGCGAACTCGCCGAGCGTGCCCGGCTCACCGCGCCAGAAGTCACGCACGGTGTCGCGGTACTTGCCGTTCCACTCGGTCCAGAGGGGCGGGAACCCGCCGACCTGGTACCCGCCGTCACCGACGTCCCAGGGCTCGGCGATGAGCTTCACCTGGCTGACGATCGGGTCCTGATTGACCAGGTCGAAGAACGCGGCGAGCCGGTCCACCGAGTGGAACTCGCGGGCCAGCGACGCGGCCAGGTCGAACCGGAACCCGTCGACGTGCATCTCGGTGACCCAGTAGCGCAGCGAGTCCATGATCAGCCGCAGCGACTCGTGGTGGCGCACGTTGAGGCTGTTCCCGGTGCCGGTCGTGTCGTAGTAGTACTGCTTGTCGTCGTCGACCAGCCGGTAGTACGCCGCGTTGTCGATACCGCGGAAGCTCAGCGTCGGCCCGAGGTGGTTGCCCTCGGCGGTGTGGTTGTAGACGACGTCGAGAATGACCTCCATGCCGGCCCGGTGCAGAGCCTTCACCATCGATTTGAATTCCTGCACCTGGGAGCCGTGCCCCTGGAACGACGCGTAGCCGTTGTGCGGCGCGAAGAAACCGATCGTGTTGTAACCCCAGTAATTGCGCAGACCCTTTTCCAGCAGTCCGGAGTCGTGCACGAACTGGTGGACCGGCATCAGCTCGACCGCCGTCACCCCGAGCTTCTTGAAGTAGTCGATCATCACCGGGTGCGCGAGGCCGGAATAGGTGCCGCGCACGTCCTCGGGAATGTCGGGGTGCCGTTCGGTGATGCCTTTCACGTGGGTCTCGTAAATGACCGACTCGTGGTACGGGATCCGCAGCGGCCGGTCGTTGGCCCAGTCGAAGAACGGGTTGATGACGACCGAGCGCGCCGCGTTCGGGGCCGAGTCGGCGTCGTTGAACGAGCCCGGGTCACCGAAATTGTACGAGAACAGCTCCTGACCCCAGGTGTACTCCCCGTCGATCGCCTTGGCGTACGGGTCGAGCAGGAGCTTGTTGGGGTTGCAGCGCAGCCCGGCGCCCGGGTCGTAGGGGCCGTGCACCCGGTAGCCGTAGCGCTGCCCGGGCACGATCCGGGGCAGGTAGCCGTGCCAGACCAGGGCCTCCCGCTCGGGCAGGTCGATCCGCGTCTCGGTGCCGTCCTCGTCGAACAGGCACAGCTCGACCCGTTCGGCGACCTCCGAGAACAACGCGAAGTTGGTGCCCCCACCGTCGTAGGTGGCACCCAGTGGGTACGGCGAACCTGGCCAGATCGTCGACATCGCTCCCCTGTCTCAACTTGCTCGATCACGCTCCGGAGGGCTTTCCACCGCGGCCGACCGGCAAACGGTCAGCGCAGCAGCGCCGTGGCGAGCACGATCACCACCGGCGCGAACACGGTCGTGAGCAGCACCGATTCGCGCGCCAGCCGGGGTGCGGCCGAGTAGTGCCCGGCCCAGACGGCGACGTTCTGCGCCACCGGCAGCGCGCTGAGCACGACCGCGGCGTAGACGGTGGCCGCGGGCGCGCCGAGGACCGGGCCGGCGAGCACCCAGGCGGCGACCGGCCGTACCAGCGCGGAGCAGACGACCACGAACCCCAGCGCGGCCCGGTCGCCGCCGCGCCCGGGCAGCGGGCTGCCGACCAGCGAGAGACCGAACGCCAGCAGCACCGACGGCACCGCCACCTGGGACAGGATGCGCACCGGCTCCGCGACCACCCAGGGCACGGGCAGGCCGGCGAACGCCACGACCAGCGCCAGCGCGGTGGCGATCAGCACCGGGTTGGCCAGCGCGCGGCGCACCGCACCGCCGGTCTCCCCGGCCCCGCGCAGCTCCAGCGTCGTCATCGCGATCGGCGACTGCACGGCCAGCTGGAACAGGATCAGGGGCGCGACCAGGGCCGCGTCCCCCAGCACGTAGGACGCGACCGGGATCCCGAGGTTGCCGAGGTTGGGGAAGCCGGCGGCGATCGTCGTCATCACCCGCACCTCGCCGCGCCAGCGTCGGACGGCCCCGGCGACGACGGCGAGCACCATCGCCAGCAGGCAGGTCAGCAGCGGTACGACCGAGGTCGGCGCGGTCAGCGACGACGGGTCGGCCGACGTGACGGTGGTGAAGAGCAGGCAGGGCGTGGCGACGGTGAGCGAGAGCCGGGCGAGCACCGCGCGCGCGTCCGGGCCGAGCGTGCCGCGGCGGCCGAGGACGTAGCCGATCGCGATCAGGATGCCGATCGCGGCGAACCCGGAGAGGGCACCGCTCACCGAATCGCTCGTCCGCGCACTCCGAGGACGTTATCCGGCACTTCCCATCTGACCAGCGCGAAGAGATCGAGTTCACGTCGTTTGACCAAGCGCTAGCATGGTGCATGGAACTGACGAGCGGCGATTTCTGGGGCGGCGATCCGCACACCGCGCTCACCTGGCTCCGCGCGAACGACCCGGTCCACTGGGACGAGGCCGGCGGCGTCTGGGGCCTCACCCGCTACGCCGACGTCAAAGCGGCGTCACTGCACCCGGAGCTGTTCTCCAACGCCGGCGGCATCCGCCCGGAGACCCCGGCCACCCCGATGATGATCGACCAGGACGATCCCGCCCACCTGCTCCGGCGGCGGCTGATCAGCAAGGGCTTCACCCCGCGGCGCATCGCCGACCTGCGCCCGCGTATCGAGGAGGTCAGCCACGGGCTGATCGACCGGGTCGCCGAGCGCGGTTCGTGCGACTTCGTGCGTGACATCGCGGCCTGGCTGCCGCTGATCGTCATCGGTGACCTGCTCGGCGCCCGGCCCGAGCACTACGACGCCCTGCTGCGCTGGTCCGACGACATGATGGCGGTGCAGGGCCAGCGCGCGGACCCGGTGCGCACGGCCCGGATGGCCACCGCGCTGGCCGAGTACCGCGAGTACTTCACCGCGGTGCTCGCCGACCGGCGCGCGAACGCGACCGACGACCTGATCGGCGTGCTCGTGCGCGCGGAGGTCGACGGGGCCCGGCTGGACGACGAGACGCTGTACTTCGATTCGCTGCTGCTGCTCATCGGCGGCGACGAGACGACCAGGCACGTGCTCAGCGGTGGCCTCTACCAGCTGCTGGCCGACCGGTCGCGCTGGGAGCGGCTGCGTGCCGACCGGAGCCTGCTGCCGGGGGCGATCGAGGAGTCGCTGCGCTGGGCCAGCCCCATCCGGAACATGGCGCGAACGCTCACCCGGGACCACGTCCTGCACGGCACCGTGCTGAAAGCGGGCCAGAAGGCATTACTTCTCTATCCCTCGGCGAACCGTGACGAACAAGTATTTCCGAACCCCTTCGAGTTCGACGTCACGCGCGCTCCGAATCCGCACCTGGCCTTCGGAATCGGAACGCACTTCTGTCTCGGTAGCTCGCTGGCCCGGCTCGAACTCGAGGTGCTGTTCACCGCGTTGCTCGATCGGTTCCCCGCGCTGCGCCTGGCGTCGGGGACCGAGCCCGCACTGCGGCCCGCGATGTTCGTCAGCGGATACGAGCAGTTGCCGTTGCGGTTTGACTGAACCGTCGAGATTGGAGACTCTACCGGCGCATACGTGGACATTAGCGCGGAGGCCGACAGTGTCGTCATTGTCCGTGGCTGTACGGGGCACGATCACGATCGCCCGCGAAATGGCGCGGTGCGGAATCAGCCGGGCCGTGCCCGGGCGATTACCGGATCGGGCCGACCGGGTCAGCGCGGAGTGGCTCTCCTCGGCGCTCGGGCGGCCGGTGCGCAGCGTGTCGGTGCTCAGCCAGGACTCCGGCACCGCGGCCAGGGCCCGGATCGCGCTGGACGCCGAACCCGGCCGGGTCTTCGTCAAGCTGACACCGCGCGACGTCCGGCAGCAGGTGCTGATGAACGTCGTCGGGCTGGGGCACCGGGAGGTGCTGTTCTACCGCGCGGTGGGCGCGGACGTCCCGATCCGGGTGCCGCGCTGTCACGCCGCGTTCGAGGACCCGTCGCTCGGGCGGATCGTCCTGGTGCTGGAGGACCTCACCGGCCGGGCCACGTTCCGCGACGTCCGGGACGGCGTCGGCGTGGCCGAGGCCGAGGCGGTCGTGGACGCGTTGGCCGGCCTGCACGCCGCGCTCTGGGAGTCACCCCGGCTGACCGGCGCGCTCGCCGGGCTCGGGCCGCTGCGCCGCTCCCCGGTGGTCGGCGTGTTCGGGCGCGCACTGGTGCGGCGCGCGCTGGGCCGCCCGGCCGGGCCGGTCGCCGACCTGGTCCCGGCCGACCTGGTGCGGCGCGGCCGGGTGGTGGCGGAGAACCTCGAGGCCATCGACGAGTTCTGGGCGGCGCAGCCCCGGACGCTGACGCACGGCGACCCGCACCTGGGCAACCTGTTCTTCGAGGGGGACGCGCCGGGCTTCCTGGACTGGCAGGTCGCGACGGTCTGCCCGGGCATCCGCGACGTGGCGTACTTCCTGGTGACGTCCCTGGCGCCGACGACCGCGCGGGAGCACGAGCGCCGGCTGGTGGACCGGTACGCCCAGCGGCTGGCCGCCGCCGGCGTCGAGGCCGACCCGGCCCCGCTCTGGACCGCCTACCGGGCGATCGCCGCCGAGCCCTACATCGCCGCGCTGGCCACCGCCGGAGCCGGCGAACGCATGCAGCCGCGGGCCGTCGCCCGCTCCGCCGTGGCCAGGGCGGCCGCCGCCGTGCAGGCGCTCGACACGTTCGACGCGATCGCCGATCTGGTCGGTGTCCGCCGCGGCTGATCCGGCCGCTACGTCCAGGGCCCCACGCCGCCGACGCGTCCGACGCGGTAGCGGACGACGAAACCCGGTCCCCTCGGGGCCGGGAACGTGTCCTGCGGTGACATGTAGACCTTGGTGAGGCGGTCGAGCAGGTCCCAGGCGTCGTCGGAGGGGTGGACGGTCGCCCGGGCCGTCAGCACCGCGTACTCGTTGAGCACGACGCTCGGATCGCGCGGCGCCAGGAACGACAGCACCACCCGCGGGTCCCGCTCGATGTTGCGCAGCTTGACGTAACGGCCCAGGTGTCCACTGACGAGCTCGTCGCCGTCGAGACCGATCCAGACGACGCTCACCTGCGGGCTGCCGTCCGGGTTCACCGTGCTCAGATGGGTCAGCGGGCCGGACTCGATCAGCCGGCGGAGTTCGGGTGGGAGGGTGCTCACGGCGCCGACCGTAACCGCGCACCGGGCTCGGGGGCGGTTCTGTCGGAAAGTGACGGCAGGCTGTCCGGAACCGGTGCATCTCATCAGCCTTCCGGGTGAAGGCGGAGCCTTCGGGTCCTCGCGCCGAGGGGGTGCGGTACCGTCGCGCAGTGCTCGATGGGCAAGGAACGACTGCCGGGACGGAAGAGCGGGAAAGTGATCTCGTTCCTAAGGTGCCTACTGCGGCGACTCCTGTCAGCTGGTGGGGCGGAGAGCCGGCCTCTCGCGCCGGCGGCCGGAGCGCTGACCCCGCCGGTCCGGTAGCGTCCTCGGCCCCGGTGCTCCCGGCGCCCCGCCCGGCTCCGGACGGCGACGGCACCGTCCCCCTCCGGCACGTCTCCGCGACGCCCGGCGCCGGCGACGGGCCCCGGGCCTACTCACCGGGCGACGACCGGACCGCGGAGTTATCCGCCGCGCCGGTTCCGCCGGCCTACCGTCCCCCGGCGCAGCGCGGCCCGGCCGAGGCGGCGACGATCCCGGACGCCGCCTCCGCGCCCACCGGCTGGACCCAGCGCCCGGCGCCCGACCGCACCGCCGCCGCACCGGGCCGGGGCCCGGACTCCCCGGCCGCGGCCGGCTGGTCGAGCGGGCCCGCCGCCCCGGCCGAAGCCCCGGCCGGGCCGGGCCACCCCGCGGCGCAGCCCGACCCGAACCGGTACGGCGCCGACGCGCCGGTGCCCGAGGCGCCGCCCTCGTACCCCGGTCAGCACCGGGCTCCGCGCCCCAAGTACTTCGCCCTGCGCATCGCCGCGGTCGTCGTCCTGGTGTTCGGCGCCGCGGTCGGCGTCGCGTTCACGGTCATCGGGGACTCCGACCCCGACACCGTGCAGGTCGCCGACGACCTGTCCCCGGACGACCCGGCCGTCTCCCCCACCGCCGGCCCGGAAGCGGCCACACCCTCCCCCACCCAGCCGGACCCGGCCGAGCAGCAGCAGGCCATCGACGACGCCCGGAGCCGGGCCGAGGAGAAGGCCGCGGACGCCCAGGCCGACGCGGCCGCGATCGCCGACGACGCCGCCGAGGCACGCGAGAAGCGCGCCAAGGAGACCGGCTCGACCGGCGCCCCGGTGCCCACCGCCCCGGTCGACTGCGAGACGCTGAGCGGCAACAAGAACACCGGCTGCGCGCTGCTCTCCGAGTTCGGGTTCCCCACCAGCGAGATGACCTGCCTCGAACAGCTCTGGACCAAGGAGAGCGGCTGGAACGAGAAGGCGGAGAACACCAGTTCGGGTGCGTACGGCATCCCGCAGGCGCTGCCCGGCAACAAGATGGCCACGGTCGCCGACGACTGGCGCACCAACCCGGCCACCCAGATCCGCTGGGGTCTCGGCTACATCAAGGGCCGCTACCAGACCCCCTGCGGCGCCTGGAACTACTTCCAGAACAACGGCAGCTACTGACGCTTCAAGCGCGCCCCGCGTCGGCCGATAGGAGAACCAGGCCGACGAGAGGGGTGGCATGGAGGGGTCCACGCGCTGGACGCTGCGCGCTCGCCGCTCCGTCGTCGTTCTCACCGGCATCGTCGTCGCGGGCCAGATCGTCGGCTTCACCGTCGACGGGGCCCGTAACCCCGTGTTCGGCCTGTCGCTGCTCACCCTGGACACGCTCGGGCTGATCTACAGCGCCAGGGCCGCCCGCCGGTCGGCCTCGCGGCGCATCTGGGCCACCACGGCCGCCGGTCGGGGCCTCTCCGTGCTGGCCACCCTCTCGTTCACCGTCGCCGAGCTCACCGGCAACTCGGGCTGGCCGTGGTTCTTCGCGATCGTCTCCGGCCTGGCGATGTTCACCGCGCTGTCGGCGGCGTGCCTGGCGGTCACCACCGAGCGCTACGACCCGCGCCAGCGCCGGGCGTTCCTCGCCGAAGCCGTCACGGTGCTGAGCAGCGCGTTCGTCGTCGCCTGGTACTTCATCCTGCACCCGGCGATCGACCGGAGCACCCCGTCGGAGCTGCTCTACGACATCGGTTACCCGCTGGGGAACCTCCTGCTGCTGGCCGCGGTGTGCGCGGTGCTGCTCCGCGGCGCGGTCGCCCACCTCACCCGGCCGGTCGCGCTGCTGCTCGGCGGCATGCTGCTCTACGCGGTCGGCGACATCGCGTTCTCGGCGATGCGTGTCCACGGCGAGCAGGGCAACGCCAACACCCCGGCGGGCGTCGCGCTGGTCTTCGCGTCGCTGCTGATGACGGTCGGCGCGATGGAGGAGTGCGCGTTGCCGCCCACCGTCCGCGACGCCCGGCTGACCCGGATGCCGGCCTGGTCGATGGCCCTGCCGTACGTGGCGGTGGCCGTGGGCAACGTGATGATGCTGGTCGCGACCGTGCACGCGGACAACCGCGACCTGTGGGGCGGCCTGCTGCTCGGCCAGGCCCTGATGACGACGGCGCTCGCGGTGCGTCAGCTGATCAGCCTGCGCGAGAGCAGCGAACGCAACGTGGTGGACCCGCTCACCGGCCTGGCCAACCTCACCGGGCTGCAGGCCGCCGCGCGCCGCGCCCAGCAGCGCCGGGAGCCGGTCGCGCTCCTGCTGCTCGACCTGGACGGCTTCAAGCAGATCAACGACCGGTACGGCCACGAGGTCGGCAACACCGTGCTGATCGAGTTCGCCCGTACGCTGCGCGGCGCGATCCGCGGGCACGACACCGCGGCCCGGGTCGGCGGCGACGAGTTCGTCATCCTGCAGACCGGCGCCACCACCGAGGCCCAGGCCGTCGTCGTGGCCGAGCGGGTGCTGGCCGCGCTCGCGGCCACCAAGGTGCGCTTCGGCGACGAGACGATCCCGATCCGTACCAGCATCGGCCTGGCCGTCGGGTCGGCCACCGACTCGCCGCAGGAGCTCCAGCACAAGGCCGACCTGGCGATGTACGAGTCGAAGCGCGCCGGGACGCACGGCTGGAAGGCCTACGACGAGTCGATGACCGACCGGCGCAACCGCGACGCGCTGCTGGCCGCCGAACTCGAGCAGGCCGGCGACCAGCTCTCGGTGCTCTACCAGCCGCTCGTCGACCTCTCCACCGGCACCGCGGTCGCGGTCGAGACCCTGCTGCGCTGGCACCACCCGACGCTCGGCCCGATCTCGCCGGCGGAGTTCGTGCCGATCGCCGAGCGCAGCGGCGCGATCGACGACATCGGCCGCCGGGTCCTGGACCAGGCCTGCCGCCAGGTCCGGGCCTGGGTGGACGCCGGTGCCGACCCGGCCTTCTACGCCAGCGTCAACGTCTCACCCCGCCAGCTCGAGGACCCCGCGTTCCTCGACGACGTGCTCGGCGTCCTGGAGCGCAGCGGCCTGGCCCCGCGCAACCTCGTGCTGGAGATCACCGAGACCGCGATCGTCGACCAGCGCACCGCGATCCCGGTGCTCACCGCGTTGCGCGAGCGGGGCATCCGGATCGCGATCGACGACTTCGGCACCGGGTACTCGGCGCTGCACTACCTGACCCGGCTGCCCGTCGACGTCCTCAAGATCGACGGGAGCTTCGTGGCGCAGCTCAACGGCACCCGGCAGGGCGCGGCGGTCACCGAGGCGATCATCCGGCTCGGTCAGATCCTCGAGCTCACCACCGTGGGCGAGGGCATCGAGACCGCCGCGCAGGCCGCGGAGCTGCAGGCCCTGGGGTGCGCGATCGGGCAGGGTTACCTGTTCGCGCGCCCCGCGACCGCCGCCGACCTGGACCCGATGATCACGGGGCGATCGCCAGGAACAGGAACGCGGCCAGCAGAACCAGGTGGACGCCACCCTGCAGCCGCGTCGCCCTCCCCGGGACCACGGTGAGCACGCTGACCATGACGGTGAGCGCGAGCAGCACCATCTGAGTCGCCCCCAGGCCCAGCGACAGGGGTCCGTCGAGCCAGATCGACGCGATCGCGATCGCCGGGATCGTCAGGCCGATGCTGGCCATGGCCGAGCCGAGCGCCAGGTTGAGCGTGATCTGGATGCGGTTGCGCAGCGCCGCGTTGGTGGCGGCCAACGTCTCGGGCAGCAGCACCAGCAGCGCGATCACCACACCGACGAACGACTGCGGCAGGCCGGCGCCCTTCACGGCCGCCTCGATCGCCGGGGACTCCAGCTTGGCCAGACCCACGACGCCGACCAGCGCGACGACGAGCAGGGCCAGGCTGATCGCGGCGGCCCGGCCGGACGGCGGCGCCGCGTGCTCCTCGCGCGCGTCGACGACCTCGCCCTCCAGCGTCACCGGCAGGAAGAAGTCCCGGTGCCGGACGGTCTGGGTGAGCACGAACATGCCCCAGAGCACCAGCGACGCGACCGCGGCGAAGGCCAGCTGCGCCGGGGAGAACTCCGGGCCGGGGCGGCTGGTGGTGAACGTCGGCAGCACCAGGCTCAGCGCCGCCAGCGTCGCGACCGTGGCCAGCGCACCGCCGGTGCCCTCGGCGTTGAACGCGAGGATCCCGTGTTTGCGTGCCCCGACCAGCAGGCCGAGGCCGACGATGCCGTTGAGCGTGATCATCACCGCGGCGAACACGGTGTCGCGGGCGAGCACCGAGGCCTCCGACCCGCCCGACGCCATCAGCGTGACGATCAGGCCGACCTCGATCACGGTGACCGCGACCGCCAGGATCAGCGACCCGAACGGCTCACCCACCCGGTGCGCGACCACCTCGGCGTGGTGCACGGCGGCCAGCACCGCTCCGGCCAGCAGCAGGGCGACGACCGTCACCGCGACCGGCCCGAGCTCGCGGCCCCAGGCCAGCGCGAGCGCGACGAGCGCGGCCACGGGTACCGCCGCGGTCCAGTGTTTCAGGTAGGCAGCCACGTCCCAACCCTGTCAGACCGTTCGCGGAATGGCCCGTCAGCGCGTCCGTCGGGTGACCAACAACGCTAGACCGGCCAGGCTGAGCACCGCCGCGGCCGCGAACCCGAACCGGTAGCCGACCTGCTGCGCGATGCCCAGCAGCGGGGCCGCGAGCGTGGATCCGATCGGGAACGCGTTGCTGAAGAGCGTCGACGCCCGGCCCGGTCTGCTCGGGAGCAGGTCCTGGAAGTACGTGATGCCGATGCCCTGGATCAGCGCGATGCCCGACGCGTTGAGCAGCTGGGCGACCGCCACCTGCCCGGTGCCCGCCGAGAGCGCCGCGGTGCCGAGGTAGAGCGCGGACACCAGCGGCCCGACCAGGAACAGCCGCCGCACGCCGACCCGCCCGGCGAGCGCTCCGAACGCGAGAATCAGCGGGATCTCCAGGAACGCGCAGAGGCCCAGGATGAAACCGGTGTCCCGGACGTCGCCGTTCAGGTCGGCGTTCACGAACAACGGCAGGATCTGGACGCTGAGCGTCGCGGCCGTCTGAATCAGGACGAGCGCGACCACGTTGAGCCGCAGGACGCCTTCGGAGACGTCGGCGCCGCGCTTCTCCGTGTTCTCCACCGGCGCTCCCGCGGCCGGGCGCGCGTCGGCCGGGTCGGGCTCGGGGAGGCCGAAGCGGGTGAGCAGCGCGACGGCCGCGAAGATCGCCGCCGCGACGCCGAAGATCAGCGTGTAGCCCCCGACCTCGATCAGGATCGCGGCGACCAGCGGCCCCGCGACCCAGCTCGCCGACATCAGCGTCCGCAGCACGCTCACGCTGAACGTGCCCCGGTCGCCCCCGCCGACCACCACCCGGGCGTACGCGAACAGCTGCGGCAGCGCCGCCGTCGAGACCGCGATCGCCGTCGCGGTGACGAAGAGCAGCACCCAGTAGTTCCGGACGAACGCGCTCAGCCCGCTGCCGACGACACCGGCCAGCGCCGCCGCGACGATCAGCCGGCTGCGGTACGGACCGGTATCGGAGAGGCGGCCGATCAGGCTGGCCGCGACCACCCCGCTCACCGGGGCCACGATCAGGAACACGGTGACCAGCAGCGGCCCGGCGTGCACCGCGTCGGTGAGGAAGAGCGCCCGGAACGGGAACATCATCGCCATCGACAGGCCGACGGCGAGGAACACGAGCGAGAGCGGTACCCAGAGCCGCGCGCCCTCGCGGGTGCGGGCTTCGGCGACCGCCGTCATCGGGGCGGGCGCCGGACTATATCCGTCTTTGGGGGCACTGGGGTGACGAACGCGGCAAGCACGTACCCATCATGCCCGCTGCCCCGCCCCCGCGCGCAACGGGATATGGGAAGCTGTGAGAGCGCTATCATACTCCCAGGGAGAGCGAGGACCAGAGATGCAGTTCCCCGCTGAGTTCGTGTTCGGCTCCGCGACCGCGTCGTACCAGATCGAGGGGGCCGCTCAGGAGGACGGCCGCGGCCCGTCGATCTGGGACACCTTCAGCCACACGCCCGGCAAGGTGCTCAACGGCGACACCGGTGACGTCGCCGACGACCACTACCACCGGCTCGACGCCGACCTCGACCTCATGGCCGAGCTCGGCCTCGAGGCGTACCGGTTCTCGATCGCCTGGCCCCGGATCATCCCGGCCGGCCGGGGCGCGGTGAACCAGGCCGGCCTGGACTTCTACTCCCGCCTGGTCGACGGGCTGGTGGCCCGCAACATCCGCCCGGTGGCCACGCTTTACCACTGGGACCTGCCGCAGGCGCTCGAGGACGAGGGCGGCTGGACGGTCCGGAGCACGGCCGAGGCGTTCGCCGCGTACGCCCGGGTGGTCGGCGAGGCCCTCGGCGACCGCGTCCACACCTGGACGACGCTGAACGAGCCCTGGTGCTCGGCGTACCTCGGCTACAGCTCCGGTGTCCACGCGCCCGGCCGCACCGAGCCGCTGGCCGCGCTGACCGCGGTGCACCACCTGAACCTGGCCCACGGGCTGGCGCTGCGCGAGCTCCGCCAGGTCGTCCGGGCCGACGCCGAGTTCTCGGTGACGCTCAACCTGCACGTCTTCCGCCCGGTCGGCGCGACCGGCGAGGAGGCCCGGCGCAAGGTCGACGCGCTGGCCAACGGCGTCTTCCTGGGGCCGATGCTCGAGGGCGCCTACCCGGCCGACTCGCTCGAGGTGACCAGCGGCATCACCGACTGGTCGTTCGTGCGGGACGGTGACCTGGAGATCATCCGCCAGCCCATCGACGTCCTCGGCGTGAACTACTACAGCACCAACCGGGTGCAGCTCTGGGACGGCAGCGGCGAGCGCCTGCGCGCCGACGGGCACGGCGCGTCGTCGGCCACCGCCTGGCCCGGCGCCGACGACGTCGAGTTCCTGCCCACCGACCCGCCGCACACCGACATGGGCTGGAACATCGACCCGCAGGGCCTGGAGGACCTGCTGGTCGAGCTGGGCGAGCGCTACCCCGACCAGGCGCTGATGGTCACCGAGAACGGCGCCGCGTTCCCGGACGTCGTCGCCGAGGACGGCCAGATCCACGACGCCGACCGCACCGACTACGTCCGCCGCCACCTGCGCGCGGTGGCCAACGTCCGCGCGAAGGGCGTGGACGTGCGCGGCTACTTCCTGTGGTCGCTGCTGGACAACTTCGAGTGGTCCTACGGGTACTCGAAGCGCTTCGGCATCGTCCGGGTCGACTACGACACGCTCGAGCGCACCCCCAAGGACAGCGCCCGCTGGTACGCCTCCCTGGTCCGCTCCCGCACCCTGGACTGACCCGCACCCCCGGCCGGCGCCCCCCGTCGGCCGGGGCCGCGCCGTCCGCTCAGCTCGGTGTCGAGACGTACGCGAACGGGGCGGTGACGTTGCCGTTGAACGCCTCGGCCGCCTCCAGGGCGAGCTGTAAGCGCTTGCGGGGGCTCATCCGGGTGCGAGCGGTCGCGTACAGCGCGCCCAGCGCCACCTCCTCGCCGGCGCCGACCGCGTCGTAGCCGTGGGCGGACTCGCCGACCTGGTAGTCCGAGTCGACGTTGAACAGCCGCCCCGCGACGCCGACCAGGAACACGCCGCCGCATTCGCGTTCGTTGTCCTTGCTCGCCCAGCCGCCGGTCTTCAGGCATTCACGCAGCCCGTCGACGAACGTCGTCGACAGGAAGCGCTCGAGGTCGGTGGCCGGGGGCTCGGGTGGTGTCCAGGCCCAGCGGATCAGCTGGCCCATCCGGAAGCTGGTCGTGAAGCCGAACGCGTACGACCCGGTCACGAACACCTTGGAGTCGGCGCGGGTGTGCACGACGTAGCCGGAGACCCCGGCCGAGTCACCACCGATGTGGACGGTTCCGCCGCTGGCGATACCGACGATCGCAGTCATGCGCGCGATCCTAGGGGTAGGGGTGGGTGATGCCATCCGCGCGAATCCGCCACACCGACCGGCGCGGCGGCGGCCCGGTGACCGTCCGCTCCGGCGCCGGCGGCAGCGCGGGCAGGGTGAACGCGCTCCGCACCGGCTCGACGACAACCGCGGATCAGCGCGCGTTTCCGGGGCGGCGGGCGGGTCGGACGCGGGTGCGGATCCGGATCGGGCCACGTACCGTCTCCGGGTCGACCACCTCGCCGCCCTGGGTGATCTCGACCCGTCCGGCCGCCACCAGGCGCCGGGCGGCCGCCCGCACCGGTTCCATCAGCGGCCGCCAGTTTTCGCCGCCCAGCTGCCGGGCCACCTCGGAGGGGCAGATGGTGGCCCCGGTGGCGCGCCGGGCCAGCAGGTCGAGGATCGACGACTCGAGCCGCCCGTCCGATCCGGTCGTCCCGCTCACCGCGTGCGCCCGGGGCCGGGAGGCGGGCCGGGCTGGCAGCGCGGGCACCACCAGGTGCGGCGGCGTTCGGGGTCGCCGCTGACCTCGGCCACCACCTCGATCCGGGTGCCGCAGCGCCGGCACGGCCGCCCGGCCCGGCCGGACACCCAGTGGCTGTTCCCGGGCCGGGTGTCGCCGGTGGTGACCTGGGTGGCGCCGGGCGTGCTGACCGAGAACCGCAGCAGCCGGGCGGCCAGATCCACCAGGGCGGGCACGTCGACGTCGCGCACCGGCGTCCACGGCGAGAGCCCGCGCAGGTAACACAGTTCGTTGACCCAGAGGTTGCCGAGGCCGGCCATCCGGGTCTGGTCGAGCAGCGCGGCGCTGACCGCCCGGTCCGCGTCGGCGGTGAGCCGGTCGATCGCCAGGGCGCGGTCCCAGTCCTCGCGCAGCGGATCGGGGCCGAGGTGCGCGGTCAGCCCGCCCTCGTCGGCGGTCCGCACCAGTTCGACCACCGGAAGCTTGATCCCGGCGGCGCTGCGCCCGTTCGCGAAGTCCAGCCGGACCCGCACGTCCGGCTCGATCCGGCGCGGCAGCCGTTTGCCGGGCCCGAGCACCGTCCAGGAGCCGTCCATCCGCAGGTGGGTGTGCAGGGTGAGCGGACCGCTGTGCGGGTCGTCGAACCGGGTCAGCAGGTGTTTGCCGTGCGTGTGGGTGGCCAGCAGGGTGGCGCCGGACAGGTCGGCGGTGGCGTGGCGCGGTACCCGGAAGTCCGAGCGGCGCACGACCTCGCCGCGCAGCCGGTCGTTCAACCGGCGCGCGAGCAGGAACACGGTGTCTCCCTCGGGCACCGCCCCATCATCCCTGACGACCAGCGGAGTCGGGGCAGACAACCACTCACGGTCGGGGCCGCGCGACGCTCGCGCGACAGTGCTCCACTTCCGGAGAATTCGCGGAGAACCCCGGTTACCGTGTCGCGTTCGATCAGCTCACTCCCACGGGGGAAAGCGCGATGCGCGAGGCATTACAGACCAAGGCGTTCCAGATCGTCGCTCCGGTGCTCCAGCCCGGAGAGCAGCCGGTCGCGGCGGTGCGCACGAACGTCGGCAAGTTCACCGACAGCCGGGCCGGCACCGTGCTGAAGAAGGGACTGGTCATGGAGGGCGTCGGCGGGGTCGGCGCGGCGGTGCTCATGGCCAGGAAGGAACAGTTCGTGGTGCTCACCGACCGCCGGCTGATCTTCCTGCAGCAGACCATGCTGGGCGGGCCGGGCAAGAAGGTGCTCGGCGAGGTGCCGCGTCACCACGTCTCGCTGGTGGAGGCCCAGATCGGGCTGTTCACGCTGCTGCGTCTCGCGTTCGGCAACCAGGGCGACGGGGTGGCGCTGACCTTCCCGCGCCAGGACAAGCGCAACGCGGTGGCGCTGGCCGAGGCGCTGGGCCACCGGCAGGCCTGATCCCCCGGTGTCGACCGGTCCGGCCGAACCGGTCGAACCGGTCGACACCGCGCCCGATGTGAGCTTCGATCACCTGATGACAGCGGTAGAGCCGGGCGCCCGGCTGGAGCGGGTCTGGACCGGCGGGAGCTGGGGTGAGGGCCCCGTCTGGCTGCCCGGCACCCAGAGCGTGCGGTGGAGTGAGATCCACGGCAACACGATCTACGAGTACGACTCGCGCACCGGGCGGACCCACGTGCACCGGCGGAACGTCGAGTTCACCAACGGGCGCACGCTCGACCTGGCCGGGCGGGTGCTGCAGTGCTCGCACGGGCGCCGCTGCGTCGAGATGGAGGTCGACGGCGAGCCGACGACGCTCGTCGACCGGTGGGGCGAGCACCGGCTCAACTCACCCAACGACATCGTCGTGGCCTCCGACGGGGCGATCTGGTTCACCGACCCGCCGTACGGCATCACCGAGCCCGACGAGGGTCACCCGGGCGAGATGGAGTACGGCGGGTGCTGGGTGTTCCGCTACCGGCCCGGCCCCGGAGTCCTCGAGCCCGCGATCACCGAGCTGCGGCGCCCCAACGGGCTGGCGTTCTCCCCGGACGAGAGCCTGCTCTACGTGTCCGACACGGTCGACACCGCTCGCGGCCTGATCCGGGTCTACGACGTGGCCGGGGGCACGGCGAGCAACGGACGTGACTTCGCCACCGTGCTGCCGGGCTGCTCCGACGGCTTCCGCGTCGACGTGACCGGGCGGATCTGGACGTCGAGCCTGGACGCGGTGCAGGTGCTCTCGCCCGACGGCCGGCTGGTGACCCGGATCCCGGTGCCGGAGAAGGTGTCCAACCTCTGCTTCGGCGGCCCGGACGGCACCGACCTGTACGTCACCGCGTCCACCAGCCTCTACCGGATCCGCACGCTCACCACCGACGCCACCTGGGGCCGGACGCAGCGGTGAGCGGCGCCCGCCACCCGGCGGGCGCACTCCGACCGGGGCTCAGCGGCGGTGCTTCACCGCCCAGTCGACCGCGTAGTCGGCGACCGCCTCCCAGCCCGGCTCGGCGCACGTCCAGTGCGAACGCCCCGGGAACTCGTGGTACTCGGTCAGCGCCGACGACTTCGCGTAGTGCTTGGCGTTCGACCTGTTCACCGACGGCGGCATGATGTGGTCGGAGCCGCCGCCGATGAACAGCAGCGGCGCGCGGTCGTCCCGGTCGTAGTCGACCCAGGTCTCCTGGTGGCCGGGCGTGAGGTTGGCGAGCAGGCCGTAGGCCCAGATCCAGTTGCCCGGCGCCGGGATCGCGTAGCGTTCGAACGCCTTGTCGGACTCCTCGCGCGGCAGCGTGTTGGCGAACGCGTAGTGGAACTGTTCCGGCGTGAAGCCCACCGCACGGTGGTAGGTGGCCGGGTTGCTCAGCGTCGGGAACAGCGAGCGCACCTGGGAGAGCGGCGTGACGTGCACACCCTCGGTGGGTGCCGAGTCGATCACCACCGCCGCGCTGCCCAGGCCGCGGGCGACCAGGAGCTGGGTCAGCGTCCCGCCGAAGGAGTGTCCGATCAGGATCGGCGACTCGTCGAGCGACTCGACCACCCCGGCCAGGTGGTCGACGGTCCCGGGCACGGTGAGGTTCGCGATGACGTCGGTGTTCGTCCGCAGCGCCTCGACCTCGATCTCGAAGCCGGGGTAGGCCGGGGTGACCACGCGGTGGCCCTTGGACTCGAGGTAGGGAACCCACGCCTCCCAGCTGCGCGGGGTCATCCAGAGGCCGTGGATCAGGACGATCGTGCTCATGCGTCGTACTCCTTGGGGAAGGCGAGCCGGTGCCCGGGTGGAACAGCAGGAAATCAACGGTTCAGCGCTCTCCACTCGCGGGCGGTCACCCCGTAGGCGGCGCGGAAGCGCTGGGCGAAGTGCGAGCGGTTCACGAAACCCCACCGGTAGGCGACCGCCGCGATCGTGCGGTGACGGGCCGCCGGGTCGGCCAGCTCGTCGCGGACGCGCTCCAGCCGGCGGGTGATGATCCACTGCTCGAGCCGGATCCCGGCCGCCGCGCAGACCTTGTACAGGTGCCGCTCGGACACGTGGTGGGCGGCCGCGATCGCCGTCGGCGTCAGGTCGGGGTCGGCGAGGTTCGTGTCGACGAAGAACTTCACCTGCTCCAGGAAGACCGCGTCCAGCGCCGGCCGGGCGTGCCGCCGGTCGTGCGCGGCCGAGGCCACCAGCGCACGCACCAGCTCGATCGTGGCCGCGCCGAGCTGCGCGGCCGCCGGGTCGGCGGTCAGCGCGGACTGGTCGCGGAACAGCTCGCGCAGGTGCCGGGACATCAGCCGGTACAGCGGGCTGCTCGCGAGGGCACCGCGGGCCCGGTGGACGGAGTCGAGCGGCAGACCCAGCTGGTCGCCGGGCACGTGCAGCGTGTACGCCCACGTGGTGGTGTGCCGCTCGTGCTCGAACGGGGCGCTCATCTCCAGCAGGTAGAGCGCGTTGCGGGCCGAGGCCACCCGGGTGCCGGACTGGGTCTGGAACCCGTCGCCGCGCAACGTCACGCCGAGGGCGACCACCGGTGGGCCGGACGAGCCCCGGGCCTGCCGCCGGGTGCGGAACGCGCGGTGCGGCGAGGTGCGCGTGTTGAGCAGCCGCACCGGGCCGAGGTTCCACGATTCGAGGCGCAGCTCGGCCTCGTGCGCGGTCGGCGGCTGCTCCCAGACCGAGGCGTGGGCCGCCTCGCGCATCATCGTCGCGATCGCGTCGGCGCGCTCGTGCCGCGCGAGCGACGCCGTGTCGTAGACCTGCAGCACTCCCGCCCCCTCCACGTGTTCCGCCCAGCCTCCGGTGCCGGTGGCACCGCGCGGACCACGTGGGGCGCGTAGTCCGTTACCCGAGGCGCCCCCCGAGCTGGCGCCGGGAGGTGATGCCGAGCCGCTGGTAGATCTTGCGGAGGTGGTAGTCGACCGTGTTCGGGCTGATGAACAGCGCCGCGCCGATCTCGGCGTTGGTGGCGCCCCCGGCGGCGAGGCGCGCGACCGAGAGCTCCTGCGCGGTCAGCGGCGCACCGTCGGACGACGGGGTCAGCGCCGCCAGCTCGGCGCGGGCCCGCTCGGCGAACGCGGGCGCGGCGGCGTCCTCGAACATCTCCAGCGCGCGCCGCGCCTGCTCGCGGGCCTCGCGCCGCCGCCGGACCCGGCGCAGCCACTCGCCGTAGACCAGGTGCGCGCGGGCCCGCTCGACCGGCGGACCGGCCACGCTCACCGCCTCGGTGTAACACGCCTCGTCGTCGGTGATCAGCGCGCGCGAGCGCCGCGCGATCAGCGTGGCCCACGGTGCTCGGTTGGCGGCCGCGATCTCCTCCAGCCGCGCGGTGATCGCGGCGGCCTCGTCCGGGTGACCGCTGCGCGCGGCCGCCTCGGCGAAGTCCCCGTAGTTCAGCGGCGTGACGTGCAGGAACGGGTCGTCGACGAACGGCTTCAACCGGGCGTAGGCGTCCTGGTAGCGGCGCTCGGCCAGGTCGCGGACGCCCAGCGCGGACACGCCGGCCGCGTGCACCCCGCCCCACCCGACCGCGAGCGCGCCGTCGGCGATCGCCTCGACGTGCTCGCGCGGCCCGCCCGACCAGGCCAGCAGCGCGCCGTTCACGACGTGCTCGGCGTCCCAGCCGAGGGCGCGTCGCAGCCGGCGGACCCGGGCCATGTGTTCCTCGGACTCGCGTGGTGTGCCGATGCTCAGCAGCGACAGCGACATCGTCCACAGCACGGTGTCGATGACCTGCAGGGAACCCAGTTCCCGGGCGGTCTCCACGACCCGGTCGACGGTGCGGCGGATCGCGTCGGCGTCCCAGAGCGCGGTGTGCAGCGGTACCCCGACCAGGCCGTACCGGATCAGGTCCGGGCCGGTGAGCGAGTCGATCACCGCGGCCGCGGCACGCAGGTCGGGCACCGCCTCGCGGTAGGGGCGCAGCAGCAGCGTGCCGAACGCGCGCAGGATCGTGCCGGCGACCCCGTCGGCGAGCGCGGCGCCGTCGAGCATGCGCCGCCCGAGCGTCGTCAGCGGCACGTCGGTGGTGCTGCGCTCGACCGGGAGCAGGCGGTTGAACGCCATGATCAGCGCGTCCTGCTCGGCGGCGACGTCGTGCCCGGAGAAGCACGCGGCCGCGGTGAGCATCTCGGCGGCGCCACGCACGATCGCCGGTTCGCCGGTGAAGAACGCGTGGCCGACGCGGACGCTGATCAGGCGGCCGCGGGTGACGTGGTCGACCGCGTCGTCACGCAGGTCCTCGACCAGGCTGCGGGCGAGCCCGGCGGCGCCGGCGGCCAGGGCGGCCTCGGCCGCGGTGAGCAGGCGGCGGTCGCGGACCGGGCCGGGTGGACTCAGCCGGGCCGCCTCGGTCAGCACGTCCGCGCGGGACCGGAAACCGCCGCGGCGCCCGGCCAGGTCGGCGACCTGCTCCAGCCGGTCGGCGACGTCGGGGTCGGTGCCGACGGTGGCTTTCGCGGCGTGCCAGGCCGCCTGCTCCACCAGCCCGAGCTCGGCGGCGCTCGCGGAGAGCGCCCGGTGCGCCCGCCGCCGCTCCGCGCCGGACACGCCGTTGTAGACCGCCGAGCGCACCAGCGCGTGCCGGAACCGCAACGTGCTTCCCAGCTCGACGAGGCCGGTGAGGTCGGGTTCGTCGCCCGCGGTGTCGGGGAGGCCGAGCGCCGCGGCGGCGGCGCGGACGAGGTCGACGTTGCCGGTGGAGTCGGCCGCGGCGATCAGCAGCCACTCCTGCCGCTGCGACGCCGTGCCGCGCACCTGGCGCAGGTACAGCTGCTCGAGCCGGCTGCCGACCGGGATCGGCTCGTCGGCGACCGTGAGCTGCTTGACGCTCAGCTCGCCGGCCAGGTCGATCAGCGCGAGCGGGTTCCCGCCGGTCGCGGCGACGATCCGCGCGGCGGTCGCCGGGTCGATCGGGTCCGCCGACACCGAGCGCAGCAGCGTCGCGGCCGAACCGGCGTCCAGGCCGCCGAGGCGCAGCAGCGGCACGCCGGCCAGCGCGAGCTCGCCCCGGGCGGCGAACACGAACGCGACCGGCTCGGCCTCCAGCCGTCGCGCGACGAAACCCAGCGCCTCGAGCGACTCGGCGTCGAGCAGGTGCGCGTCGTCGACGAGGCCGAGCAGCGGCTCCCGGGCGGCGATCAGCAGCCCCAGCACGCCCAGGCCGACCAGGTAGCGGTCGGGTGCCGGCCCGTCGGCCAGGCCGGCCGCGACACGCAACGCCTCCTGCTGGCGTCCGGGCAGGCCGGGGAGGTGTTCACGCAGCGGGAGCACCAGCCGGTGCACGCCGGCGTACGGGATCGCCGACTCGGCCTCGTAGCCCTCCAGCCGGATCACCCGGGGCCCGGTCACGGCGCTCAGCAGCGCGGTCTTGCCGATCCCCGGTTCGCCGACGACGAGCAGCGCCCCGCCGTGTCCGTCCCGCGCCGCGGCGACCAGCTCGTCGAGCCGCCCCAGTTCCTCGTCCCGGCCGTGTAACCGCTCTCGCACGGCCACATCCTGCCGGTTACCGGGGCGCGGCGGTAGCGGTCACCCGGCCGGTGCCGCCAGCGCGTCCTCGGCGACCACCGGGAGCTCGGCGTAGGCCAGCTGGTGCTCGCGTGCGTGGCGGCACGCGTCCTCGACGTTGCCGGCTCGCATCACGTCGAGCAGGTCCCGGTGCTCGGCCGCGACCGCGGTGAGCGACGGTTCCAGCGTCACCAGCGCGATCATCGTGCGCGCCTCGATCTGCAGCGCCTCCCACGACCGGCGCAGCAGCAGGTTGTCGCCGGCCTCGACGACGTGCCGGTGGAACGCGACGCTGGCCGCGCAGACGCCGTCCCGGTCGCCGTCGGCCGCGCAGCGCGACATCTCGGTCACCGCCGCGGCGAGCACGTCGGCGGAGAACGAGCCACGCAGCATCGCCAGGCGGGTGGCGGCCTCCTCGAGCGCCGCACGCACCACATAGGCCTCGCGGATCGTCTGCTCGGCGAACGGCACGACGGTGCGGCCGTGGCGCGGCCGGCTCTGGATCAGCGCGAGACCCTCCAGCTCGCGCAGCGCCTCGCGCACCGGGGCCTGACTGGTGCCGAACTCGGCCGCGATCCGGGTCTCCACCAGGCGTTCGCCGTCGGTGAGCTCCCCGGTGACGATGCGGTGGAGCAGCGCGTCCCGGATCTGTTCGCTCAACGTCGGCTTGGTCACGTGTCGATCATGCCTTGACCGCGGCGGCACGCCGTTCCTAGGGTGTTATCGATATCGATAATTTTATCGGAGGTCGCACGTGTTCAGCGCAGTGCACGTCCCCCGAGATCCGGCCGCCGCCCACCAGGCCTTACGCGACGGTGGCACGGTGCTGGCCGGTGGCACCTGGCTCATGCCCCGGTTCAACGAGCGCGCGTTCCCGCCGACCGGCCTGATCAGCCTGCGTCGCGCCGGGCTCGACGGCGTCGAGGTCGACGGCACGGAGGTCCGGCTCGGCGCGGCCACCACGCTGGCCACGCTCGAGGCCGACGACCGCCTGGCGTTCCTCCGGCCGTGCCTGCGTGCCCTCGCCTCTCCCCCGGTACGCAGCCTGGCCACCGTCGGCGGCAACCTGTTCGTCCCGCAGCCCTACGGTGACCTCGCGGTGGCGCTGCTCGCGCTGGACGCCACCGTCGAGGTGTACGGCGGCCGGCGCGTGCCGCTCGCCGACGGTGTCCCCGCCGGCGAGCTGGTCACCGCGGTGACGTTCGCGGTGCCGGCGCGCTTCCGCTTCCACAAGGCCACCCGCCGCCGCCACAACTCGGCCGCGATCGTCAGCGTGGCGGTCGACGGCGAACGCATCGCGCTCGGCGGGGTGGCCCCGCGTCCGCTGCGCGCGCACGCCGCCGAGGCGGTGCTGCGTGCCGACCCCGGCGCGGTCGAGGCCGCCGCCGAGGCCATGCGTGCGCACCTGGCGCCGGCCGACGACGCGTACGCCTCGGCCTGGTACCGCCACCGCGTCTTCCCGGTCCACCTCCGACGAGCCCTGCTCGGCCGCTGAAGGAGCACCGCATGGCTTCTCATCTGGTCACCCTGACCGTGAACGGCGCGCCGACCGAGCTGATCGCCCGCCCGGCCACCACCCTGCTGCTGGCGCTGCGCGAGTCGCTCGGCCTGACCGGGGCCAAGCGCGGCTGCGCCCAGGGCAGCTGCGGCAGCTGCACGGTGCTGCTCGACGGCGCACCGGTGGTGTCCTGCCTCGTCCCGCTGGCCACTGTGGACGAGGCGACGGTCACCACGATCGAGGGCGTCGCCGGCGCGGACGGCACGCTGGACGACGTCCAGCAGGCCTTCCTGGACGGGTTCGCGATGCAGTGCGGGTACTGCACGCCGGGCATGATCATGTCGGCCGAGGCGCTGCTGGAGCGCAACCCCGATCCCACCCGGGAGGAGGTCGAGGAGGCGCTCTCCGGCAACGTGTGCCGGTGCACCGGCTACACGCCGATCGTCACGGCCGTCCTCGACGCGGCGCGGCGGCGGACGGCGGCGTCATGACGACGATCGACCACGACTACTTCCGCGACGAGCGCGCGGGCTCGTTCCACGTCATCGGGTCGACGGTGCAGCGGGCGGACGCGCGCGGGCACGTCACCGGCCGCACCGCGTTCTTCGAGGACACCAACCCGCCCGGGCTCACGCACCTGAAGATCCACCGGTCCACCCGGCACCACGCGCTGATCAACTCCGTCGACGTCGCGCCGGCCTACGACGTGCCCGGCGTGCTGCGCGTGATCACCCACGCCGACGTGCCGTCGAACTGGTACAACGTGCTGCGCCTGATCGGGATCGAGCCCGACGACGAGCCCGTGCTGGCCGAGGACCGGGTGCTCTACCGGGGCGAACCGATCGTGGCCGTGGTGGCCACCACCGAGGAGGCGGCCCGGGAGGGCGCCGCGCGGGTCACCGTCGACTACACCGACCTCCCACCGGTGTTCGACGTCGAGGAGGCCCTGACCGCGCCGCCGTTCAAGCGCAGCGGCACGAACTGGTTCGTCTACGAGGGCCACCACTGCCGCCGGGTGCGCTTCGGCGACGTCGAGGCGGGCTTCGCGGCCGCCGACCACGTCTTCAGCTGGCGCTACAGCTCGGCCCCGATCGAGCACGCGCCGACCGAGACGACCGGCTGCGTCGTCGTTCCGCAGGGCAACGGGCGGCTGCGCATCCACAGCAACACCCAGGCGTGTTTCTTCACCCTGGACAACACCGCGCTGATCATCGACCGGCCGTTCGCCGATCTGCAGGTCGTCGGCGGCACGGTCGGCGGGGGGTTCGGCGGCAAGGTCGACGTGATGGTCGAGCCGCTGGCCTGCATCGCCGCGTCGCTCACGAACCGGCCGGTCAAGTTCGTCTACAGCCGCGAGGAGGAGATGCAGGTCTCCTCGCCGCGGGCGGCCGAACGGCTCTACATCACCGACGGCGTGACGGCCGACGGGCGCATCGTCGCGCGCAAGGTCGTGCTCTACGTCGACGCGGGCGCGTACCAGCGGCACAGCCCGTACGGCACCACGAAGGCCGCGGCCCACCTGCCCGGCCCGTACGCGATCCCCAACGTGTACGTCGACGCCCACTGCGTGTTCACGAACCGGACGCCGTCCAGCGCGATGCGGGGGTTCGGGGTGACGATCGCCGACTTCGCGCTGGAGTCGCAGATGGACCGGCTGGCCCGCGAGCTGGGGATCGGGCCGCTGGAGTTCCGGCTGATCAACGCGTACCGGGACGGGGACATGAAGGCGCACCGGAAGGTCGCCGAGGGCACCGCGCTGATCGAGGTCGTGCAACGCGCCGCGGACCTGGTGGCGTATCCGCTGGCGCCCGAGTTCCGCGCCCTGTCCTCCGGGAAGGAACGCTGATGGCACTGCGTCGCGGCCGGGGTTACGCCTCGGTCAACTACCCCACCGGCATGAACCTCGGCGGCGACCCGTCGCAGGCCCTCGTGCACGCCACCACGATGGGCGCGTTCGTCGTCACGCTCTCCTCGGTCGACCTCGGGCAGGGCATCACGACCGTCGCCCGGCAGTGCGCGGCCGAGACGCTCGGGGTGCCGGTCGAGAGCGTGATCGTCGACACCGCCGACACCGACACCGGCCCGCACTGCATGGGCACGTTCGCCAGCCGCGGCACGCACCGCGTCGGCAACGCGGTGATCATGGCCGCGAACGAGGCCCGCGCGGTGATGCTGCAGGTCGCGGCGGACGAGCTGGAGACCGACGCCGAGGACCTGGAGACCGACGGCACCGGCTACATCGTGGTCAAGGGCGCCGCGCAGCGCCGTATCCACGTCAGCGACGTCGCGCTGGCCGCGCACTTCGCCCAGGGCCGGACGATCTCCGGGCGCGGGATCTACCTGAAGGAACGCAACTATCCCGATCCGGAGACCGGGGAGATGGACCCGGACTCCTGCCAGGCCCACGCGTGCACGGTGGCCGACGTCGTGGTCGACGACGAGACCGGTGTCGTCGAGGTGGTCAGCCTGCACAACACCTACGAGGTCGGGCGCACGATCAACCCGGGCCTGGCCACCCAGCAGGTCGAGGGCGGCGCCTGGATGGGCGTCTCGCACGCGCTGTTCGAGTCGTGCGAGCCGGGCTATCCCGCGTCCCGCGACCACGGGCCGACCAGCTTCAGCGACTACCTGATGCCCGGCCCGGCCGACTGCCCGACCCAGGTCAGCGTGCTGCTCGAACGCCCGGCCGGCACCGGCCCGTTCGGGGCGAAGGGCATCGGGGAGATGACCGCGAACGCACCGATCCCGGCCATCGCCAACGCGATCTACGACGCGGTCGGCGTCCGCCTCACGGTGATGCCGTTCACCCCGGAGTCGGTGCTGCGCGGACTGGATGCGCTGCGTGAACCGCGCTGAGCTGGCGGACGCGCTCCGGCGCCGGCGCTACCTGGCCGACGACGGGCTGGTCACCGCGATCCACCTGGCCGGGAAGCTCGAGCTGCCGCTGCTGCTCGAAGGCGAGCCCGGCGTCGGCAAGACCGAGGTGGCCACCGCGCTCTCCCAGGTGTCCGGCCGCACGCTGGTGCGGCTGCAGTGTTACGAAGGGCTCGACGCCGCCCACGCCCTGTACGAGTGGGACTACCCGAAACAGCTCCTGCAGCTGAAGTCGGGTGCCGACATCTACTCGGCACCGTTCCTGCTCGAACGGCCGCTGCTGGCCGCGCTGCGCACCCCGTCGGTGCTCCTGATCGACGAGATCGACCGGGCCGACGCCGAGTTCGAGGCGTTCCTGCTGGAGTTCCTGGCCGACTTCCGGATCACGATCCCCGAACTCGGCCCGGTCCACGCCGGGACCCCACCGATCGTCGTGCTGACGTCCAACCGCACCCGCGACCTGCACGACGCCCTCAAACGCCGGTGCCTCTACCACTGGATCCCCTACCCGGACGCCGCCCGCGAACGCGAGATCGTCCGGGTCAAGGCCCCCGGCCTGGACACCGAGAGCGCCCGGCGCCTGGTCGACGCGGTCAACGCGGTCCGCGACCTCGGGCCGGTCAAACGGCCGGGCATCGCGGAGTCGATCGCCTGGGCCCGGGGCGCGCAGGTGCTCACCGACGAGGGCGTCCCGTGGCCGGACGCGCTCCGGCGCGCACTGGGGCTGCTGGTGAAGTACGAGGAGGACGTCCGGCTGGCGCAGGGGGTGCTGACGTGATCGGCCCGATGACCGACCACCTGCACGGGTTCGTCGGTGACCTGGCGGCCCACGGCGTCGGCGTCACCCCGGAGAAGACGGTCCGCTTCCTGCGCGCGGTCGACCCGGCCGACCTGTACTGGACCGCCCGGATCACGCTCACCGCCTCGCCCGCCGAGCACGAGATCTTCGAACCGATCTTCTGGCGCTGGTTCGCCGACCTGCCGGTGGCCCCGGTACCGACGCCCGGCACCACCGAGACCCCGGCCCCCGGTGGCGAGCGCGGCCACGACGCGACCGAACTCCACCCCGACCCCGGCAGCGGCCTCACCGCGAGCCCCACCGCCCGCCCCGGTCACCTCCGGTTCGCGGTGACCACCCAGCACCACCTCCTCGCCCGGATCCGGCGTGACCTACCGTCGGCCCTCCCCCGGGTGACCGACCGGCGGCGCCGCCCGGCCCGGCGCGGCGACACGCTCGACGTCCGGCGCGTCGCCCGCGAGGCCGCACGCACCCACGGCGAGGTGGTCCACCTGCGCTGGCGGCGACGCCCCACCCGGCCGCGCCGGCTCGTGCTGCTGATCGACGTCTCCGGGTCGATGAAACGGCACACCGCGGACCTGCTCCGGTTCGGACACGCGGCCGTGCGCTCGTGCGAGCGGGCCGAGGTGTTCACGTTCGGCACCGAGCTCACGCACGCCACACCGGCCCTGCGCGTCGCCGACCCGGACGCGGCGCTGGCCGGGCTCGCGTCGAGCGTCCTCGACGCCGAGGGCGGCACCCGGATCGGGCACGCGCTCACCGGCTTCCTGGCCGACCACCGGGCCCTGGTCCGCGGTGCGGTGGTCGTCGTGTTCTCCGACGGCCTGGAACGCGGGGATCCCGCCGCGATGGTGGCCGCGGTCCGGCACCTGCGCCGGCTCGGCCACCGCCTGGTGTGGTGGTCGCCGCTGGCCCGCGACCCGGCGTACCGGCCGGTCACCCGGGCGATGGCCGCGGTCGCCGGGAACCTCGCCGCGCTGGAGGGGGTCGACGACCTGGAGTCCGCGTACCGTGCCCGGAAAGGACTGTGCCCGTGACCTACACCGGTCCGATCGTCGACGCCCACCACCACGTCTGGCGCCGGGACGACCTCGAGTGGCTCTCCGGAGCACCGGTGCCCCGGATCTTCGGTCCGTACGAGCCGATCCGGCGCGACTACCTGATCGACGAGTACGTCGCCGACGCGACCGGCGCGGGCATCACCGAGTCGGTCTACGTGCAGACGAACTGGCCGCTGCCCCGGGTGCTCGACGAGGTGCGGTGGCTCGCCGACGTGCACGCGGCCAGCGGGTGGCCCACCGCGGTGATCGGCGCCGCGAACCTCTTCGAACCGGCCGCCCGGATCCTGCGCGCGCAGGCGTCGCTGTCGCCGCTCCTGCGCGGCACCCGTCATCAGCTGCACTGGCACGAACGCCCCGAGTTCCGGTTCGCCGCGCGCCCCGACGCGCTGCTCGACCCGGTGCTGGCCCGGAACCTGGCCGTCGTCGAGGAACTCGGCTGGCTGTTCGAGCTCCAGGTCTTCCCCGCCCAGATGGCCGACGCGGCGACGCTCGTCGCCGCCTTCCCCGGGCTCACGTTCGTGCTGGTCCACGCGGGAATGCTGATTCCCGGCGAGGACGAGGCCTGGCGCGCCGGCATGAGCCGGCTGGCCGAGCAGCCGAACGTCGTCGTGAAGCTCACCGGCCAGGGCACGTTCGTGCACCGCGTCGATCCCGGCCTGCTCCGGCTCGTCACCGACACCGTGCTGGAGCTGTTCGGCCCGGAGCGCGCGATGTTCGGCACGAACTTCCCGATCGAGAAACTCTGGACCACGATGCCGACGCTCGTCGACGCCTGGCGGGCCGCGCTCGCCGGGCTCCCGGCCGAGCAGCAGCGCTGGATCTTCGCCGAGAACGCCCGACGCGTCTACCGCCTGACCGACTGAGAGGAACACCCCCATGGCCACGTTCGTCCTCACCTACGGCTACCACGACACCCCGCTGCGCGCCGAGCGCCGCGACGACCACCTCGCGCACCTCGCGTCGCTGACCGAGCGGGGTCAGCTGCTGGCCGCCGGCCCGCTCGCCGACCTGAGCGGCGGCATCATCGTGCTCGAGGCCGACGACGAGGCCGCCGCGCAGGCGCTGGTCGACCAGGACCCCTACACGGTCGCGGACGTGACGAAGGACCGTAGTCTGCGGGAATGGAAGCTGACCGCGGGCCGGGTACTGACCAGCTGACCGATCTGCGGTCCGCGATCGACGGGCTCGACCGCGAGATCGTCGGGTTGCTGGCGCGCCGGGAGCAGCTCGTCCGGCGCGCCGGCCGCCTCAAGGCCGATTCCGACGCCGTGCGCGCGCCGGCCCGCGTCGAGCAGGTGATCGCCAAGGTCCGCGCGCTCGCCGACGAGTCGGGGGCCGACCCCGCGGTCGTTGAAGCCACCTACCGCGCGATGATCGGCGCGTTCATCGATCTGGAGCTCCGCGTCCACCGCGCCGGCGACTAGTCGAACGCGCCCACTCCGATGGGTGGGGCATCGGCGCCAGGGCTGATCCGGTTCTGCGCGGCGAGGTCCCGCCCGACCACCACGCGGCGGTCGCCGGCGAGATCCGCGGCCGATCCGGCCACCCGCACCCGCTCCCGCTCCCGGCGAATCTGTTGGCCGCCATGGTCGCCTATCTCGACGGCCGGTGGCCGGTGGCCATCACCCGCAGCGTCGCCACCGCCCGCGCACTCCCCCGGGGCCTGCGCGGCGACGCCTAGGCCCTGGCCTGCGCCGCCCACGGCGACCCGTCCAGCGCGGCCCACTACCGCCGGGCCGCCGAACACGACGATCCCATCGCTCCTCTCCTCGCCGCCTGACCACCGAGGACTCTTGGAGCGCCGCCGTGTCGCCGCGCGCACCAGTTCCCGTGGTGGCCGGCGCCGACCGCGGCGATCGCCGCGTCGGTGCACGGCGCGTCGCCGTCCGCGGACACCAGAGCGCCACCCCACCGTCGGTGCCGCGCACGTGCGTCACCGGCCGCCCCAGCCCGACGTCCGCTCCGGACGCGAGGTGGTCGACGAGCCGCCGGTGGCTGCCGACGATCCGCCGGTCGGCGGGCGAGCCGGTGGGTCCGGTCGGGCTCCACGACCCGCGGGAGCACGGATCGGTGCCCCAGCGGGACACCGCGAACGCAGGCGTCAGCTCTCCAGCAGGGCGAACGCCTCGCCGAGCAGGCGGCGGGCGTTGTCGACGGTGCGCTGGTCCTCGGGGAGCTTGGTGTGGGTCTCGATCGTGCTGTGCACCGCGGCCGTCGCGGCCTTCGAGAGCACCGAGGCGGGCAGCCCCGCGGCGACGCCCCGGGCGACGAACGCGGCCTCGAGCGCCTCCTCGACCTGGTGGATCACGGCCAGCGCGGACGGCGTCGCGCCCTCCTCGCTCGCGAACAGGATGCCGATGCCGCGGTCGAGCCCGTCCAGCAACGCGAGCAGCGCGGAGCGCACGGCCTGGTACGGCGCCTCCCCGGCGGGGCGTCCGATCACCGCCTCGCGGATCACCGGCAGCAGGTCGAGCACCTCCCCGAGCACCAGCTCCTCCTTGGTCGCGAAGTACCGGAAGAACGTGCGCTCGGTGACGCCGGCCGCGGCCGCGATGTCACGCACGGTCGTGCGGTCGTACCCGTCCTGCTCGAACAGCCGGACCGCGGCCTCCTGCAGTGCTCGGCGGGTCTCCTGCTTGTGCAGCTCGCGGCGGCCGACGGCGGTCATGCGCGCAGTATCCCAAAATTTTATTCTGTCAGTACTGACACTTTGCGTTAGTGTCAGTACTGACAGATTTTCGCGACGCGCGAGGGGTTACGCATGGCCACGCTTCTCCACCGACTCGGACGCGGTGCGTTCCGGCACCGCGGTGCCGTGCTCGGCTCCTGGGCCGCCGTCCTGGCGTTACTGATCGGACTCGTGGTGGGCTTCGGCGGCTCGCTCGACAACGACTTCTCGATCCCCGGGTCGGAGTCCCAGCAGGCCCGCGACACGCTCAGCCGCGAGTTCCCGGCCGCGGCCGGTGCCACCGCCCAGATCGTGTTCACCGCCCCGGCCGGCGAACGCATCGCCGACTACCGGACGGTCGTCACCCGGACCCTCGACCGGGTGGACCGCGCACCCCAGGTCGAGGCCGTCCAGACCGGCGCGGTCTCGGCCGACCAGCGGACCTCGCTGGCCCAGGTCGAGTACGCCGTCGCGCACCCCGGCGACCCCGAGGCGCTGGAGCGGGCCGTCGCACCGGCGCGGGACGCCGGTCTCACCGTGTCGGTCGGCGGGCCGGCGTTCACCGAGAACGGGGTGTCGGTCAGCGCGCTCGAACTCATCGGCGTCGGCGTCGCCCTGCTCGTGCTCGTCGTCACGTTCGGCTCGCTGCTCGCCGCCGGGCTCCCGCTGGTGACCGCGTTGATCGGCGTCGGAGTGGGGCTGCTCGGGCTGCTGGCCACCGCGGCGGTCGGCGACATCTCGTCCACCGCGATCACGCTCGCGCTGATGATCGGCCTCGCCGTCGGCATCGACTACGCGCTGTTCATCGTCTCCCGTCACCGGGCGCAGCTCGCGCGGGGCCTGTCCCCGGAGGAGTCGGCGGCCCTGGCCAACGGCACCGCGGGCAGCGCGGTCGTGTTCGCCGGGCTGACCGTGATCATCGCGCTCGCCGGCCTGTCGGTCGTCGGGATCCCGTTCCTCACCGTGATGGGGCTCGGCGCGGCCGCGACCGTGCTGGTCGCGGTGCTGGTGGCGCTGACCGTGGTGCCCGCGCTGCTCGGCTTCGCCGGTGACCGGCTGACCCCGCGGCCCGGGTCGCGCGCGGCTCGCCGCGGTGCCCCGGAGGCGTCCACCGGGGGTGAGCGCTGGGCCCGGATCGTCACCCGGCGTCCGGCGTGGACGGTGCTCGCCGTCGTCGTCGGCCTGCTCGTGCTGGCGATCCCGGCCAAGGACCTGCGCCTCGCGCTGCCCGACGGCGGTTCGGCCGCCGAGGGCACCCACCAACGCGTCACCTACGACGCGGTCAGCACGACGTTCGGCCCCGGCTTCAACGGTCCCCTGCTCGTCCTGGCCCACGGCGACGCCGACCGGGCCGCCCTGGTGGCGAAGGACCTCGGCGCGCTGCCGGACGTCGTCGCGGTGACGCCGCCGGCCCCCACCCCGGACGGCCGGTACGCGCTGATCCAGGTGATCCCGGAGACCGCACCCGACGACCCGGCCACGACCGACCTCGTCGACACGATCCGTGACCGGGCCGGTGCGATCGAGGCGCAGACCGGCGTCCGCATCCAGGTCACCGGCAACACCGCGATCGCGATCGACGTCTCCGACCGGCTGTCGGCCGCCCTGGTGCCGTTCGCCGCGGTCGTCGTCGGACTGTGCCTGGTGTTGTTGCTGGTGGTGTTCCGCTCGCTGGTGGTGCCGCTGAAAGCGACGATCGGGTTCCTGCTGTCGGTCGCGGCGTCGTTCGGGGCCACCGCGGCGGTGTTCGAGTGGGGCTGGCTCTCCGACCTGCTCGGGGTGGGCCGGACCGGGCCGGTGATCAGCTTCCTGCCGATCATCCTGATGGCGGTGCTGTTCGGGCTGGCGATGGACTACGAGGTGTTCCTGGTGTCGGGCATCCGCGAGGAGTGGGTGCGCACCGGGAAGGCGCTGCCGTCGGTGCTCGGCGGCGCCCGGCACGCGTCCCGGGTGGTGACCGCGGCGGCGCTGATCATGTTCAGCGTGTTCGCCACGTTCGTCATCCCGGACGACGCGATCATCAAACCGATCGCGTTCTCGCTCGCGGTGGGCGTGCTGATCGACGCGTTCGTGGTGCGGATGACGCTGGTGCCGGCGGTCCTGGCGCTGGTGGGGCCGGGCGCGTGGTGGCTGCCGCGGTGGCTGGATCGCGCGCTGCCGAAGGTGGACATCGAAGGGGAGTCCCTCCGGGCGCCGGAGACGACCGAACCGAAGGAGCCGGTGCCCGTCGGCTAGGGCCGGGCGAAGGCCCGCCCCGGGTCGACGGGGCGGGCCGTCAGCACGGCGCCGCGCGGCCGGGTCAAGACGTCACCAGCAGCGGGGGTTCGGTCGCGGCGCGGACCTCCGCCTCGGTGACGCCGGGAGCCAGCTCCACCAGCCGCAAACCCTCCGGGGTCACGTCGAGGACGGCCAGGTCGGTGATGACGCGGTGCACCACCCGGCGGCCGGTGTAGGGCAGCGAGCACTCGTTGACGATCTTGAACGAGCCGTCGCGGGCGACGTGTTCCATCAGCACGATGACCTTGGCCGCGCCGTGGACGAGGTCCATCGCGCCGCCCATGCCCTTGACCATCTTGCCGGGGATCATCCAGTTGGCCAGGTCACCGGCGGCCGAGACCTGCATGGCGCCGAGGATCGCGGCGTCGATCTTGCCGCCGCGGATCATGCCGAACGACGTGGCCGAGTCGAAGAACGACGCTCCGCGCCGGACGGTCACGGTCTCCTTGCCGGCGTTGATCAGGTCCGGGTCCACGTCGGACTCGGCCGGGTACGCCCCGACGCCGAGGATGCCGTTCTCGCTCTGCAGCACCAGCTCGACGTCGTCGGGGACGTAGTTGGGCACCAGCGTGGGCAGCCCGATGCCGAGGTTGACGTACGAGCCGTCGGTCAGTTCGGCCGCGGCCCGCGCGGCCATCTGCTCCCGGGTCCAGCTCATCGCACGGTCCTCTTCTCGATCCGCTTGTCCGACGCCTGCTCCGGGGTCAGCGCCACCACCCGGTGCACGTAGACGCCCGGCGTGTGGACGTCGTCCGGGTCGATCTCGCCCGGCTCGACCAGGTGCTCGACCTCGGCGATCGTGACCCGGCCGCACATCGCGGCGAGCGGGTTGAAGTTGCGTGCGGCCCGGCGGAAGACCAGGTTGCCGTGGCGGTCGCCCTTCCAGGCCCGCACCAGGCCGAAGTCGGCGACGATCGCCTCCTCGAGCACGTGCTCGCGGCCGCCGAACTCGCGGGTCTCCTTGCGCGGGGAGGCCACCAGCACCGACCCGTCGGGGCCGTACTTCCACGGCAGCCCACCGTCGGCGACCTGCGTTCCCGCGCCGGTGACGGTGAAGAACGCGGGGATGCCCGACCCGCCGGCGCGCATCCGTTCAGCGAGCGTGCCCTGCGGCGTCAGCTCGACCTCCAGCTCACCGGCGAGGTACTGCCGGGCGAACTCCTTGTTCTCCCCCACGTAGGAGGCGACGATCCGGCGCAGCCGGTGGGCGCCGAGCAGCACGCCGAGCCCCCAGCCGTCGACCCCGGCGTTGTTCGACACCACCTCGAGGTCGCTCGTTCCGGCCTCCAGCAGTGCCTGGATCAGCACCGACGGAATGCCGCACAGCCCGAACCCACCGACGGACAGCGTGGCGCCGTCCGGAACGTCAGCGACCGCCGCGGCGGCGCTCTCCACGACCTTGTGCATGGCCGACGATGCTGGCCGCCCGCGCGGCCGGCGTCAACGTCGCGCCGCTCACCGAACGCCAACAGACCGGCCAGCGGACGACGAGCGCGAGTAGCGTCCACTCAGTGAACGCACCGATCGACGTGCTGGGCCGTGCCGCCGCCGTGCTGCGCGCGCTCTCCACCCACGAGCCGGACGGCGCGACGACCTCGGAGCTGGCGCGCGCGACGGGTCTGGCCCGACCGACCGCCCACCGGCTGCTCTCCGGGCTGCTCGGCGAAGGGCTGGTCGACCGCGACCCGGCCGGCCGCTGGCAGCTCGGCCCGGAGCTGTACCTGCTCGGCACCGCCGCGGCGGCCCGCTACGACGTCACCGCGCTGGCCCAGCCCTCGGTGCGCCGGCTCGCCGACGCGACCGGAGAGAGCGCGTTCTTCTCCGTCCGGCGCGGCGACGAGACCGTCTGTCTGCTCCGCGAGGACGGCAGCTTCCCGATCCGCTCGCACGTGCTGCACGAGGGCATCCGGTTCCCGCTCGGCGTCGCGTCCGCGGGTCTGGCGATCCTCGCCTACCTGCCCGATGCCGACGTCGAACGCTACCTGTCGCACGCCGAGCGCACCGCCGCCTACGGCCGGGAGCACGCACCCGACGCGCTCCGCGGCCGGATCGCCGAGACCCGCCGGGACGGCTACGCGGTCAACCCGGGCCTGATCGTGGAGGGCAGCTGGGGCATGGGCGCCGCGGTGTTCGACGCGCGGTCGGAGCCGGTCGGCGCGTTGAGCCTCACCGGGGTCGAGCACCGGTTCGCGGCGCACCGGCGGCCCCAGTTGGGCCGGCTGCTGCTCGCCGAGGCGCACCGGCTCTCGGCGGCCGTGCGTTAATCCCGGCGAAATCTCCTCGGGAGACACTTGGTTTCTCGACAGGAGACAGCGGAGGCGCGCATGGCTGACGTGGTCGTCGTCGGTGGCGGGCTGGCCGGCACCGCCACCGCCTGGAGCCTCGCCCGGCGTGGCGTCACCGACGTCACCGTGCTGGAGCGGTCCACGGTCGGCTCCGGGGGGACCGGCAAGTCCAGCGGCGTCGTGCGGTGCCACTACGGCGTCCCGTCGCTGGCCGCGATGGCCACGGTGGGCCTGGAGCTGTTCGAGAACGCCGAGGAGATCCTGGGGACCGACATCGGGTTCCGCTCGACCGGCTACGTCGTCGGGGTGGGCGCGCCGAACGTCGACGCGCTGCGGGCGAGCCTCGCCGACCAGCGCGCGGTCGGGGTGCAGACCGAGGAGATCGACCACGCCCGGGTCGCCGAGCTGTGGCCGGCCGCCCACCTGGACGACTTCGCCGCGTTCGCCTGGGAGCCGCGCGGCGGGTACGGCGACGCGTACTCGACCGCGCAGGCGTTCGCGGCCGGTGCCCGCCGCGCCGGGGTCCGGATCCGGCAGGGCGCGGCCGTCGCGGAACTCCTGGTCACCGGCGGCGCGGTCGGCGGCGTGCGCCTGACCGACGGCGAGCTCGTGCCCGCCGGCACCGTGGTCGTCGCCGCCGGCCCGTGGTCCGTGCCGCTGCTCGGCGCCCACGGTATCGCGCTGCCGATCGTCGTCCACCGGGAGCAGATCGTGCTGATCGACCCCGGCCGGGACCTGGGCGCGGTGCCGGTCTTCTCGGACCTGGTGTCGCTGCAGTACGTCCGGCCCGAGGGTGCGGGCCGGATCCTGTTCGGCAACAGCGACCTCGCCACGCTCGAACCCGCCGACCCGGACCACTACCCCGACCGCGCCACCGAGGCGTTCGTCGAGCTCACCGCGGCGAAGGTCGGCCACCGCTTCCCCGGCCTGCCCGACGCCGCGGTCACCGGCACGTACGCCGGGTGTTACGACGTCACGCCGGACTTCAACCCGGTCGTCTCGGCCACGCCGATCGAGGGGCTGATCGTGGCCGCCGGGTTCAGCGGGCACGGGTTCAAGATCTCCCCCGCGGTCGGCGCGCTCGTCGCCGACCTGGTCCTCGACGGCGTCAGCACCGACGCGCGGATCCCGGCGTCGGACTTCCGGCTCTCCCGGTTCGCCGAGGGCGACCTGCTGACCAGCCGCCACCCCTACGCCGGAGCCGGGGAGATGCGCTAAGCCCGCAGGTCGGGCCGCCGATGAGAGGAGTGTGCGGGAGCAGGTCCTCTACCGGAGTGAGCGCACGTGGGTGACCCGCGCCCTGACTCGGGACGGCTCCGGCGTCATCCGCAAGGAGTACTTCGGGGCCGACGCGGCCCGCCGCCTGGAGACCGAACGGGCCGTGCTCGAACGCCTGGCCGGGGTGCCCGGCGTGGCCCAGCTGGCCGGCCACACCAGCGGCTACCTCGAACTGCACGACGACGGCGGCGGGGCGCTCGGGCCGGTCGACGTGCCCGCGCTGCTCCGCCTGGCGCCACGGCTGGCCGAGGCCGTCGCGGGGATGCACGCACGCGGGGTCACCCACAAGGACCTCAACCCGGCGAACATCGTGGTGGCCGGGGAGCGGCCGACGCTCGTCGACTTCGATCTCGCGACGACGTTCGCCGAGGAGCGACCGGCCTTCACCGCCGAACGGGAGATCACCGGATCGCTGCCCTACCTCGCGCCCGAGCAGTCCGGTCGCACCGGCAACCCGATCGACCAGCGCACCGACCTGTACGCCCTCGGCGCGACGCTCTACGAGCTGGCCACCGGCGAGCCGCCGTTCGGGCGCGGCGAGCCGATGCGGCTGATCAGCGACCACCTGACCCGGACCCCCGACGCACCGGCGCAGCGGGAGCAGGCGGTGCCGCCCGCCCTCTCGGCGATCATCCTGCGGCTGCTGGAGAAGGAGCCGGACCGCCGCTACCAGAGCGCCCGGGGGCTGCTGTTCGACCTGTGCCGGGTCCGCGACGACCCGGCCGCGCGGTTCACGCTGGGCGAGCGGGACTTCCCGCTGCGGCTGGCCGCACCCTCGACGCTCGTCGGCCGGGACACCGAGGCGACGGCGCTGCGCCGCGCGTTCACCGACGGCGACACGCCGCTGCTCCTGGTCAGCGGCGTGTGCGGCACCGGCAAGACACGGCTGGTCGACGAGCTGAGGCCCACCGTCGCGGCGGCCGGGGGCTGGTTCGTGCGGGGCAAGTTCGACCAGCTGCGCCAGGATCCCGCGGTGGGGGGCGCGGTGGCGGCGATCCGCGCGGTGGGCCGGCTGCTGCTCGCCCAGCCCGAGGCCGAGCTCGCCCCGGTGCGCGAGCTCCTCCGGGCCCGGCTGGGCGCGGCCGTCGACTTCCTCGCGCCGCTGCCGGAGTTCCGTACGCTGCTCGACGCCGAACCGTCGCTGCCGACGACCGACCCGGCGACGATCCGGGCCCAGCTCATCCACGCCGCGACCGAGATCCTGCGTGCGGTGGCCCGGCCGGACCGTCCGGTCGTCGTCGTGATCGACGACGCGCAGTGGGCCGCGGCCGCTCCGCTGGAGCTGCTCGACCGGCTGGCCTGCGACGCGCCGATCCCCGGGCTGTTCGTGGTCGTCGCCTACCGCAGCGACGAGATCGACGACGCGCATCCGCTCGGCCCGCTGCTGACGCGGTGGCGGGAGCGGGGCCTGCCCCGGATCGAGCTGCGCGAGCTCGCCCCGGACGACGTCGGCGCGCTGCTGGCCGACATGCTCCGGATGCGCCCGGACGAAGTCGGCGACCTGGCCACCGCGATCACGTCGTACACCGGCGGCAACCCGTTCGACGCGGTCGAGGTGATCAACCTGCTGCGCCGGGACGGTGCCCTGGTCCTCGACGAGCACGGCTGGACGTGGGACCCGGACGTCGTCCACCGCACCGTGCAGCTGCGGAGGCTGACCGACGTGGTCGCCGCGCACCTCGACCGGCTCCCCGACGACACCGCCACGCTGCTGGAGGTGCTCGGCTGCCTCGGCGGCGAGGTCGACGCGGAGCTGTTCACCGACGCGACCGGGCTGCCCGGGCCGGTGCTGGCCGACCGGCTGCGTCCGGCGCTGGAGGACGGGCTGCTGGTCGCCGAGCCGTCGACCGGGGTCGTCCGGTTCGCGCACGACCGCATCCAGCACGCGACCGCGACCCGGCTGGCGCACCGCGGCGACGTCGGGTGCCGGCTGGCGCTGGCGCGCCGGCTGGCGGCGACGCCCCGGTGGACCGCGGTGGCGGCCGCCCAGTACCTGCCGGTGCTCGACGCGCTGACCGACCGGGACGAGCGGGCCGACGTCGCGGCGCTGTGCCGCCGCGCGGCCGCCCACGCCCTGTCGACGAGCAACTACCTGGCCGTGGACCGGCTGCTGGCGGCGGCCGAGTCGCTGGCCGGGCTCGACGTGGAGCTGGCCACCCAGCGCCACGCCGCGCTCTGCGGGCTGGGGCGGTTGGAGGACGCCGACCGCGTCTTCGACTGGCTCCTCGCCCGCGACGACGTGAGCCCGCTGGCCCGCCTCGACGCCACGTGCGTGCAGATCAGCAGCCTGACCAACCGGCGGCGGACACCCGAGGCGGTGGCGCTGGGGTTCGGCTACCTGCGCGCGCTCGGCACCGTCGTCCCCGACGACCTCGGGTCCGCGGTGGCCGCGGGCATGGCGCGCGTGGACGCCTGGCTGGCGGCCGGCGGTCCGGCGGCGGACGTCGACCGGCCGGAGGCCGACGACCAGGCGGTCACGGCGATCGGCGCGCTGGCCTACCGGCTCATCCCGCCGACGCACTTCGTCGACCGGCCCCTGATGCAGTGGCTGGTGCTGGAGTGCGCCCGGCTCTGGATCGAGCGGGGACCGTCGCCCGCGCTGCTCGGTGCGCTCGGCGACCTCACGGTGGTCGCCGGCGACCTGCGCGGCGACCACCGGTTCGGCCGGCGGCTGCTGCCGCCGCTGATCGCGGTGGGCACGGCCCGCGGCTACGAGGCCGGTACCGCCAAGGCACGCTTCCTGTACGTCATGTCGACCGGACACTGGTTCGACGAACCGCGCGAGCACGTCGTCCTGGCCCGGGAGTCCCACGACGAGCTGGTCCGCTGCGGTGACCTGCTGAGCGCGGCGTTCACCTACCTCGTGTCGATCACGCTGCTGCTCGGGCACGCGCCGCACCTGGACGAGGTCACCAACGAGGTGAGCGACGCGACCGCCTACTGCGCGCGCACCGGCAACGACCAGCTCGCCGGATACGTCCAGTACTTCGACACGCTCGTCGCCCGCCTCCGCGGCGACGACGTCCCGTTCGGGCCGCCGCCCGACGATGTCCACGAGACCGTCGGTTACCACCTGACCCAGGCGTTCCTCGGCGCGCTGTTCGACCGTCCGGACGCGGTCTCGGCCCACACCGCCGCGATGTCGGGCCCGATCCGGCACCTGGCCGGGATGCCGATGACGCTGGACGCGCACTTCCTGCGCGCACTCGCGCTGACCTGGGACGGCGGCGACCGGGCCGAGCTCGCGGCCGAGCGGGCGTGGATCGCCGCCCGCGCGGCGGACGCCCCGCAGCGCTTCGGGCACCTGACGGTGTTCCTCGACGCCGAGCTGGCGGCCGTCCGCGGCGACGTGGAGGCCGCGCGCACCGCGTACGACGAGGCGGTCCGCCGTGCCGCCGCCGGCCCGTCACGGTGGCAGCGGGCCTGGTTCGCCGAGCGGGCCGGGCGCTTCGCGATCCGGACGGGACTGCCCTACGGCGGGGCACTGCTGCTCGAGCGGGCCCGCGCCGAGTACACGATGTGGGGCGCGACGGCGAAAGCCGACCACCTGGACGCGGACTTCCCGGAGCTGTCCGCGCCGTCGCGCCCGGACCCGCAGAGCTCGAACCGGCTCTCGTCCGGCGCGATCGACCTGCTGGGGGTGCTCACGGCCTCGCGGGCGCTGAGTTCGGAGACCAACCTCGAACGCCTGCGCCGCCGGATCGTCGACGTGCTGGGTTCGGTCAGCGGCGCCACGTCGGTGGAGGTGGCGCTGCACGGCGACGGCGCCTGGGCGGTGCTCGGCGCGGACGGGGCCCGGATCCCGGTCGACGAGGCCGGGGACCGGCTCCCGCTGACCGCGTTCCGGTACGTGTCGCGACGTCACCGGCCGCTGCTGGTCGACGACGCCACGACCGACGAGCGGTTCCGGTCGGATCCCTACGTCGCCGCTCAGGAGCGTTGCTCGCTGCTCGTCGTGCCGATCGAACACCGGGGCGCGCACTGGGCCGTGCTCGTCCTGGCCAACACGCTCAGCTCCGGCGCGTTCTCCACCGACCGGCTCGACGCGGTGACGCTGATCGCCGGGCAGCTGGCCGTGTCGCTGGACAACGCGCTGCTCTACACGTCGCTGGAGCAGAAGGTCGCCGAACGCACCCAGGAGCTGGCCGAGGCGAACGAACGGCTGGAGCAGCTGAGCCTCACCGACCCGCTGACCGGGGTGGCGAACCGGCGGCGCCTGACCGAGATGCTCGACGCCGAGTGGTCGCGGGCCGGGCGCACCGGCGAACCGCTCGCCGTCGCCATGCTCGACATCGACTTCTTCAAGCTCTACAACGACCACTACGGCCACCCGGCCGGCGACGAGTGCCTGCGCACGATCGCCGACACGCTGTGCCTGCAGGTCCGGCAGTCCGACGTGGTCGCCCGGTACGGCGGCGAGGAGTTCGCGGTCGTGATGCCGGGCACCGACCGGAAAGGCGCGCACGCGGTCGCGTCCCGGATGGCCACCGCGGTGGCCGACCTGCGCCGGCCGCACGAGCGGACCGAGCGGGGCCACGTCACGGTGAGCATCGGGGTGGCGTCGTTCACCGTCACCGACGGCACGTCGCCCGGCGCGTTGATCGACGCCGCCGACGCCAAGCTCTACGAGGCCAAACGCGCCGGCCGCGACCAGGTCGTCAGCTAGCGGATGGTCGGTCGGCGGGAGCGTCCTCGTCGTCCAGGCGGGCGACGCGGGCGGCGAAGTCGTCGGCGAACCGTCGCAGCAGGGTCATCAACGTCGCGCGGTCCTCCGGCGACCAGTCGGCGAGGGACTCACGCATCCAGCCCAGCACGGTGCCCAGGTAACGCTGCACCGTGCGGGTGCCCTCGTCGGTCGTCTCGATCAGGCGGGCGCGCTGGTCGTCGGGGTCGACGACGCGCCGGACCAGGCCCCGTTTCTCCAGGTCGGGCAGGAGCCGGGTGACGTGCGGGCCGACGACCTGCATGCGGGTGGCGATCTCGCCGATGCGCAGCGGCTGCCCCGCGGTCTGCAGCGTGATGAGGATCGTCAGCGCGGGCCGGTCCAGCTCGATGCCCGAGCGCTGCATCGCGCGCTCCTCCAGGCGGCCGCGCCGGATCGCGTTGCCCACCCGGGTGATGCCGCCGAACACCCCCGCGAAATCGGTGTCGTCGTCGCTCATATAGATGCCTAAGTTAGGTATATAGTTGACCCTGTCGCAGCGCGGGGCGTCCGGCCCCGGTCTGCGCTCAGAAAGCTTACCTAACTTAGGTATTGGAGAAACCGATGACCTCCGTTCTCGTGTCCGGTGCCAGCATCGCCGGCCCCACCGTCGCCTACTGGCTGCGCCGCTACGGCTTCGACGTCACGATCGTCGAGAAGGCCGACGCCCTGCGCGGCGGCGGGTACCCGATCGACATCCGCGGCACCGCGCTCGGCGTCGTCGGGAAGATGGGGCTGCTCCCCGCGTTACGCGACGCCCACGTCGACACCCGTCGCATCTCGTTCCTCGACCCGGACGGGAGCCTGCTCACCTCGCTCAACCCGGTCACGCTCACCGCCAGCGAGAACACCGACCTGGAGATCCGGCGCGGCGACCTCACGTCGATGCTCTACGACACGATCCGCGACGACGTCGAGATCGTCTTCACCGACTCGATCGCCGCGATCGACGACCGCGAGGTCACCTTCGAGAGCGGTGCCCGGCGCACGTTCGACCTCGTCATCGGCGCCGACGGCCTGCACTCGCGCACCCGTGGGCTGATCATGGGGCCGGAGGAGCAGTTCCACCGCTACATCGGGTACTCGTTCGCCGGGTTCGGCATGCCCAACCGGCTCGGGCTCTCCCACGAGGGCGTGATGTGGAACGTGCCGGGGCGGGCCGCGGCGCTCTTCGCGGTCGGCGACACCCCCGCGTCCGTGCACGCGTTCCTCAACTTCAGCCTGGCCGAGCCGCCGCTCGACGCGCACCGCGATCCGGCCGCCCAGCGCCGGCTGATCGAGTCGATCTTCACCGACCAGGAGTGGGAGATCCCGCACATGCTCGACGCGCTGCGCGCCGCCGACGACCTGTTCTTCGACGTCGTCAGCCAGATCCACCTGCCGCGCTGGTCGCAGGGGCGGGTGGCGCTGGTCGGCGACGCGGCCTACGCGCCGTCGTTCCTCACCGGGCAGGGCTCGAGCCTCGCGCTGGTCGGTGCGTACGTGCTGGCCGGCGAACTGGCCGCCCACACCGACCACGCGGACGCGTTCGCCGCCTACGAGAAGGCCGTGCGCGACTTCGTCGAACTGAACCAGGCGCAGGTCACCGCCGGCGAGGCCACGATGTTCCCGTCCACGGCGGCGACGCTGGAGCGGCGCAACACGATGTTGCGTCAGCTGAGCGAGATCCCCTCCGACGCCAACCCGGCGCACTCGGCGATGACGCTGCCGGACTATTCCTGAGCGGTCGCGAAGCGCTGCACCTGGTCGACGGAGCCGCTCACGATCAGCGCGCCGCCGTCGGGCACGACGGTCTGCGGGGTGGCCCACGCGACCCCGGCGCCGGGGGTCTTGATCCCGACGATCGTCACGCCGTAGGTCGTGCGCACGCCGAGGTCGGCGATCGTCCGGCCGACGGCGTCCCGCGGGGGCCGGACCGTCGCGATCGCGTCCCCGTCACCCAGGTCGACGAGGTCGAGCAGGCGGCTGGCGATCAGCCGGGCCACCCGCTCCCCCATCGTCGCCTCCGGATAGATGACGTGGTGCGCGCCGACCGACGTCAGGATCTTGCCGTGCTTGACCGAGATCGCCTTGGCCCAGATCTCGGGCAGGCCCAGCTCGCTGAGCGTCAGCACGGTCAGCACGCTGGCTTCGATGTCGGTGCCGATGCCGACGACCGCGCGGGAGAACTCCCGGATCCCGACCTGCGTCAACGCGTCCTCGTCGGTCGAGTCGGCCTGCACCACGTGCGTGAGGCGGTCCGACCACTGCTGCACGATCCGGGTGTTCTCGTCCACGCCCATCACCTCGTGCCCGAGGAAGAGCAGCGACTCGGCGACCTGACCCCCGAACCGCCCCAACCCGATCACCACGACGTTGTCGCTGGTGGGGTCCGCCTTCGACTTCTTCCGTTCAGCCAACGAGGGGCCTTTCCTCCGGGTACCGGTACAGCCGGTGGCGGGTGTTGAGTGCCAGCGCCGACGCGACGGCGACGGTGCCGACCCGGCCGACGAACATCATGACGGCCAGGACGAGCTGGCCCGGGCCGGACAGCTCGGCGGTGAGCCCCGTGGTCAGACCGGCGGTGCTGAACGCGGCCATCACCTCGAACAACGCCCGGTCGAACGTCACGTCCGCGGTGAGGCGGAGCAGCAGCAGGGTGCCGGCGGCGACCGCGGCGACCCCGAGGAGCGCGACCGCCGTGGCCTGGCGCTGGGTGGACTCGGCGATCCGCCTGCGCCCGACCACGACGTCGCGCTCACCGCGCGCCTCGGTCCAGATCACGAACGCGAGGAGGAAGAACGTGGTGACCTTGATTCCGCCGGCGGTGCTGGCGCTGCCGCCGCCGATGAACATCAGCCCGGTGACGATCGCGCTGGTGTCCGGGTCGAACGAGCCGTAGTCGAGCGTGTTGAAGCCGCCGGAGCGCGGGATCGTGCCCTGGACGAACGAGGCCAGGATCTTGTCGGCCACGCCGAGCGGCTCCAGCGCGTGGTTCCACTCGAAACCGAGCACGGTGACGAACCCGACGACCAGCAGCACGAGCGAACCCCAGACCGTGAGCCGGGTGTGGGTGGACCACGCGGCCGGGCGGCGCAGCTCCCTGGCGATCTCGTAGAGCACCGGCACCCCGATGCCGCCGACGATCACGCCGAGCGTCAGCGGAACGCAGATCCACCAGTCGCCGACGAACCCGGCGAGGCCCTCGCTGCGCAGCGAGAAACCGGAGTTGTTGAACGCCTGGACGGCGTTGAACGCCCCCTCGCGCAGCGCCGACGGGAACGCCACGCCGTAACCGAGCCAGAGCCGCCCGGTGACGACCGCGGCCAGCACGGCCTCGGTCGCGAACATCACGACGGCCGCGAGGACGAGCACGCGCCGGACGTCGCCGTGCGCGACGCCCGAACCCGTCTCCGCCCCGGCCATCAGCCGGCCGCGCAGGCCCAGGCGCTGCGACACGAGCAACCCGAGCACCGTCGCGGCCGCGGTGATCCCGAAACCGCCGGCCTGGGTGAACACGGTGAGCAGCGCGTGCCCGAACCCCGACCAGTAGGTGGCCGTGTCGACGGTCGACATGCCGGACGTGGTGATCGCCGACGTCGCGGTGAAGAACGCGGTCAGCAACGGCGCCGAGCCGTCGCCGCGCCGGGACGCGGGCAGCATCAGCAGCGCCGTGCCGACCGCGATCGCCCCGAGGAAGACGAGCACCACGGCCCGCGCCGGGCGCGGAGTGTTCCCACGCATCCGCCCGGTTGTATCACGACGCACGATGGGCGCATGGACACGGATCTTCTGCTCGCCCGCCGCGCCGCCCTGGCCGGCGCCGCCGTCGGCCTCCGGCACTTCGCGGCGCTGACCGGACTGCCCCGGGAGTACAAAGCCGACGGCAGCGTCGTCACGGCCGCCGACCGCGCGGTCGAGGCCGCGATCCGCGCGGTACTGGCCGAGGAACGACCGGGCGACGCGGTGCTCGGCGAGGAGAACGGGCAGACCGGCGAGAGCGACCGGCGGTGGATCGTCGACCCGATCGACGGCACCGCGATGTTCGTCGCCGGCGACGACCGGTGGCTGGTGCTCGTGGCCCTGGAACGCGACGGCGAGATCGTCGCCGGGGTGGTCGTCGTGCCCGCGCAGGGGCGGATCTGGTGGGCGACGCGCGGCGGGGGCGCGTTCGCGGCCCGCTACGCCGGGGAGGCGGTGGAGGACGGGCGACGCCTGCACGTCGACCGGTCGCGGCCGGACGTGCTCGCCGGGAGCGTGCTGGGGGTGATCCCGGACGACGACGGGCTCCGCCCCGCCGAGCGGGAGATGCTGGCGCCGCTGACCGCGGTGACGTCGAAGACGGCGTGGGGTGTGCACGCCGCGCTGCTCGTCGCCGGTGGGGAGTTCGACCTGGCGGTGCAGACCCGCGGGCACGTCTGGGACTTCGCGGCGACGTCGCTGATCGTCACCGAGGCCGGGGGCTGTTACAGCGGTCTGGACGGCCGGACGACACCCGGCCGGGGTGCGTCGGTGTACTCCTGCGGCGCGGGTCTGCACGCCGAGGCGCTGGACCGGCTCGGCGGCCGGCGGGTGTGACGAGTTACCGGGTACGGCCGGTGCGCGTCCTTGATGCGCGGGTGATGCGGTAGGACGAAGGTATGTCGTTACCTCCCCCGCCTCCCGGGGCTGACGGGCCGCTCCCCTACGGGGACCCGGCGCAGCCCTCCGCTCGGGCCCGGACTGGTTCCGGTACGGCCGCGGGGGCCGTGCCGCAACCGGCCGACCCGTCGCCCGAGGGCACCGATCCACGGTCGTGGCCCCCGACGTCGCAGCCGGGGCCGCCGCACTCCGCCCCGCTGTACGCGGGCACACCTTCCGCCCCACCGTTCTCGGTCGCGCCCTCCGCCGGGCCGCACTCGGCCGCGCGCTCCGCGCCGCAGTTCCCGGCTCCGGATGCCGGGCCGCCGCACACGGCGCCACAGTCCGCGCCGCTCTACTCAGCGCCACAGTCCGCCCCGCCCTATTCGGCGCCACAGTCCGCCCCGCCCTATTCGGCGCCACAGTCCGCCCCGCCGCACTCGGCTGCGCATGCCCGGCCGCCGTTCCCGGCGCCGCATGCCGGGCCGCCGCCGCAGACAGCTTCGCAATCCGCGCCGCTCTACTCGGCCCCACAGTCCGCCTCGCCCTATTCGGCTGCGCATGCCGGGCCGCCGCACTCGGCTCCGCAATCCGCCTCGCCGCACCCCGCCCAGCATTGGGTGCCGCCGCACCTTGGCAGTGCGCACAGCGGCGCCACGCAGGGCAGCGCCACGCAGGGCAGCGCCACGCAGGGCAGCGCCACGCAGGGCAGCGCCACGCAGGGCGGCGCTGCGCGAGAGGGCGCCCCTCAATTCGGGGTGCCGGATGCCGGGTCGCCGCGCGGCGGGTGGCCGGATGCCGGGTCGTCGCCGGAGATGGGGCCGTCGCACGGGGGCGCACCGCACGCGGGATGGCCGCAGGCGGGGGCACCGCAGGTGGCGGCATCTAAGGCGTGGGCGCCGCACGCGGGCGCAGCGCAGGCAGGAGCACCGCACGCATGGGCGCCGCAAGACTGGGCGCCTCAAACATGGGCGCCGCACGCGGAAGCGCCCCAAGATGGAGCACCGCAGGCGGAAGCGCCCCAGGCGACGGCGCCTCAGACTTCGGCGCCGCACGCCGGCGCAGCGCAGGCAGGAGCACCGCAAGCATGGGCGCCGCAGGACTGGGCGCCCCAAGCATGGGCGCCGCACGCGGAAGCGCCCCAAGATGGAGCACCGCAGGCGGAAGCGCCCCGGGCGACGGCGCCTCAGACCTGGGTGCCGCAGGCGGGCGCGTCCCAGGCGGGGGCCCCGCAAGCGGAAGGGCCCCGCGCATGGGCGCCGCAAGCAGGAGCACCGCAACCGGGCGCACCCCAACCGGGCGCACCCCAACCAGGGACACCGCAAACAGAAGCGCCCCAGGCGACAGCACCTCAGACCTGGGCACCGCAGACGGGTGCATCCCAGGCGGGGGCCCCGCAACCGGAGAAGCCCCAGAAATGGGCACCGCAGGCGGGGGCGCCCCAGACATGGGCGCCCGAGGCTGGGGGACCCCAAGCATGGGCGCCACAGGCTGGAGCACCACAGCCTGGAGCACCCGGAGCACCCCAGACCTGGGCCCCGCAAGCACAGGTACCCCAGGCATGGGCGCCGCAGATGGGGGCGCGGCAGATGGGGGCGCCGCAGATGGGGATGCCACAGGCGGGGATGCCACAGGCGGGGATGCCACAGGCGGGGATGCCACAGGCGGGGATGCCACAGGCGGGGATGCCACAGGCGGGGATGCCACAGGCGGGGATGCCGTCGGGGGTGGTGGGGCGACCGCCGGGGCGGGGTGGGCGTGGGGGGCGGGCGGTTTCGGTGGGGGTCGCCCGGGTGGCGGGGATCGTCGGGTTGGTCGGCGCGGTGACGAGCGTCGCGGGCTTCGCGATCTTCGCCGTGGCCGAGGCGATGCACCGCAACACCGACGACCGCACCTACAACGACTACGGCACCTCGACCTACCTCGCGATGGGCGGAACCACCCTGGTCCTGCTCCTCGTGACGACGACCGCGCCGATCGGGTCACTGATCGGCGCCCGCGGCCGCTCCGGAGGACGCGCGTTCGCCTGGGCCTTCCTCCCGCTCGTCTTCCCCGCACAGATCATCGGCATCGCCGGCACCATGAGCGCGGTCGTCGAGAGCGACTACCCCCTCGCCGTGCGCATCGCCGGGGTCGTCGGCACCGCCGGTGCGGTGGTGGGCCTGGTCGCGGCCCTGGTCGCCGCGGTGGCGTGGGCCCTGCCGGGCGCCCGCGACTTCCTGATCGGACGACGCCGCCCCGACCTCGCCGGGCGCGGCCGCACGACGCTGCTCACCGTGGTCACGCTGGCCGCCCTCGCGCTCGTGCTGTACGGCGTCGCGATCGCGTTGCTCGTCTACGGCCGCCAGCACCTCGACCTGCCGTCGGCGGACGACCCCTACCGCTACGTCAACGACGACGTCCCCACGGTCTTCCTCGCCGGCGTGATCGTCGCCGCCGTGCTGCTGGTGACCGAGGCCGTGCTGCTCGCCGGCGCCCTCGTGACCCGCTCCAAGCGGGTGGGATGGCTCCGCGGGGTCACGTTCGGCGTGGCGTGGATGACGCTGGGCGGCAGCGTGCCGGCCATCGTCTTCCTGGCGGCGGTGTGGTCGATCGCGGGCGACAACCACACCGGTGACACCGCGGTGGGCGCCGGGCGGGTCGCGTTCTTCGTCGCGCTGGCGGCCGGGCTGCTGCACCTCGCGGCACTGGTGCTGCTCGCGATGCCCTCCGTCTCGGCCTGGACGGCCACCCGCCCCCCGTCCCCCACCACCCCCGGCACGACACCCACGGCCCCCGGCGCCTGGGCGTCCGCACCGGGGAACACACCCACCCCCGGCACCGCA
>NZ_BAAAGX010000007.1:273358-390210 GCF_039524755.1 Cryptosporangium japonicum
TCGAGCGCCGCACCCCACTCCACCGGGACCTAGCCGACCGGCCCTACCGGCGTGGCACCGACCGTGCCACGCCGGTAGGGCACCCCTCAGACCGCGCTCGCCTCCAGGAGCAGAGACACCCGCGCCAGCCGGGCGGGCAGGCGGTAGCGCTGGAGCACCCCCGGCCCGCACGCCGCCGTCCCCACCCCCGACTGCGCCAGATCCAACGACACGTACGTCCGCCCGTCCGCCACTAGTTCGTGGTGGTGCAACGTCGACGCGATCAACGCTCGACTCCAGGGTGAGACCGTCACCGCGATCTCGTCCTCCCCGACCACCGTCACCCGCAACTGCCCCGCCGACGTCGTCACCACCGCGGAACGCACACCCCGCCGGGCGCCGCTCTCCTGCGGGCGCACGTACGGCGTGGACAACTCCGCCGCCTCGGCGTGCCACGAGCCGTAGCGCACTCCCGCGGCGAGGTCCGGGTACGCGGGCCCGGGACCGAGCCCGGACCAGTCCAACCCGGCCGGCGCCCCCGGTACCACCAGATCGAGGCCCAGGCGCGCCCACTCGACCGGCCACGGTCCCCGCGGGGTCACGACCACGTCGAGCAGCAGCGCGTCCGGCGACACCTGGTGCCAGCGGAACTCCGAGTCGACCGCGAAATCGCGCCCGGGTGGCGCCGAGCGGTGCACGGTCCGGAGCGCCCCGTCGACCTCGTCGGCCGACACCAGGCGGGTGCGGAGCCGGTCGATGCCGGCCTCGGTCCAGCGTTCGGCGTACGGCGGGAGGTCGGGCTCGTCCCAGCCGGGGTAGCGGTCGTTGTCGGTGGGGGCGCGCCAGAGGCTCACCATCGGCCCGTCGAGGGCGAGGCCGCCCAGCGTGCGCAGGCGCATCGACGCCGGGTCGAAGGCCGCGCGGTCGGGGAGGGTCGTGGGCGCCGGACGGGCGGTGGGCGCGAAGCGCGTCAGTTGCCCGCTTCCGAGCACGTGCTCGTCGTCGGCGACGGCTTCCACCGTCACCAGCGGGCCGGAAGCCCGCGGCGGGAGCGGGACCTCGACGGTCCGGCCGGGGGCGGCCGGGGGCACGTCGAGGACGCCGTCGGCGGACTCGGTGCGCCAGCGGAACGTGACGTGGCCGAGGTCGCGGTGGTCGTAGCGGTTGCGGATCCGGATCGTGGACCCGGTGACCTCGATGCGCACCGGCGCGTACCAGTGCGCGAGCGCGGTGAGGCCGGGGCGCACCTCGCGGTCGGCGCTGACCAGGCCGTCGGTGACGAAGTTGCCGTCGTGGACGTCCTCGCCGAAGTCGCCGCCGTAGCGGATCTCCCGCCGGCCGTCGGTGGTGACGGCCAGGCCGTGCTCGACCCACTCCCAGATGAAACCGCCGGCGAGGCGGGGGTAGCGGTCGAACAGGTCCTGGTACTCCTCGAGGCCGCCGGGGCCGTTGCCCATCGCGTGCGCGTACTCGCACTGGATGAACGGCAGCGCGCGGCGGTGGAGCTCGGCCGGGGTGGCGTCGAACGGCGGCGGGGTGAGCACCTCCTCGCCGATCTGCTTCACCTCCTCGTGCGAGGCGTACATGCGCGAGTACAGGTCGACGTAGGTGCTGGCCCAGTCGTGCTCGTAGTGGATGAGGCGCGACGGGTCGAAGGCGCGGGTCCAGGCGGCCATCGCCTCGAGGTTCGTGCCGGTGCCCGACTCGTTGCCGAGCGACCAGATGACGACGCTGGCGTGGTTCTTGTCGCGGTGCACCGTGCGCTGCATGCGGTCGAGGTACGCGCCCTGCCAGGCCGGGTCGTCGCTCGGGTTGCCGCGCCAGCCGACCTCGACGAACCCGTGGGTCTCCAGGTCGCACTCGAGGATCACGTAGAAGCCGAGCTCGTCGGTGAGGTCGAGGAACCCGGGGGCCGGCGGGTAGTGCGAGGTGCGTACCGCGTTGACGTGGTGACGCTTCATCAGTTCCAGCTCGGCGCGGGCGTCCGCGAGGGAGACGACGCGGCCGCGCTCGGGGTGGTGTTCGTGGCGGTTGACGCCGCGAAACTGGATCGGGTTGCCGTTGAGCGTCAGGACCGAGTCCCGGACCTCGACACGCCGGAAGCCGAGCCGGAGGCTGATCTCCTCGACGTCGGTGGAGACGGTCGCCGCGTACAGGCGGGGCGTCTCCGCGGACCAGGGGTCGACGGTGCCGACGGGCACGACCGAGTCGTGGACGTCCCGGTCGACGCCGAGTTCCGGGATCCGCAGGCGCGCCGGCGCCGACGTCCGGATCGTGACCGTGCCGGTGCGCGCCCCGGGGTCGAAGTCGGCGACCGCGAACACGTCGCGGAGTCCGCCGGCCGGGGTCGCGACGAGGTCGACGTCACGGAAGATGCCCGGCAGCCACCACATGTCCTGGTCTTCGAGGTAGCTGGCGTCGGAGAACTGGGCGACGCGGACCTCGAGGACGTTGCCGGTCGCGCGGAGGTCGGCCGCGAACTCGTGGGTGAGGCGGCTGCCGCGGGTGGTGCCGAGCAGCTGCCCGTTGAGCCGGATCTCGGCGGCGGACTCGATGCCGTCGAACCGCAGGACGGCACCGTCGAGGAAGGCGTCGGCGGCGTCGAAGGTGAGGCGGTAGTCGCCGATCGGGTTCTCGTCCGGCGGGTGCGGCGGGTCGATCGCGAACGGGTAGCGGACGTTCGTGTAGGCGGGCTTGCCGTGGCCCTCCAGCACCCAGTGCGAGGGAACCGGGATCGTCGTCCACTCGCCCTGGTCGAGGCGGAACTCCCAGGTTCCGTTCAAGCTCTGGCGCGGCGCTGAGGAGTTCAGGCGGGCGCGGGGAGGCGTGGACCCCTCACCGGGGCCTGTGCGGGCGAGTTCCATGGGCCAAGGTTCACATACCGCCTTCGCCGGACGAGGTGCGGAGCCACCCGGTGAGCAGCGCGGCCACCGTCGCGGGCTGCTCCAGGTGCAGGAAGTGACCCGCGCCGGGGATCAGGACCGCGCGCGACGGCGGCGTGAACCGGGGTGCGGCCACGTCGAAGTAGCGCCGGTCCAGTGCGCCGTCGTTCGCGCCGTGGAGGTAGAGCAGCGGGGTCCGCGGTGCGGCGAACGCGGGGCGCAGGTCGCGGGAGCGGTAGTAGTCGATCACGGCCGTGGCGTGGGCCCGGTCGGGGACGGCCCGTTTCAGGTGCTCGAGGTCGTCGGTGGCGTCGTAGCCCGGGGACCAGTCCCGCCAGAGGCGGCGGACCAGCCGCTCGAAGTGACGCTCGGACCGGCCCGGAAGCTGGTGGTAGGCGATGTACCAGGACTTCCGCGGCTGGCGGAGCGTCGCGCCGAGCCACGGTCGCCAGGTGGCCCTTCCGGGGTTGAGGTAGGCCAGCGGCGGGACGGCCAGCGCGGCCAGCCGCGGATAGGGGTTCGCGGGGTCGCCGGCCAGCGTGGTCGCCACGATCGCACCCCAGTCGTGGCCGATCAGCGCGGTGGCGCCGAGCCGGTCGTGGAGGGCGATCGCGTCGGCGGCCAGCGCGCGGACGGAGTAGTCCCCGGGCGTGCCGGACGGCGCGTAGCCCCGGAGGAACGGCGCGGCCACCCGGTAGCCCTCCGCGGCCAGGAGCGGCGCGACGGTGCGCCACGTCCAGGCCGTGTCGGGGAAGCCGTGCAGGGCGATCAGCGGTTCGCCGTCCTCCGGTCCCCACTCGAGGACACCGACGGAGTGGGTGGGCAGTTCGACGGTGTACTCCCGCGCCATGGGCGCGCAGATTACCCGGTTCGCGGGTAGATCGTCACGCCTTGCACCACGCGGTTCACCTCACCGGACGGGAACGGGTTGTCCGGCGTGTGCCCCAGCGCGAGCGAGAACCGCAGCGCGAGCTGCTGCGCCACCACCACGAACGGCAACGAGAGGACGACGTCCGGCGCGCCGGCCAGCCCGTCGACGTACCAGACCCCGGCCGAGCCGAGGCGCTCGCTGGGACGCCCGGCCACGATCCGCACGTGCTCCTCGCCGAGTGCCGCACGCAGTTCGAGCGCGATGTCCTCGTCGTAGCGGCGGGTGTACGGGTCGTCGGACACGTACACCACGGCGAGCGTCTTCTCGTCGAGCACGGACTTGGGGCCGTGCCGGAAGCCCAGCGCGCTGTCGGCGTAGGCGACGACGTCGCCCGCGGTCAGCTCCAGCACCTTGAGCGCCGACTCGCGCGCGAGGCTCTGCAGCGGCCCGCTGCCCAAGTAGACGATCCGCCGGTACCCGCGGGTGGCGAGCTCGCGGGTGTCGGCGTCGCGGTCCTTGAGCATCTGCTCGGCCGCGTCGGCCAGCGCGTCGACGTCGGCGCCGCCGCCGAGCGCGGACCAGGCGGCCAGCACCATGCAGGTGTAGCTGGACGTCATCGCGAAGCTGCGGTCGTTCGACGCGGCCGGCATCAGCAGGACGTGCGAGCGCTCGCGCACCCCGTGCTCGCGGGCCAGCCGCCCGTCCGCGTTGCAGGTGATGATCAGGTGGTGGACGGTGCTCAGGCACTGATCGGCCAGCGCGGTGGCCGCGGCGCTCTCCGGGCTGTCCCCGGAGCGGGCGAACGACACCAGCAGCGTCGGCGAGTCCTCGGCGAAGTGGTCGGCGGGATTCGAGACGATGTCCGTGGTGGCCACCGCGTCGACCCGGCGGCGGAGGTGGCGTCCCAGCGCCGAGGCGAGCAGGCCGCCGGCGAACGCCGAGGTGCCGGCGCCGGTCAGGACGATGCGCAGGCCCGGGTTCTCGAGCAGCGGCCGCAGGAACCCGTCCGCCGAGTCGGTGACGACCTCACGCCAGAGCGACGGCTGCTGCCAGATCTCCCTGGTGGTCGCGTCGGCGCCGCTCATGCCGCGAACCCGTCGAGCAGCGGGGCGTGGGCGACGACGGCGTCGTCCAGGATCGCGGTGGCGGTCGCCGGACCACCCACCAGCGGATCGAGGGCCAGCGCCTGGAGCGCGAGCGTCCGGTCGCCGGCCAGCGCGGCCGACACCGTGAGCTCCTGCTGCTCGGCTCTCGCGGTGAGCACCGCCGCGATCGCGGGCGGGAGCGCCCCGACGACCACCCCGTTCACCCCGGCCGCGCTCACCACGGCCGGTACCTCGACGACAGCACTCGACGGCACGTTCGGAATCTTCCCTTCGTTCGGCAGGTTCACGGCGAGCTCGACGCTCTCCCGCCCGGTAATGATCGATGCCAGGATCGCCACGAGCCGCTCCGCCTCCTGGTCACGGGTGGGATCGAGTGGCGCACGTCCCTCGGCCTGGTCGTGCAGCCGCTCCCAGAGCGACGTCTTCTCGCCGATGTAGCGGAGGGTCTCGTCCCGCCCCGGCGGGGTGTCGTTCCCGCGCAGGTACCACGGGAAGAACTCGGCGACGTGCCGGTCCCCGGTCGCCCGGTGGATGCCGCGCACGTTGGCCGTCAACGGATTGCTGTAGTTGACGATCAGCGCGCCCGGTGCGAGGTCGGCCACGTCCGCGGCGATGTCCACCAGGGCCGGTACGTGGCGCAGCGCGCGGAGCACTCCCCCGGGCCCGACCGAGTCGCCGACGGTCTGGGTGACCCCGTGTTTCTCCGGCACCACCAGGTCGGCGTTCCATCCCTCGGCGCCGCCGACCGCGATCGTGGTGGCCACGAACCGGGCCCCGGGCAACGCGGCCCGCCGGTCGGTGTGGGCCTCGAACCGCAGGTCCGCGCCGGCCGCCGACGCGATCCGCGTCCCGAGGCGGGCCATCGTCGCGGCGGCGTCGGCGTCCAGGTCGACCAGGTGCACGGTCCACCCGGCGAACGCGGGGTTCGACGCCAGGTCGGTCAGCAGGCCGGGGGTGAACACGGTGCTGCCCGCACCGATCAGGACGATGCTCACTTCGTGCTGCCGGCCAGCAGGCCGTTGACGATGTACCGGTTGAACACCAGCGCCACCACCGTGGGCACCGCGATCGCGATCATGCCGGCCGCGCTGAGCAGCGTGGTCGGGACGACGTGCCGGCCCTGCAGCGACGCGATGACGACGGTCAGCGGCTGGGTGGACGTGTCGGTGGTCAGCACCAGCGGGAACAGGAACTGCGCCCAGGCGAAGAGGAACGTGATCAGCGCGGTCGAGATGATGCCGGGCCGCGCGAGCGGCAGTACCAGGTGCCAGAACACCTGCAGCCGGTTCGCGCCGTCGATCAGGCCCGCTTCCTCGATCGAGGACGGCAGACCGGAGAAGTAGTTGTGCAGCACCCAGGTGGCCAGCGGCAGGAAGCCCGACACGTAGACGAGCACGACGCCGGTGTAGGTGTTCACCAGGTACGCCTCGGACATGATCCGGTACAGGGGGATCAGCGTGGTGTACGCGGGGAACGCCATCGTCAGCAGCACGCCGTAGAACAGGATCGTGTGCCCGCGGAACGTCATCCGGGCGAACGCGTAGGCGGCCAGCGCCGCCAGCACGACCGTGACGATCGTCGCCGCGCCGCACTCGATGATGATGTTGAGCAGCGACGACCGGATGCCGCTCGCGGTGTCGCTGTCGCCCGAGAGCAGCGACGTGTAGTTGTCCAGCGTCGGGCGCAGCGGGAGGTACTGCCCGTCACGCGCGTCGCCCTCGGTCTGGATGCTGGTCTTGAACGCCCAGTAGATCGGCAGCACCGACCACACGACGACCAGGAAGATCCCGATCCGCCTCATCACAGCTCGACCCTCCGGTACACCGCGCGCACCACGCCCAGCGAGATCACCAGCGTGGTGATCGTGATCAGCAGCGAGAGCGCGTATCCCTGGCCGAAGTCCAGGTTCTGGAAACTGACGTAGTAGGTCTGCATGGTCACCGACGCGCCGGTCGTCGCCGCTCCGTTGAGCACGAACGGCTGGTCGAACACGTTGAGCGTGGCGATGACGGCCTGCACCATCGACACCGCGATTCCCGGCCGGGCCATCGGCAGCGTCAGGTGCCAGAACGACCGCCACGTCGACGCGCCGTCGATGACCGCGGCCTCGTAGAGCTCGTCCGGGATCAGCTGGAGCGACGCGAGGATCAGCAGCGCCGAGAGCGGTGTGATCTGCCAGACCTGCACGAGCTCGATCAGCACGATCGTCAGCAGCTTGTTCTGCCCCAGCAGCACCGCGCCCTCGTCCGCGCCGAACGTACGCATCACGCTGGCGATCAGCCCGGAGTTGGGGTCGAAGATGCCGGTCCACAGGATGCCCTCGACGACCCCCGGCAGCGCCCACGGCAGGATCAGCACCGCGATCACGACGCTGCGGCCCCGGAACGGGCGCTGCAGCAGCACCGCCATCCCGATGCCGAGCAGCGTGGAGAGCGTCACGCCGATGACGACGTAGAGCCCGGTGTTGCCGATGCTGCCGACGATCGCGTCGTTGGAGAACATCCGCCGGAAGTTGCCGAGCCCGTCGAAGCGGGTCGGCGGGTCGAGCGCGTCGACCCGGAAGAACGCCTGGATGATCGTGAACGCGGCCGGCACCAGCGCGAGCGCGATGATGAACACCGTGACCGGCGTGACCAGCACGTAGGGCAGGACGTCGAACCGGCGTTTCGGTCGGGGACGGCCCCCGGGGGCGGCTTTCGCCGCCTCCGGGGCTTTCGTCATCGTCATCAGGAACCGTTGGAGAGGTCGTCGGCGGTGTCGCTCATCGCCTTGATCGCCTGCTCCACGGTCTCCGAGCCGGCGGCCGCGGCGTGCAGGTGCGTGTAGACGGCGTTGGAGAACTTCGAGTACCAGGCCGGGGCGCCCTCGGGGAACACCGGCTTGGACGTCTTGAGCAGCGCGGCCAGCTCGGTGCCGCCGATCAGCTTGCCGTCGCTGGCGAGCTTCTCCACCGCCGAGAGGTGCGAGGGCAGCGCGTAGGACGCCCACGCCTTCTCCGGGCCGTTCAGGCCGGCGAACTCCGCCTGCCGGTCGGACTGGGTGAACCAGTCGATGAACTTGGCCGCGGCCTTCGGGTACTTGGCCGTTTTCATGATGCCGACGCCGTCGGGGTTGGACAGGTTCGCGGCCGGTCCGGTCACGCCGGGCGTCGGGAGGTAGGCGACCTTGTTCACGACCGACGAGGAGTCCGGCACGTTGTAGAGCGTGCCGACCAGGCCCGAGTAGTCGGAGAAGATGCTGGCCACGGTGCCGCGGGCCATCAGCGTCTGCTCACCCTGGCTGTCGGTGACGTTGATGTTGCCCGGCGGGACCAGGCCGCTCTTGAGCGCGTCGACCATCCACTGCGCGGCCTTGTACCCCGGGGACCCCGGGTCGGAGAACTGCGGCTTGCCCTTGCCGTCGAGGATCGTGCCGCCGAACGCGTTGGTGGTCTCGTACCAGTAGGTGGAGAGGCCCTCGGCCGCCGCGAACGGGATGTTCAGCGGGTACTTCACGGTGCCGGACGACTTGATCTTCTTCAGCGCCGCGGTGTACTCGTCCATCGTCTTCGGCGCGGGGTCGGCGCCGGCTTTCGTGAACAGCTCGGTGTTCACCGTCGTCACCATGAACGACGCGTCGTAGGGCACGCCGACGACCTTGCCGTCGTAGGTGAACGACGCCAGCTGCGGCACGTCGGCCTTCATCGAGGCGATGTCGACGTAGTCGTCCATCGGGTAGTACCAGCCGAGCTTGCCCAGCTCGCCGACCCGCGACCAGTCGACGTTCGTCGCGTCGGCGAAGTAGGTCTTGGCCGTGGCCGCGGCGGAGATCTTGGTCTGCAGGCTGTCCCAGTCGATGTTCACCCAGTTGACCGTGATGCCGGTCTCCTGCTTGAACTGGTCGAGAGCAGCCTTCGGCGGCGGGTCGGCGGCCAGCGCGACCGTGATCGTGACGTCGGTGTCCTTGTCCGACGGGGCGTTGGCGCCGCCGCCGCAGGCCGCCGTCGCCAGGACCGTCAGGCTCAGCACGGCGGCCAGCGTCGGCGCCCGCCACCGACCGGCGCGACGGGTGAACGACCTACGCATGATGCCTCCGGGGGTTTCTTGTTCGGATGCGCAATCTGACCTGCGCGAACCTGCGCGATGGAGCCAGAACGTACGCCCGGATGCAGCTTCGGGTCAACGATCACGCGCGTCCGCACAGAAGTGCGCAACTTTGGTTGCACGAATGCGCAGAGCCGGTCATTCGTTTTACAGTGTCGACGTGCGGAAGACACCCCGGCTCAACGCGATCCTGGAACGGGTCAACGACACCCGCAGCGTCGACGTGAGCGATCTCGCGGGCACGCTGGGGGTGTCCGAGGCGACGATCCGACGCGACCTGCAGTCCCTCAGCCGCAGCGGGCTGCTCGTGCGCACCCACGGCGGCGCCGTCGCCAACGACCTCGACGGGGAACTCCCGACCCAGATCAAAGCCGTGCGACGCCACACCGAGAAGGGCCGGATCGGGCTGGCCGCGGCGGCGAGCATCCCCGACGGGGCCGTGATCGGGATGACCGGCGGCACGACGATGCTCGAACTCGCCCGCGCGCTCGCCGACCGGCGCAACATCGCGATCGTCACGAACGCGGTGAACATCGGCGCCGAGCTGATCGGGCGCCCCGGGGTGCACCTGGTGGTGATCGGCGGCGTCGCCCGCCCGTCGGCGGAACTGGTCGGCCCGGCCGCCGAGGCGATGCTCGCGAACTACCACCTGGACATGGCGTTCATCGGCGTCGACGGGCTCACCGCCGAACACGGGTGCACCACGTACGACGAGATGGAGGCCCAGACCGACCGGGCGTTCCTGCAGCGGGCGTCACGGGCGGTGGTGCTGGCCGACCACTCCAAGCTCGGCGTGGTGCGGTTCGCGCAGATCACGCCGCTGGCCAGCATCGACCAGGTGGTCACCGACCGCGACGCCGACTCCGCGCAGCTCGCGTCCCTCCGCGCGGCCGGCGTGGACGTCGTCACCGTCTAGGACCCGCTCGACGGTCCGAACCGCCGCTCCACCCGTTGACCAAACGGAAACGTTTCCCCTACTGTCAGGAAACGATTCCGCGATGGGATGTGATCATGACCGACGACGGCACACTCCGGATCGCCTGCCTGCAGATGAGACCCGACATCGGGCACCCCGGGAACAACCTCCGGCGAACCCTCGAGCTGTGCACCACGGCCGCGGACGCGGGAGCGAACCTCCTCGTGCTGCCCGAACTCTGCGTCTCCGGCTACGCCTTCGCCACCGTCGCGGAGGCCCGGAACGCCGCCGAAGCCGTCCCGGACGGGCCCTCCACCACCGCCTGGAGCGCGTTCTGCCGGGACAACGACACGTACCTGGTCGCCGGGATCGCCGAACGGGTCGGGGACACCCTCTACAACTCCAGCGTCGTCATCGGACCCGGCGGTCACCTCGGCACGTTCCGCAAGGTGCACCTGTGGAACCGCGAGAACCTCTTCTTCACCCCGGGTGACCTCGGCTTCCCGGTCTTCGACACCCCGTTCGGCCGGATCGCCACGTTCGTCTGTTACGACGGCTGGTTCCCCGAGTCGTACCGCTCCTGCGCGCTCCAGGGCGCGGACCTGATCTGCGTCCCCACGAACTGGGTGCCGATCCCGGGCCAGGCCGACGGGTCACCGGCGATGGCCACCGTCCTCGCCCAGGCCAACGCCCACAGCAACTCGGTGTACGTCGCCGCGGCCGACCGGGTCGGCGTCGAGCGGGGACAGCCGTTCATCGGGCAGAGCGTCATCGTCAGCTACACCGGCTGGCCGCTGGCCGGCCCGGCGTCCGCGGAGGACGAGCAGATCCTCTACGCGGACCTCGACCTGAACGCCGCGCGTGCGGCGCGGGCCTGGAACGACTTCAACGACCCGATCCGGGATCGGCGCCCGGAGGCCTACCGCTCCGACGTCTGACCCCACCTGCTGTACGCCGCGGATCCCCCGCCGCGGCGCTCCGAGCCGTGCCCAGGAGGCATCCCCGTGTCCACCGGTTTCTCCCGTCGTGCCCTGCTGAAAGCGGGCCTGGCCGGGGCGAGCGCCCTCGCCGCCCCCTCCCTGCTCACCGCCTGCGCTCCGAAGTCGACGTCGACCGGCAGCAGTTCCGGGCCGATCAAGGTCGGCGTCCTGTCCCCGCTCTCCGGGGCCTGGACCGTCTACGGCAAGGCCCACTCGGCCGGTTTCCGGCTCGCGGTCGACGAGATCAACGCCGCCGGCGGCACGCTCGGGCGCCGGTGGGAGGTGGTGCTCGCCGACACCAAGACCGAGCCCCAGGTCGTCACCGAGCAGGCCAACCGCCTGGTGCGCGAGGAACGCGTCGACTTCCTGGCCGGAACGTTCTCCAGCGCCGAGCGCAACGCCGCCGGGCCGGTGGCCACGAACGCCGACAAGCTGCTGCTCTACCCGACGTTCTACGAGGGCCAGAGCCAGCAGTACCACCCCGGCGTCTGCAACCCCAACGTCTTCATGTTCGGGCCGGAACCCACCGAACAGGTCTGGCCGCACCTGGAGTACGTCGTGAAGAAGCACGGCGGGAAGTTCTTCCTGATCGGCTCGGACTACGTCTGGCCGCGCGAGACCAACCGGCTCACCAAGCAGAAGCTCACCGAACTGGGCGGCTCGGTCGTCGGCGAGGTCTACGTCCCGTTCAACACCCCGCAGTACGGCGCGGTCATCGACCAGATCCGCCGCGCGCGAGCCCAGGTCGTCTTCCTCTCGCTCACCGGCTCCGACACCGTGAACTTCCGGCGCCAGCTGGCCGCCTCCGGCGCGAAGAAGGACCTCGTGGTCTGGACCGTCGACGACGAGGAGGCCGCGACGACCGGCGTCGGGCCGGACGCCACCGCCGGGGACTACGTGAGCTTCGACTACTTCTGGTCGATCGACACCCCCAACAACCGGAAGTTCCGCGCCGCGGTGACGAAGAAGTACCCCGACGTCATCATGAGCACGGTCGGCGTCGCGATGTACAACGCGGCGCACCTGGCCGCGCTGGCGATCGAGAAGGCCGGGTCGGTCGGCACCGACGAGGTCCGCCGCGCGCTCGAGGGCCTGACGTTCGACGGCGCCCCGCAGGGCCCGGTGACGATGCGCGCGCTGGACCACCAGGCCGTCCTGCCGTCCTATCTGGCGCAGGTGCGGCCGGGCTGGACCGGGCCGGACGACATGTTCACGGTCGTGCACCAGGTCGCGAAGGTCGAGCCCGCGACCGCGCAGTGCGAGACGCTCCCGCTGGCGAAGAGCTGACGTGGACCGCCTGCTCGCCACCGGCATCGACCTGACGACCTCGACGCTGGTTCTCGCACTCGTCTCGCTCGGCCTGGCCGTCGTGTTCGGCCTGGTCCGGGTGATCAACATGGGCCACGGCGCGATGCTCGCGCTCGGCGCCTACCTGGCTTGGAGCCTGACCGGCGCCGGATGGCCGTTCCCGCTCGCCGTCGCCGGAGCCGCGGTCGGCGTCGCCGCGGTCGGGTTCGTCTTCGAGTACCTGGTGATCCGGCACTTCTACGGGCGGCTGTTCGACACGCTGCTGATCAGCTGGGGCTTCTACCTCGTCGTCACCGAGCTGATCAAGGTGGTGTGGGGCTCGACGCTCAAGAGCGTGCCGAACCCGCTGCCGGGCAGCATCGCGATCGGCGGTGCCGGTATCGGCCGGTACGAGGCCGTGGTGTGCGTGATCTCGGTGCTGCTGCTGACCGCCGCCGGTGCCGTGCTGTACCGGACCGACGTGGGACTGCGGGTGCGCGCGATGATCGGCAACCGGGAGATGGCGCAGATGCTGGGCGTCGACGCGCCGCGCCTCTACCGCGGTGTGTTCGTCGCGGGTTCCGCGCTGGCGGGGCTGGCCGGCGCGCTGATCGCGCCGCTGTTCAGCATCGAGCCCGACCTGGGGACGCTGTGGCTGGTCCGGGCGTTCTTCGTCGTGACGGTCGGCGGGCTGGGCGCGATCGTCGGCGGCACCGTCGTCGGCTCGGCCCTGATCGCCGGCGGCACCGTGGTGTTCTCGGTGTTCTCGCCGCAGGTGTTCGCGCAGACCGTCGTGTTCGCGCTCGCGGTGATCGCGTTGCGGGCCCGGCCCACCGGCCTGATCGGACGCACGGCGGTGCGCGCGTGAGGCGCCCGGGCCCGGAGACGCTGCTGGCCGTGCCGGTCTTCGTCGCGCTCTTCTACGTTCCGTACCTGATCAGCGGCTACACCGTGTTCATCCTGGCGCAGTACATGCTGTACGGCGTCCTCGCGCTGACGCTCTGCCTGCTCTGGGGCCTCGGCGGGATGGTGAGCTTCGGGCAGGGCGCGTTCTTCGCGCTCGGCGCCTACGCGCTCGGCATCACCGTGCGGGAGCTGGACTCGCCGTGGCTGGGGCTGCTGCTGGCCGTCGTGCTCGGCGCCGGGGTGGCCGGGGCGGTCGGCTGGTTCCTGTTCAGCGCGAACGTCCGCGACTCGTACTTCGTCCTGGTGACGCTCGCGCTCTCCACGATCGTGTACGTGGTCGCGAACGCGCAGTCCGGGCTCACCGGCGGGTTCAACGGCATGTTCGTGCCCCGGGTGAGCTTCGGGCCGCTCTCGCTCTCCGGTGACCTGTCGATGTACTACCTGGCCTTCGCGGTCACGCTGGCCAGCTACGTCGGGGCCCGGCTGGTGCAGGCGTCCGCGTTCGGCCGGGTGCTGGTGAGCATCCGCGAGAACGAGGACCGGACGCAGGCGCTCGGGTACCCCACCGCGCTCTACAAGACGGCCGCGTTCGCGTTGTCCGGCGCGGTGGCGGCGGTGGCCGGCGCGCTCTACGCCACCGACGCCGGCTTCGTGTCGCCGAGCCTCGGCGGTGTGCTGTTCTCCACCACCGTCGTCGTCTGGGTGGCGGTCGGCGGGCGGAACTCGTTCCTCGCCGCGCTGGTGGGCGCGATCGGGATCTCCGCGCTGAGCAACGCGCTCAACTCGGTCGTCCCGGAGTACTGGCAGCTGCTGCTGGGCGTGTTGTTCGTGCTGGTCATCGTGTTCTTCCGGCGCGGTGTCGTCGGTTCGCTGCTGATGGTGGGTGAGCGTCGTCATGCTCGTCGTTGACCAGGTGTCGAAGTCGTTCGGCGGGGTCCGCGCGGCCACCGACGTCTCGCTGACGCTGCCCGGCGGCGCGGTGCGCTGCGTCGTCGGGCCGAACGGGGCCGGCAAGTCGACGTTCCTGTCGATGCTCTCCGGCCACACCCGCCCGGACTCCGGCACGATCCGCTTCCACGACCGCGACATCACCGGCTGGCCGGTGCACCGGGTCGCGCGCGCCGGGATCGTGCGCAAGTTCCAGCGGCCCTCGTTCTACCCGGAGCTGAGCGTCGCGGAGAACCTGCTGGTGCCGGTGCTGGCCACCGGCGCCCGACGTCGCCGGGCCCGCGCCGCGGTCGAGGAGGTCGCCGGGCAGGTCGGCCTCACCGACGCGCTCGGCGCACCGGCCGCGCACCTGCCCCACGGCCGGACGCAGTGGCTGGAGATCGGCATGCTGGTGGCCCGCCGGGCCGAGGTGCTGCTGCTCGACGAACCGACCGCGGGCATGACGGCCGACGAGACGTCCGGCACGTCGGCGCTGATCGCGCGCCTGGTGGCCGACCACGGCGTGGCCGCGATCGTGATCGAGCACGACATGGCGTTCGTCCGGTCGCTGGACTGCCCGGTCACCGTGCTGCACCTGGGGCGGGTGATCGCCGAGGGTCCGATGTCGGCGGTGGAGGCCGACGAGCAGGTCCGCGCCGTCTACCTGGGAGAGGAGCACAGCTGATGCTGGAGGTCACCGACGTCGTCGCGGGCTACGGGCGCGGCGTCGTGCTGCAGGGGGTGTCGCTGAGCGTCGCCGACGGCGAGATCCTCGGGGTGCTGGGCCGCAACGGCATGGGCAAGAGCACGCTGATCCGGGTGCTGGCCGGGCTGCTCCGGCCCCGCGGCGGCCGGCTGCGGGTGGCCGGCGTCGACCTCACCAAGGCGCCGGCGCACGTCCGCAGCCGGCACGGCATCGCGGTCGTGCCCCAGGGCCGGGGCGTGTTCGGCGACCTGAGCGTCACCGAGAACCTCCGGCTCGGGCGGCTCGCGGCCGGTACGCGGGTCACCGAGGACCGTCACCGGCAGGTGTTGGAGTACTTCCCGCGGCTGGCCGAACGTCCGCGGCAGCGCGCGGGCACGATGAGCGGCGGCGAGCAGCAGATGCTCGCGATCGCGCGCGCGCTGATGGCCGAGCCGCGGATCCTGCTGCTGGACGAGCCGTCCGACGGGATCATGCCGGTGCTGGTCCGCCAGATCGCCGACCACCTGCGTGCGATCAACCGCGCCGAAGGGCTGACGACGGTCGTCGTCGAGCAGAACGTGCCGATGGTGGCCCGGATGGCGAGCCGCTGCCTGATCCTGGAGGGCGGCACGATCGTGGCCGGTGGCACGCCCGACGAACTCGCCGCGTCCGGGGAGATCGAACGGCACCTCGGTGTGTAGCGCGCGGGTCGCCGTCCTCTCCACCGGCGGGACGATCGCGTCGGTGCGGTCGGCCGGGGTGGCCGGGGTCCGCGCGTCCGTCCCGGTCGCCCGGCTCCTCGGCGCGCTCGGTCCGCTGCCCGGCGTCGAGATCGGGCCGGTCGAGGAGCTGAGCCGGGTCAACAGCTGGAACGTCGACCTGGACCTGATGGAACGGGTCGCGGCCGCGGTGCGCCGGCTCGCCGCGGACCCGGGCGTCGACGGGATCGTCGTGACGCACGGCACCGACACCCTGGAGGAGACCGCGTTCTACGTCGACGTGACGACGGACGCGGCCGCCCCGGTCGTGTTCACGGCCGCGATGCGCAGCGCCGACGACCCCGACGCCGACGGACCGGGCAACCTCGCCGCGGCACTCCGGGCGGCCGCCGCGCCGGAGCTGCGCGGGCTGGGCGCGCTGGTCTGCCTGCGGGGCGAGGTGCACGCCGCCCGCGCGGTCCGCAAGTGGCACACCGCGCGCCCGGACGCGTTCGGAGGACCGGCGGGCCCGCTGGCCACGATCGCGGCCGACGGGACCGTCCGGCGCACCGACGACCGGCCGCTCCCCCGCTGGTCGGACCGCCCGGCCCGCGCCGAACCCGACACCGTCCCGATCGTGCAGGCCTACACCGGCATGTCACCGGCGGTCGTGCGTGCCGTGGCCGCCGCGACCGGTGCCCGCGGTCTGGTCGTCGAGGGCTTCGGGCTGGGGCACGTGCCGGCCGCGGCCGCGGGGGCGATCCGGGACCTGGTCGCGGACGGCGTCGTCGTGGTCGTCGCGACCCGGGTTCCCTCCGGCGGCACCCGGGTCGTCTACGGCGGACCGGGCGGCGGCACCGATCTGGCGTCGATCGGCGTCCTCGAGGCCGGTGACCTGTCCGCCGCCCAGGCGAGGCTGTTGCTCCATAATTGTCTGGCCGGCCGAGACGCCGCCGCCGCCACCCGGGCCTTCCGTGCGGCGGTGAAGGCTCTCGGACGAGACCCGAGCCAGCACGGGGAGTGACATTCTGTGGGGACCGACACCGGTCGGGAACGACCGGCCACGCTCGAGGACATCGCGCGCGAGGCGGGCGTGGCCCTCTCGACCGCGTCGCGGGTGCTCGAACGGGCCCGCACCGGCGGCCGGGTCGACACCCCGAAAGCGATCCGGGTGCTGGAGGTCGCGGCCGACCTGGAGTACGAACCCAACCTGTTCGCGGCCAGCCTGCGCACCAACCGCACCTACACCCTCGGGGTGCTCGTCCCGCGCCTGACCGACATCGTGCTGAGCACGATCTACGAGGGCATCGACGCCGGCGCGGCCGACGCCGGGTACCAGTCGGTCGTCGCGAACACGATGGACGATCCGCGGCAGCAGCGCCTGCGGGCCGAGAAGCTCCTCCAGCGCGGCGTCGACGCGCTGTTGTTCGGCGACGCCCAGCTCGACGACCCGTTCCTCGACGAACTGGCCGCGCGCGGCGTGCCGTTCGCGCTGTTCAGCCGGCGCCATCCGCGTTACCCCTCGGCCACCTGCGACGACTACGAGGGTGGCCGGCTGGCCGGCAACCACCTCGCCGACCTCGGCCACCGGGACGTCGCCGTGCTGGCCGGCCGGCCGTACGCCTCCACCGGGGTCGACCGCACCGCGGGATGCCTGGACGCGCTGCGCGAGCGGGGCATCACGGTGGCCGCGCACCGGATCGTCCACTCCGGCTTCGACCCCGAGGCCGGCTACGTCGCGGCCCGCGCGATGTTCGCCGCCGGCGACGGGCCCACCGCGGTGTTCGTGGTCAACGACATGGCCGCGATCGGTGCGATGGGCGCGCTGCGCGACCTGGGCGTCGCGGTCGGCCGCGAGGTGGCGGTGGTCGGCTTCAACGACATCTCGATCGCCGCCGACGTGTCACCCGCGCTGACCAGCATCGTCAGCCCGCTCGACACGATGGGCCGCGAGGCCGTGCGGCTGGTGCTCGACCGCGTCAAGGCCCCCGGGAGCCCCGCGGCCCGGGTGCTGCTCCCGCCCCGGCTGGTGGTGCGGGAGTCGTCCGACCCGTCGGCGGGAACCCGCCGCCACCCGGAGCGCTAGCGAACCGCCAGCAGCACCTTGCCGGTGGCGCGGCGCTCGTCGAGTTCAAGCAGGGCCCGGCCCGCCTCCTCCAGCGGGAACGAGCGGCCGAGCACCGGCTCGAGCTTGCCCGCCGCCAGCAGCGGCGCCAGGTCGGCCCACTGCTCCTGCAGGTACTCCGGCTGCGGCACCCAGAACGCGCCCCAGCCGACGCCGACCACACTGATGTTGTTGAGCAGCAGGCGGTTGACCTTGACCTGCGGGATCTCCCCGCCGGTGAAGCCGATGACCAGCAGCCGGCCCTCGCGCGCGAGGCTGCGCAGCGAGTCGGTGAAGCGGTCGCCGCCGACCGGGTCCACCACGAGGTCGACGCCGTGGCCACCGGTGAGCTCCTTGGCCGCGTCCTTGAACCCGTCGGCGAGGATCACCTCGTCGGCACCGGCCGCACGGGCCGTGTCGATCTTGTCCTTGGTCGAGACGACCGCGATCACCCGCGCGCCGAGGGCCGACGCCAGCTGCACCGCCGCCGTGCCGACCCCACCGGCGGCGCCGTGCACCAGCACGGTCTCGCCCGCGCGCAGCTGCCCGCGCCGCACCAGTCCGAAGTGCACCGTGAGGTAGTTCATCGGCAGCGCCGCGCCGGCCTCGAACGACACCGCGTCGGGCAGCGGGAACACCTGCGCCGGGCGCGCGGTGACCACCTCGGCGAAGCCCCCCAGGGCGGGGAACGCGGCGACGCGCTGCCCGGGCGCGAACCCGGGGCCGGAGCGGACGACGCCGGCGACCTCCGAGCCGGGCACGAACGGCAACGGCGGCTTCAGCTGGTACTCGCCGCGGCTCTGCAGCACCTCGGGGAACGTGACGCCGGCGACGTGCACGTCGATGACGACGTCCTCGGGCCCGGCGGCCGGCTCGTCGACCGTTACCACCTCGAGTGCGGCCGGACCGTTGAGGCTGGTGATCTGCACTGCGCGCACGCGGGCTCCTCGGGGCGACGACGGTTACCGCCCAGTAGATCAGACGGCGCCGCTCCCGGACCAGCACCACGAGCAGACCGGCGGCGACCACGGTGAGTCGTCGGTCACCTACGAACGGACGGTCTCGACCGGCACCGTGCCGCCCTCTGTCATAGTTGCCGGGGCCGTCGTCACCGGGCGGCCGGTACCTCACCGGATCGGAGCTCACGGATGTCCCAGACCCACTCGCCGCAGGGCCTCGTGCCCGTCCTCGCGGGCGACCCGGAGGGCATTGTCGACGAGTGGACCGCGATCGTCGCCGACAGCCTCCGCGGCCGCGTCAGCCGCGCCGAGGTGCGCTCCGAGCTGGCCGATCTCTACCGGGCCCTGCGGGCCGGTCTGGACGACGCCGTCGACACCGCGTCGTTCGGCGAGTTACGCGCGCTGCTGAGCGAACTGTCGCGCGCCCGCGCGATCCAGGGTTTCTCCCCGCGCGAGACCGCGGTGAGCGTGTTCGCGCTCAAGCAGGTCGTCAGCCGCCGGATCGGGGACGACCTGCCGCTGAGCGGGTTCCTCGAGTTCTCGGAGCTGATCGACGACCTCGGCCTCCAGACGTTCGAGGCGTACTCGCAGGCGCGCGAGCAGATCATCGCCGAGCAGGCCGAGCAGCTCCTGGAGCTCTCGACGCCGGTGGTCCGGCTCTGGGACGGCATCATCGCGGTGCCGCTGGTCGGCACGCTCGACTCCGCGCGGGCGCAGACCGTGATGGAGCAGTTACTCGAGGCGCTCACCACCTACGACGCCGACTACGCGATCATCGACATCACCGGCGTGCCCGCGGTCGACACCCAGGTCGCCCAGCACCTGCTCAAGACCGTGATGGCGGCCCGCCTGATGGGCGCCGAGGCGATCATCTCCGGCATCCGGCCGCAGATCGCGCAGACCATCGTGGCGCTCGGCATCGAGTTCGGGGACATCGCGACCAAGGCCAGCCTGGCCGACGCGCTGTCGCTGGCCCTGCGCCGCCAGGACGCCGCCCGCGCCGCGAGCGGTGCGTGACGTGGACGCCATCCCGATCCTGAAGCTCGACGACGTCCTGCTGCTCTCGATCCAGGTCGACCTGTCCGACCAGACCGCGATCGCGATGCAGGACGCGCTGGCCGAGCGCATCACCGCGACCGGGGCGCGCGGTGTCGTCATCGACATCACCGCGCTGGAGATCGTCGACTCGTTCATCGGCCGGATCCTCGCCACGACCGCGTCGGTGTCCCGGCTGCTCGACGCCGACACCGTCGTGGTGGGCATGCGCCCCGCGGTGGCGATCACGCTCGTCGAGCTGGGCCTGTCGCTGGGCGAGGTGCGTACCGCGCTGAACCTGGAGAAGGGTCTGGCGCTACTGCGCCGGGCCTGGGCGGCCGGCGCCGAGGACTCCCGGTCGATCGCGCCGACGCTGCACGCACCCGAGAGCCGGTGAGACCGGCCGTGACCCTTCCGGCCGCCGGGCAGCCGCAGCGGCAACCGATCGCGTCCGACGAGGACGTGGTGCGGGTACGGCAGCTGGTCCGGTCGGTGGCGGTGGCGGTCAAGCTGTCGCTGATCGACCAGACCAAGCTCGTCACCGCGGCCAGCGAGCTGGCCCGCAACACCCTGCTCTACGGCGGGGGCGGGACCGCCGAGGTCACCGCGGTGCAGAACGGCGCCCGGCGCGGGGTGCGGGTCGTGTTCGCCGACGAGGGGCCCGGCATCGCCGACCTCGACCTGGCGATGACCGACGGCTGGACCTCCGGCGGAGGGATGGGCCTCGGGCTGTCGGGTTCGCGGCGTCTCGTCGACGAGTTCGACCTCGACACCGAGGTCGGCCGGGGTACCCGGATCACGGTGGCCAAGTGGAGCCGCTGATCGGCGCCGAGGTGCTGTGGATCCCGATCGACGACACCAGCGCGGTCGGGGCGGCCCGGCGGATGGCCACCGGGCTGGCGGACCGGGCCGGTTTCGACGAGGCGCGCTCGGGCGAGCTGGCGATCGCGGTCACCGAACTGGCCGGCAACCTGCACCGGCACGCCCACGACGGCGCGATGGCGTTACGGCTCACCCGCCCGTACTCCTCGGCCGACGGCACCGCCGAGCCGGCCGTCGAGGTGATCGCGCTGGACCACGGCCCGGGCATGGCGGACTTCGAGGCGCACCTGCGCGACGGGTACTCCACCGGCGGCACGCTCGGGGTGGGGCTCGGCGCGGTCACCCGGCTGGCGTCGACGTTCGACGCCTGGTCGCAGCCGGAACGCGGAACCGTGGTCGCCGCGCGGTTCGCGGCCCCGCGCCGCCCGATCACCCGGATCGGCGCACCGGCGGCGCCCGGCCGGGACCGCGCGGCCGGGCTCACGCGGCCGATGGCCGGGGAGACCGCGTGCGGGGACGCCTACGCGGTCCGGCGCACCGCGGACGGCGTGGTGGCCGTGCTCTGCGACGGCCTCGGGCACGGCCCGCTGGCCGCCCGCGCGGCCCAGCGCGCCGTCGAGGTGTTCACCGAGACCGCCGACGAGGACGTGACCGCGCTGGTCACCCGCCTGCACCGGGAGCTGAGACCGACCCGGGGCGCCGCGGTGGGCGTCGTGCGCCTCGACCAGACCCGCGGCCTGGTGCAGTTCGCCGGGCTGGGCAACGTCGCCGGCGCGGTGCTGCGGTCGGGCGAGCGCAGCCGCCACGTCACGTCGATGCCGGGCATCGCCGGGCACCAGGCCCGCACGATCCGGTCGTTCGACTACCCGGTCGAGGGCAACGCGCTGATCGTGCTGCACACCGACGGGCTGAGCACCCGCTGGTCGTTCGACGGGCAGTGGGGGCTCGCGGGCCACGACCCGCTGGTGATCGCGGCCGCGCTCCTGCGCGACGCCGGTACCCGCCGCGACGACGCCGGCGTCCTCGTCCTGACGAGCCGGCCGTGACCGACGACGTCGTGCTGCGCGTGCACCTGCGCGGCGAAGCGGACGTCTTCGCGCTCCGTCACAGCGGCCGGGCGGTCGCGGCGGCGGTGGGCCTGGACTCGTCCGACCAGACCCGGGTGGCGACGGCGCTGAGCGAGGTCGGGCGGGTGCTGCTGGCCGAGCCCACCGCGGTGACCGCGCTGTTCCGGGCGTCGGTGCGCGCGCTACGCGTCGAGTTGTCCGGCGTCACCGACCGCGCGCTGGCCGGTGCGCGCGAGCGGCCGGGTCCGGACGGGCTGGCCGGCGCGGCCCGGCTGGTGGACGACCTGCGGGTCGAGCAGGACGCGGCGAACGTGACGATCACGCTGGTCAAGACCGTGCGGACACCGATCGATACGGCCCGGGTCCGGACCGAGCTGGCCGCGTTGCGCCCCACCACCCCGGCCGACGAGCTGTGGCGGCAGAACCAGGAGCTGCTCGCCGCCCTGGACGAGGCCGAGCGCAACCGGGACGCGCAGATCCGCATGAACGAGGAGCTGGAGGAGACCAACCGGGGTGTGCTGGCCCTCTACAACGAGCTGACCGAGGAGCTGGAGCACACCAACCAGGGTGTGGTGGCGCTCTACGCCGAGCTCGAGGACCGCTCCCAGCGGCTGCGCGAGGCCAACGACGCCAAGACCCGCTTCCTCCGGCACGTCAACCACGAGCTGCGCGCGCCGGTGAACTCGATCCTCGGGCTGGTGCGGGTGATGACCACGGTGGCCGACCCGCCGTTCTCGGCCGAGCAGGAACACCAGATCGAGCTCGTCGGCCGGTCCGCGGCCGATCTGCTGCGGATGGTCAACGACCTGCTCGACCTGGCCAAAGCCGAAGCCACCCGGATCCAGCCGACCTGGGAGGCGGTGGACCTGCGTGTGCTGCTCGGGCAGCTCCGTGCCGCGCTGGCGCCGGCGAACGCGCGCGCGGAGGTCACGCTCGTGGTGGCCGACCCCGACCCGCCGCCGGCCCTGCAGAGCGACGGCCTGCTGCTGACCCACGTGCTGCGTAACCTGATGACGAACGCGCTGAAGTACACGGTGCGCGGTGAGGTGCGCCTCGACGTGCGTGCCGCGGCCGGGACGATCACGTTCGTCGTCACCGACACCGGCATCGGCATCGCGGCCGACCAGCAGGAGCGCATCTTCGAGGAGTTCTACCAGGTGCCGGGCGCGCTGCAGGCCCAGGTGGGCGGCACCGGGCTCGGGCTGGCGCTGGTCCGCCGGCTGGTGGCCGCCCTCGGCGGCGAGCTCGACCTGCGCAGCGTGCCGGACGAGGGCACGACGGTGACCGTGGTGCTCCCCCGCGCGCCGCAGCGACCGGCCGGTGAGGCCGGACAGCCACGGTCCGGGCCGACCCGGATCGTCGTCGTCGACGACGACCCCACGTTCCGGCGGGTGCTGCGGTCGACGCTCGAGGAACTGGACGGCGACGACCGCGAGATCGCCGAGGTGGCCGACGCCCGCGAAGCGCTGCCGGTGATCCGGCGGGTGCGCCCGCACGTCGTCTTCCTCGACCTGCGGATGCCCGGGGTGAGCGGCGAGGAGATCCTGGCCGCACTGCGGGCCGAGGAGGCGCTGGCCGCGACCCCGGTGGTGGTCGTCACCTCGGAGACCAGCTGGACCCCCACCGACGACCCGCTCGTCACCGTGCTGTCGAAGACCGCACTCGACGTGGCCGCGGTGGCTGACGCGGTGCGCCGCTCGTGACCGTCCCGGAACGCGCCGCCACCGTGCTCGTCGTCGACGACGCCGCGGCCAACCGGTACGTCCTCGGCACCTGGCTGCGGCGCGCCGGGCACCGGGTCGTGGAGGCCGCGACCGGCACGGAGGCGCTCGCCCGGGTGGACGACACCGACGTCGAGCTGGTCTTCCTCGACGTCAACCTGCCGGACCTGGACGGTTTCACCGTCTGCGACCGGATCAAGAACAACCCGGCGGCGGCCGGTGTGCCGGTCGTGTTCGTCTCGGCCACGTCGGTCGACGTCACCGACCGCACCCGGGGCCTCTCCGAGGGCGCCGACGCCTACCTGACCGAGCCGATCGACCCGGACGAGCTGGTCGCCACCGCGCACGCGATGCTGCGGTACTCGCGGGCCCGGCAGCGGGCCGAGCGGCTGGCCCGCCGGTTGGCGCTGCTGGCCTCCGCGACGCTGACGATCAACGCCGCGCGGTCGGTGGAGGACGTGCTGGCCGCGGCGGCGAGCGGTGCGTCCGCGGTGTTCGACGCGCCCGCGGTGGCCAGCGCGGTCGACCACGCCGGTGACGGCATCACGGTGGCGGCGTCCGGAGGCCGCTCCCGGGCGTACCGTCACCCGGCGGCCGGCGGGCTGATCGAGGACGGCGTGCAGGTCGTGACCGACCCTCCGCCGCACTGGCTGCAGGCGCTCGAGCCGACCGGCCCCGGCACCCCGTGGCTGGCCTCGGTGGTACCGGCCCGGCCGCGGCGGGCACCGACCGCGGTGGCGCTGCTCCGGCCGGGCACCGCGCACGAGGACGAGGACCGGGACCTGCTCAGCCAGCTCGGGCAGGCCACCGCGCTGGCCGTCGACGCGTTGCGCTCCTACGCCGAGGAGCGCGACGTGGCGCTGACGATCCAGCGCAGCCTGCTCCCCCGCGATCTGCCCGCGGTGCGTGGCGCCCAGGTGGCGTTCCGGTACGTGCCGGCGATCGCGACCGCCGAGATCGGCGGTGACTTCTACGAGATCGCCGACGTCGACGGCCGCCTGCTGGTCGCGATCGGCGACGTCGTCGGCCACTCGCTGCGCGCGGCCACCGTGATGGCCGAGCTGCGCCACGCGCTGCGTGCGTACGCGGTCGACGGGCACGGCCCGGCCGAGATCCTGTCCCGCCTGGACGCGATGCTGCGCCGCTACCACCCGGGGACGCTGGCCACCGTGCTGCTGCTCACCGTCGACCCCGCCACCGGCACCGTGGTCGCCGCCAGCGGGGGCCACCTGCCGCCGCTGCTGTCCACGACCGCGGGCGCGGAGTACGTCGGCGTGCGGGGCACGATCCTCGGGGTCGGGCCGTTCCGGCGCCCGGAGGTGACGTTCACGATCCCCGACGGCGGCAGCCTGGTGCTGGTCACCGACGGCCTGGTGGAGATGCGCGGCACGGCCATCGACGAGGGCATGGAGCAGCTGCGGACGCTGTCCATGCCCGTCGACGACGACCTCGAGCGCTACTGCGACCGGGTGCTGCGTGTCCTGGCCGAGAGCCGCGGCGAGGACGACATCGCACTGCTGGTGCTCCGCCGCACGTCAGCGCAGCAGTGAGCGGGCCGCCACCAGGCGCTGGATCTGGTTGGTGCCCTCGTAGATCTGGGTGATCTTCGCGTCGCGCATCATCCGCTCCACCGGGAAGTCCTGCGTGTACCCGGCGCCGCCGAGCAGCTGCACCGCGTCGGTGGTGATCCTCATGGCGGTGTCGGAGGCCTGGCACTTCGCGGCCGCGCCGAAGAACGGCAGGTCGTCGTCGCCGCGCTCGGACTTGGCCGCGGCCACGTACACCAGCTGCCGGGCGGCTTCCAGGCTGATCGCCATGTCGGCGAGCATGAACTGGATGGCCTGGAAGTCGGCCACCCGCTTACCGAACTGCTTGCGCTCCCGGACGTAGGCGGTGGCCACGTCGAGCGCGCCCTGGGCGATGCCGACGGCCTGCGCGCCGATCGTGACCCGGGTGTGGTCGAGCGTGCGCAGCGCGATCTTGAGGCCGTCGCCCACGTCGCCGACCCGCCGGTCGTCGGGGATCCGGACGTTGTCGAGCAGCACCTCGCGGGTCGGGGACCCCTTGATGCCGAGCTTGCGCTCGGGCGCGCCGAACGTCACCCCGGCGTCGCTCTTCTCGACGACGAACGCGGTGGCGTTGGCCCCGCGCCGGCCGTCCGGGTCGGTGATCGCGAGCACGGTGTAGTACTCCGAGACCCCGGCGTTGGTGATCCAGGCCTTGGCTCCGTTGAGCACCCACTCGTCGCCGTCGCGGCGGGCGCGGGTACGCATCGAGGCGGTGTCGCTGCCGGCCTCGCGCTCGCTGAGCGCGTAGGAGAACCCGGCCTCGCCGCGGGCCAGCGGCGGCAGGTAGCGCTGCTTGACCTCCTCGGACGCCGCCAGCAGCAGCGGCATGCTCCCGAGCTTGTTCACCGCCGGGATCAGCGACGAGGACGCGCAGCCGCGCGCGACCTCCTCGATGATCAGGCAGACCGCGAGCGCGTCCGCGCCGACGCCGCCGTACTCCTCGGGCACGTGCGCGGCGTGGAAGTCACCCGCCACCAGCGCGGCCTGGGCCTCGTGCGGGTACGACGCGGTCGCGTCGACCTCGGCGGCGTGCGGCGTGATCTTGTCGGCGACCAGGTCGCGCACGGCCGCGCGGAGGTCGTCGTGGTCGTCGGACAGCCGGAACAGGTCGAACGTCATTTCGTGTCCTTGTATGCGTAGAAACCCCGGCCGGTCTTGCGGCCGAGGAGCCCGGCGTCGACCATGCGCGACAGCAGCGGCGGCGGGGCGTAGAGCGGTTCCTTGAACTCGGCGTAGAGCGACTCGGCGACGGCGTGCACGGTGTCGAGCCCGATCAGGTCGCACAGCGCGAGCGGGCCCATCGGGTGGGCGGCGCCGCGCACCATGCCCTGGTCGATGTCGTCCGCGGTGGCGAACCCGGACTCCATCATCCGCACCGCGGAGAGCGTGTACGGGATGAGCAGCGCGTTGACGATGAACCCGGCCCGGTCCTGCGCGACGATCACGTGTTTGCCCAGCACACCGGCGATGAAGTCGCGGGCGGTGTCGGCGACGTCCGGGTCGGTCAGCAGGCTCGGCACCAGCTCCACCAGGTTGAGCACCGGCACCGGGTTGAAGAAGTGGATGCCGACCACGTGCTCGGGGCGGGACGTGGCCACGCCCAGCCGCATGATCGGGATCGACGAGGTGTTCGACGCCAGGATCGCGTCGGGGAACTCGACGATCTTGTCGAGCTGTTCGAAGATCGCGACCTTGGCCGCCTCGTCCTCGGCGACCGCCTCGATGACGATCTCGCGGTCGGCGAGGTCGGTCAGCTCGGTGGTGAACCGGATGCGCCCCAGCACGGTCGCGGCGTCGTCGACCTTGCGCCGCGCCGCCGAGCGCTGCAGCGAGGTGGCCAGGCGCTGCCGTCCGCGCTCCAGGGCGTCGGCGGTGGTCTCGACGACGACCACGTCCAGGTCGGCCAGCGCGCAGACCTCGGCGATGCCGGACCCCATCAGCCCGCAGCCCACGATTCCGACTCTCATGCGACCTCCTGGTACTGGGTTCCGCTCTATGGTACTCAGTACCAGGGAGGTGGACGAATGGTCAACGAGTCCGCGCGGGAACGGCTGACCGCCGCGGCGTTCGCCCTGTTCGAGGAGCAGGGGTACGAGCAGACGACGGTCGAGGACATCGCCGCCCGGGCCGGTGTCGGCCGGACGACGTTCTTCCGGGCCTTCGGCGCGAAGGACGACGTGATCTTCCCCCACCACGAGTCACTTCTCGTCGCCGTGCGTGACCGGTTCCACGCGGCCGCACCCGACGCCGGGGTGCCCGCGATCGTCGAAGGCGCCCGTCTGGTACTTACCCACTACCTCGACGAGGGCGACCTGGCCCGGGCGCGGTACCGGCTGACCCGCACGGTGCCGGCGCTGCGCCAGCGCGAGATCAGCGGCCTGCAGCAGTACCAGCGGCTGTTCCGCGAGTTCGCGGTGGACCGCGGCATCGGCGGCGACCCGCTGCACGCCGAACTGCTGGCCAACGCCGTGGTCACCGCCCACAACTACGTGTTGCGCCGCTGGCTGCGCGGCGTCGGCGCGGACCCGCTCGACGAGTTCGACCGGGCGATGGCCGACGTCCTGCGGCTGTTCGGCGGCTCGGGCGGCCCGGGCGGCCCGGGCGGCCCGGTGGACGAGCACGCCGCCGTCGTCGTGTTCCGCACCACCCGCGATCTGGACGCGGTGCTGCCGGGCCTGCGCCTGGCGCTGGCGGACGCGACGCCGGAGACGCTCAGCTGAGCGCGAGCCGGTAGGCGCTCTCGGCGCGGTCGAAGTCGACGATCAGGCCGCCCGCGGCGAGCGGGCCGGCCAGGGCCTCGCGCACCGACCGGCGCCAGTTCCCGGCCGCCACCGGGTCGCGCCGGCGCAGGTCCTCGATGTCCGGCGGCACCGGGACGCGGGGTCCGTCCACCGGGGTCGCGACCCCGTCGTCGCAGGCCCGGCGGGTGCGCTCGTCGTCGAGGTGCCAGCGGACCAGCAGCCGGTCGGACGGGTCGTCGCCGTTCAGGCCGTCGACCAGCCGCCCGTAGTGGTCGACGAGATAGGTGTCCGCGACGCCGCCGAGCTTGCGCAGGTTGAAGTGCGCGTTGCGGCTGATCAGCGGGTCGAACGTCCAGGTCACCTCGGTGACCGCGTGGTCCATGGCGTAGGCGCGCTGGTCGAGTTTCAGCGCCAGCCCGACGTCGCCGCCGCGGGCGCCCGCCCGGACCCCGGCGATGTGGCTGTGCAGGCGCGCGCTTCCCGGCGGGCCCCAGACCGCGACGCAGGCGCCGAGCATCAACCCGGCCCGGAACGCCCCCACGACGTAGCTACCGGCGTCGATCAGCGCGCGGACGACGTCGGCCGGCACCGGTACCTGGCTCGCGCCGGTCTGCCAGACGTCCCGGAACAGCTGCTCGCAGCCGACCGCGTCCGCCAACGACTCCAGCGGCCGGACCCGGACGCCGGCGCGCCGGGCCGCCCGCCGCGCGGCGGCGCGGGCCGCCTCACACGGCGGTTCGGGCATCGTGGGCCTTCCGGTGCGCGAACACGTCGTCCATGTGCTCCTCCGCCCAGCTCTTCACGCCGCGCACGGTGGCGAGCAGCGACCAGCCGAGGTCGGTCAGCTCGTAGGTGACCGAGATCGGCACGGTGGGCTCGACGGTACGGCTGACCAGGCCGTCGCGCTCCAGGGTGCGCACGGTCTGGGTGAGCATCTTCTGGCTGACGCCGTCGAGCCGGCGGGCGAGCTCGGAGTAGCGCAGCGGGCCGTCGCTCAGGGCGCAGAGCGTCAACGTGCTCCACTTGTCGGAGATGCGGTCGAGCAGCTGCCGGCTCGGACACTGGGCCAAGAAGGCGTCATACGGAGCGTTACGCACTTTGAGGTGCCTACTTCCCGCTAGAGAGTTACCTGTTCATAGTAGGTCCCATGACAGAACTTCCTGGCGGGACATGGATGTTGGGCGACCTGAGCGTCACCCGGTTCGGGTACGGCGCGATGCAGCTGGCCGGGCCCTGGGTCCTGGGCCCGCCCGCCGACCACGCCGGCGCGCTCGCGGTGCTGCGGACGGCGGTCGAGCTCGGCGTCACCCACATCGACACCTCCGACGCCTACGGGCCGTCGGTCACCAACGAGCTGATCCGCGAGGCACTCCACCCCTACCCGGCGTCGCTGCACGTCGTGACCAAGGTCGGCGCCCGCCGCGACGCCCAGGGCGGCTGGCCCACCGCGCGTGACCCCGAGAGCCTGCGCCGTCAGGTCCGCGAGAACCTCGACCACCTCGGCCTGGACGTCCTCGACGTGGTCAACCTCCGGCTGGGCGACGCCGAGGGGCCGGTGGCCGAGCCGGTCGCGGCCGCGTTCGAGACGCTCGCCGAGCTGCGCGGGCAGGGGCTGATCCGGCACCTCGGGGTGAGCAACGCGACCCCGGAGCAGGTCGCCGAGGCGCGGGCGATCGCGCCGATCGTCTGCGTGCAGAACATGTACAACCTCGCGCACCGCCACGACGACGACCTGATCGACGCGCTCGCCGCCGACGGCATCGCCTACGTGCCGTTCTTCCCCCTCGGCGGCTTCAGCCCGCTGCAGTCCGAGGCGCTCTCGGCGGTGGCGGCCCGGCTGGGGTCGACGCCGATGTCGGTGGCGCTGGCCTGGCTGCTGCAGCGGTCACCGAACGTGCTGCTGATCCCGGGCACGTCGTCGGTGGCCCACCTGCGCGAGAACGCCGCCGGGGCCGGGCTCGTCCTGTCGGCGGACGACGTCGCCGAGCTGGACAAGATCGGCCGATAGAAAAGCGGGCCCGGCCGATGGCCGGGCCCGCTCTGCGGTGTTGCTCAGGCCAGGTCGTACCGGTCGAGCTCCGACACCTTCACCCACGCGGCGACGAAGTCCTTGACGAACTTGTCGCGCGCGTCCTCGCTCGCGTACACCTCGGCGAGGGCACGCAGCTGCGAGTTCGAGCCGAAGATCAGGTCGACCGCGGTGGCGGTCCACTTCAGCTCACCGGTGGTGACGTCGGTGATGTCGTAGACGTTCTCGTCGGTCGCCGACGCCTTCCACTTCGTCCCCGGCGACAGCAGGTTGACGAAGAAGTCGTTGGTGAGAACGCCCGGCTGGTCGGTGAAGACGCCGTGCTTCGCGCCACCGACGTTGTTGCCCAGCGCACGCAGGCCACCGACCAGGACGGTCATCTCCGGCGCGGTCAGGTTCAGCAGGTACGCGCGGTCGACGAGCAGCGTCTCGGGCTGGAGCTTCTCGCCGGAGCGCAGGTAGTTGCGGAACCCGTCGGCCCGCGGCTCGAGCACCGCGAACGACTCGACGTCGGTCTGCTCCTGGGTGGCGTCGGTGCGGCCGGGCCGGAACGGCACGGTCACGTCGACGCCCGCGTCCTTCGCGGCCTTCTCGATCGCGGCGTTGCCGGCCAGGACGATCAGGTCGGCGACCGAGATCTGCGCGCCACCGGCGGCGTTGAACTCACGGGCGATGCTCTCGAGCTTCTCGATCACCGGGCCGGTGCCCTGGTTGACGGCCCAGCTGCGCTGCGGCTCGAGGCGGAGGCGAGCACCGTTGGCGCCACCCCGCTTGTCGGTCGAGCGGAAGCTCGCGGCCGACGCCCACGCCGTCCGCACCAGCTCGGAGACGCTCAGGCCGGACTCGAGCACCGTGGCCTTGAGCGCGGCCACGTCGGCGTCCCCGACGAGCTGGCCCTCGACGGCGGGCACCGGGTCCTGCCAGAGCTGCGGCTCGGCCACCCACGGGCCGAGGAAGCGGCTGACCGGGCCCATGTCGCGGTGCAGCAGCTTGTACCAGGCCTTGGCGAACGCCAGCGCGAACTCGTCCGGGTTCTCCAGGAACCGGCGCGAGATCTTGTCGTACTCCGGGTCCATGCGCAGCGACAGGTCGGTCGTGAGCATCGTCGGGCGGTACTTCTTGGTGGCGTCGAACGGGTCCGGGATGATCTCGTCGGACGTCTTCGCCACGTACTGCTTGGCGCCGCCGGGGCTCGTGGTGAGCTCCCACTCGTAGCCGTACAGGATCTCGAAGAAGCGGTTGCTCCACTGGGTGGGCTTGTCGGTCCAGGTGACCTCGAGGCCGGACGTGATCGTGTCCTTGCCCTTGCCGCTCTCGTAGGTGCTCAGCCAGCCCAGGCCCTGGGCCTCGATCGGCGCACCCTCGGGCTCGGCGCCCACGTGGTCGTCGGCGATGCCGGCGCCGTGGGTCTTGCCGAACGTGTGGCCACCGGCGATGAGGGCGACGGTCTCCTCGTCGTTCATCGCCATCCGGCCGAACGTCTCGCGGATGAAGTGCGCCGCGGCGATCGGGTCGGCGCTGCCGCGCGGGCCCTCGGGGTTGACGTAGATCAGGCCCATCTCGGTGGCGCCGACGTCCTCGGCCATCTCCGAGTCGGAGACGTAGCGCTCGTCACCCAGCCAGGCGTCCTCGGGGCCCCAGAAGATCTCTTCCGGCTCCCAGGTGTCGGCGCGGCCGAAGCCGAAGCCGAACGTCTTGAAGCCCATCGACTCCAGCGCGACGTTGCCCGCCAGGACCAGCAGGTCGGCCCAGGAGATCTTCTGGCCGTACTTCTGCTTCACCGGCCAGAGCAGGCGGCGGGCCTTGTCCAGGTTGGCGTTGTCCGGCCAGCTGTTCAGCGGCGCGAACCGCTGGCCGCCGTCGCCGGCGCCACCGCGGCCGTCGCCGATGCGGTAGGTGCCCGCGGCGTGCCAGCTCAGGCGGATCATCAGGCCGCCGTAGTGGCCGAAGTCGGCCGGCCACCAGTCCTGCGAGGTGGTGAGGACCTCGGTGATGTCGCGCTTGAGCGCCTCGACGTCGAGTTTCTTGAACTCCTCGGCGTAGTCGAAGTCCTCGCCCAGCGGGTTGACCTTCGACGAGTGGGCGTGCAGCACGGTCAGGTCGAGGCTGTTGGGCCACCAGTCCCGGTTGGTGTGCGGGCGGCCGCCGGTCTTCGGCTTCGGCGAGTCGATCGCCGGGTTCTCGCTCTCGCTGCCGTGCGAGGTGACCGAGTCGTGCGCGACCGGGCAGCCCGACGCCGCTTTCTGGTCTACACCTTGCGCGCTGGAGGGAGCGTTGTCTGGGGAGCTCATCTGCGTCCTTCCGAACTGCGTTGTTTCACTGGGCATTACGACTAGCCGAACATTCGGGGCATATGCCCCAAAAGACGACCTCCGCCTCATCCACCACAAAACCATGGTCGTCCGAGGCAGTGAGACAGGGGGCATGGCCGACGGCACAGTCGACGTCGGCGATCGCGCCGCAGGAGCGGCACACGACGTGGTGGTGGTTGTCCCCCACCCGGGACTCGTACCGGGCGGTGGCACCGGCCGGCTCGATCCGCCGCACCAGCCGGGCGGCGGTCAGCGCGTGCAGCACGTCGTACACCGCCTGGCGGGACACCGTCGGCAGTTCCTCCCGGACCAGCGCGAACACGGTGTCGGTGTCCACGTGCGGGTGGCCGTGCAGCGCGGCCAGCACCGCGAGACGCGGGCGGGTCACGCGCAGCTCGGCCGTCCGCAGCTGCGCTACGAAGTCGGGCGTCACGGAACCGAACCCTAGTGCACTTTTCTGGACCAGATCAAGTTCTGCTCTGGACTAGTTCAACTCTTGAGCGCGGCCTCGGCGGCGGTGAGCAGCCGCTGCAGCTCGAGACCGCGGTGGACGTCGGGCGACGGGCTCTTCCCGCTGGCGACCGCCTCGGCGAACGTCGACGCGATGCGCCGCTGCACGGTCGCCGGGTCCTCCGCGCCCGGGTCGGCGAGGTCGATGCGCCCGCCGTCGGTGATCGCCTCGCACCTCATCGGTCCGTGCGCGCCGGGCGTGGCGATCGAGAGCACCGCGGAGCTGACCGCACCGCCGGCGTGCTCGAACGTCACCGCGGTGACCGCGCCCGCCCGCCGGGCGTGCACCACGGTGGCCGGGCCCGCGGCCGACTCGAGCAGGTCGAACACGTGCGGACCGACGTCCGGCAGCGCGGCCTCCGGGCGGCGCCAGGGCGTGGCGAAGAACGAGCCGGGCATCGCGCCGCTGCCGACGAACTCCGCGCGCAGGACCCGCGGACCGGCCGTCCGCACCCGCTCCACGAACTCCGGCACGGCCGCCGACCAGCGGTTGGTGAGCATCAGCTGGGTGACGACGCCCGCCGCGTCGGCCGCGGCCGCGACCCGCTCGGCGGCCTCGAGGCCGAACGCGACCGGCTTCTCCAGCAACAGGTGCTTGCCGGCCGCGGCCGCGCGCGGCGCGAGCTCGGCCTGCACGTCCGGCGGGACCGCGAACGCCACCGCGTCGCAGGTGCCGAGGAGCGCGTCGAAACTGTCGGCCACCGGCACGCCCAGCGCACGCGCGGCCTCGGGGCGACGCGCCCACACCGCGGCCAGGCTGGTGCCCGGCCCGGCCGCGAGCATCGGCCCGGTGAAACTCGTCGCCCAGGGACCCGCTCCGACCAGCCCGACACGCACCGTCATCCCTCGATCCTACGGGCGGCGAAATAGCCTCGTGCGGGTGGAGAGACGCTGGCTGTTCGCCGATCAGTTGGGGCCGCACTTCCTCGACGCGCCGGACCAGCCGGTGCTGCTCGTCGAGTCGAAGGCGGTGTTCCGGCGGCGGGTGTTCCACCGGCAGAAGGCCCATCTGGTGCTGTCCGCGCTGCGGCACCGGGAGGCCGCGGGCGACGACGTGCGTCTCGTCCGGTCCGAGACGTACGCGGAGGCGCTCACCGAGCCGGTCAGCGTGTGTCACCCGACCTCGCGGGCCGCCCGCGCGTTCGTCCAGCGCCTGGACACGGTGGAGATGCGGCCACCGCGCGGGTTCGTCACCGCGCCGGGAGACTTCGTGGCCTGGGCGGACGGGAGGAAGCACCTGCGCCTCGAGGACTTCTACCGCTTCGCCAGGCGTCAGCACGACGTGCTGATGGACGGGGACGAACCGGCCGGCGGGCACTGGAACTACGACGCCGAGAACCGGGAGCCGCCGCCCCGGGGCGCGCGCACGCTCGACGTCCCACCGCCCCCGCCGATCCGCGAGGACGCCATCGACGACGAGGTGCGCGCCGACCTCGACCGATGGCAGCACGACGAGGGCATCGAGTTCGTCGGCAACGACGGGCCGCGCCTGTTCCCGGCGACCAGGACCGAGGCGCTGGCCCGCCTGCGTCACTTCGTCGAGCACCGGCTCCCGGCGTTCGGGCCGCACGAGGACGCGATGCTCGCGAACGATCCACTGATGGCCCACAGCCTGCTCAGCGCGGCGATCAACCTGGGGCTGCTGGATCCGCGCGAGGTCGTCGACCGGGCCGAGCAGGCCTACCGGTCCGGCGCGGCGCCGCTGGCCGGCGTGGAGGGCTTCACCCGGCAGATCCTCGGCTGGCGTGACTTCGTCTGGCATCTGTACTGGTACTTCGAGCCCCGGTACCGCACCGCCAACGCGCTGGACGCCCGCCGCGCCCTCCCGGCCTGGTTCGCCTCGCTGGACGCCGACGCGGTCGAGGCGCGCTGCCTGTCCGACGTGCTCGCCGGGGTGCGCGACCGCGGCTGGGTGCACCACATCCCCCGGCTGATGGTGCTGGGCAACTACGCGATGCAGCGCGGCTGGCGGCCCGGCGCGGTCGCCGACTGGTTCCACCGGTGTTTCGTCGACGGCTACGAGTGGGTGATGACCGCGAACGTCATCGGCATGAGCCAGTTCGCCGACGGCGGCCGGATGAGCACCAAGCCCTACGCGGCCGGCGGCGCCTACATCAACCGGATGAGCGACTACTGCGGCGGCTGCCGCTACGACCCGAAACACCGCACCGGCGACGACGCCTGCCCCTACACCGCCGGGTACTGGAGCTTCCTGGCGCGCCACGAGGACACGCTCGAGGGCAACCACCGCATGCGCCGGCCGCTGCGCGGCCTGCGCCGGCTCGACGACCTGGACGCCCTGGTCGAGCAGGAGGAGGCCCGCGGCTCGCGCGCGCCGTGACTCAGCTCAGGACCGTGGCGTCGAGGGTCTCGCGCAGCCAGCGTTCGTAGTCCTCGCCGGTCCAGCCCCGTTCGTCGAGCAGGAGCCACACCGCCGGTGAGTTGAGCGTCCAGACGGTGTCGATCGCCCGGTCGCGGCCGAGGCCCGGACGCAGCCAGCCGTGCTCGTCCCAGGCGGTGACCGCCATCCGGGTGCCGATCAGGCGCTCCCCGTCGATCGTGCGCACGAACGCGTCGAGCTCCGGGTCGCTCCCCCGGGCCGGCACGACGACCCGCAGCACCGCACCGGCCCGCTCCATCAGCCACCGGGCCAGCGCGGCGTAGGCGCGGGTGGTCTCCCGGGGCGTGACCGCGCGGTGCACGGCGAGCGACTGCGGCCGCCCGGCGATCGGCACCGGCTCGTCGTCGCCGGCCATCGCGACGTCGTAGACGTCCTTGAGCAGCCCGGCCTTGCCGCCGAACCGCTTGTAGACGGTCTCCTGGGAGACGCCGGCGGCGCCGGCCACCGCCCGGATCGTCGTGCCGGCGTAGCCGTTGGCCAGGAACGACTCGCGGGCGGCGGCGAGGACGGCGGCGCGGGTCGCGCGCGCGGCCGCGGCACGCGTGCGGTTGTCGTAGGGCATGGATCTCCGGAATACCGTTTGCCACAGGGTTCGATACAGCCTACTGTCCTCAATTGTGTACAGCATCATGTATCGAATTTGGAGGGCAGCATGCACGACATCGCGGAACGAGCGATCCACCTGGTGATGGCGGGGACGGTGGCGGACCTGCGCGCGGTCGTCCACCCCGACGCGACCAACCGCGAGGCGGTGGACGAACCGCCGGCGTGCCGGGGCACCGGGCCGGAGGCCTTCTGGGCCACCGCGCTCTGGCTGCGCTCGGCGTTCAGCGAGCTGGCGTTCGCGGTCGACGAGAGCGTCGTCGAGGGCGACCTGGCGGTCACCTACGGGCGGATGTCCGGGCGCCAGACCGGGGACTTCGTGGTGTGGAACGCCGACGGCCGGGTGGAGCGGGCGTTCGCGCCGACCGGGCGGCGGTTCGAGGTGCGCCACGCCCACTTCCAGCGCGTGCGGAACGGGCTGGTGGTCGAGCACTGGGCCGTGCGCGACGACCAGTCGATGGCGTTGCAGCTGGGGTGGATCCCGCCGTCACCGCTCTACCTCGCCCGCTGCGCCCGGGCGACCCGCCGCGCCCGCCGGGCGGCCGCAGCCGCCACCGCCGCCTGACCACGGCCGCCTGACCACGGCCCCGGCGCGCGGACGGCCGGCCGGCGGGAGGCCGTGCGGCCCGGGCGGACCGTCCGGGTCAGGCGCTGGGGAGGCTGATGCGCAACCGGGTGCCGGCGCCGGGCTCGCTCTCGACGAGCGTGCGCCCGTGCAGCGCCCGGATGCGCCGGTCGATACCGGCCAGCCCGCCCCCGGGGATCACCCGCGCCCCACCCGGCCCGTCGTCGGCCACCACCCCGTGCAACCAGCCGTCGGCCTCGGTCACCTCGATCCGCACCCGGGCACCGGGGGCGTACTTGGCCACGTTCGTCAGGCCCTCGCAGAGCGCGAAGTACGCCGTCGCCTCCACCGCCGGCGGCTTGCGCCCGGCCCGCACCGCCACCCGCACCGCCAACCCCAACCGGGCCGCGACCTCGTCCAGCGCCGCCCCCAGCCCGTCGGTACGCAGCACCGACGGGTGCAGGCCGCGCGCCAGCGCCTCCAGGTCGGCGATCGTGCCCACCACCTCGGCCCGGCACGACACCGCCACCGACCGGGCCGGCTCCGGCAGCCCGGTCAGCCCTTCCAGCCGGGACGCCAGCGACACCAGCTGCCGCTGCGCCCCCTCGCGCAGGTCCTGCTCCAGGCGGCGCCGCTCCGCGGTCTCCCGCTCCTCCACCCGCGCCTGGGCCGCCAGCACCTGTTCCAGCTGCGCGGTCGCCACCGCCTGCAGCTGCGCGGTGAGCAACGCCTGCGAACCGGCACGCAGCACCGCGTCGACCATGGGTCCGCGCTCACGCAGGCCCTCGGCCAGCTCCACCAGCGCGAGCGGCTGCCGCTCGTCGATGCGTGCCTCGGCCAGCCACCGGCCCCCGGACGCACGCGGGCGGAGCACCAGCTGTCCACGCCGGTCGACGTAGCTGCGCTCGGACGGCACCCAGAACAGCAGGCTCAGCGCGGGGTCGCGCAGCGCGGTGGCCAGCGCGTCGCGCACCGAGGCCACCGACGACGTCGCCGAGGTCATCCGCACGACCCGGTGCGGCGCGTCCACCTCGCGCCAGCGTTCACGCAGCGCGCCGGAGAGCACGGCCAGCGGAACCGCCATCGCCAGGAGGTTCACCACGACGTAGAACGACAGCAGCGCGTCGAGTTCGGTCCAGGCGTCCGAGCCCGTCGTCAGCACCGCCGCGCCCACGCCGAAGAACCCGGTGGCCAGCAGCAGCGGGAGCCGCGCCGAGCGTTCCAGCTCGGGCAGGCGCCGGGCCTGGCGGAAGAGCACGACGAGGTACCAGACGACCAGCAGCAGCTGCAGGACGATCACGATCTCGACGGTCAGGTCGAAGATCCGGCGGTCGGACGCGAAGTTCGGCCACACCACGTCGGGGCGCAGGCCGTTCCACTCCGGACGCGACACGAGTCCGACCACGATCTGGCCGCCGATCAGCACCACGGCCGCGGACACCACCCAGGCCCGCTCGAACCGGCCGGCCAGCCGCCCGCCGGGATAGAGCAGCACGGCCGCACCCGACAGTACGTAGGCCGTGCCCTGCGCGAGGAACGAGATCAGCGGCCAGATCCCGCTGTTCCAGGTGACCACCCAGGCCAGGGCCACGCAGAACGCGCCGGTCACGAGGAGGAGACCGGACCGGCGGCGGCCGTCGGCGCTCCCGGCGAACAGCCCGCCGGCCGCGGCGAACCCGGCGCAGCCCAGGCAGGTCATCAGCGCGGCCGGCACGTGCTCGCGCCAGTAGGGCAGGCCGCAGACGACGGCGAGCAGCCCGGCGGCCGGCCCGACCAGCAGTGGGGCCGCACGCGACTTCACTGCGCCTCCCTGGAGGTCGGTTTCTCGGGGCATCGTACGGAGTCCCGGTGGCCGCCACGCGCCCTGTTCGCCGCACGCGCGTCGGGCATTCGTGGTAATCATCACCTCTGACGTCTGCCGTCCGGTTCCTCGGCGTGGTCGCGAGGGCGCTGCGCGTCGGTCCGTCATCTCACTGCTACGGAATGCTGCGGACATAGCGCACTGCCGTCCAGCAGGCGAGATGTCGCGAGTGTGACCTGTCCCGCACCCGAGTTGCGACTCACGGCTGTAACGATGGGTGGACACAGGACTCTCCGGCGAAACCCGTCCGGAACATGAGTCCGCGGCCGCGCACCCCTGCACGTCGACGATCCGGGAGGAAGAGCATGACCGATGAGCGCAAGGACGACTTCGTACTGCAGTACGGGGACGAAAGCCTGCCGCTGCCGGTGCGCGAAGCCTCTGAGGGCTCCGACGGCCTCGACATCGCCCCGCTGCTGAAGAACACCGGCAAGGTCACCCTCGACACCGGGTTCGTGAACACGGCGTCGTGCACGTCGGCGATCACGTACATCGACGGCGACGCCGGAATTCTGCGTTACCGCGGCTACCCGATCGAACAGCTGGCCGAGAAATCCTCGTTCCTCGAGGTCGCGCACCTGCTGATCCACGGTGAGCTGCCGACCGAGGCCGAGCTGACCTCGTTCACCGAGGACGTCAAGGAGCACACGCTCATCCGCGAGGAGATGCGTCGCTTCTTCGACGGGTTCCCGCGTGACGCGCACCCGATGGCCGTGCTGTCGTCGGGCGTCAGCGCGCTCTCGACGTTCTACCAGGACAGCCTGGACCCGTTCGACTCCGACCAGGTCGAGATCTCCACCGTGCGGCTGCTCGCGAAGCTGCCGACGATCGCGGCGCACTCGTACAAGAATTCGATCGGCCACCCCACGCTCTACCCGGACAACTCGCTCTCCTACGTGGAGAACTTCCTCCGGATGACGTTCGGGCTGCCGACCACGCCGTACGAGCCGAACCCGCTGCACGCCCGGGTGCTCGACATGCTGCTGGTGCTGCACGCCGACCACGAGCAGAACTGCTCCACGTCGACGGTGCGGCTGGTCGGTTCGAGCCAGGCGAACATGTTCGCCTCGGTGTCGGCCGGGGTGAACGCGCTCTTCGGGCCGCTGCACGGCGGCGCGAACGAGGCCGTGCTGAGCATGCTCAGCCGCATCAACGCCGACGGCGGTGACGTCGGGGCGTTCGTCAGCGCGGTGAAGGACCGCACCGCGGGCACCCGCCTGATGGGCTTCGGCCACCGCGTCTACCGCAACTACGACCCGCGGGCGACGATCGTCAAGAAGGCCGCGCGCGAGGTCATCGACGCGATGCCGAACCCGGACCCGATGCTCGACATCGCGCTGCAGCTCGAGGAGATCGCGCTCTCGGACGACTACTTCGTCGAGCGCAAGCTGTACCCGAACGTCGACTTCTACACCGGCCTGATCTACAAGGCGATGGGCTTCCCGACGCGGATGTTCACCGTGTTGTTCGCGCTCGGCCGGCTGCCGGGCTGGATCGCGCAGTGGCGCGAGATGATCAACGACCCGGCGACGAAGATCGGCCGTCCGCGGCAGGTCTACACCGGCGCGACCGAGCGCGACTACCTTTCGCTCTCGCAGCGCTGATCCACCGGGACCGGTGGGGCGGCTCCCGCCCCACCGGTCGGCCGGTCACCGGGTGAAGAAGTTGACCAGGTTGCCGTCGGGGTCGCGCAGCAGCAGCGACCGGTTGCCCCACGGCATCGTGGTGGGCGGCATGGCCACGTCGACGTCGACGAGCGTCGCGTGCAGCGCGTCGACGTCGTCGACCAGGAACTCGACGATGACCGACCGGTTGGTCGCCGGGGTCGCCAGCGGGACGGTGCGCTCGGCGCCGATGGCCAGCGTCGCCACCCCGGTGGTGATCGTGGCGAATTCCGGCGTGGCCCAGGACGCGGCCAGCCCGGTGGTCTTCTCGTAGAAGCCGACGAGGCGGGCGACGTCGGCGGTGATGATGCGGATCGACACGAAGTTCATACCCGCACGCTAGGAGCAATACCGGACAGGATCCGCCCGGTATCGTCGGCGTCGTGGCCCGGCCGACCGCTCGTGTGCTCTCGCTGCTCGAACTCCTCCAGTCCGGTGGGCTGCGTACCGTCGCGGAACTGGCCGACCGGCTCGACGTCGACGAGCGCACCGTCCGGCGGTACGTCCAGCACCTGGTCGACCTCGACGTGCCGGTCGAGTCGGTCCGCGGCCGCTACGGCGGGTACCGCCTGGCCCGCGGGCACCGGCTGCCGCCGCTGATGTTCAGCGAGGACGAGGCGCTCGCGGTGCTGCTGGGGCTGGCGACGGCACGCACGGCCGGCACCGCGCAGGAGACCGCGCGGGCCAAGCTGCGCCGGGTGCTCCCGGCCCCGCTGGCGCGGCGGCTGGACGCGGTGCTGGAGTCGGTGTCGTGGACGGCGCCGGTGGCCGCGCCGGCACCGGACAGCGAGGTGCTGCTCCCGCTGGCCGCCGCCGTCCGCGACCACCAGCCGGTCCGGCTCGACTACACCGCCGCCGACGGCCGGCGCGGCGACCGCACGTTCCACCCGCACGCGCTGGTCGTCCACAACGACCACTGGTACGTCACCGGCACCGACGCCGGGCAGGACCGGACGCTGCGCCTGGACCGGATCGGGAGCGTGCGCACGCTGCCCGGCACGTTCGAGCCCCCGGAGCCGCACGACCCGGCCGAGCGCCTGCTCCACCGGCTCGCGACCGTTCCCTACCGCCACCACGTCCGGCTGCGGGTCCGGGCCACCGCGGCGCGGGTCCGCGGCCGGCTCCCGGCCGGCCTCGCGATCGTCGAGGACCACGGCGACCACCTCGACGTCGAGCTGCGCGTCGAGAGCCTGGACTGGTTGCCCGCCGTCCTGGCGTCGCTCGACGCGCCGTTCACGATCGAGCAGCCGGCCGAACTGCGGGACCGGGTGGCCGCCTTCGCCGACCGCCTGCGCGAGTACGCGCGCTAGGGCCTGCTTCGCAGGTGCGGGCCGCCGTGGGCGGCCGGCCCGCGAAACGGGCCCTAGGTGAGGGCGTCGCCCGGTCGGACCAGGCCGCTCTGGTAGGCCACCACGACGAGCTGGGCGCGGTCGCGGGCGCCGAGCTTGGTCATCGCGCGGTTCACGTGGGTCTTCGCGGTCAGCGGTGACACCGTGAGGCGCGCGGCGATCTCCTCGTTGGACAGTCCGTGGGCCACCAGCACCAGGACTTCGCGCTCGCGGTCGGTGAGGTGACGCAGGCCGGGGTACTCGGTCGTCACCTCGGGGCGGCGCTGGGCGATGAAGCGCGCGACCAGGCCCCGGGTGGCGCGCGGGGAGAGCAGCGCCTCGCCGTCCGCGACCACCCGGATCGCCGCGACCAGGTCGTCCGGGTCGACGTTCTTCCCGAGGAACCCGCTGGCCCCGGCCTCCAGCGCGAGCACCACGTTGTCGTCCTCCTCGAACGTGGTGAGCACCAGCACCCGGACACCGGCCAGCCGGTCGTCCGCGCCGATGCGCCGGGTCGCCTCGATGCCGTCCATCGTGGGCATGCGCAGGTCCATCAGGACGACGTCGGCCATCGCGGAGTAGGCGAGGTCGACCGCGGCCCGGCCGTCGGCCGCCTCACCGACGACCTCGAGGCCGGGTTCGGCGTCGAGGATCATCCGGAACCCGGCCCGGATCAGCGCCTGGTCGTCGACCAGGAGCACCCGGATCACGCGGTCACCTCGGCGCGCAGCGGGAGCACCGCGCGCACCCGGAAGGATCCGTCCGGGGTGGGCCCGGTCTCGAGCGTGCCGGCGGCGGCGGTGGCCCGCTCGCGCATGCCGAGCAGGCCGAAGCCCGACCCCGTGGCGGCGGCCGGGCGGACCCGGTTGGTCACCGTGACCCGGACTTCGTCGGCGTCGAAGTCCACCGCCAGCGACGCCGAGCCGTCGCCGTAGCGGCGGGCGTTGGTGAGGGCCTCCTGCACGATCCGGAACGCGGTGATGTCGGTCATCGCCGGCAGCGCACGGTGTTCCCCGTGTGCGGTGTAGGACACCGCGAACCCCATCGCCCGCAGGTCGTCGAGCAGCACCGGCAACCGGTCCATCCCGGGCGTCGGCTCGGTGCTCGTCACCTCGTTCGGGTCACGCAGCACCCCGACCACCGACTGGATCTCGGTGAGCACGGTGTCGGCCGCCGACCGGATGTGCGTCAGCACCGGCCAGACCTGTTCCGGATCGGAGCGGAGCACGCGCGTCGCGGCGCCGGCCTGCACGGAGATCACCGCGATGTGGTGCGCGACCACGTCGTGCAGTTCGCGGGCGATCCGCAGCCGTTCGTCGATCACCCGCCGGCGCGCCTCCTCCTCGCGGGTGAGCTCGGCCTGCCGGGCGCGCTCGGTGACCTCGGCGATGTACGCGCGCCGCGACCGGACCGAGTCCCCGATCGCCGCGCCCCCGACGATCCACACCGGCACCGCGAACGAGTTCACGCCCCACCAGGTGTCGAAGTGCAGGATCAGGCCGGGGACGCACACCGCCGCCGACACCAGGGCCGCGTACCCCCACGGCCGCCGTCCGTCGAGCTCGAGCGCGACCGTGTACATCAGCACGCCCAGGCCGAGCGCGAGGCCCGGGAACAGGAACCCGGCGATCACCCCGCCGGACACCACGAGCGTGACGACCGTGAGCGCGGCCACCGGATAGCGGCGGCGCAGCAGGAGCGCACCGACGCCGATCACCGCGAGCGGTGCCCGCCAGGGCGGCTCGACGGTCTGCTCGGCCTGGAGGCTCAGGAACCCCATCGCCCCCGCCAGCAGCAGGTCGGTGAGGAGGGCCCGGTGCGCACGAACTCTCGACATCATCGAGGACCACGGTAAACGAGCAGGTCGCGGGCCACCTCGTCCGGACGTGGTAGCGGCGGCCGGCGTGGATACCGCAACGGTGGTACGGCCCGGCCTGCAACGGCACGACGACGCCGGGCGCCGCCGCGGCGATCGTCGATCCGTGGCTACTCTCCTCTACCGGCTGGGCCGGTTCTCCTATCGCCGCCGCGGCCGGACGACCGCGGCCTGGGCCGTGCTGCTGGTGCTGTTCGGCGTCGGCGCGGCGACGTTGTCGGGCCCCACCGACGAGGGTTTCTCGATCCCCGGCACCGAGTCGTCCCGGGCGATGGAGGTGATCGGCGAGAAGATGGGCACCGGGCCCGGGGACACCGCGTCGGCGAACGTCGTGTTCACCGGCGACGACCTGACGAGCGCCGGGCCCCGGGCCGCGATCGACGGCGCCGTCGCCGAGCTGCGGGCGCTGCCCGACGTCGCGGCGGTGTCGGACCTCGTCGTCGCGCCGGACCGGCGCACCGCGTACGCGACCGTCTCCTACGACGTGGCGCCCACCGAGCTGGCCGGCGACGCCCGCGAGCGGTTGCTCGACGCGGGTCGCTCGGCCGCGCCGGCCGGGCTCGGGGTGGAGTTCTCCGGATCGGCCGCCCAGGAGGCCGGCGAGGCCCCGGTCGGTGAGGTGCTCGGCGTCGCCGTCGCGGCGCTCGTGCTGGTGCTGACGTTCGGGTCGCTGGTGGCGGCCGGGCTGCCGCTGCTCACCGCGTTGATCGGGGTCGGGCTCGGGATGCTCGGCATCCAGGTCGCGACCGGGTTCGTCGACCTGAGCGCGACGACGTCGACGCTCGCGCTCATGCTGGGGCTCGCGGTCGGCATCGACTACGCGCTGTTCGTGCTCTCGCGTTACCGGCACGAGCGGCGCGCCGGCCGCTCCGGGGAGGACGCCGCGGGGCGCGCGATCGGCACCGCCGGTTCCGCCGTCGTGTTCGCCGGTCTCACCGTCGTCATCGCGCTCGCCGCGCTCTCGGTGGTCGGCATCTCGTTCCTGACGTCGATGGGGCTGGCCGCCGCCGCCACCGTGGCCGTCGCCGTCCTGATCAGCCTCACGCTCCTCCCGGCGCTGCTGGGCTTCGCCGGGGACCGGATCCTCCCCCGCCGCGCCCGGAACGCGCACCCGGCCGCCGGCCGGACGGGGCGGCGTCCGCTCGGGGAGCGGTGGGCGCGGTCGGTGGTCACGCACCGGGTCGGGGTGGTGCTGGCGGCCACCGGGCTGCTGGTGCTGACCGCGGTACCGGCGCTGGACCTGCGGCTCGCGCTGCCCGACGACGGCACCGCACCGGCGCAGTCCACCCAGCGCAAGGCCTACGACCAGCTCAGCGAGGGCTTCGGGGCCGGCTTCAACGGTCCGCTCGTCGTGCTGGTCGAGGCCGCACCGGGGCGCGCCGCGGCCGCCGCCGAGCAGGCCGCCGGGACCCTGCGCGGGCTCGACGACGTCGTCGCGGTCACCCCGCCCGCCGTCAACCCGGCCGGTGACACCGCGCTGCTCACCGTCGTCCCGGGCAGCGGCCCGGGTGCGGCCGCGACGACCGAGCTGGTCGAGACGATCCGCGACCGGCCCGCCCCGCCCGGCGCGACGCTGGCGGTGACCGGCCCGACCGCGCTCGGCATCGACGTCTCCGACCAGCTCACCGGCGCGCTCGTGCCGTACCTGACGGTCGTCGTCGGGCTCGCGTTCGTGCTGCTCATGCTGGTGTTCCGCAGCATCGCGGTGCCGCTCAAGGCCACGCTGGGGTTCCTGCTCTCGATCGCGGCCACGTTCGGCGCGACCGTCGCGGTGTTCCAGTGGGGCTGGTTGGCGGGGCTGCTCGGCGTCGAGGAGACCGCGCCGATCGTCAGCATCATGCCGATCTTCCTGATCGGCATCCTGTTCGGCCTGGCGATGGACTACGAGGTCTTCCTGGTCACCCGGGCCCGCGAGGAGTTCGTGCACGGCGCCACCCCGGACGAGGCCGTGATCAGCGGTGTCAGCCACGGCGCCCGGGTGGTCGGCGCGGCCGCGATCATCATGATCAGCGTCTTCGCCGGGTTCGTGCTCAGCGACGACGCGATCATCAAGTCGCTGGGGTTCGCGCTCGCGTTCGGCGTCGCCGTGGACGCGTTCGTCGTCCGGATGACGATCGTGCCCGCGGTGCTCTCGCTGCTCGGCCGGGCCGCCTGGTGGTTGCCGGGCTGGCTCGACCGTCGCCTCCCGGACGTCGACGTGGAGGGGGCCCGGCTCACCGTGGCCGAGGAACCCGCGCCGGTGGCGGTCCGGGTCTGAGCTCGCCCCGGCCGGGTGCTCTCCCCGGGGCACCCGGCCGGGGCGAGGGGGCGCGCGACGGGGTTTGGCGAGGGCCGTACTGTGAGCGCTGTCACCGGGGCCTGGAGGGTAGTTTGTCGCTGTCGCTTCCCGCTCCCGGGCCGAAGGCGCCGGAGTTCGGTGCGGACGCGTTGATCGTCTGCGAAAGCCTCGTCCGCATCTACCAGACCGGGCCGATCGAGGTGCAGGCCCTCCAGGGCCTCGACCTGCTCGTCCACCGCGGCGAGATGGTGGCGATCGTCGGCGCGTCCGGATCGGGTAAATCGACGCTGCTCTCGATCCTGGCCGGCATCGACGCCCCCACCGCCGGCCGCGCGCGGGTCGACACCTGGGACCTGCTCGCGATGACCCGCCGCGACCGGGTCGCCTACCGGCGGCACACCGTCGGGTTCGTCCGCCAGCAGACCGCCAGCAACCTGGTGCCGTATCTGACCGCACGGCAGATGGTGGACCTGCCGATGACCGCCGCCCGGGTCCCCGCCGCGAAACGCCGGGCCCGCAGCCTCGAACTGCTGGAAGCCCTCGGTGTCGGCGACCACGCCGACCGGCGGCCCGCCCAACTCTCCGGCGGCCAGCAACAACGCGTCGCGATCGCGGTGGCGCTGGCCAACCAACCCGAGGTGCTCCTCGCCGACGAACCCACCGGCGAACTGGACACCACCACCTCCGCCGAGGTATTCAGCGCCCTGCGCGAGGTCAACCGCGACCTCGGAGTGACCGTGGTGGTCGTCACCCACGACCCCACCGTCAGCGGACAGGTCGAACGGACCGTCGCCATCCGCGACGGACGCACCAGCAGCGAAGTACTCCGCCGCACCCACGGCGACGATCTGATCGCCGAGGAGTACGCCGTCATGGACCGCGCCGGACGCGTGCAGATCCCCCGCGACTACCGCCAGGCCCTCGCGCTCACCCGACGCGTCCGGCTGGCACTGGAAGCCGACCACGTCACGATCCGGCCCGACGCATGAGCCTGCTCACCGTCGCGGGTGTCCACCGCCACTTCGGGTCCGTGCACGCGCTGAACGACATCACGTTCGACGTTGAACCCGGCACCCTCGTCGCCCTCGTCGGACGGTCGGGCTCCGGCAAAACCACCCTCCTCAACGTCGTCGGCGGCCTCGACCGCCCCGACCACGGCACCGTGATCGTCGACGGCATCGACGTCACCGCCCTCAATGAGGACGGTCTTTCCCGGCTGCGCCGCGAGAAGGTCTCCTACATCTTCCAGACCTTCGGCCTGATCCCGGTGCTCTCCGCCGCCGAAAACATCGGAGTTCCGCTGCGGCTGGCCCGCACCGCACCGCCGGACCGCGAACGACGCGTCAACCTCCTGCTCGACCTCGTCGGACTCACCGACCACGCCCACCAACGCCCCACCGAACTCTCCGGCGGCCAACAACAACGCGTCGCCATCGCCCGCGCCCTGGCCGCCTCACCCCGCCTACTCATCGCCGACGAACCCACCGGCCAACTCGACGCCGACACCGGCCTGGCCGTCATGGCCCTCATCAAAGGCATCGTCGACACCGAAGGCGTCACCGCACTCGTCGCCACCCACGACCCCATCATGATGGCCCTCGCCGACCGCACCATCCACATCACCGACGGACACCTCACCACGTGACCGGCCTGCTCGCCCGACGCGCCCGGGCCCAGTGGGCTCTCCTGGTCTGCCTGCTCACCGTCCTGACGCTCGGCGGGACGCTGCTCGGCACGAGCGCGCTGCTGGTGACCCGCACCTCCGAACGGGCGGTCGAGGTGGCGGCGTCCCGGGCCGACCGGGCCGACGTGCAGGCGACGGCGTACACCGCGACGATCGCGGCGGCCGACACCCGCTCGGTCGCGGCCGACGCCGAGGCCGTGCTCACCGGCGCGACGGCCCCGTTCCGGGCGACGACGACCACGCGCGCGTCCGGGGTGATGCAGCGGCTCCCGGCCGCCTCCGACGAGAGCCGCGGCCGGCTCGGCGAGGCCTACCTCTCCGGTGTGGACAACCTGGAGGACACCGCCACCCTGGTGGGCGGCCGCTGGCCGCGGTCCGGCGCGGGCGAGGCGGTGCTGTTCGACCGCACCGCACGGCTGCTCGGGCTGGAGGTCGGCAGCGTCCTGCGGCTGGGCCCGCAGATCGGGCGGCAGACGGCGCGGCCGGTCGACCTCACGATCGTCGGGCTCGTCCGCCCGCGCCCGGACGCCGGGTGGGACCGCGACCCGCTCGGCGGTGAGGGGTTCGACCCCACGCCCGCGGACGTGCGCTACGCCCCCGAGGTCAACGCCTACGGCCCGGTGCTGGTGACGCTCGACGACCTGCTCTCCGGCGGTCCGTCGCTCGACCGGCTGGAGGTGACCGCGCGCCCGGACCTGTCCGCGCCGGCCGGGCGCGATCTGGACGGCCTGTCGCGGTCACTGCTCGGCGCCGACCGCCGGCTCTCCGGCACCGTCGGCGACCGCGTCCAGTACGTGCGGGTCACCTCGCCGATCCCCGACCTGATCCTCGACCTCCGCCGCCAGCAACAGCTGGTCGCCGGGTCGGTGCTCGCGTTCGCGCTGATCGGTGTGCTGCTCACCGCGATCGCGCTGGCGCTGGCCGGGCGGCTGGCCACCGGCGTGCGTGCCGAGGAGGGCGAGCTGCTGACCGCGCTCGGCACCAGCCCCGGGCAGCTGGCCACGCTCGCGACGGTCGAAGCGGCCGTGCTCGCGCTGCTCGCGGCGGCGATCTCGATCCCGGCGTCGTCGCTGCTGCACGCGGGCCTGACCCAGGCGCCACCGCTCTCCGACGCCGGGCTCCCCACGTCGCCGCTGGTGACGTTCGCGCAGGTGGCCGCCGTGGTCGTCGGGGCGCTGACGCTCGCGGTGCTGCACGTGGTCCTCGCGGTGCGGCGCGCACCGGACAGCGGCGACCGGCGCACCCGCCGCGAGCTGCTCGCCCGCTCCGGCGCCGACGTGCTGCTCGGCGTGCTGGCCGCGGTCGGCTGGTGGCAGCTGCGGGCGCAGTCGGCGGCCGCGGACACCCGGGCCGACGTCGTGCGGGTGCTCGCGCCGGCGCTGGTGCTGGTGGCGTGCGTCGCGCTCGCGCTCCGGCTGCTGCCACCGGCGCTGCGCGGGGCCGAACGCCTGGCCGAGCGGGCCCGCGGTCTGGTGGTGCCGCTGGCGGCGTTCCAGGCCGCGCGCAGGCCGCAGGCGTTCGCGGCCGGCCTGCTGATCGGGCTGGCCTGCGCCGCGGCGACGTTCGGGACGGCCTTTGGGGCCACCTGGACGGCGTCGCAGCACGATCAGGCCGACCTGTCGGTGGGCACCGACCTCGCGGTCGCGCTGACCGAACCACCCACGCCCGCCGAGGCGGCCCGCCTGCGTGCCGTCACCGGGGGGACGGTCAGCCCGGTCGCGGCACGCAACGTCACCGTCGGCCAGTTCCTCGGCGGCCCCGGGGACGCTCCCCGGCTGGTCGCGCTGGACACCCGGCGCGCCGACGCGGTGGTCCGGGGACGCACGGGCGGGCACTGGGACGGGCTGCGACCGGCGTCGCCGTCCACCGGGCCGGAGCTGCCCGAGGGCGCGACGCTGACGGTCACCGGCACCGCCACCGACGGCCCGATCACCGTCACGCCCCGGCTGGCGCTCGAGGACTCCACCGGCACGCGGACCAGCTGCGACGGACCGCCGGTGCCGCTCGACGGCCGCGGGCACGCGGTGCCCGGCTGCGCGCCGCTGGCCGGCCTGCGCCTGGTCGCGGTGTCGCTGCCGCTCACCGGGTACCCGCAGCGGGGACCGCTGAGCACGATCGAGGCCACCGTGCGCCTGTCCGGCGGCGACTTCCCCGCGCCGTGGCGGATGGGGGTGGCCGCGCCGAACTTCGGCCAGGTCTCGGGGACCTCACTCACCACCGCCGGCCCCGAGCTCCGCCTGCGCGCGATCGTGAACTTCACCGACCCGCACGAACTGAGCCGCACGCTGGTGACCACCGGGTTCCCGGAGCCGGGGCCGGTGCCGCTGGCCGTCTCCGACCGGTTCGCGCGTGCCGTCGACGCGCGCCCCGGAACCGAGCTGAACCTGTCGTACGGGACGACCCCGGTCACGGCCGTGGTCACCCGGGTCGTGTCGCGGGTGCCGTCCGAGCCGGGCGCCGCGGCCGCGCTGGCCGACGTCGACGCGCTGTCGCGGGCCCTGATCGCGCGCGGCGACCTCGACTCGCACGTGACGGCCTGGTGGGTGGGCGATCCGCGGGCCGGCGCGCCGGACGCGGTCGCGCGACTGCACCTCGGTGAGGTCACCACGCGGGCGGCGGAGACCGAGCGGTTGTCCAGCGGCCCGCTCCGGGCCTCGCTCCCGGCCGTGCTGCGCGTGCTCGTCGTCGCCTCGGTGCTGTTGCTGCTCGGCGGCGTGGTGCTGCACGTGGCCTACGACGTCGGGCTGCGTGCCCTGGAGGTGGCCCGGCTGCGCGGGCTGGGCGTCTCCCGGCGCGACATCCGCTCCGCGCTGCTGCTCGAGCACGCCGGTGTGCTGCTTCCGGTGCTGCTCGCGGGCGCGCTCGTCGGCGCGGCCACGACGCTGGCGGTCGCGCCGCTGATGATCCGCTCCGACACCGGGGCGGCGCCGGTGCCGCCGGTGGCCGGCCACTGGCCGTGGCTCGGTCTCGGCGGTCTGCTGACGCTGCTCGTCGTCGGGTCCGGGCTGGCGGTGGCCGCGGTGGTCACCGTGCAGGCCCGCCGCGCCGACGCCGCTCACCTGCGGGTGGCCTCGTGAGGCGGCCCGCCGCGCTCGTGCCCGCGGTGCACTGGCCGAGCGTCCGGGGCCGCGCCCGGGCCGACCGCGGACCGCTGGCCCTGGTCGCGGCCGTCGTGCTGGTCGTGACGCTGCTCGCGGCCGCGGTGCCGCCGCTGCTGCGTGCCACCGCCGACGAGGCCGCCCGCGACGCGATCCGGCGCGCCGGCCCGGAGGCCGCCGTGCTCGTCGACGCCGCCTGGGAGGAGGGCTACGGCCCGAACGGCGGGCGCCTGCGCGACGACGACCTCGCCGACGACCTCACCGACGTCCAGCGGGTCGCGGTGGAGCAGCTCGACCCGGAGCTGCGCGACGCGCTGCGCTCGCCGGTCACCGTCGTCTCCGGGGTCTCGCTGCTGGTCACCGACGGCAGCGTCCAGCGGCGCTTCCAGCTCAACTACGTCGAGGACGACCACGGCGGGCCGGCCGTGACCTGGGTCGCCGGGCGCGCGCCGGGCAAGACCGTGGACGGCGACGTCGAGGCCCCGTACGCCGGGCCGCCGTGGGAGGCGCAGGTCGGCCTGTCGGAGGCCGACGCGGCCGCGCTGAAGGTGCGCCCCGGCGACCACCTCGCGCTCAAGGACGAGCAGCGCAACCCGTACAACGTGCTGGTCAGCGGCATCTTCACGCCGGTCGACCCGGGTGACCCGGCCTGGGAGCTCGTCCCCTGGGTGCTGCGGCCCACCGCGGGGCTGGACGGGGCGGGCAGCACCCGGCTCGGCGGCCTGCTCTCGCCCGAGTCGCTGCCCGACGGCCGGCTCGCGCTGCTGCCCGACCAGCTGCGCCGCACGGTCGTCTTCCAGCCCGACCCGGACGCGCTCACCTGGGCGTCCGCGCAGCGCCTGGCCGGCGCCGTCACCGCGCTCAAGGCCAACTCCGGCGCGTCGGCGCAGAGCGACTCGACGCTGAAGTTCGAGACGCAGCTCGACGCCGTGCTGCGCGACGTGCGCGCCCAGGTGAACGCCGCGCAGGCCCAGGCGTCCGTGCTGCTGATCGCGGTGCTGACCGGGGCGGTGCTGGTGGTGCTGCTCGCGGCCGAGCTGCTCGCCCGGCGCCGGTCGCAGGCGCTGGCCGCGGCGCGTGAACGCGGCGCGTCGCTGCCCGGCATCGCGCTGGAGCTGGGGCTGGAAGCGGCGGCGGTGACGCTGCCCGCGGCCGCGGTCGGCCTTCTGCTGTCGCTGGTGCTCGCCGGGGGCGCGGCCGTCTCCGGTGCGCTCGTCGTCGGCCTGGCCGCGCTCCTCGCCGGGCCGGCGTTCGGGACGTCGGTGGCGGCCAGGGCCACCCGCGACCGGCGGGCGCCGGCGAACCGGGCCGCGCGCCGCTGGCAGGAACGCACCCGTCAGCTGCGCCGGGCGGTGGTCGACGTCGCGTTCGTGGCCGCGGCGGCCGGCGCGGTCGTGGCGTTGCGTCAGCGCGGGGTGGAGGGCGGGTCGTTCGCCACCGCCGCGCCCGCGCTGGGGGTGCTCGCCGGTTCGTTGCTGCTGCTGCGGGTGCTGCCGCTCGGCACCGGGCTGGCGCTGCGCCGGTCGCTGCGTTCGCGGTGGCCGCTGGCGGTGTTCGGGGCGGCGCGGGCGGCGGCCACCGCCACCCGGGCGCTGCCGCTGCTGGTGCTGGTGACGACCACCGCGCTCGTCACGTTCGCGCTCACCCTCGACGTGACCGCGGCCCGGGGCACGGTGGACGGGGCGTGGCGCACGGTCGGGGCCGATGCCCGCCTCGACGTGGCGGCCGGCGCGACCGCGTCGACGGCGCGGGTCGCGGCCCGGATCGCCGCCGCGCCCGGCGTCACCGCGGTGGCGACGGCGCAGATCGACGACGGCGTGCGGGTGATCGCCGGGGGTGACCAGACCACGCCGAGCCTGGCGGTCCTCGACGCGCCGGCGTTCGCCCGGCTGCTGGCGGGCAACCCGCTGCCGGACGCGCCCGACCTGGCCCGCCTGCGCGGCACCGGCCGGATCCCGGCGCTGGTGCGCTCGGCCGACGGCAGCCTGCGTCCCGGCATGACCGTGCAGCTGGTCCGGCCGGGCACGACGCCGCTGGACCTCGAGGCGGTCGGGGTGGCGCCGGCGATCAACGGCGAGGAGAACGTGATCGTGCTGGACGCGCGGACGGCGCCGCAGCCGTTCGCGCCGAACACGGTGTGGGCGAACGGGCCCGGTGCGGCGCGGGCGATGGCCGGCGCCGAGGGGTACGTGTCCACCCAGGACGCCGTGCTCTCCGACCGCCGGTCGGCGCCGCTGAGCGCCGGGATGACGCGGCTGGAGCGGGGCGCCGCGGCCACGCTGCTGGTGCTCGGGCTGCTCGGCTTCGCGCTGGCCGCCGCGGCCAGCGCGCCGGAGCGGTGGGTGACGCTGGCGCGTCTGCGCACGCTGGGCCTGCGGCCCCGGGACACCCACCGCGTCGCGGCGGCCGAGCTGGTGCCGCCGGTGCTGGTGGCGATCGGGTTCGGGCCGCTGCTGGGGCTGCTGCTGGTGGAGCTGACGTTCGGCGCGCTGGCCCTGCGCAGCCTCACCGGCCAGCCCGAGGACCCGTCCACGGTGGTGCCGTGGTGGGTCTTCGGGCTCGCGGCGGTGGTGCTGCTCACCGCGCTGGTGGGCGTGGTGGCCGCGGAGGCGAGGGCGCGCCGCTCCCGCGGGCTCGGCGAGGTGCTGCGCGTGGGCGGCTCCTAGGCCGTGTCCGGCGAATCGGTGCTCGGCGGCGCCTGAGCGATCAGCGGCCCTCGGCGAGCGTGTGGCGCAGCCAGCGGGCCGACGAGCTCACGTGCAGCAGCGCCGCCGCTCTGGCCAGCTCGGGGTCGCCGCTGGCCAGCGCGTCGTAGATCGCCTGGTGCTCGGCGAGCGTGTTCGCGGCCGCGTCCGCGCTCAGCAGCCCGCGCCACACCCGCGCCCGCGCGGTGCGCCCCGACAACCCGTCGAGCACCGACGTCAGCGACTGGTTGCCGGTGGCCGCGACCACGGTCCGGTGGAAGTCCATGTCGTGACGCACGAGTTCTTCGGCGTCGGACGCCGCCGCGCGCATCCGCCCGAGGAGGAACTCCAGCTCGGCGAGCTGGTCCGGGGTGATGCGCAGCGCGGCCGCGGACGTCGCGGCCGGCTCGAGCATCGACCGGATCTCCATGACCTCCAGCAGCGTGTCGTCACGCAGCAGGTCCACGGCCGAGCCCAGCCCGGCCAGCAGCAGGTCCGGCGCCAGGCTGGTGACGTACGTGCCGTCCCCGGGGCGCGCGTCGAGCACCCGCGCGAACTGCAGCGCCTTCACCGCTTCGCGCATCGAGTTGCGTGAGATGCCCAGCTCGGCCGCGAGCTGGTTCTCCGGCGGCAACCGGCTACCCGGCGCGAGGTCGCCGGACTGGATCAGCCCGCGGATCCGGGTGATCGCGTCGTCGGTCAGCGACAGCTCCCCCACCTCCAAACATCCCAGGGTTCAACCGTCGTCGACCAACCTAGAGCAAAAGAACGGCGCGAAACAGTTCCATCGCTCCGAGCGATGGTGTAAACCTCGGATGGCTCGCCGCTACCTGAGAGGCCGGTCACGCACCAAAGGCCGTGTTTCCAGAAATCGCTCGGAGGATTGCCTGTGACAGCCACGTTCACCGAGGTGGACGCGCACGACGTGCGCTTCCCCACGTCCCGCTTCCTCGACGGCTCCGACGCGATGAACCCGTTCCCCGACTACTCGGCCGCGTACGTGGTGCTGCGGACCAGCGACGGCGAGGAGGGCCACTCGCTCGTCTTCACCGTCGGCCGGGGCAACGACGTGGAGGTCGCGGCGATCCGCGCGCTCGCGTCGCTGGTGATCGGGCTCGAGGTGGACGACGTCCTGGCCGACCTCGGCGGGTTCTCGCGCCGGCTCGCCGGCGACAGCCAGTTCCGCTGGCTCGGCCCCGACAAGGGCGTGATCGGCATGGCGGCCGGCGCCCTGGTCAACGCGGCCTGGGACCTGCGGGCCCGGCGCGCGGGCAAGCCGCTCTGGCAGCTGCTCGCGGACCTCTCCCCCGCCGAGCTCGTCCGGCTGGTCGACTTCCGCTACCTGCGCGACGCGCTGACCGAGGAGGAGGCGCTGGCGATCCTGGCCCGGCCCGGCCGGGAGGAACGCGCGGCCCGGCTCCTCCGCGACGGCTACCCCGCCTACACCACCACCCCGGGCTGGCTCGGCTACGACGACGAGAAGCTCGCCCGCCTCTCCAAGGAGGCCGTCGCCGACGGGTTCGCGATGATCAAGCTCAAGGTCGGCGGCGACCGGGAGGCCGACCGGCGGCGCCTGAGCATCGCCCGCGACGCCGTGGGGCCCGACCTGCCGATCGCCGTCGACGCCAACCAGGTGTGGGGCGTCGGCGAGGCGATCGAGTGGATGGCCGAGCTCGCGCCGTACCGTCCCTACTGGATCGAAGAGCCCACGTTCCCCGACGACGTCCTCGGCCACGCCCGCATCCGCGAGGCCGTCCACCCGATCCGGGTGGCCACCGGCGAGCACGGTGCCAACCCGGTGCTGTTCAAGCAGCTGCTCCAGGCCGGCGCCGTCGACGTCGTCCAGATCGACGCGACCCGGGTCGGCGGCATCAACGACAACGTCGCGATCCTCCTGCTGGCCGCGAAGTTCGGCGTGCCGGTGTGCCCGCACGCCGGTGGCGTCGGGCTCTGCGAGATGGTGCAGCACCTCGCGATGTTCGACTTCGTGGCGGTCAGCGGCACCCAGGACGACCGGATGATCGAGTACGTCGACCACCTGCACCAGCACTTCGTCGATCCGGTGGAGATCCGCGGCGGGCGCTACGTCGCCCCGCGTGCTCCCGGCATCGGCGCCCGCATCCTCGAGTCCTCGCTCACCCAGTTCACCTATCCCGATGGCCCCGCCTGGACCTGATCGCACCCGACGAAGGAGTCACCCGTGCGAATGCTTCGTCTCTTAGCCGTCGCCGCCGCCGCGACCGTGCTCGCCGCTTGCAACTCCGCGGGCGGCGGAACGAGCACCGATCCCGTCATCGGCTCGGACTACCCCCGATCGGACACCGACTTCTGGAACGCCTACGTGCGCTACAGCCCGCAGGAAGCGTCGAAGCTGGGCATCAAGAATCTCAAGACCACCAACTCGGAGAACGACGTCGCGAAGCTCACCGCGAACGTCCAGACGCTGCTCAGTCAGGGCGCCAAGGGCATCGTGATGGCCCCGCAGGACACCGCGGCCGTGGCCCCGACGCTCCAGCAGCTGGAGTCGAAGGAGATCCCGGTCGTCACGATCGACACCCGGCCCGACACCGGCAACGTGTTCATGGTCGTGCGCGCCGACAACCGCGCCTACGGCGAGAAGGCCTGCCAGTTCCTCGGCACGAAGCTGCAGGGCAAGGGCAAGGTCGTCGAGCTGATGGGTGACGTGGCCTCGATCAACGGCCGGGACCGCACCGAGGCCTTCGACGAGTGCATGAAGAAGAACTTCCCCGGCATCACGGTGTTCGCCGAACCGTCGAAGTGGGACGGTGCCACCGCGGCCAACCAGCTCCAGACGCGGCTGGCCGCGCACCCCGACATCAAGGGCATCTACATGCAGGCGAGCTTCGCGCTCTCCGGCACGCTCCAGGTGCTCAAGCAACGCAACCTGCTGGTGGCCCCGGAGGACCCCAAGCACGTCTTCATCGTCTCCAACGACGGCATCCCCGAGGAGCTCAAGGACATCGAGGCCGGTCAGATCGACGCCACGGTCTCCCAGCCGGCCGACCTGTACGCGAAGTACGGCCTCTACTACGTGCAGCAGGCGATCGCCGGCAAGACGTTCCAGCCCGGCCCGACCGACCACGACAGCACGATCATCAAGGTCCGCGACGGGGTGCTCGAGGACCAGCTGGCCGCGCCGCTGGTGACCCGCGACGGCGCCACGATCGCGGGCGAGAAGACGCTGAAGTTCGACGACAAGACGCTCTGGGGCAACAGTGTTAGTTGAGGCCGCCGGGATCACGAAGCGCTACGGCACCACCGTGGCGCTCCGTGACGCCGGGCTCGTCGTGCGGGCCGGCGCCACGCATGCCCTGGTGGGCCGCAACGGCGCCGGCAAGTCGACGCTGGTCAGCATCCTGACCGGGCTCCAGGCCCCGGACTCCGGAACGGTGCGGTTCTCGGGTGAGCCCGCCCCGGCGCTGGCCGACCGGGACGCGTGGCGGCAGCGCGTCGCCTGCGTCTACCAGAAGTCGACGATCATCCCGACGCTGACGGTCGCGGAGAACCTGTTCCTCAACCGGCAGCCGGGCCGCCTGATCCGCTGGCCGGCGCTGCGCCGCGACGCCGCCGAGCTGCTCGCCACCTGGGACGTCGACGTCGACGTGACCCGGCCGGCCGGCGAGCTCACGGTCGAGCAGCGCCAGCTCGTCGAGATCGCGCGGGCGCTCTCCTACGACGCCCGGTTCATCATCCTGGACGAGCCGACCGCGCAGCTGGACGGCCCGGCGATCAACCGGCTGTTCGACCGCATGCGCGGCCTGCAGCAGCGCGGCATCACGTTCCTGTTCATCAGCCACCACCTGGAGGAGATCTACCGGGTCTGCGACGAGGTGACGGTGTTCCGCGACGCGCAGCACATCGTCACCGCGAAGGTCTCGGAGGTGGCGCCGGCCGACCTGGTCGCGGCGATGACCGGCGACGCGACGTCGCTCACCGAGCGGCCGTCGCGCCCTCCGCTGCCCGAGGACACCCCGGCCGTGCTGGCGGTCCGCGACCTCGACGGCGTCTCGTTCACCGTCCGGGCCGGTGAGGTCGTCGGTCTCGCCGGGGGCGGCGGCAGCGGCAAACGGGAGATCGCCGAGACCGTGGTCGGGCTCCGGCGCGCCGCGGCCGGCACGATCGAGGTGTCGGGCCGCCCGCTCAAGCCGGGCAGCGTGCCGGCCTCGCTCGCCGCCGGTGTCGGCCTCGTTCCCCAGGACCGGCACACCGAGGGCTTCGTGCCCGACCTGTCGATCGCCGAGAACCTCACGATGACGATCCCCCGCCGCCTCGGCCGGTTCGGGACGATCTCCCGCACGCGGCGCGACCGGGTCGCCGCCGCGCTCATCGAGGATCTCGCGGTCAAGACCCCGGGCCCCGAGCTGCCGGTCTCCGCGCTCTCCGGCGGCAACCAGCAGAAGGTGGTGATGGGCCGGGCGCTGGCCAACGACCCGACGCTGCTGGTGCTGATCCAGCCGACGGCCGGCGTCGACGTCCGTTCGAAGGAGACGCTGCTCGGTGTCGTCGACCGGGTGCGCGAGGGCGGCGCGGGGGTGCTCGTCGCGTCCGACGAACTCGACGACCTGCGCACCTGCGACCGCGTGCTGGTCCTGTTCCAGGGCCGGCAGGTGGCCGAGTTCGGCAGCGACTGGAGCGACCACGACCTGGTCGCCGCGATGGAAGGGCTAGGCCTCGATGACGAGTGACACGTCCACCTCGGCTCCCGTGGCCGCCCCGAGCGCGCCCGGCGGCGCCACCCGCCGGCTGCAGCTCGCCCGGCTGCGTGACCTCGCGCTGGTGCCCGCGATCATCGTGATCGCGATCGTGGGCTACTTCGTGAACCCGGTCTTCCTCAGCTCCACCAACCTGGTCAACATCCTGCAGACGATGGCCGAGATCGGGCTGCTCGTGCTGGCCCAGACCCTGGTGCTGATCGCCGGCAAGATGGACCTGTCGCTGGAGTCGACGTTCGGCCTCGCCCCGGGCCTGGCCGCCTGGCTGGTCGTCGAGCCCGGCGTCACCCATGGTCTCGGCGCGGTGCCCGGCTGGGCCGGGGTGCCGATCACGCTCGCCGCCGGTGCGGTGATCGGCCTGATCAACGGGTTGCTGATCGTCCGGTTCCGGCTGCACGGCTTCGTCGTGACGCTCGGTATGCTGATCGTGCTGCGCGGTCTGCTCACCGGCATCTCCGGCGGCCAGACGTTCTTCGGGCTGCCGCCGTCGATGATGTACCTCGGTTCCACCGTCTGGCTCGGTGTCCCGGTGAGCGTCTACGTCTGTTTCGCGTTGTTCGCGGTCGGCATCGCCGCGCTCGGCTACACCCGCGCCGGGCGCTCGCTCTACGCGATCGGCGGCAACCCCGACGCGGCCCGCGCCGCCGGTATCCGCACCGACCGCGTTCTCTGGATCGTGCTGGTCCTGGCCAGCGTGCTGGCCGCCCTGGGCGGGCTCATGCTGTCCGGCCGGCTGGCCTCGGTGGCCGCGGCGCAGGGCAACGGCGCGATCTTCACGGTCTTCGCCGCCGCGGTGATCGGCGGCGTCAGCCTCAACGGCGGCAAGGGCACGGTGTTCGGCGCGTTCACCGGCATCCTGCTGCTCTACGTCATCCAGAACGTGCTGACGCTCGCGGGCGTGCCGGCCCAGTGGATCGCCGCGCTCAACGGCGCGATCATCCTCTGCGCGCTGATCATCTCGCGCATCACCAGCGGCCGGGCCCAGGAATGAGCGCGCTCGCGCTGGGCGCGGCCGCGCTGGGAGGTGAGTACGGACCGATCGACCCCGGGGTCGCGCGCGCCACCGTCCGCGCCGCCCTCGACGAGGGCATCACGCTCATCGACACCTCGCCGTACTACGGCCGCACCACCTCCGAGTCGGTGCTCGGCGAGGCGCTGCGCGGGGTTCCCCGGGACTCCTACCGGCTGGCCACCAAGGTCGGGCGCTACGACGTCGACGAGTTCGACTTCAGCGCCGCGCGGGTCGTGCGCAGCGTCGAGGAGAGCCTGCGGCGGTTGCGCACCGACCACGTCGAGGTGATCCAGTGCCACGACATCGAGTTCGGCAACCTCGAGCAGATCGTCGAGGAGACCGTGCCCGCGTTGCGCGGCCTGCAGGAGAAAGGACTGGTGGGCGCGGTCGGCATCACCGGGTACCCGCTGGCCGCGCTGGTCTCGGTCGCCGGGCGCGTGCCCGTCGACACGGTGCTCTCCTACTGCCACTACACCCTGCAGAATTCGACGCTCGGCGAGCGCCTGCCGTTCTTCGCCGAGCGTGGCGTCGAGGTGCTGAACGCGTCGCCGTTGAGCATGGGGCTGCTCACCGACGCCGGGCCGCCGGACTGGCACCCGGCCCCGGCGGCGGTGCGTGCCGCCTGCGCCGAGGCCGCCGCGCACTGCCGGGCCCGGGGCTCGACGATCGTCGAACTGGCGCTGCGTTTCGCGGTGCGGTTGCCCGGCGTGACCTCGACGATCGTCGGCGCCGCCGACCCGGAGTCGGTGCGCCGGAACGTCCGGTCGGCCGCCGGGCCGCTCGACGAGCAGTTGCTCAGCGAGGTGCGTGCCGTGCTGGCCGGGGTACACGATGTGGATTGGCCGGTGGGTCTCGCGCAGAATAGGTGACCGTGCAACGCATGGTGATCGCCGCGAAGGACTGGCTCGGTTCGCTCGACGACGCGCAACGGGCCGAGGCGGTGCTGCCGTGGCCCTCCGAGGAGGACCGCCACCGGTGGTACTACACGCCGGTGGACCACGGTGGGCTGCCGCTCGGCCGGATGAGCGCGGCGCAGCAGAGCCTGGCGATGCGGTTGCTCGCCACCGGTCTGTCCGAGGCCGGGTACGTGACCGCGTCGACGATCATCAGCCTGGAGAACCTGCTCGACCGCGTCGAGGGGTGGCAGGTCGCGCGGGGCTCGTCGCGCCGGCGCGACCCGCAGCGGTACTGGGTGCGCGTGTTCGGCGAGCCGGGTGGGTCGGGGCCGTGGTCGTGGCGCTTCGGCGGCCACCACGTGTCGATCCACCACCTGATCGTCGACGGCGCGGTGCGGGCCAGCTCGCCGTGTTTCCTCGGGGCCGACCCGGCCGACGCGCCGCTGCTCGGGGGGCACCGGTTACGCCCGCTCGGCGCGGCCGAGGACCTCGCCCGCGACCTCGTGCGCTCGCTCGACGAGGAGCAGTTCGCGCACGCGCTGCTCACCACCGTGGCGCCGGACGACATCGTCAGCCGCAACCAGCCGCGGGTGCGCTTCGCCGGCGCCGATCCGCTCAGCCTCACCCCGTTCGCCAAGGGTGTGCCCGCGGTGGTGTTGTCGGAGTCGCAGCGGGAGGCGCTGCGCGCCGTGCTGGGCGTGTTCCTCGACCGCATCCCGGCCGAGCTGGCCGAGCGGGAAGCGGCCAAGTTCGCCGGTGACCGGCTGAACACGGTGCACTTCGCGTGGGCCGGCGGCACCGAACCCGGCCAGCCGCACTACTACCGCCTGCAGGGCCCCCGCCTGCTCGCCGAGTACGACAACACCCAGCGCGACGTCAACCACATCCACACGGTCTGGCGCGACCCGGAACGCGACTTCGGCGACGACGTCCTCCGGCGGCATCTCGCCGCCCACCACCGCGCCTGACGGTCCGCTCAGCGCACGACCGCGACACCGATCACCGGACTGGCCGCCAGCACCGCGGCGACCACTGCGAACGGCAGCGCGAGCGCCCCCGACACCACCGCGGCCAGTGCCGCACCCGACCCCGGCCGCCGGTGGCGTTCGCAGTCCCGGAGCGCGACCGCTCCGAGCCCGACGCCGCCGAGCGCCGCCACACCGACGACGAGCGCCGCCACACCCGCGGGCAGCGGCGCCACGCCCAGGTACCAGCTCCCGAGGTAGACGGCGCCGAGCACCAGGCCGCCGGCGCCCAGCAGGAGAGCCGTCCGCGACCGGGTGGTGCCGCGGCCCGGCGCCCGCTGAGTCATGTCCCGTCCCTCCGGTGGCCGTCGTCCGCTCCCATCGGCAGCGGAACGGGACATCGGAGGGGCCCGGGTCAGGCGAGTTTCGGGACCGCGGTGGCGAGGAGGTCGATGATCGACGCGCGGTCGGTGATGTCGTGGGCGTAGACGTACTCGGCGGTGAAGCCGAGGTCGCGCATCGCGCTGGCGTGGCGCACGACGTCGTCGGCGGTGGTACTCGGGTCGACGCCGAGGATCGTGGTCTTCTCGATCGTGTCGTAGTCGCGACCCACGTCGTCGCAGTGCCGGCGCAGCACGTCGAGCTTGTGCGTGACGGTCTCGGCGTCACCGGCGATGTTGCATTGGTCGGCGTACTGGGCGACCAGCCGCAACGTCCGCTTCTCGCCCCCACCGCCGATCATGATCGGCGGGCGCGACTGCAGGTTCTGCGGCGAGTTGAGCGTGCGTCCGAGCTGGTAGTAGGTGCCGTCGAACGGCTCCTCGGAGTCCGACCACATCTGCAGGCAGATCCGCAGCGCCTCCTCGAGCCGCTCGAACCGCTCCTTCACCGACGGGAACGCGAACCCGAGGCCGCGCGACTCGTCCTCGTTCCAGGCGGCGCCGATCCCCAGCCCGGCGCGCCCGCCGGTGAGCACGTCGAGCGTCGAGATCTGCTTGGCCAGCAACGCGGGCTCGCGGTAGATGACGCCGGTGACCAGCGTCGAGAGCCGCGCCTTCTCGGTGTGCGCGGCGAGGAACCCGAGCGTGGTGTACGCCTCGAGCATCTCGTGCTCGGCCGGCCCGACACCCTGGATCTGCCAGAAGTGGTCCATGACCGTGATCCGCGTGACGCCGGCGGCCTCGGCCTCCCGCACGTGCTCGGCGAGCGCGCGACGGAGCTGCGCCGGGCCGGAGTCCCAGGTGAAGTCAGCGATGTGCAGTCCGAGTTCGATCATGGACCCGACGCTACGACTTAGAGCGCGCTCGAAGTCAACGCTCCGGGCGCTAGAACAGGTTCTATTCTGGCGGGATGCGGAAGATCATCGTCGCGGTACACCGTCCGAATCCCGGGAAGTCCCTGGTGGCACCCTCCCTGCGCGGGGCGCTCGGAGCGGTCGGGGTCACCGCGCTGCAGGTCAACGTCGACGACGGGCCGGTCGCGGCGGCGTTGCGGTTCGGGCCCGGCGCGCCGGTCACCGCGCTCGTCACCGCGTGGACCGGCGGGGATCCGGGGGCCGTCGTCGCCACCGTGGCGGCCGCCGCCGGTGAGGCGGAGCCGCACGCGTATCGGGTGAGCGAGCGGGTGCGGCTCGATCCCGCGCCGGTGCCGGACGGGGAGCGCGCCGACGTGTTCGCGCAGGTGGCGTTGCTGCGCCGGCCGGCGTCGATGACGCGGGAGCAGTATCTGGAGTACTGGCTGGTGCACCACACGCCGATCGCGATCCGGACGCAGGGCACGGTGGCCTACGTCCAGAACGTGGTCGAGGAGGCGCTGACGCCCACCTCACCGCCGGTCGCGGCGATCGTCGAGGAACACTTCCCGATGGCCGCGCTGACCGACCCGCACGCGTTCTACGGCAGCCGCGGCGACGACACGGAGCTGCGCCGGCGCACCGCGGAGCTGCTGGCCAGTTGCGCGCGTTTCGGCGCCGACCAGGGCCTGGACCTGGTACCCACCAGCCGTTATCGCTGGACGCTCTAGCGGGGCGAGCGCGGCGGCCGGCACGGTTCAGCGGCGGAGCGGACGGCGTCGGTTCCGGGGCGGACGGCGTCGGTTCCGGGGCGGACGGCGTCGGTTCCGGGGCGGACCGCGTCGGTTCCGGGGCGGACCGCGCCGGTTCCGGGGCGGACCGCGCCAGTTCCGGGGCGGACCGCGCCAGTTCCGGGGCGGACCGCGCCAGTTCCGGGGCGGACCGTACCGTGCCAGCTCAGGGGCGGACCGCGCCGGCTCAGGAGCGCAGCGAGCAGTGCTGGTCGGGAGCGCATTGCGTCGACCCGGAGACGGAGCGGACCGCGTCGGCTCAGGAGCGCGGCGAGCAGTGCTGGTGGGGAGCGGGCGGGCCGCGCCGTTCGGAGCGGGGCGTGAACTCGGCGGGTGATGCGCAGCGCGAGGAGGGGCTCGCCAGTGGGGATGCCCGGAGGCCCCGACGCGGGGCCGGATCGGCCTCCACCGTGCCGCCGGAGACCGCGGCCTGTTCACGGGTCCCGTGCCCCGGCGATGCCGCCGCACCTCCGGCTGCCTCGTCGTGGATCTCGACCGACGTCTCGCCGGGCCGGCAGCGGAGCATGATTTGGGGGCGCTCACCCTGGTCGCCGGCGCAGCGCGCGTGGTCGGCCCGGTCGGGCCGCCGCGGCGATTGCGGGACCGTCCTCGCCGGGGTGGCCTGACCCGCCCGGCGTTCAGCGGTGTCCTGCTCGGCCGGGAGCGGCGGCGGTCGCGCTCTTCAGCCTCACCATCGAGCACAGGACCGGCAGGGTGCTCGCCACCGTCGCTCGGCGCGGCCGGCTGATCGCAGCGAAAGCCGCCGCGGCCGGACTCACGTCCTCGGGTTCGACCCAGGCGTCGGTGCGGCCACCCTGGGTCTGCTCGGCCACTCTGGGTCTACTCGGCCACCCTGGGTCTACTCGGCCACCCTGGGCCTTCTCGGCCGCCCTGGATCTGCTCGGCCGCCCTGGATCTGCTCGGCCGCCCTGCGCCTGCTCGGCCGCATCGCGCCGCTGCACTGCGCCGCGTGTCTCCACCCGGCGGTCGGCAATGCGCTGTGCCTCGGCGGCGTCGGGGCGCTGGCGTTTGAGCGCCGGAGTGCTGCTGCGCACCACTGCGGGCACGCTGACGACACTGGTCGGCGGCGCGGTCACACCCGTTCGCGTTCAGCGGCATGAGCCGGCTCGCGGAGCCCCTGGCCACTTGGTCCCCCGGCCGCTACCCCTGAGCGCTCCAACCGAGGCGAGCGCGGCGGGCAGCACCGGATCGAAGGCGGGGCGGGCAGCACCGGATCGAAGCGGGGCGGGCAACGCCGGCTCGGGAACAGGACGGGCCGCCAACTGCTGTCGCGCGGTGACCGGGTGCGCCGTCCCACGCCCGGCGGCGGCCCTCCTGGCGCCGGCGGCCATGGTGTTCAGCCTGCGGCGGCGGTGTTCAGCCAGCGACCGGCCACGAAGTTCAGCCTGTGACCGGCCACGAAGTTCAGCCTGTGACCGGCCACGAAGTTCAGCCTGTGACCGGCCGCGAAGTTCACGGCCACGGTGTTCAGCCTGCGGCGGCGGCGTTCAGCCAGCGCCCTCGTCGTTCGGCCTCTGTGATCCGTGATCAACTGCTCGACCAGCGTGTTCAGCTCGGCACCGGCGGGCCGGCCTACGTAGTGGCTGAGGAAGACCACGATCTCGCGCAGCTGTTCCTCGGCGAGCTCACCGCTCCGGTACGAAGCCGGGAGCCGAAGTCCAGCACCGCCCCGAAATAGAACGTGTTCTCACGCGCAGCCAAGGGCGGCGTGACGTCCGGCGCGCCGGCCGAAGTACGACGCCTCCCCCAGCTGCGTGCCCGAGGCGTACCCGCGGCCGTCGACCGCGATGTTCGACGCGCACGCGCCGGCCGCGTAGGCGCCGGCCACCACCGAGCCGTCGGCCCGCAGCAGCTCGCCGTCCGGCGTCACCCGCAGGCCGCCGCAGCTGAACCCGGAGTAGAAGCAGGCGCCGGGCGTGAGGTCGTAGGCACCCCAGGGGCCCTGGTCGAGCGGGACGACGTACTCCGGCGCCTTGTGGAACTCAGGATCGTGCGGAGCGGCCGCGTTGTAGGCGCCCAGGGTCTCCACCAGCGAACCCGGGGGGACGCCCAGCCCCACCTCCATCTCCGGGATCGTCTCCCAACCGTCGATCAGCGGCTGGAAGCCATAGGCCGGCCGTTCCATCGTCGCCGAGTCGAGGATCAGGTAGGCGGCCTGACCGGGCTGGTCGAACACGTAGGCGGCGACCCGCGAATGGTAGGCGGCCTCGTTCACGAACCGCCGGCCCTCGCGGTTGACGACGATGCCACGTGCGTTCCCCTCGGGCGGGTAGAACGGCGCGGTGAAGAACGCGCCCTCCATGTGGTCGGCCACGCCGCCCACCGACTCGCCGAGCCGGATGCCCAGCCCGTCGTCGTGGGTGTTGCCCAGCGCCATGCCGCGGGCGAACAGCGCGCCGAGCCGGGGCGCGTAGGCCTCGACCATCTCAGGGTTGAGCACGAACCCACCGGCCGCGAGCACGACGCTGCGCGCCCGGACCGCGCCTACCTCGTCGAACCGCCGCCAGGTGGCGCCGACGACCGCGCCCCCGTCGGCCACGTCACCGTCGACCACCAGCCCGGTCGCCCCGGTGTCGTACCGGACCTCCACGCCCAGCGCGTCGAGCCGCTTCAGGGCCAGTTCGACGACGAAGCCGCCGCCGCCCATGTCGCCGGGGAACGGCGGTTTGTGGCCCCGGGGCGCCGGCCGCGCGATCTCGTCGAACGGCCAGCACTTCTCGTTGCCGGTGAACATCAGCCCCTGCGTACCGGGCTGCACCACGGCCTTGTGCGGGTAGTACGAGCGCTCGAACTCGAACCCGAGCGACTCCAGCCAGCCGAAGTGCTCGACGCTGTCGTCGGCGTAGCGGCGGATCTTCTCCTCGTCGCAGGTCGGCGACATCGCGCGCAGGTAGGCGGCCATGTCCTCCGGGGTGTCCTCCCAGCCGGTGGCCTGCTGCACCGGGGTGCCGCCGCCGAGGTAGAAGTGCCCGCCGGCCATCGCGCTGGTGCAGGTCAGGCGTCCGCCGCGGTCGATGACGAGTACCCGGGCTCCGGCGGTGGCCGCGTCGATCGCGGCGCTGACGCCGGCCATGCCCGCCCCGACGACGAGCACGTCGACCTGGTCCGACCACGCGTCCACCGCGTGCGCATCCACCGCCGGCACCGCGTCCACGGGCACCTCCGAGAACTAGAACGAGTTCTCGCTAGGCTAGCGCGATCGGCAGCCCGTCTTTGGGGAACGGGAGGGAGTGGTTGTCCAGCGGCGGCTCGTACGCCGGGTCCACCGTCCACTGGTGCTCACGCAGCAGCCGGTGCACGATCGCCTTCACCTCCAGCCCGGCGAAGTACAGCCCGATGCACTTGTGGACGCCACCGCCGAACGGCTCCCACGCGAACCGGTGCGACCGGTCCTCGCGGCGCTCGGGCGAGAACCGCTCGGGGTCGAACGCCGTCGGGTTGCTCCAGTAGTCCTCCATCAGGTGGGTGAACTGGAGTCCCAGCGCCGCGCTCGTCCCCCGCGGGATGCGCACCCCCTGCACGACGGTGTCCTTGACCGTGTAGCGGACCAGCACCGGCACCGGTGCCCGCAGGCGCAGCGCCTCCTTCATCACCAGGTCGAGCGAGACCAGGCCTTCCAGCTCGGCCATCGTCGGCGCCGGGCCGAGCGCGAGCGACTCCTCCCGGCAGCGCGCCTGCCAGTCCGGGTACTGCCCGAGGTACTGCAGGATCGTCGAGGTCGTGACCGTCGACGTGTCGTGCGCGGCCATCATCAGGAAGATCATGTGGTTGACGACGTCGTCGTCGGAGAAGCGGTCGCCGTCCTCGGTCTCGATGTGGCACAGCACCGAGAAGATGTCGTCGGTCTGCTGGGCGCGCTTGACCGGCAGGTAGTGACGCAGGAACTTCTCCAGCACCTTCCGGCCCCGGTACGCCTTGCCCCAGCGGGTGAACGGCACGTCGGCGCGGACGATGCCGGCGGCGGCCTGGACGCACGCGATGAACGCCTCGTTCACCCGGTCCATCTCGGCCCGGCTGGTGTCCTGCGCGCCGCCCATGAACAGGTCGGCGGCGATGTCGAGGGTGAGCTGCTTGAGCCGCCAGTACGAGGGGAACGCCCGGTCGGTGCCCCAGTCGGCCAGGCCGGTCGCGATGGCCGGGTGCAGCCGGCGCGTGTAGCTCTCCAGCCGGGGCCGGGTGAAGGCCTCCTGCATGATCCGGCGGTGCCCCCGGTGCTCGTCGAAGTCGAGCAGCATCAGGCCGCGGTGGAAGAACGGGCCGACCAGCTGCGACCAGGCCGGGCCGTTGGCGAACGCCTTGTCGCGGTTCTGGAGCGCCTCGCCGCACGCGTCCGGGCCGAGCAGCATCACCGACGTGCGGCCGAGCGCGTACCAGGGCGCGACCGGGCCGTACCGCTCGTAGTGGTGGCGGAACAGACCGACCGGGTCCTTGGCGTAGTCGAGCACCCGCCCGACGAACGGCAGACCGCGGTCGTCTCGTCGCAACGGCGGGATCGGCAGGGCTTCAGCCGTCATTGGCTCACCTCCCCAGGCCGTCCCAGCGTGATTCAGGAAGGGCTCCCTGTCAATTAGCTCGCTAGGATCCGGTCATGGCGGTGCGTGCAGGGGTCTACCGCGGGGTCAGTGCCGCCGACCGGGTCGCCGAGCGCCGCGCCCGGCTGCTCGCGGCCGGGCTGACGGTCTGGGCCGACCCCGGTTCGCGGACGACGATGACCGCGGTCTGCGCCGAGGCGGGCCTGAGCGAGCGGTACTTCTACGAGAGCTTCACCGGGCTCGACGCGCTGCTCGAGGCCGTGATGGACGACATCGCGGCGGAGATCGAGACGACGAGCCGGCGCGCCGCGGAGGCCGCCGAGGGTGGCCCGGCCGAGCGGGTGCACGCCGCCGTGCGCGCGTTCGTGCAGCTCCTGTTCGACGACCCGCGCAAGGGCCGCGTCGCGATCGTCGAGTCGGTGGCCGTGCCGAAGCTCCGGCAGCGCCGCACCGAGCTGCTGCGTGACCTCGCGCACCAGTCCGCGGTCGAGGCCCAGCGGCTGCTCGGCACCCGGGTGGACGAGGTGGCCGGACTGCTGTTCATCGGCGGCATGGCCGAGCTCGTCACCGCCTGGCTGGACGGCACTGTCGACGCGACCGCGGACGAGATCGTCGACGCCGCGTCCCGCGCCCTGCTGGGCCTCTACCGCTCCTGACACGCTCTCGCAGCGCCCGGGGCTGCCGCTGCGGACGACGTCGGTGCCGGTGGGCTCAGCACTCGACGACGTTCAGGGCGAGTCCCCCGCGGGCCGTCTCCTTGTACTTGTCCTTCATGTCGGCGCCGGTCTCGCGCATGGTCTTGATCGCCTTGTCGAGCGTCACGTGGTGCTGCCCGTCGCCGCGCACCGCCATCCGAGCGGCGGTGATCGCCTTCACCGACCCGATCGCGTTGCGCTCGATGCACGGGATCTGCACCAGGCCGCCGACCGGGTCGCAGGTGAGCCCGAGGTTGTGTTCGATGCCGATCTCGGCGGCGTTCTCCACCTGCGCGGGCGTGCCGCCGAGCACCTCGGCGAGCGCGCCGGCCGCCATCGAGCAGGCCGACCCGACCTCGCCCTGGCAGCCGACCTCGGCGCCGGAGATCGACGCGTTCTCCTTGAACAGCAGCCCGATCGCGGCCGCGGTGAGCAGGAAGCGCACCACGCCGTCCTCGTCGTAGGACCCGACGAAGTCACGGTAGTAGTGCAGGACCGCCGGGACGATTCCCGCCGCGCCGTTCGTCGGGGCGGTGACCACCCGGCCCCCGGCGGCGTTCTCCTCGTTGACGGCCAGCGCGTAGAGCGTCACCCACTCCATCGCGCGCAGCGGGTCGGCGTGGTCGCGCTGCTGGTCGAGCTGGATGTACAGCGCGGCGGCCCGGCGCCTGACCTTCAGTCCGCCGGGGAGCACCCCGGGCGTGTGGGTGCCGCGTTCGACGCACTCCTGCATCACCGCCCAGAGGTGCAGCAGGCCGCGGCGGACCTCGTCCTCGGTGCGCCAGGACAGTTCGTTGGCGAGCATGACGTCGCTGATGCGCAGGCCGGTGGCCTCGGTGTGGTCGAGCAGCTCCCGGCCGGTCGTGAACGGGTAGCGCACGGCGGTGGCGTCCTCGACGATCACCGGGCGTCCGGCCTCGTCCTCATCGAGCACGAACCCGCCGCCGACCGAGTAGTACTCGCGCCGGTCGAGCTCGGCGCCGGCCGCGTCGAACGCCAGGAACAGCATGCCGTTGGTGTGGAAGTCCAGCCGCCGACGACGGTGCAGCACCACGTCGTCGAACGAGAACTCGATCGGGTGCTCGCCGGCCAGCGTCAGTTTCCCGGTCTCCCGCACGGCCTCGACGCGGGCGTCGGCGGCCGCCGGGTCGACGAGTTCCGGCCGCTCGCCCTCGAGCCCCAGCAGGACGGCCTTGACACTGCCGTGGCCGTGCCCGGTGGCGCCCAGGGAACCGAACAGCTCGCCTCGCACCCGCGCGACGCGGCCCAGCGTGCCGTTCCCGCGCAGCCGCGACGCGAACGAACACGCCGCTCGCATCGGGCCCACGGTGTGCGAACTGGACGGACCGATCCCCACTGTGAACAGGTCGAAGACACTGATCGTCATGACTTCTGCCTTTGATATATTAGTTTAATGCGTGCTGCGTCGATCTCATTGCCCCCGGCGTCGGCGTCGTTGGCCGACCAGGCCTACTTCGCCCTGCGCGACCGGCTGATCCTACTGGCCATCCGGCCCGGCGAGCCGATCGACGACGGCGAGCTCGCGGTGGAACTCGGCATGGGTCGTACCCCGGTCCGGGAGGCGCTCAAGCGTCTCGAGCAGGACCGGCTGGTCGTCTCGTTCCCCCGCCGGGGCACGTTCGCCACCGCGCTGGACGTCGCCGACCTCGCGCACGTCTCGGAGATCCGGGTGCAGCTCGAGCCGCTGGCGGCGCGCCGGGCGGCCGAGCGGGCGTCGCGGGTGGCGCGCGAGGAGATCCTCGAACTCGCCGGCCTCACCGAAGCACTGGACGTCGAGGGCACCGACCGCACCGAGGTCATGCGCTGGGATCTCTCCGTGCACCGCACGATCTACCGGGCGGCGAACAACCCGCACCTCGAGGACGTGCTGATCCGCTACGACAACCTGGTGACGCGTATCCACTGCGTCTTCCTCGACCGGTTGAAGACCACGGATCTGAACGTCGTCGCCGAGCACGTGGCGCTGCTGTCCGCCATCGCCGAGAGCGACGCCGACCGCGCCGCCGACCTGGCGCGCGAGCACGTGCTCGGCTTCGAACGGGCGATCCGCGCGGTCATCTGAACTCGATCGTCGCGTCGAGGAGCCAGTCGGCCAGGTAGCCCGCGAACGAGGACCGCACGATGATCCGGTACCCGTCGTCGAGGGCGGTCAGGATCACGACCGCCTGAGCCAGCAGCGTCTGCACGCTCGACCCCACCGGGAAGGCCACCGGGTGCAGATCGATCGCGCACCCCTTGGCCAGCACGTCCCGGGCGTGGTCGCCGGTGAGGTACAGCGTGATCCGCTGCGCCGAGACGTCGGTGGCCGACGGGCCGGCGTCGCCGAGCACGAGCCACTCGTCCGGGCCCAGCCGGATGCCCGCGTCCGGTGCCTGGGCGCCACGCACGTTCGCCATCGGCAGGTAGGGATCCACCGTGACCCCGGCGGCGGCGAGCGCGTCCACGCGCGACTCCAGGGCGTGCGTGCGCAGCAGCTCAGCCATCGCGGCGGGCTCCTTCCGGGTCGACCAGCACCGGGCCGGTGACTTCGACGGGGACGAGGGCGCCGTTCACCGGCACCTGCAGGACCTCACCGACCCGCTCCCGCCCGCCCTTGAGCAGCGCGAGCGCGAACGGCCGGCCCAGTTCGGCACTGCGGTAGCTCGACGTGACGTGGCCGAGCATCGCCACCGGTGGCGCCGTGAGTTCCGCGATGATCTGCGAGCCCTCCGGCAGCACGGTCTCGCGGTCCAGCGGCAGCAGGCCGACCAGGTGCTTGCGCCGCGGGTCGAGGTTCGCGGGCCGCGCGAACGAGCGCTTGCCGACGAAGTCCACCTTCTTCTTCGACACGACCCACGACATCCCGAGGTCCTGGGGCGTCACCGTGCCGTCGGTGTCCTGGCCGATGATCGGGTAGCCCTTCTCGGCCCGGAGCACGTGCATCGTCTCGGTGCCGTACGGCGTGATGCCGTACTGCTGCCCGGCGGCCAGCAGCCGCTGCCAGATCGCCACCGCGTACCAGGAGTTGACGTACACCTCGTAGGCCAGCTCGCCGGAGAAGCTGATCCGGGCCAGCCGGACCGGCACCCCGTCCAGCGTGGTCTCCCGGATCGCCATGAACGGAAACGCGTCCCGGCTGACGTCGACGTCCGGGAACACCGCGCCGACGACGTCGCGGGACCGTGGGCCGACGACGGGGAACGTGGCCCAGTGCTCGGTGACCGACGTGCAGTGCACCCGCAGCTCGGGCCACTCGGTCTGGTGCCACTCCTCCATCCAGTCGAGGATCCTGGCCGCGCCGCCGGTCGTCGTCATCACCAGGAAGTGGTCGTCGGCCAGGCGCATCACGGTGCCGTCGTCGATCACCATGCCGTCCACACCGCACAGGACGCCGTAGCGCACCAGGCCGGGCTTCAGGGTGCTCATCAGGTTGGTGTAGAGCCGGTCGAGCAGCACGGCCGCGTCCGGGCCGCGCACGTCGATCTTGCCCAGCGTCGAACCGTCGAGGAGGCCGACGCCGGTGCGTGCCGCGGCGCACTCACGCAGCACCGCGGTCTCCATGTCCTCGCCCGGCCGCGGGTAGTAGCGCGGGCGCTTCCACTGCCCGACGTCCTCGAACACCGCACCGGCGCCGACGTGCCAGTCGTGCAGCGCGGTGTAGCGCTCGGGGTCGAACAGGTGGCCGCGGTCGCGCCCGGCCAGCGCCGCGAACGCCACCGGCGTGTACGGCGGGCGGAACGTGGTGGTGCCGGTGTCGCGCACCGGGACGCCGAGGAGCTCGGCGACGATGCCCGAGGTGAGCACGCCGGACGTCTTGCCCTGGTCGTGCGCGGTGCCGATCGTCGTGAAGCGCTTGACGTGCTCGATCGAGCGCAGCCCGGCGCCGACCGCGTGTTCGATGTCCGCGACGGTGGCGTCGCGCTGCAGGTCGACGAACTGGCGCTCGGCCGGGCCCGGGACGCGCCACAGCGTCATAGCGGGCACGACCTCGCCGGCGGCCGAGCCGATCACCGTGACGCCGTCGAGCGGTTCGCCGGGCACGAACGCGCCGAGCGTCTCGTCGAAGCGGAGCGTGCCGCGGCTCTGGCTGAACAGGTGCACGGCCGGATTCCAGCCGCCGCTGACCAGCAGCAGGTCGCACTGGATCGGGTCGGTGCCGACCATCGCGTGGGTGATCCGGTCCACGCCGCGGGTTCCGGTGACGACGGAGTCGGTCAGCAGCCAGATTCCGGCCTTCTCGCAGGCCTCGGCGGTGCGGGCCGGGACGGCCGTCCGCGCGTCCACGATCGCGCGGACCTTCGCTCCGGCGCGGTGCAGGTCGAACGCGGCGTCGTACGCGCTGTCGTTGGTGGTGAAGACCACCACCTCGCGGCCGGCGAGGACGCCGTAGCGGTGCAGGAACGTGCGTGCCGCGCCGGCCAGCATGATGCCCGGCCGGTCGTTGTCGGCGAACACGATCGGACGCTCGTGCGCTCCGGTCGCGACGACGATGGCCCTCGCGCGCAGCCGCCAGACCCGCTGGCGCGACAGGTGCTTCGGCGCCGCCGCCCCGAGGTGGTCGGTGCGCCGTTCCAGCGCGAGCACGAACCCGTCGTCGTAGCGGCCGAACGCGGTGGTGCGCTGCAGGTGCAGCACGTCGGGGAACGTCGCGAGCTCGGCGACGGCCGCGCCGACCCACGCCGGCCGGGACGGCTCGCCGAGCAGCGATCCCCCGGCCTCGGACTGCTCGTCGACGAGCGCGACGCGCTTCCCCTCGCGGGCCGCGTCCAGCGCCGCGGTCAGCCCGGCCGGGCCGGCGCCGACCACCAGGACGTCGACGTGGTGGTGCCTGGCGTCGTACCGCGCGGAGTCGGGGACGTCGGCCAGCCGGCCCCGGCCCGCGAGCCCCCGGGCCGACAGGCCGTCGTAGAGCTCGACGGTGGTGGCCGGCAGCATCGGCTCCGGGAACGGCTCCTCGATCTGCACCAGGCCGCCGGAGTCCTCGGCCCAGGCGGCGGTGACACCGCGGGGCCGGCCGAGCGTGATGCTGGTGGCGATCGAGTGCCGGCCGGCGGCCAGCAGCGCCGAGGCGAGCGTGTCACCGGGGTGGCCGGTGTAGGTCTCGCCGTCGAACGTGAACGTGAGCGTGCGGCTCCGGTCGATCCGGCCGCCGGTGGTGGTCCTCATCGGCCCTCGAATCGGTAGGTCACGGTGTCGCGCACGGCGTTGAACCAGCGTCGGCAGCCGACCGCGTGGTACCACCGCTCGGCGAACCGGCCCTTCGGGTTGTCGCGGAAGAAGACGTAGTGGGCCCACTGCTCGTCGTCGAGAGCCGCGGGATCCGCGGGGTAGGCCACCCCGGCCTGGCCGCCGTAGGAGAACTCGACCTCTTCGCGGGGGCCGCAGTGGGGGCAGTCGATGAGTTGCATGCTCGGCTCCAGCGGATCAGTGGGCCACGGCGGCGGCGCCGTGCTCGTCGACGAGCGCACCGGTGACGAAACGGTCCAGCGCGAACGGCGCCACGTACGGGTGCGGCTCGCCGTTCGCGACGGTGTCGGCCAGGCACCAGCCGATGCCCGGCGTGGCCTTGAAGCCACCGGTGCCCCAGCCGCAGTTGAGGTACAGGTTCTCGTACGGGGTGCGGCCGACGATCGGCGACGCGTCCGGGCTGACGTCGACGATGCCGGCCCAGCTCCGCAGCAGGTGCGCGCGGGCGAAGACCGGGAACAGCTCCACCGCGGCGGCCATCTGGCGCTCGATGATGTGGAACGCGCCGCGCTGGCCGTAGCCGTTGTACGAGTCGACGCCGGCCCCCATGACCAGCTCACCCTTGTGCGCCTGGGACACGTACACGTGCACCGCGTTGGACATGACGATCGTCGGGTGCACGGGTTCGAGCAGTTCGGAGACCAGGGCCTGGAGCGGGTGGCTCTGCACCGGGATGCGGAACCCGAGCAGGTCGGTGAGCGTGGAGGTGTGCCCGGCGGCGCAGAGGAGGACCCGGCCGGCGGCGATGTCGCCTCTCGACGTCCTGACCGTGGTCACCCGGCCGCTGTCGGTGGCGAAGCCCCGCACCTCGCAGTCCTGGATGAGGTCCACGCCCGCCTCGTCGGCGCGCCGGGCGAACCCCCAGGCCACGTAGTCGTGCTTGGCGATGCCCGCGCGCGGCTGGTAGGTGGCGCCGAGCACCGGGTAGCGGATGTCGGCCGACGTGTTCACGATCGGGCAGATCTTGCGCACCTCGTCGGGGTCGAGCCACTCGGCGTCGATCCCGTTGAGCTTGTTGGCCTCCACCCGGCGGACGCTGTCGCGCACGTCCTGCAGCGTGTGGGCCAGGTTCAGTACCCCGCGCTGGCTGAGCAGGATCGGGTAGCCGAGGTCCTCCTCGAGCCCTTCCCAGAGCTTGAGCGCGTGCTCGTAGATCGCCGAGCTCTCGTCCCACAGGTAGTTCGACCGGATGATCGTGGTGTTGCGGGCCATGTTGCCGCCGGCCAGCCAGCCCTTCTCCAGCACCGCCACGTTCGTGATGCCGTGGTTGCGCGCCAGGTAGTGCGCGGTGGCCAGGCCGTGCCCGCCGCCGCCGACGATCACCACGTCGTAGGAGCGCTTCGGCTCGGGATTACGCCAGAGAAAGCGCGGGTGCATCAGACCCCTTCCGGGTAGAGCGGGTGGCGCTCGGCCAGTGCGGTGACCCGGGCCCGGAGCTTCTCGACGTCGGGCGAGGGCTGCAGCGCGGCCGCGATCACGTCGGCCACCTCGGTGAAGTCGTCGGCGTCGAACCCGCGGGTCGCGAGCGCCGGGGTACCGATCCGGACGCCGGAGCTGACCATTGGCGGACGCGGGTCGAACGGCACCGCGTTGCGGTTCACCGTGATGCCGATGTCGTGCAGGCGGTCCTCGGCCTGTTTGCCGTCGAGCGGCGAGTTCCGCAGGTCGACCAGGACCAGGTGCACGTCGGTGCCGCCGCTGACCACGCCGATGCCGGCCTCGCGGCAGTCGTCGGCGAGCAGCCGGTCGGCGAGCAGACGCGCCCCGGCGAGCGTCCGCGCCTGCCGTTCGGCGAACGCGGGCTCGCCCGCGAGTGTGAACGACACCGCCTTCGCGGCGATCACGTGCTCCAGCGGGCCGCCCTGCTGCCCGGGGAACACCGCCGAGTTGACCTTCTTGGCCAGGTCGGCGGTGGCCAGGATGAAGCCGCCCCGGGGGCCGCCGAGCGTCTTGTGCGTGGTGGACGTGACGACGTGCGCGTGCGGCACCGGCGACGGGTGCAGCCCGGCCGCGACCAGGCCCGCGAAGTGCGCCATGTCGACCATCAGGTACGCGCCGACCTCGTCGGCGATCCGCCGGAACTCGGCGAAGTCCAGGTGGCGCGGGTAGGCCGACCACCCGGCGACGATCAGCCGCGGACGCCGCTCGTGCGCCAGGCGCTCCACTTCGGCCATGTCGACGCGGTGGGTCTCCCGGTCGACGTGGTAGGCGGCGACGTCGTAGAGCTTGCCGGAGAAGTTCAGCTTCATGCCGTGGGTGAGGTGCCCGCCGTGGGCGAGGTCCAGGCCCAGGATCGTGTCGCCGGGCTGCAGCAGGGCCGCCATCGCCGCCGCGTTGGCCTGGGCGCCGGAGTGCGGCTGCACGTTGGCGAACTCCGCGCCGAACAGGGCGGTGATCCGGTCGATCGCGAGCTGCTCGATGACGTCGACGTTCTCGCAGCCGCCGTAGTAGCGACGACCCGGGTAGCCCTCGGCGTACTTGTTGGTGAGGACCGAACCCTGCGCCCGCATCACCGCCACCGGCGCGAAGTTCTCGCTGGCGATCATCTCCAGCGTCGTCTGCTGGCGGCGGAGTTCCGCGTCGATCGCGGCGGCGACGTCGGGGTCGATCTCGGCGAGCGGTCGATGCAGATCAGTCATCGATATCTCCCGTTGAACTGATATATCAATTGCTTACAAGTTATGCTGTCGGCCGGACCGCGTCAAGGAGTCGGCCGTGACGGTAGGTTTCCGCCGTGACCGCGCTCGCCGTCGACTATGGAACGTCGAACACCGTCGCGATGCTCGCGTGGCCGGACGGCCGGATCCGTCCGCTGCTGTTCGACGGATCGCCGCTGCTGCCGTCCGGGGTCTGCCTGGAGCACGACGGGCACCTGCTCGCCGGGCGGGCCGCGCAGCGCGCCGGGCGGGTGTCGCCGCAGTCGTACGAACCCAACCCGAAACGCCGCATCGACGACGTCGAGCTGCTGCTCGGCGACCGGGACGTGCCGGTCGTGACCGCGATCGCGGCCACCCTCGACCGGGTGTGGCAGGAGGTGCGCCGCACGCTCCCGGCGCCCCCGGAACAGATCGTGGTGACGTGCCCGGTGGCGTGGGGTCCGGCCCGCCGCGCCGTGTTGCAGGACGCCGCCGGCCGGGCCGGGTTACCGGACGTCCACCTGCTGGCCGAGCCGGTCGCGGCGGCCACGTACTACGCGACCGAGTTCGACGGGCGGCTGCCCGCGGACGGCTGCCTGGTGGTGTACGACCTGGGCGCGGGCACGTTCGACGTGACGGTGGTGCGGCCGACGTCCGAGCCGCTGGCCTACCGGGGCCTGGACACGTTCGGCAGCCTGGACCTCGACGCGCTCGTCGTGTCGATCGCGTCCGACGTGATCGGAGCCGCCTTCGCGCCGCTGCGGGCGCCGCGGACGCTGGCCGAGCAGCGGGCGTTCCGGGCGCTGTGGAGCGACGCGTCGGAGGCGAAGGAGGCGCTGTCGTCGCGCTCGTCGGCCACGCTCGTGGTGCCGATCGTGGACCGGGACGTGGTGATCAGCCGGGAACAGTTCGAGGAGCTGGCGCGCCCGCGGCTGGCCGACACGATCGACGTGACGCTGCAGTGCGTGCGTGAGGCGCGGGTGCCGCGGGAACAGGTGAGCGGGCTGTTCCTGGTGGGCGGCGGTTCGCGGACCCCGCTGATCGGGACGTTGCTCCACCGTGCGACGGGGGTGGCGCCGACGGTGCTGGACCAGCCCGAGCTGGTGGTGGCCGAGGGTGCTCTGCGTTGGGTGCTCAGGCGGCCGGAGCCCCGCCCGCTTCCGGTGGCTCCCCCGCCGCTCGATTTCGGCCCGGCCCCGGAGCCGATCCGGTATCCCGCCGAACCGGGCCCAGCGCCCGCTCCGCCGCCTGCGCCCTCCGTGCCGAGTGATCCCGGCGGCCCGGTGCCGGCGTCCGGCCCGGCAGGCGATCCCGGCCCGCGGATCCCGTCGGCGGGCCCGGCGGGCGGAGCCGGTCCGTCGGTGCCGCCGGCCGACTCGGTCAGCGGTCCCCACGTACGGATTCCGTCGTCCCGGCCGGTGGGCGAACCCGGCGCACCGACGCCGGTGCCCGGCGATCCCGGCGCACCGACGCCGGTGCCCGGCGAGGTGGGTGATCCCGGCGCACCGATGCCGGTGCCCGGCGAGGTGGGTGATCCCGGCGCGGGGATGCCGTCGGGCCCCGGAGCGCCGGGGGCGGTGGGGGTTCCGTATCCGGAGGGACCGGGGTCCGGGCACGCCGGGCCGTTCCTGCCCTCGGCCCTGCCGCCGGAGATCTTCGGGGCGGGCGCGGCCGGGCTGGTGATCCCGGCGTTGATCCTCGCGCCGCTGGGGTTCGTGCTGTTCGTGGTGTCGGTGCCGGTGATACTCCAGACCCTGTCCTACGGCGCGCGGTACACGCCGCTGACCTGGCTCGCCCTGCTCGCCGGCAGCGTGCCGAGCCTCCTGCTGATCACCGCCGCCGCCTACCGCCTCGGCCGCCTCCGCCGCGCCGCCCGCCTGCGCGTCGACGACCTCGGCATCACCGTGCTCGCCGGCAACGTCGGAGCCGAACGCCGGCTGCGCGGCCTGGGCTGGATCGTCCCGTCGCCGCTGCTGCTGCTCGCCGCGCTCGTCTTCCGGTACGCCTGGCCCGGACGCGCCGACTCGGTCAGTGCCCTGGCCACCGCGCTCGGCGTCCTGGGCCTGGTGACCGGCGCGATCATCGGTGCCCGCAGCATCCTCCCGCCCGGCCACCAGGAGGTACTGGCCTGGCGCGGGATCCGCACCGCCACCCTCACCCGCCGAGGCCCGCTCCGGCGCCGCACCCTGACCGTCCTCCCGACCGGCCCGGTCACCCTGCCCGCTCCGGCGGACCGGCCCGGCCCGGCCGTCCCGCCCGCGCGACCCCGCCATCTGGACGCCCGCGGCCTCCCGGCGAAACGCCTCGCCGCCGCTCTGGAACGCCACGGCGGCCACCGCCGTTCGGAACCCGCCACCACCGCTTGACGGGCTTGGCCGGGGTCAGTCGGTGTCGATCGGGACCTCGCCGAGCAGGGACCAGCTGACGGCCCAGTACAGGACGTAGAGCGCCAGCAGCACGACGCCGTGCCGGCGGCGTAGGTGGCCGGTGGAGATGAAGTACGCCGACAGGGCCGTCATCACGACCAGGGCCGGGAGGTGCCAGGCGAGCACGTCCGACCCGACGAGGATGGCGCCGCCGGTGAGCAGGATGACGCCGAGTTTCGCGGTCACTCCGAACACGACGCTGCCGATGACGTTGCCGATGCCGATCTCCGCCGCACCCCGCCGGTTGGGTTCGACGGTCAGGAAGATGTCCTCGAGCGACAGCACCAGGGTCGCGATCGTCGCGCCGAACAGGGTGCCGCCGATCGCGTGGTCGTCGAGGATGCCGTCGATTCCCGCGCTGGTGATGGTCGCGGCGACGATCAGGCCGATCAGCGCCAGCACGGCCAGCGCGATCCCGCCCCACTTCGGCAGCGGCCGGTTCTTCGTGAACGGCATCGTCACCGGGAACGGCGGCCGATCCCCCGCCCGCCCCGCGGACACCCCACCGGCGCCCACCCCGCCGGGGCCCGCCCCGGACACACCCGTCCCGGAGGTCGGACCCGCCCCGGAGACACCCGCCGAGGACGCACCCCCGGAGACACCGCCGATCCGTTCCAGGATCTCGGCGTTGCGGAAGATCGGGGTGGAGCTCTGCAGTTCCCTCGTCGCGATGTACGCGATGAACGCCACGAACAACAGCACCAGGACGACGCCGTCCGCCGCGGTCAGCGGCGCCGACAGCACGAACGGCACCATCATCAGCGGCGACGCCGCGAACAGCGCCAGATAGCTGCGCGGAATGTTCACCCGCGTCGGACACACGATCGCGGCCAGCGCGAGCACGATCCCGGTCATCGAGATCGCGGTGCCGAACACGGTGCCCAGCGCCACGCCGCCGAGGTCCTCGGCGTTGAGGGCCACGCCCAGCGCCAGGTCGTCGAACTCGATGCCGGTGAAGATGATCGCGAGCAGGAACACCGAGATGCGCAGGCCGTGGGCGGCCCCCACGAGGTACACGACCAGCTTCTCGGCGCAGTAGACCAGCAACGCCGCTCCGACGACGAAGATCAGGATCGACGACATACCGCACCCCCGGGTCAGCGATGTGGGCGAGGAATCAGCGTGAGGTCCACCGCGGAGTTGGCCGCCGCCACGGCGTCGGTCACCACCGCGTGGTCCGGGGAGAGATGGCAGACCGGGTCGGTGCGGGCGGCGTCGCCGGTGAGCTGGAACGCCTGGCACCGGCACCCGCCGAAGTCCACCTCGCGCCGGTCGCAGCCGCGGCACGGATCGGGCATCCAGTCGGTACCGCGGTACGCGGTGAACACCGGTGACGCGGCCCAGATGTGGGCCAGCGAGTCGGTGCGCACGCTGGCCGTCGGCAACGGCAGCGACTGCGCCGCCGGGCACGGCAGCACGTCCCCGTTGGGCGTCACGGTCAGCTGCCGGGCGGCCCACCCGCCCATGCAGGGTTTGGGGTACTCGCTGTAGTAGTCCGGTACGACGTAGATCACCGCGAGCCGGTCGCGCGCCGACCGCACGACCTCCTCGGCCGCCGCCAGCTGGGCCCGGCTCGGCAGCAGCGCGTCCCGGTTGCGCCAGGCCCAGCCGTAGTACTGGGTGTTCGCGAGCTCGACCCGGTCGGCGCCGACGTCCGCGGCCAGGTCGAGTATCTCGGCGATCCGGTCGATGTTCTGCCGGTGCAGCACGACGTTGACGGTGAGCGGCCAGCCGAGCTCCTTCACCACGCGCATCGCGTCGACTTTGCGTCGGAAGGACGGGAGGCCGGCGATCGTGTCGGAGAGCGACGGCGCGTCGGCCTGGATGCTGATCTGCACGTGGTCCAGGCCGGCGTCGCGCAGCTGCCGGGCCTTGTCCCGGGTGAGACCTACCGCGCTGGTCACCAGGTTCGTGTAGAGGCCCAGGTCCCGGGCCGACGCGACCAGGGCGACCAGGTCACGCCGGAGCAGCGGTTCCCCGCCGGACAGGTGGCACTGGAGCACGCCGAGGTCGCGGGCCTCGGTGAACACGCGCTGCCACTCCGCGGTCGTGAGCTCGTCGGTGTACTCGGCCATGTTCAGCGGGTTGGAGCAGTAGGCGCAGGACAGCGGGCAGCGGTAGGTGAGCTCGGCGAGCAGCCCGAACGGGTCAGCCATCGATCATCACCACGTAGCGGCGGTCGAGCATGCCGTCGAGGAAGCGCTGCACCTCGGCGCCCGGGACCTCCCGGTAGGCCTCCCCCAGGTCGGCGACGATCTCGTCCACGGTGTGCCGCCCGTCGCAGCGTTCCAGGATCGCCGCGCCGGTGGTGTTGAGCACGACGACGGTCTCGGGCAGCAGGAGGATCGGCCGCTGGCGGGTGCGGTCGAAGCTCAATCGGCAGTGGCGGGCCAGCTGCGGGCGGCTCATTCCGGGTACGCCGTGTCGATGCAGTCGAGCTGGCTCCACAGCACGTCGCACTTGAACGACAGCGCGTCGATCGCGGCGGCCCGGGTCTCGGCCGACAGGCAGTGGGTGGTGACGATCTCGAGCGCGTGCTCGCAGTCGCGCGGCGCCTGGTGCAGCCGGTTGCGGAAGTACGCGAGGCCGCCGGCGTCGATCCACGGGTAGTGCCGTTCGAACGCGGCGAGCCGCTCGGCCATCAGGTCGGGGGCGAACAGCTCGGTGAGCGACGAGGCCACCGCCTCCACCCACGGGCGGGTGCGGGTGAAGTTGACGTACGCGTCGACCGCGAACCGCACCCCGGGCACCAGGTGCCGGTGGTCGAGGATCTCCGCGCGCGGCAGCCCGGCGGCCTCGCCGAGGCGCAGCCACGCCTCGATGCCGCCCTCGGTGCCGGCCGTGCCGTCGTGGTCGGTGATGCGCCGGATCCAGCGCCGGCGCACCTCGACGTCGGGGCAGTTGGAGAGGATCGCGGCGTCCTTGCGCGGGATGTTCTCCTGGTAGTAGAAGCGGTTCGCGATCCACCCGCGCAGCTGGCGGGGGCTCAGCTCACCCGCGTTCATCCGGACGTGGAACGGGTGCTGGTGGTGGTAGCGCGCGGAGTGGGCCCGCAGGGTGGCGACAAAATCGTTCTCGACGAGCGCGGTCATAGCTCCACCTCGAGGCCGTCCATGGCTACCTCCATGCCGTTCGCCTCGACGACACGCCGCTCGGGTGAGTCGTCGAGCAGGATCGGGTTGGTGTTGTTGACGTGCACGAAGATCGTGCGCGGCGCCGTGATCAGAGGAAGGCTGTCGACGATCGGGAGGTGCCCCATGTCCCGGGCGGTCCTGGTCGCGGACAGTTCGTCGTCGCGGAAGAACGAGCCGTCGAGCAGCAGGCAGTCGCAGGGGCCGATGTCGGGGAGGGCCTGCGCCCCGGGCAGGTAGACGAGCGTGCCGCCGGTGCGGCGATCGGTGATCCGGTAGCCCACCACCCGGCCGACGTCCACGCCGACGCCGAACCGGTCCTTCTTGGTCGTGGGGACGTCGAACGCCTCGCAGCTCAGCCCGTCGGTGAGCGTGAACGGCACGCCCGGCTCCACCGGCCGCCACTCGACCGTGCAGTACCGCTCCAGCAGCGGCAGCAGCCCGGAGCCGTCGCGCAGGGTCGTGACGATCGCGGGGGTGGCGTGCAGCACCAGGTTCCGCGCCTCACGCAGGATCAGCAGGCCGAGCGTGTGGTCCAGCTCGGCGTCGGTGAGCAGTACCGCGTCCACCGGCAGTCCGTCGATCTGACGGTGGACGTCGGGAGACGCGTTGAACAGGAACCACCGCTCGCGGTCCAGGGTCACCGCGAGCGACGACTGGGTGCGCGGGGGCCCGGCACCGGCACGCACGGCGGTGCAGACCGCGCAGTGGCAGTTCCACTGCGGTGATCCGCCGCCGGCCGCCGAGCCGAGCACCCGCGCGATCACGTCAGGGCTCCAGCGTGCCCATGTACATCGTCACCTCGGGGGCGACGGCGACCTCGACGAACTCCGGGGTCTCCCATTCAGCCATGATTGATTCCTCCTTTCCTACTCCTCGGGCAGGGCGAACACGATCAGGGCGGAGCCGTGGCCGGCGCCGAGCATGCCGGGCAGGAAGCCCTCGGCCCAGCCGCCCCAGCCGACCGGCACGGCCACGTACTGCCGCCCGTCGACCGCGTAGGTCACCGGGCTGCTGTGGTGGCCGCTGCCGCACTGGAACTGCCACAGCTGCTCACCGGTGCGGGCGTCGAGCGCGTTGAACTCCCCCGACGGTTCGCCCGCGAACACCACGTCACCGCCGGTGACCAGCGTCGACGCGCACATCGGCAGTTCGTTGCGCCAGCGCCACTTCTCCTCGCCGTCGGCGTCGAACGCGCTGACGTAGCCGACCGCCTCCTCGATGTCGACCTGAACGCCGGCGCCCCAGTACGGGATGCTCTCCTTGAACTCCCGGCGCCGGCGCGTGGCCGTGGCGCCGACGTCCTGCACCGGGACGTAGAACCAGCCGGTGCGCGGGCTGTAGGACGCGTGCGTCCACTCCTTGGCGCCGGCCGGGCCCGGGTAGAAGTGCACCGGGACGCCCTCTTCGTCGGGGTAGACCTTGGCCGCGACCTGGCCGTCGCGGGTGATCGCGCCCCAGGTGATGCGGTCGACGAACGGCGTGATCGAGACGCGTTCGCCGTTGGTGCGGTCGAGGACGAAGAAGTAGCCGTTCTTGTCGAAGTGGCCGAGCAGTTTGCGCCCGTCCCGCTCGAACAGGATGCACTCGGAGATGCTGTCGTAGTCCCACACGTCGTGCGGGGTGCACTGGTAGTGCCAGCGGATCTGCCCGGAGTCGACGTCGATCGCGACGATGCTGTCGGTGTAGAGGTTGTCGCCCTCGCGGACACCGCCGTCGAAGTCGGGGGCCGGGTTGCCGGTGCCCCAGTACATCAGGTTCGTGTCCGGGTCGAACGTGCCGACCAGCCACGGGTTCCCACCGCCACGAGCCCAGGCCTCACCGTCCGCGGGCCAGGTCTCGGCGCCGGGCTCACCGGGCTTGGGCACCATGTAGGAGCGCCAGCGGTGCTCGCCGGTCTCCAGGTCGAACGCGTCGAGGTGGCCACGCACCCCGAACTCACCGCCGGCGGAGCCGGTGATGACCATGTCCTTGATGACGATCGGCGCGCTGGTGGCGCTCTCGCCGGCCCGCACGTCGCCCTTGACCTTGTCCCAGACCTTCTTTCCGGTGGCGGCGTCGAGCGCGATCAGGTGCGCGTTCGCGGTGACGAAGAAGACCTTGCCCTTGGCCACCGCGACCCCGCGGTTGACGTTGCCGCAGCAGAGCGAGACGTCGAACGGGACCGCGTGCTTGTACCGCCAGATCTCGGTGCCGGTCTTGGCGTCCAGGGCCCAGACCCAGCCGTCCCAGCCGGAGAGGAACATGATCCCGTCGACGACCAGCGGGGTGGCCTCGAACGAGTACGTCGACGCGCCGGCGATGATGCCGCTCGTGCCGGCCTGGAACACCCAGGCGGGCGCGAGGCGCTTGACGTTCTCGGTGGTGATCTGGTCCAGCGGGCTGTAACGCTGCCCGTCGTGGGCGCCGTAGTAGGTGAGCCAGTTCTCCGGCTCCGAACGCGCGTCGAGGATGCGCTCGTAGGTCAGGTTCTCGGTCACCGGCGGGGCGACCTCGCCGCCGGCGACCTTGCCGCTGAGGCGTCCCTGGTCGACGGCCTCGCCCGCGTCCACGTATTCGATGGTCATGTCGTTGACCTCCTCAGGGCCGCGGCTGGTCGGGACGGTCGAGGCGGGCCTCCGGCGGCACGTCACCGAGGACGACGATCGTGCCGGTCAGGCCGCGGCCCTCGTCGTTGCCGGTCGGTGAGCTGAACCAGTAGTAGCCGGGGCCGTCGAGGTTGAGCCGGGCCAGGCCTTTGGAGTGGTTGACGAGCCAGATGAACTTGCGGTCGCCGTTGCTCGGCAGCAGCGCGCAGTGCGTGTTCAGGTCGTCGTTGATGAGCGTGAGCTCGAGGTCGCCCCCGTGGGGCAGGACCAGGATCGACGGATCCCAGCAGATCTCGTCGGGCTTGATCCGGATCGTCGCTTCCATCGTCCCGTCGGCCCGCTCGGTGGCCTGACCGATGTTGCCCGTGTTGAGCACCTTGCCGAGAGCGGCGCTGTTCTGTGCGTTGAGCCCGAGTTTGTCCAGTAGTAGGTCCCGGTCTTGCGCAGTCGTCATCGACCTCACCCGTTCTGGCGTCGAGTTCCGGTGGACGGGAAAACTACGCCGGCTGGAACGGGTCAAGAAGAGGGCGCCGTTCGTCCGCGTGGGGCCACCGTTCAGACCGGAATCAGTACCGACCGAGGTTCATCACCTTGTCCCACGCAACGACGAAGTCGCGGACGAACGCCTCGCCGGCGTCGTCGGACGCGTACGCCTCGGCGAACGCGCGCAGCTCGCCGTGCGAGCCGAAAACCAGGTCGACGCGGGTCGCCGTGTCGGGCGGCGCGTCGAGCAGATCGACGAAGAACGCGGTGCTGAGCACGCCGTACTCGAGCGTGCGCAGGCCGCCGACCAGCACGGTCATCTCGGTGGCGGTGAGGGTCAGCTGCCGGGCCCGGTCTACCAGCAGGTGTTCGGCCGGGCGGCGGGCGCGCGGGCCCAGGTAGTTCCGGAACCCGTCGGCGAGCGGCTCGAGCGCGGCGAACGAGGCCACGTCGGTCCACTCCGGGGTGGCGTCGGTGCGCCCGGGGGTGAACGGCACCGGGATGCCGGCGGCCTGTTCCACCGCGGCACAGCCGGCGAGCACGATGAGGTCGGCCATCGAGATCCCGTGCCGCAGCCCCTCGAGGGTACGCAGCACCCGGTCGAGCTGGTCCGGCTTGTTCACCGCCCAGCTCCGCTGCGGTTCGAGGCGCAGCCGGCCGCCGTTGGAGCCGCCGCGTTTGTCGCTGTCGCGGAACGTGGAGGCCGAGGCCCACGCGGTCTCCACGAGTTCGGCGATCGTGAGGCCGGAGCCGAGGACGCGTCGTTTCAGCGCGGCGACGTCGGGGGCGTCCAGGGTGGGGGCCGGCACCGGGTCCTGCCAGATCAGCGGCTCCGCCGGGACCAGCGGGCCCAGGTACCGTTCGCGCGGCCCCAGGTCGAGGTGGGTCAGCTTGAACCAGGCCCGGGCGAACGCGTCGGCCAGCTGGTCGGGGTTCTCCAGGAAGCGCTTCGCGATCGGGCCGTAGGCGCGGTCGTAGCGCAGCGCCAGGTCGGTGGTGAGGAACGTCGGCGGGTGCGACGTCGCCGGGTCGTGCGCGTCGGGCACCGTGCCCGCACCGGCACCGTCCTTCGGCACCCACTGCCACAGCCCGGCCGGGCTCAGCGCCACGTCCCACTCGTAGCCGAAGAGGTTCTCCAGGTAGCTGTTGTCCCACCGCGTCGGCGTCGGTGTCCAGGTTCCGTCCAGGCCGCTGGTGATCGTGTCGCCGGCCTTCCCGGTGCCGTAGCTGTTCTCCCAGCCCAGCCCCTGCTGCGCGAGGTCCGCCTCGGCCGGTTCCGGGCCGAGGTAGTACTCCGGGTTGGCCACGCCGTGGGTCTTGCCGAACGTGTGGCCGCCGGCGATGAGCGCGACGGTCTCCTCGTCGTCGAAGCCCATCCGGCGGAACGTCACCCGGATGTCGCGGGCCGACGCGACCGCGTCGGGCACGGTGTTCGGGCCCTCCGGGTTGACGTAGATCAGGCCCAGCTGGTCGGCGGCCAGGGGTTCGTCCAGCGTGCGGACGCCGGTGTGGCGCTCGTCGCCGAGCCAGGCGGCCTCCGGTCCCCAGTCGACGTCGTCGGGTTGGAACACGTCGGCCCGCCCACCGGCGTACCCGAACGTGCGGAAGCCCATCGTCTCGAGCGCGCGGTTGCCGGCGAACACCATCAGGTCGGGCCAGCTGATCCGGCGGCCGTACTTCTTCTTCACCGGCCAGAGCAGCCGCCGGGCCTTGTCGAGGTTGCGGTTGTCGGGCCAGCTGTCGACCGGCGCGAAGCGTTGCAGGCTCGCGGCGGCCCCGCCCCGCCCGTCGCCGACGCGGTAGGTACCGGCGCAGTGCCACACCATCCGCACGACGAGCGGCCCGTAGTGACCGAAGTCGGCCGGCCACCAGTCCTGCGACGTGGTGAGCACGGCGTCGACGTCACGGGCGAGCGCGTCGAGGTCGAGGTCGGCGAACGCGGCGGCGTAGTCGAAGTCCTCACCCAGCGGGTCGGGGCGTTTCTGCAGGGTCCGCAGGTCGAGGCGCTTCTCGCCCGCCGCCGCGGGCCGCGCGGCGAGCGAAGCGGAGTAGGGACGTTCCACCGAGGCGTAGTAACTCGGGGTCGGGGCCGGGAGGCCGAGGCCTCCGCCGTGGGACTCGGGCACGCGGGTACTCCGTTCAGATGTCCAGTGCTCGACGCACCGCCGGGGCGTTCCGGCGGGAGACCGGGACCATGCCGTCGACGGCGTCGTCGTCCATGACGAGGAAGAGCTCACCTCCCCGCCGCCGCTCGACCTCGCGGATCCGGCTCAGGTTGACCACGTACCGGCGGTGCACCCGCAGGAACCCGGCCGCGGACAGCTCGTCGCCGAGGCTGTCCAGGCTGGACGACGCCGACCGCAGCCGGCCCTGGTCGGTGGAGAGCCACACGTCGTTGCCCTCCGACTCGGCGAACGACACCTCGGGCAGCCGCAGCAGCACGGTGCGGTTCTCCCGGGTCGCGACGACGCGGCGGGGCAGGGTGCGCGCCGAGGTCTCGGACGGTGTCGGCGGCTCGTCGGACGCGCCGAACGACACCAGCATGCCGATCAGCTGACCGGAGAGGAAGACGGGGCGCAGCACGATCGGCGTCGGCTCGTCGGTGAGGTAGGTGAACACCTGGGTGGAGCCGATGTAGTCGGGGTTGCGTGCCGCCTGCCGGGCCGCGTACCGGGCGGCGCCGATCAGCTCGGGCAGGCCGGGTGTCCAGCGCACCGTGGGGTCGAGGGCGGGCACCCGGGCCGGCACGCCCATCAGCGCGCTCGCGGTCTCGTCGGCGATCACCACCTTGCCCGCGGTGTCGACCGCGGCCAGCGCCTCGGTGGAACCGGCCCGGGCCTGCGTGTAGGCCGCGAGCAGCTCGGCGGCGCTGTCGCGGGCCCGGTCGCGCAACAGGCACTGCGTCTTCGTCGCCGCGTTGGCCAGCCAGCTGCCCGCCATCGCCGGGAGCTGGTTGCGGTAGCAGGAGATGTTCAGCACCGCGATCGGCTCGCGGCTGACCACGTCGCGCACGGCGACGCCGGCGCAGACCCAGTCGTGGAACGCCTCGCACCAGTGCTCGGCGCCGCGCACCAGCACCGGGCCGTGGGCCTCCAGCGCCATCCCCATGCCGTTCGTGCCGGCCGCCGCCTCCGACCAGCAGAACCAGGGCGCGAGGTTGGCCTGCTCGGCGCGCTCGACCGTCGCCGGGTCGCCCCACTCGGCGAGGATCCGGCCGGTCGAGTCGCAGATCGTCACGACCCCACCGGCCACGCTGACGTCGTGCGCCAGCGACGCGGCGCGGAAGCCCAGTTCGGCGAAGACGACGTCGTGTTCGGGCGTGTGGTCGATCTCGGCCACCGCGATCGGCGCCTCGGTGAGATGCGGGTCGACACGGTACTGCTCCCGGCACCGGTGCCAGGAGATCGCCACTTCGGGTCGGACGCCCAGCACGTGATCGTCACCCCGGACGAAACGTTCCCAGGCCGCGTACACGGATCCGTATTTCATGGTGGAAGACCGCCTTTGGTCCGTCACCTTCAGTTTCGGCACTGTGACAGAACTGTCGCCTCACTCTAGGTACGGATGTCGGGCTTTGGCTACCGTTCGGTCGACCGTATACAGACCCGTTCAGTCGAGAGTGGTCAGTGCGGCGGCCGCCGCTTCGGCCAGCCGGTTGACCCGTGTTCCTTGGGCCTCGACGTCCACTCCGTCCGCACCCATCACTCCGGCCTTGTACCGGGCATGGACGCCCTCGGCGATACAGGCGAGCTTCCAGAGTGCGAAAGCCTGATACCAGCCGATGTCGGACACGTCAGAGCCGGTGCGGTGGTGGTACTCGGCGATCAGCTCGTCGCGCCGGACGAAGCCGGGGTTCGCGGCCGGCGACTCGATCAGCTCCTCCTCGCCCGGTTCGCACCAGGTGGCGGTCAGCCAGCCGAGGTCGGCCATCGTGTCACCGAGCGTAGCCAGCTCCCAGTCCAGCACCGCGGTGACGTGGCCGTCGGCGGCGAGCAGCACGTTGCCGGGACGGTAGTCACCGTGGACGAGCCCGGTGCGGCGCTGCGGCGGGATCGCGGCGGCGAGCCGGTCGTGAACCTCGTCCACGAGCGGCAGTTCGCGGGCGGCGGCGTGGAACTGGCGCCGCCAGCGGCGCAGTTGACGGGCGCCGTACTCGGCCCGGCGGCCCAGCTCACCCAGGCCGACCGCGTCGACGTCGACGTCGTGGACGGCCGCCAGGACGCCGACCAGGTCGCGGCAGGCCGGCCCGCGGGCGTCGGCGGGGTAGGCGGCGCCGTCGTCGCGACCGGCCACCACGGTGCCCGGCACCAGGTCCATGACGTAGAACGGCGCGCCGAGCACGGCGGTGTCCTCGCACAGCCCGAACGAGTGCGGCACCGGCACCGGGGTGGGCTCCAGCGCGCGGATGACCCGGTGCTCGCGGCCGACGTCGTGGGCGCTCGGCAGCACGTGCCCCCGTGGCGGGCGGCGCAGCACGTACCGGTCGTTCACGCGGTAGGTGAGGTTGGAGTGCCCGCCCGCGATCAGCGTGAGCTCCGGTTCGGCGTCCAGCGGAATGCCGTGCTCGGCGAACCAGCCGGCCAGTGTCGTCATCGGGGCAGGCCCCCTACCACCTCGTCGAATTCCTTCAGCGTGCGGCGGAAGATCTCGGCGACCGGGAGGATCTCGTCCACCCGCCCGGCGACCTGGCCCAGCTGCGCCGGCGAGGCCGCCAGGTCGCCGTCGCGGTAGAGCGTCGTGACGTGGGCCAGCCGGCCGAAGGCGTCGGGGTCCTCCGCCGTGAGCAGCGCGTCGACGAGCTCGGTGCGCAGCACCCGCATCGGCCGGCCCAGCGCGCCGTCGAGCAGCACGGTGTCGGTCTCGGCCGCGGCCAGCACGGCCTGCTTCAGGTTGTCGTGGACGGCCGACTCCGCGGCGGCGAGCATCCGGGTGCCCATCTGCGCCCCCTCGGCGCCCAGGCAGAACGCCGCGGCCAGCGAGCGGCCGTCGGCGACACCACCGGCCGCGATCACCGGCAGGCCGCAGCGCTCGGCGACCAGCGGCACCAGCACCATCGTGGACACCTCGCGGGGGTTCTTGAACCCGGCGCCCTCGTTGCCCTCGACGATCAGCCCGTCGACGCCGGCGGCGACCGCCTTGAGCGCGGCACGCAGCGACGGCACCACGTGGTAGACGGTGAGCCCGGCGTCCTTGAGCAGCGGCGTGTGCTTCTCCGGTGAGCCGGCCGACGTCGTGACGAACCCGACCCGCTCGTCGACGACCATCTCGACGACCCGGGGATCGCGGGCGACCAGGATCGGGACGTTGACGCCGAACGGTTTGTCGGTGAGGTCGCGGACGCGGCGGATGTCGTCGCGGACCTCCTCGATCGGGAGCGAACCGGGCACCAGGCCCATGCCGCCCGCGTTCGACACCGCCGCGACCAGGTCGGGCCGGGCCACCCAGCCCATCGGGGCCGACAGGATCGGCACCTCGACGCCGAGCGCACGCGTCACGCGGTTCGCGAAGGCCATTTAGCCACGGTAGGGACTTCCCCTCGCCGCGAACGGCGGTTCACAAAAAAGCCGATCTGGGGATAACGCCCGGAAGGGCTCCGAAATGGACCAGAATCGACGGCACCTCACCGTCGAGGAGGTCACCGTGCGGTTACCCGTGGTCATCGCTCTGCTCGCCACCGCGCTGGCGGGAACGTCGTTCGCGCACCCCGCGTCGGCCGGGGAGAAGGTGTATCTCGACCCGCGGGCACCGGTCGAGAAGCGCGTCGAGGATCTGCTGAAGCGCATGACGCTCGACGACAAGATCGGCCAGATGACCCAGGCCGAGCGGGCACCGGCCATCGCCGACCCGTCGATGGTCACGACGCTGCGCCTCGGGTCGGTGCTCTCCGGCGGCGGCTCCACCCCCACCCCGAACACGCCGGCGGCCTGGGTGGAGACGGTCAACACGCTGCAGAAGGCCGCGCTGGCCACGCCGCTGAAGATCCCGCTGCTCTACGGCGTCGACGCCGTGCACGGCCACGGCAACCTGCTCGGCGCCACCGTGTTCCCGCACAACCTCGGGCTGGGCGCCACCCGCGACCCGGGCCTGGTGCGCGAGGTCTACGCGGCCACCGCCGAGGAGACCGCGGCCAGCGGCGTGCCGTGGAACTTCTCGCCCTGCGTCTGCGTCACCCGCGACGAGCGCTGGGGGCGCACGTACGAGAGCTTCGGCGAGGACCCGTCGCTGGTGATCGAGATGGAGGGCGCGATCGACGCGTTGCAGGAGAACGGCGTGCTGGCCACCGCGAAGCACTACGCGGGCGACGGCGACACCGAGTTCGGCACCGGCAACGGCGACTTCACGATCGACCAGGGCGTGACCGTCACCAGCCGGAAGGACTTCGCACGCATCGACCTGGCGCCGTTCGTCACGGCCGTGCGCGAGCACCGGGTGGGCGCGGTCATGCCGTCGTTCTCCAGCGTCGACTGGACCGAGGACGGTGTCGGCAACCCGGTGAAGATGCACGCGTCACGCGAGCTGATCACCGGTTACCTCAAGAACCGTCTCGGCTTCGACGGCCTCGTCGTCACCGACTGGGAAGGCATCCACCAGCTCCCCGACCCGTCGGTGCCGGCCGGCGCGCCCCGCCCCACCGCGCTGCAGGTGCGCACCGGGGTCAACGCCGGCATCGACCTGTTCATGGAGCCCAACAGCGCACCCCGGTTCGTCACGCTGCTGAAGGCCGAGGTCACGGCCGGCCGGGTCCCCACGGCCCGGATCGACGACGCGGTCCGGCGCATCCTGCGCACGAAGTTCCGGCTGGGCCTGTTCGAGCACCCCTACGCCGAGGCCGGCCAGGTCGGCACCGCCGAGCACCGGGCGCTGGCCCGGGAAGCGGTCGCGAAGTCGCAGGTGCTGCTGAAGAACACCGGCCACGCCCTGCCGCTGCGCACCGGCTCGCGGCTCTACGTCGCCGGGCGCAACGCCGACGACATCGGCAACCAGGCCGGCGGCTGGACCCTCGACTGGCAGGGCCGCTCCGGGCGGGACACGATCCCCGGCACGACGATCCTCGAGGGCATCCGCGCGGTGGCGCCGAACGTCACCTACAGCGCCGACGCGTCGGCCCCGATCGGCAAGGACGACGTCGGTGTGGTCGTCGTCGGCGAGACCCCGTACGCGGAGGGCTTCGGCGACGTCGGCGCGCCGCCCTGGTCGACCGGCACGGCGGCGCAGAAGGAGAAGAAGCTCCTCACGCTGCAGCCGGGCGACCGGGCCGTCGTCGAGAAGGTCTGCCGAGCCGCGGGCACGTGCGTGGTGCTGCTCGTCTCCGGTCGTCCGCAGGTCGTCACCGATCAACTGCCGCTGATGGACGCCCTGGTCGCGTCGTGGCTGCCCGGCAGCGAGGGCGCCGGGGTCGCCGACGTGCTCTTCGGGAAGCGCCCGTTCACCGGCCGGCTCCCGGTGAGCTGGCCCCGCACCGTGGCCCAGGTGCCGGTCAACGTCGGCGACCGCGCCTACGACCCGCTCTACCGCTACGGCTGGGGGCTACGCACCTGACCACGCGGCGAGCGCCGATTCGGTGGTGAGGTGGTCGACGCCGACCTCCGCGGCGCCCTGGAGAGCACCCAGGTCGCCGTGGACGGCGTCCCGGACGGGCGGGGGCCGGTCCCGGCGGAAGGTCATCAGGCCCGCGGCGTAGGCGGTGCCGAACCGGTCCGGCGCCGCGGCACGCAGGTCCGCGGCGAGGCCGCCGAGCGTGACGACGTCGGGGTCGTGCAGGTTGACCAGGCCCGCCGTCCCGCGGGCCAGCGCGGTGACCACCCGGCCGACCGCGGCCCCGGCGTCGGGATCGGACCGGGCGAGCACCGCACGGGCGTACCGGTGGGGGTCGGCCGGTTCGTCCCGGCCGAGGTGGCGGGCCAGTGCCCGGCCGTCCACCTCCAGGTCCCAGCAGCCGGTCGCGCCGCACGGGCAGCGCCGGGAGGCCTCACCGAACGGAACGTGCCCGACCTCGCCGCCGGCTCCGGTGGCCCCGGTCACCGGCCGGCCGTCCACCACGAGACCACCGCCGATGCCGACGTCGACGAGCAGGTGCAGCGCCGTGCGGGCGCCCGCGGCCGCCCCGGTGCGGGCCTCGGCGACACCGGCCAGCGTGGCGTCGTTGCCGACCAGCAGCGGCAGCCCGGGGTCGGGGACCAGGCCGGACACCTCGACCGGTCCCCAGCCGAGCGTGGACGCCTGCACCAGCCGCCCGTCGCGGACCGTCGCGGCGGCCGCCAGTGACACCGCACGCAGCCGGTCGGAGAAGACGCCGCGCACGGTCGACGCGAGCGCGGCGAGCACGTCGTCCGGGCTCCGCCGGCCGTGCCGGTGACGCCGCACCTCACCCAGCCGTCCGTCGAGCCCGACCAGCGCCGAGCGGACCTCGTCCGGACGCAGTTCGAGCGCGAGCACCAGCGGCCCGGCGGGGTGCGGGCGCAGCAGCGTCGTCGGGCGGCCCCGCCCGGCCGCGGGCACCGCGTCCTCGCTGATCAGGCGGGCCCGGCGCAGCCGCGCGGTGACCTCGGTCGCCGAGCTGCTGGACAGTCCGAGCGCACCGGCGAGACCGGACCGGGTGGGCCTGCTCTCGCGCCGCAGGTAGCCCAGGATCTCGACCGCGGTGCGCCAGCGCGCCGTCCGACCGGTTGACATGCCACCGCCTCCGATTATTCTCGTGGTACGAGAATAATCGAGGTGACGATGGATCCGCAGCACATCGCCGCCGTCCTGCTGGACATGGACGGCACGCTCGTCGATTCCGACGCCGCGGTCGAACGCGCGTGGACGACGTGGGCCCACGAGCACGGCGTGGACCCGGCCGACGTGATGGCGATCGCCCACGGCGCGCCGGCCGACACGACCGTCCGCCGGCTGTTCCCCGACCTCGACGACGACCGGGTCGCCACCGCGGCGGCGCGCCAGCTCGACCTGCAGTACGACGACCTGTCGGACGTGGTCGCGCTGCCCGGTGCCACCGAGCTGCTCGCCACCCTGGACCGCACCGGCCTGCCCTGGGCGGTGGTCACCAGCGCCGACGCGAGGCTGGCCGCGGCCCGGCTCGGCGCCGCCGGCCTCACCGCACCGCTGCTGGTCACCGTCGACGACGTCACCGACGGCAAGCCCCACCCGGAGCCGTACCTCACCGCGGCGGCCCGCCTCGGCGTGGCGCCGGAGCACTGCCTGGTCGTGGAGGACTCGCTCACCGGGCTGACCGCGGGCCGGGCCGCGGGCATGCGCACGGCGGCGCTCCGCGGCCTCGACGGCGACCTGCGCCTGACCGACCTCACCGACCTGGCCGCCGTCCTGCGGAATAGCCGCGGCCCGGCGGCGTTCTCCCCACCGTGGAGCGCACGGCGGTAGTGGTCATCGGCGGTGGTCAGGCCGGGCTGTCGGCCGGCTACCACCTGCGCAGGCGGGGGCTCGACTTCGTCGTGCTGGACGCGGGCGCGGCGCCGGGCGGCGCGTGGCAGCACCGCTGGGAGTCGCTGCGGATGGCGACCGTGAACGGCATCTTCGACCTGCCCGGCTTCCCGAAGCCGCCGATCGAGCCGGACGAACCGAGCCGCACCGCAGTCCCCCGCTACTTCGCGGCGTTCGAGCGGGAGTTCGCGCTGCCGATCCGGCGGCCGGTGACGGTGACGGCGGTCCGCGACGCCGGTGGCCCGCTCCGGGTGGAGACCGACCGCGGCACCTGGGAGACCGACGCGATCGTCAACGCCACCGGAACCTGGACCAACCCCGTCCGCCCCCGCTACCCCGGGCACTTCGACGGGATACAGCGGCACACCGCCGACTACGTCCGCGCCGAGGACTTCGCCGGGATGCGTGTCGCGGTGGTCGGCGGCGGCATCTCCGCGCTCCAGCAGCTCGAGGAGATCAGCCGGTTCGCGACGACGTTCTGGTACACCCGCCGGGAGCCGGTCTTCCGCGCGGGCGAGTTCGACCCGGAGGCCGGGCGCGCGACGATCGCGAAGGTCACCGCCGACGTCGAGGCGGGCGAACCGACCGGCAGCGTCGTCTCCTACACCGGTCTGGCCTGGACGCCGTACGCGCTGGCCGCGCGGGAGCGGGGCGTGCTCGAACGCCGGCCGATGTTCACCGCGCTCGAGCCGGGCGGCGTCCGGGAGGCCGACGGCGGGTTCACCCCGGTGGACGCCATCCTGTGGGCCACCGGGTTCAAGGCCGCGCTCGCCCACCTCGATCCGCTGCACCTGCGCAACGACCGCGGTGGCATCACGATGACCGGCACCCAGGTCGCCGGGGAGCCCCGCGTCCACCTCATCGGGTTCGGGCCGTCGCAGTCCACCGTCGGGGCGAACCGCGCCGGCCGCGACGCCGCCCGCGCCCTCGCGCGGTTCCTCACGGTCGCAGCGTGACCTGCTCCTTCGCCCAGCGGTAGTCGGCCTTGCCGGACGGCGAGCGGACGATCTCCGGCACCCGGATCACGGCCTTCGGCAGTTTGTAGCGGGCGATGTGCCGCGCGCTCTCGGCGATCAGCTCGTCGTCGCTGACCGGTTCGTTCAGCTCGACGATCGCGACGACCTCGCTCCCCCACCGCGCGGAGGGCCGGCCGGCGACGATCACGTCACGCACCGCCGAGTGGGCCAGCAGGGCCCGCTCGACCTCCTCGGCGAACACCTTCTCCCCACCGGTGTTGATCGTGGCGCTGTCGCGCCCGAGCAGGCGGACCCGCCCGTCGGCCAGCAGCTCGGCCCGGTCGCCCGGCAGCGACCAGCGCACGCCGCCGACGACCGGGAACGTGCGCTCGGTCTTCTCCGCGTCCCCGAGGTAGCCGAGCGGGATCCGGCCCCGGCGCGCCAGCCACCCCTCACCCTCGCCCGGCTCCAGCGTCCGGGTGAGCGTGTCGTCGATGACCGCGGTCTGCTCGTGCGCGTCGAACACCCCGGCCTCGGTCATCGCCCCGGTCGCCGACAACGCGCTCATCTGGATCCCGGTCTCCGAGGCCCCGCCCGCGTCGAGCAGCATCAGGTGCGGGAGCACGGTCATCAGGCGCTCCCGCATGCCGGGCGAGAGCGGCGCACCACCGTTGGAGATCACCGCGAGGCCCGAGAGGTCGTACGGTTCCCCGGCCGCGATCGCCCGTTCGATCTCCTCGACGACGGGCAGCACGACGGCGTCGCCGAGCACCGGCACCGAGACGACGCCCTCGGAGACCATCAGCCGCACCGCCTCGGGACCCGACAGGTGCCGGGGGTCGTCGAGCAGGATCACCGTGCCGCCGTTGGTGAACGTGTAGAACGCGCTCCACTGCGCGGCGCCGTGGATGAACGGCGGGATCATCAGCACCCGCTGGCCGCCCGGGTTCGCCGTCGCCGCGGCCGCGATCGCCGCGTACGAGGAGAAGGGCTCCGGCGAGCCGAACGGCGTGCCGCCCATCGCGGCGACGTAGATGTCGTCCTGGCGCCACAGCACGCCCTTCGGCATCCCGGTGGTGCCGCCGGTGTAGAGGATGAGCAGGTCGTCGCCGTCGGTCCCGGGCAGGTCGCCGGGCGTGTCGAGGACCGACTCGTAGGCCACCGCGCCGTCGAGCAGCGCGGTGCCGCTGTCGTCGGCGACCTGGATCAGCACCTCCAGGTCGGGGAGCCGGTCGCGGATCTCGCGGACCCGGGGCGCGAACTCCGCGTGGTAGACGAGCGCCCGGGCCCGTGCGTCGGTGAGCAGGTAGCGCAGTTCCTCGGCGACGTACCGGTAGTTGACGTTGAACGGCGCGAGCCGCGCGCGGTGCCCGGCGACCATCGCCTCCACGTACTCCGGGCCGTTGCGCAGGTACAGACCGACGTGGTCCTGCCCGGACTCGTACCCGCGCAGGGCGGCGCGTTCCCGCCGGGCGCCGAGCCCGCGTCCGGCCAGGTACCGTGCGAGCCCGTCGGCGCGCTCGTTGAGCCGGCCGTAGGTGAGGCGGCGATTTCGCCACACCACGGCCTCGGTGTCGGGAATGGAGTCGGCGACCGTCTGGAAGACCTGAGCCAGATTGAAATTGACCACGGGCGTCTCCCGAAATAGTGGGGAAACCTCGGCGCAATTCTGTGATCGTAAGTGAACTGTCGTTCGCACGGTGGAGAACCGATGCCAAATCCGTATCTGGCCGGCGCGCACGCCCCGGTCTCCGGCGAGATCACGCTCACCGACCTGACGGTCACCGGCGAGCTGCCGCCGGCCCTCACCGGGCGCTACCTCCGGAACGGGCCCAACCCGATCGGCGAGATCGACCCGGAGACCTACCACTGGTTCACCGGCGACGGCATGGTGCACGGCGTCCGGCTGCGGGACGGGCGCGCCGAGTGGTACCGCAACCGCTGGGTGCGCGGCCCGCTCGCCGCGTCGAAACTCGGGGAGGCGGAACGGCCGGAGTCCGGCCAGGCCGGCCTGGACCTCGCCGGCGCCAACACGAACGTGCTGGCCTACGCGGGGCGGACGCTCGCGCTCACCGAGGGCGGCATCACCAACCTCGAGCTCGACTACGAACTCGGCACCGTCGGGCCGTGCGACTTCGACGGGACGCTGACCGGTGGCTACACCGCCCACCCCAAACGCGACCCCGCCACCGGCGAACTGCACGCGGTGTCGTACTCGTTCGTCCGCGGCGACCAGGTGCAGTACTCGGTGATCGGCGTCGACGGCCGGGCCCGGCGCACGGTCGACGTGACGGTCGGCGGGCCGGTGATGATGCACGACTTCTCCCTCACCGAGAACTACGTCGTGCTCTACGACCTGCCGGTCACGTTCGACCTGGAGCGGGCGATGTCCGGGGAGCCCGGCATCCCCTACAGCTGGAAACCCGGCTACCGGGCGCGCCTCGGCGTGCTCCCGCGCGAGGGCGGCGACGCCGACGTGCGCTGGTTCGACGTCGAGGCCTGCTTCGTCTTCCACACCCTCAACGCCTACGAGTCCGGCGACCGGCTGATCATCGACCTCGCCCGCCACCCCCGACAGTTCGACGGCGACGACGAGACCGACGGCACGATCAGCACCCTCGAACGCTGGACCGTATCCCTGCGCACCGGCACGGTCACGCGCCACGCCCTCGACGACCGGCACCAGGAGTTCCCCCGGATCGACGAGCGGTTCGTGGGGCGGCGGCACCGCTACGGGTACACGATGGCGCTGACGCCCGGCACGGCCGCGCTCAACGACACGCTGATCAAACAGGACCTGATCACCGGCACCACCCGGAGCCGCGGTTTCGGCCCCGGCACCGCGATCGGCGAATTCGTCTTCGAGCCCGCGTCCGCCGACGCCCCGGAGGGGCACGGGTACCTGCTGGGTTTCGTGTCCCGGCTGGCCGAGGACACGACCGAACTGGCGGTGCTGGACGCCGAGAGCCTGGAGCCGGTAGCGGCCGTCCACCTGCCGGTGCGGATACCGACCGGATTCCACGGCAACTGGCTCCCCGACCGCTGACGGTAGGGTCCGGCGATGCTCATGGTGTTCGCGGTGGCCGCCGGGCTCGAACTGGTCGGCGTCGCTCTCGACAACGCGGTGCTGCAGTGGGTCGCCAAGCCGCTGCTGGCGCCGTTGCTCGCGATCTGGCTGGTGCGGCGGCACGGGTTCGACGCGGTGGTCGTCGCGCTGGGGTTCGCCACCGCCGGCGACGTCGCGCTGCTGATCGACGACGAGCGGGCGTTCCTCGTCGGCATGGTGTTCTTTCTCGGCACCCAGGCGTGTCTGATCAGTGCGTTCGCTCGGCGGGGACGGCGTCGGCGCTGGGCGCTCGCCGGGTACGCGGTGCTCTGGGCGACCGCGAACGCCGTGCTCGGGGAGCGGCTCGGTGACCTGCGGGTGCCGGTGCTGGTCTACAGCCTCGCGCTGAGTGTCATGGCGGCCCTCGCGGCCGGGGTGTCCCGGCGGGTCGCGGCCGGTGGTGCGCTGTTCCTGGTGTCGGACTTCCTCATCGGTCTCGGGGCCGCCGAGATCACGGTGCCCGGCCAGGACCTGCTGGTGATGGTGACCTACATCAGCGCGCTCGCGCTGATCGTCACCGGATGGGCCCGTCTTGACCGCGCTGCGAATTTAGGTAAGCCTAAGTCATGAGCATCATCGAGGCGTTGCGGACGGGTACCCGGGACCACCACCAGCGCCTCGAGGAGCACCTCGACCTGCCGGACCGCATCCGCACCCCGCGCGACGCCGCCACCGTGCTGGCCGCGTTCCTCGCCGCCTGGGCACCGCTCGAGGCGTCGCTCGCCGACGGGGAGAGGGTCTCCTGGGGTTCGCTGGGCCTGCCCGCCGACCTCGGGGCCTCCTCCGCGCTGCTGCGCGCGGACCTCGACGCCGTGGGCGGCGCGGACGTCCCCGCGGTGCCGAGCCCGTCGTTCGGGTCGCTCGCGGCCGCGGTCGGGGGCCGGTACGTGCTGCTCGGCAGCGCGCTGGGCGGGAAGGTGCTCGCACCGGAGATCCGGCGGGCGCTCGGCCCCGACGCGCCCGACGCGACCCGCTTCTTCCGGCGCGAAGGCCGCAACCCCGGTCGCGACTGGCGTGACTTCCGGCTGGCCCTGGGTGCTCATCCCTGGACCGGCGAGCAGGTCGACCAGGCGGTCGCGGCCGCCCGCGCCACCTTCGACCACATCGCCACCACCGCGATCCGCTGCGGCATCACCCCCCGCCGCACCCGGGACGCGGTGGCCTAGGCGTCTTCCGCGTCGAGTTTGCGGAGGACGGGCAGCACCGTCTCGCCGAAGAGCAGCATGTCCCGGTCGTACTCCGGGAAGATCAGCATCAGCCCGTCCAGCTCGGCCTCGGTGACGATCTTCCGGATGTGGTCGACGACGGTGTCGGCGGAACCGCTGACGTACGGCGTCTGGAACACGGCCGAGCCGGTCGCGCCCTCGGCCCAGGCACGCGCCCGGTCCTCGGGGAAGCCCCAGGACTCACGCATCGCCGCGAGCGCCTCGCGGTCGAGGCCCTCGCCCCAGCGGCGTACCTTCTCGGCCGCGCCGGCATCGGTCTCGTCCTGCACGACCATCAGCATCGAGTACGTCTTCACGTCCCGACCGGCGTCGGCGGCCTTCCGGTGGACGTCACGCGAGAAGTCGCGCATGTCCTCCAGCGAGTTCGCCGAGAGGAACGCCCCGTCGGCGTACGCGGCCTGGAACGCCCGCCCGGCCGGGGACTGACCGGCGCTGATGATCGTCGGACGCACCTCGGGATGGGGGCGGGACTCGGCGTCGCGCAGCGTGTAGAACTCCCCCTCGAGCGTGACGCTGTGCTCGGACCAGAGCCGCAGCACGGCCTCGGTCCACTCGGCGGTCATCCGGTAACGATCCTCTTTGGAGAGGTCGCTCCACAGGTCGTACTGGAGGAACTCGGCCGCGTACGCGCCGTTGACGATGTTCATGCCGGCCCGGCCACCGGAGATCTGCTGCAGCGTGGTGAACATCTTCGCGGCGATGCCCGGGTGGTGGACGTTCGCGTGCACGGTCGCCCAGATCTTGACGCGCTCGGTGGCTTCGGCGAGCGCGGCCATCATCGTCATCGACTCGAGGCTCTCGCCCCAGTGGTCGGTGGTGCCGCCGAACCCGCGCCACTTGGCCATCGACATGACGAAGTCGAGCCCGATGGCTTCCGCGTGCATCGCGGCCCGCTTGTTGTAGGCGTACGTGGCCTCCGGGTGCGGAGCGGTGGTGGAGAGCATCCAGCCTCCGCTGCCGATCGGCAGGAAGATCCCGTACTCCTTGGCGGCCACGTCAGTCCTTTCGCCGAACCGGACAGCGGGCACACTACCCCGGCCCGGTCGCGTGGACCGGGGTGGCTAGGCTGCCCGGGAGTCCACACCGGAGTAAGGGGCGCGCGCTTGTCCGGGAAGCCCGAGGACGCGGTCACGGAGGCGCTGACCCCGAACGCCGGCACGTATCCGCGGCCGCCGGCGGAGTGGTCGGCCGGGAGCGGCCCGCAGCCGCCGCCGGTGTTCGAGACCCCGGAGGAGCCGGAATCCGCGCTCGCTCCACGGCCCCGGCGTACCGGGCTGCTGCTGGTGGCGGCGGTGCTGCTGGTCGCGGCCACCGCCACGGTCACGATGTGGCTGACGTCGGGCCGGCCGGATTCGTCCGCGGCGGCGGGCACCACCACCGCGTCGGCGCCGGCCGCGCCGCCGGGGGCGGCGTCGTCGTCGGTGACAGTGTCCGTCACGCCTACCCCGGGCGGCCGGGCGGTCGCGCCGGCCGCGTCGTCGGCGGCCCCGTCCCGGTCGGCACCGGCGGTTCCGTCCGCCGCGGCCACCACGCCGGCGGGGCGAGAAGCCCCGGCCGTACCGGCCCGGATCTGCGCGCGTGGGCACGTCCAGGACGCGGGCTGGCAGCCGTGGGTGTGCGCCCCGCGCGGACAGCGGATCACGGTCGGGCAGGCCGGCCGGTCGAAGCGGCTCGAGGCGGTCGAGGTGTACACGGTCGGCGCGGGCGGGCTCTGCGTCGACGCCCACGAGCAGGACGCCGGGTGGCAGGGGCTCCGCTGCCGCGCCGACGGCGAGACCGTCACGACCGGAACCACCGGGAAGTCCCGCCGGATGGAGGCCTTCCAGATCCGGACCGGCAGCGGCATCTGCGCCCGCGGGCACGTCCAGGACGTCGGCTGGCAGGCGCAGGTGTGCGCCGGGCGCGACGCCGCCGTGCAGGTCGGCACCACCGGCCAGTCGAAGCGACTGGAAGCGGTCGAGCTCGGCGTCTGACCCCGCCGGCCCGGCGGTGCGGCTCCGACCGCCACGGGCTGGCGGCGCGGCGCTACGGTCTGGGCATGGCTAAGCGTCGACGTCTGAAGACGGTTCTGTTCCTGACGGCACTGGGGGTGTCGGCGACCGCGGTCGCCGTGGTGGTCGCGCGCCGCCGGGAGGAGGCCGAGCTGCGCGAGAGCGGCGTCCTGCCGCTGGAGTACGGCGCCGAGCCGGTTCTCGACGCGGTCACCACCGAGCGGTAGGACCACCCGCGCCGGGGACGTGCTGTCCCCGGCGCCGAACCGGCCGTGCTACGTGCTGTTGCCCGACCGGGTGGCGATCCACCTCAGCACGCCGCGCGCCGTCGAGGACGGCATGGCCGCGTTCGCCGCCCAGCTCGGGGTCGCGGTGCGGGAGCTCGCCGAGCTACTCGAGAGCTAGCGCCAGCACCTCGGTGTCGGTGGCGACGACGAGGAGGGCGCCGGCGGCGTGCAGGGCGCGCGGGGGCGCGTCGAGGTCGAGGAGCGTCACGCCGCCGGTCGACGGGGTCCAGAGGCGCAGGGTCGCGTCGGGTGCGCTCGCGGTGGCGACGACGAGCGTGCCGTCGCGGGTGGTGGGGGCGGCGACGGCGACGACACCGGTGTGGTCGGGGTCGGGCGGCAGCGGGTCGCCCAGGCGGACGCCGAACGTCGTCCAGAGCGAGACGAGGCCGTTCGTGTCGGCGAGCAGGATCCCGCCGGGCGCGCCGGCGACGTCGGCGAGCGACTCGTGACCGATCGCGGCGAGCCGGGTGGCCGGTGGCGCCATCGAGGAACGCTTGCCGGTGACGGCGGCGGAGCTCCAGACGTCGACGGTGAGCTCCCCGGAGAGCGTGACGACCTGGTCGCCGAACGACCGGTCGGGCACCGAGGTCATCGCGTGGATCTCGTCGGTGCGGTACAGCTCGCCGAGCGGCTCGGCGGTGAACGGGTCCCACAGCCGCACCGCGCCGTCGGCGTCGCCGGTGACCAGCACGGTGCGCCCGGTCCGCAGCCCGGCCAGCCACGCCGGGTCCTCCGGGTGGCGTCCGTGCGTCGGGGCCGGGATCACCGCCGGGGCCAGCACCCGGATCGCGGCCGGCCGCGGGGTCAGGTCGTCGCCGGTCAGCGCGTCCCAGCGGTGCAACCGCTCACCCCCGGCGACGACCAGCGTCCGTCCGTCGGGCGACGTCACCACCGCCGATCCGCTCACGGCGGCACCGGCCGCGACCGGCAGCGGCGCGCCGGTGTCCAGGTCCCAGCGGTGGAGACCCGACGGGCCGGCGCCGGCCACGATCGACGCCCCGGTCGGCAGCGTCGCCACCGCGAGCGTGTCCACCGGACCGGTCGAGGCGCGCCACCGGGTGACGACCGCCGGTGCGGGGGCGACCGGCCACCCGCCCGGCGCCGGCCGGAAACCGCCGGCGTCGGCGAACGTCGCCGGGTCGAGCCCGTCGGCCGCGACCGGCTCGGCGAACTCGTCCTCGGCGACCAGGTCCCCGATCGAGTACACGTCCTCGCAGCTGACGCACTGGTAGTGCCCGGCCAGCCGGCTGATCGTCCGCGCCCAGGCGACGTTCCCGCGCAGCGCCACCATCGCCGCGACCAGGCACCAGACCGCGGCCGGCGGCGTCGTCTCCGGGACACCGGCGCGGGCGACCACCGCCGCGACCCGCGCGAACCCGTCCCAGCCGGGGCCGAAGAGCTCGGGCGCGGCCTCGATCTCGGCGGCCAGCGACGTCCAGCCGGGCACGTTCCTGGCGTCCGCGGTGAGGTCGGGGACCACCGGGGGCGCGCAGGGCGGCCCGAGCGGATCGCCGAACCCGTCCACCTCGTCCTGTTCCTGGCAGGACGGGCAGGTCAGCGTCACGTACCCCTCACCGGGCGAGAGGAACGACCACATCGCGCCGCCGCTCGGGTGCCCGGCGAGCGTCACGCAGGCCAGCGCGAAGTAGCTGTCGCCGAGGCCGGCGCGCTCGCGGAACACGTCCAGGGCACCGGCCTCGGCCACCGCGAGCGCCGCGGTCAGGCTCTCCTGGAGCCCGTCCGCGACCGGGCCCTCGTAGTAGTCGGCCCCGGCGGTGACCCAGAAGCCGATCTCGGTCCAGAGCTCGGCCCGTTCCTCCACCGAGAGCGCGGGCGCGAGGTCGACCAGGTGCGGGATCGCGGCCGACGTGATGTCGTACACCGTTCCCTGGTGCAGCAGCTCGGAGCGCAGCTCGTCCCAGGACTCGCCGAGCTGCCGCCGGGTCAGCACCTCGCGGAGTGCGTCGAGCGCCTGTTCGGTCGAGAACGAGGCGTCGAACTCGAGCCAGAGCGGACTGTCGAGCGGCAACTTCGCGAGCATGCCGCACCCTACCGAACGCAGTACATAGTGGATCTAGCGCGTGCGCCGGACCCACAGGGCGGCCACGACGGCCGCCAGCGAGATGCCTCCGCCCCAGACGAACGCGGCCCGCACGCCGTCGGCGGTCGCCGTCACGGTGTCGGCACCGTCGGCGAGCCCGGCGGCGGTGGTGCGGGAGAGCACGGTGACGAACAGCGCGGTGCCGGCCGCCCCGGCGACCTGCTGCAGCGTGCTGATCACCGCGCTGCCGTGGCCGTAGAGGTCGGCGGACAGGCTGCCCAGCGCCGACGTCATCAGCGGCGTGAGCATCAGGGCCAGCGCGGACATCACCATGACGTGGAACAGCACCACCAGCCCGGTCGACGTCTCCGGGCCGACGGTGGCGAGCAGCCAGAGCGCGGCGCTGAGCACGACCGTGCCCGGGAGCACCAGCGGCTGCGGACCGAACCGGTCGTAGAGCCGCCCGACCAGCGGGGAGAGCGCGCCCATCGCGAGGCCGCCGGGCAGGACGAGCAGGCCGGCCGCGAGCGTGCTCAGCCCGTGCACGTTCTGCAGGTAGATCGGGAGCAGGATGAGCGCGCCGAACAGCGACATGAAGCCGGCGACCATCACCAGCACCGAGACCGTGAACGAGCGCTGGGCGAAGACACGCAGGTCCATCAGCGGGCCGCGGCCACGCTGGAGGGCCCGCTGGCGCCGGACGAACAACGCGAGCGCGCCGATCCCGACGACGACCGGGATCCACGGCGCGACCGGGGCGTGGCCGCCGCCCTCGCCGAGGCTGGAGAGGCCGTAGATGAGGCCGCCGAAGCCGGTCGCGGAGAGCAGCAGCGACAGCACGTCGAGGTGGGCGCGCCGGGGCGTGGTGACGTTCCGGACCTTCCAGGCGCCCAGCGCCAGGCTGAGCACGGCGATCGGCAGCACGACGAGGAACAGCCAGCGCCAGCTCAGCCGGGAGAGGACCAGGCCGGACACGGTGGGGCCGATCGCCGGCGCCACCGAGATGACGATCGAGATGACCCCCATGATCCGGCCGCGCGCACTGGGCGCGACCAGGCTCATCGCGGTGGTCATGAGCAGCGGGATCATCACGCCGGTGCCGGCGGCCTGCACGACCCGGCCGAGGAGCAGCACGCCGAACCCGGGTGCCACCGCGGCGATCAGCGTGCCGGTGGTGAACAGGCCCATCGCGGCGACGAACACCTGGCGGACGGTGAACCGCTCCATGACGAAGCCGGTCGCCGGGATCACCACCGCCATCGTGAGCAGGAAGCCGGTGGTCAGCCACTGGCCGGTGGCCGCGGAGACGTTCAGGTCGCTCATCAGCCGGGGTAAGGCCAGCGACATCACGGTCTCGTTGAAGATGACGACGAACGTGGAGATGACCAGCAGGCCGATGAGCGTGCGGTCGGCGGTGCTCAGCCGCTGATCGGTGGGAGCGGGGTCAGCGGTGATCGTCACCGGCCCAGCCTAATGGCAGTCACTGCCAGATCGGCACGCGCTAGCATGTGGGCCGTGACTGACATCACCAGTCTTCGGGAGCGTCGCCGGCTGGCCACCGCGGCCGAGATCGAGGCCACGGCGCTCGAGCTCTTCGCCCGCAGCGGGTCGGAGCACACCACCGTCGACGACATCGCCGCGGCGGCCGGCGTCTCCCCGCGGACGTTCTTCCGGTACTTCCCCACCAAGGAGGACGCGGCGCTCGGCGTCAAACGCGACTTCTACGCGGCGGTCAGCGAACGCATCCCGGCCGGCGCGGTGGGCCTCGACGAGCTCAGCCGCGCCACCGCCGAGGCGCTGGCGTCGTTCAGCGCCGCGTTCCAGCACCGGATGGTGCGGGTGCGCTGCCTCGCCGAGCACGACGCCAACCTCCGGCACCGGGCGCTGCTGCTCGACGCCGAGCAGTGCCGTCAGCGCCAGCAGCACCTCGGCGGCGACGTGCACGCCCGCCTGCTGGTCGAGACGCTCGCGGTGGCCCTGAACGCCGCACTCGACGACTGGGCCACCCGCCGCCACCACGGCGAGGACGCCGACCTCGCCGAAGTGTTCCGCGCGGTCTGCGCCCGCCAGCGCGCGTTGTTCTAGAACGCGATGAACAGGATCTCGTCGCGGGAGTAGTCGAGGTCGGGGTGGGCGGCCGCGAGGTGGGCCTGGGTCCTGGCGACGAGGTCGTCCTCGTCGACGCCCTCGATCCACTCGCCGCACGGGCAGCTCAGTTTCGTCTTCACGCCCCTTGTCTACACCCGCGCGTCGCGCCGGCCGACCATCTCGGCGATCCAGATCGGCGCGAACGGGGACGTGCAGCCGGGCGGCGTCGGGTAGTCCTTGAGCACCTCCAGGCGCTCGCCGATGCCGATCGCCCGGGCGCGGTGCTCGGCGTGCTCGATCCCGATCTGCGCCAGGCAGTGGTTCATCGCCCACTGCAGCCGGTCGGGGGCGTCCGTCATCCCGGCCTCGATCCGGTCGAGCAGCGCGGCGAGGTCGAGGCCCTCGGGCTTCGCCGCGACCCGGTCGGTGGTCAGCGCCCAGCCCGCACTGGCCACGACCGGATCGGGGTCGGCGAACCACGCCACGCGCAGGGCGTCGCGGTGGGGGCTTTTCTTCACCACGTAGTTGACGAGCCAGTCGTGCACCTTCGGGGTGCGTGACTCGCGGAGCATCGTGTCGAGCTCGTCGCGGTCGAACGCCTTCGGCCGGCCGATCAGCAGGGCCAGCAGGCGCGCCGCGCTGTCGCCGGTCGCCCAGAGCGCGCGGGCCAGCTCGTGCTGGGTCTTCAGCCGCTTCGCGACCGCGCGGAGCCGGCCGAGGTTCACCGCGTGGTCGTCGCCGTGCTTCGCGTTCACCGCCCGGACCTTCGGATCCTCCAGCGCGCGCAGTTCGGCCATCACCTCGGTCACCGTCATAAGATATAAGCCTACGCTTATGTCAAGACGATGCTCGCCGCAACCAACCGGCAGACCGGCGGCGCTTGCGACAATGACCGGCGCGGACACTGCTCGAACCCGATGGAGGACACCCCGTGGCCGGTGGACTTGTTGCCCTGTTGGACGACGTGGCGGTGCTGGCCCGCACGGCGGCCGCCTCCATCGACGACATCGGTGCGGCGGCGGCGAAGGCGAGCACCAAGGCCGCCGGCGTGGTCGTCGACGACGCGGCGGTGACCCCGCAGTACGTCCGTGGCCTCGCGGCCAAGCGTGAGCTGCCGATCATCAAACGCATCGCGCTCGGGTCGCTGCGCAACAAGTTCCTGATCATCCTGCCGGTGGTGCTGCTGCTCAGCCAGTTCCTGCCGGTGCTGCTGACGCCGATCCTCATGGTCGGCGGCGCGTACCTCTGTTACGAGGGCGCGGAGAAGGTCTGGCACAAGATCGCGCACCGCGGCAGCGCCCACACCGAGGAGAACGAGGGCGCCAAGGACGAGAAGGCGCTGGTCTCCGGCGCGGTGCGCACGGACCTGATCCTGTCGGCGGAGATCATGGTGATCACGCTGAACGAGGTCATCGACCAGCCGTTCTGGTCGCGCCTGGCGATCCTGTGCGTCGTCGCGCTGATCATGACCGTCGTCGTGTACGGTGCGGTGGGGCTGATCGTGAAGATGGACGACGCCGGGCTGCGCCTCGCGCAGGGGCCGGGGGCCATCGCGGCGCTCGGCCGGGGCATGGTCAAAGCGATGCCGATCGTGCTGACCGCGCTGACGATCATCGGCACCGCGGCGATGCTCTGGGTCGGCGGGCACATCCTGCTGGTCGGCACCGACGAACTCGGCCTGCACGCCCTGTACGGCGCGGTGCACCACCTGGAGGAGGCCGCGCACGACGCCACCGGCGCTCTCGGCGGGGTGGTCGGCTGGCTCGTCAACACCGTGTTCAGCGCGATCCTCGGGCTGATCGTCGGCGCGCTGATCGTCGTCGTCGTGACGCTGATCGCGAAGAAGCGGAACAAGGCTCACTGAGACGGCAGGTACGCGCGGGCGAAGAGCCGCACCGCGTCCCGGAGCACCTCGCGGTCGTCGGGGCGCGGGTGGGCGATCCGCTGGAGCGCGAACCCGTCGAGCAGCGCGATGAGATGGCGCGCGGCCCGTGCCGGTTCGAGCACGCCGAGCGAGCGCAGCACGGTCGTCGCGGCGCTCTCGTAGGCCTCCACGATGCGCGTGACCGGCTCGACGAGCTCGGGCCGGCGGGAACGGCCCAGGTAGGCCTCGAACTGCACCAGCACGGTCGGCGCGGTGACCACCTCCACCAGCAGGTCGATCGTGTGCTCCACCGGCGCGCCCTCGGCCAGCACGTCGGCCGACTCCAGGATGGCGTCCGCGACGCGGGTCACGGCGGCGCCGACCAGCTCGTCCAGCGAGGAGAAGAAGTACGAGGTCGTGGCCAGCGGAACGCCGGCCGCGGCCGCGACCGCGCGGTGCGTGACCCCCTCCAGCCCGTGCTCGGCGATCACCGCCACCGCGGCGTCGAGGAGCCGCGCCCGGCGCAGCTCCCCGCGGCTGTACCGCTTGGTCACCATGTCGGGGTCGACGCCGCGAACGCCTCGACCGACGCCAGGTCGTAGGAGCCCGCGTCGGTGCCGACGCCCTGGGCGACCTGGGCCGCCGCCGCGCACCCGAGCCGGGCGGCGTCCGCGAGCGAGCGGCCCTGGGCCCGGCCGAGCACGAAGCCGGCCGAGAACGCGTCGCCGCACCCGGTGGTGTCGACGACGTCGATCCGGAACGCGGGCACCTCGACGACCTCCTCGCGCGTCACGACCAGGGCGCCCTTCCGCCCCCGGGTCGTCGCGACGCAGCCGGCGCCGCCCTCGAGCAGCGCCCGCGACCCGGCGACCAGGTCGTCGGCCCCGGTGAAGCCGAGCACCTGCTCGTCGTTGGGCAGGAAGTAGTCGGTGTGCGGCAGCGCCGCGGCGATCCACTCGAGCATGCCCGGGTCACCGGGGGCGAGCAGGTCGATCGACGTGCTCAAGCCGAGCCCTTTCGCGTGGGCCAGCAGCTCGCCCGCGGCGTCGCCGCCGAGGAACTCCGGGCCGCCCAGGTGCAGGTGGGCGGCGCCCTCCAGCGCGGCCCGGTCGACGTGGTCGAGCGTGAACGCGCCGTTGGCGCCGATGCAGTGCCAGGCCGGGCGGTCGCCGTTGGGGCGCACCGGGATCACCGACGACGAGGTCTGCGCGGCCCCGGTACGCACGATGCCGCTGACGTCGACGCCCTCCCGGCTCAGCGCGCCGAGCAGGGCGTCGCCGAGCGGGTCGGTGCCGACCGCGCCCTGACTGCGTACCCGCACGCCGAGGCGGCTGAGCACCACGGCGGTGCCGCCCGCCGTTCCGGCCGGTGAGGTGCGGATCGACTCGACCAGCTGCCCCTCGGAGCCGTCCGGGATCGACTCGATGCCGATGACGTGGGTGTCGAGGACGTGGACGCCGATCGTGGCGACGGTGACGGTCATGGGGCACCCTAGCGCCAACCTTGGACATCTGTCCGAGGTTGAGCCTGACACGGTGTCAGGGTGCAGTCTGCGGCCATGATCCATTGCGAGACCACCGCGCTCGGCGTCCTGCTCCGCCACGAGGGCGTCGAGCTGTCGGAACCGATGACGTTCGGCCTCGGCGAAGGCCTGGGATTCGTCTACTGGGACGCCAGGAACCTGGACGTCCCGTTCCTCGGCGGCCGCACGAAACCCCTGGAGATCACCCGGACGCTGACCGCGCGGCTCGGCCTGGACCTGCACGTCCAGCAGACCAGGTCACCCCGGGCGGCCTGGCGGACCGTGGTGGCCGGGCTGGGCTCCGGGCGGCCGGTCGGCCTGCAGCTCGACTCGTACCACCTGGAGTATTTCCCCATCAAGGTGCACTTTCCCGGCCACGTTGCCGCGATCCACGGCTACGACGACACGCACGCCTACCTGATCGACACCGCGGGCGAGGTGACCACGTCGCTCGACAGCCTCGCCGCGGCCCGCCCGGCGCGGAACCTGTCGTTCACGATCGCCGGCACCGCGCGACCCGACCTCGGCGCCGCGATCCGGGGCGCGGTCCGGCGCAACGCGCAGACGTTCCTCACTCCCCCGATCGCGAACGTCGGCTACCGCGGCATCGCCACCGCGGCCCGGCGGATTCCCCGGGCGGGCGGCGACCTGTCCACGGTGGCGATGCTGATGGAACACGGCGGCACCGGCGGTGCGCTGTTCCGCAACCTCTACCGCGACTTCCTCGCCGAGAGCGTCACGATCGTCGACGACCACCGCCTGCGTCGCGGGCACGAGCTGTTCGCCGCGATCGCGCCGCGGTGGACGGCGGTGGCCGCCCGGCTCGCGGACGGCGCCGTGGCCGAGGCCGCGGACCTGCTCGCCGCGCTGGCCGAACAGGAGCGGGAAGCGATGGAGACGCTGGCCGGCGTCGACGCCGGGTGACGGCCCCTACCGCGCCGCGGCGAAACGCCTGGCGTACTCGCTGGGGCTCACGCCCAGGGAACGGCGGAACACCGTGCGCAGGTGGGCGCCGGTGCCCAGGCCGGCGTGGTGGGCCACCGACTCGACGCCGCTCGCGCCCTGCTCGATGAGCCGGCAGGCCAGCGCGACCCGCTGCGCGGTGAGCCACTCGACCGGCGTGCTGCCGACCTCGCGGCGGAAGCGACGGTGGAAGGTGCCCGGGGTGAGCCCCGCCCGCCGCGCCAGGTCGTCCACCGTGAGCCGCTCCCGGAGATGCTCCGACGCCCACTCCAGCACCGGCGCGAGCGAGTCCACCGTCGGCGGCGGGAGCGGCTGCTCGACGAACTGGCGCTGCCCACCGTTCCGCACGGCCGCGAACACGAGCCGGCGCGCGACGTGGTTGGCGACCTCGGCCCCGAAGTCCCGGCGCACGACGTGCAAACCGAGGTCGAGCGCCGCCGCGCTGCCCGCCGAGGTCAGCACGTCCCCGTCGTCGACGAAGAGCACGTCGGGCTCCAGGCGGACGGCGGGGAACCGGCGCCGGAACTCCGCGGCCAGCTGCCAGTGCACGGTCGCCCGCCGCCCGTCGAGCAGCCCGGCCTCGGCCAGCGTGAACGCACCGGTGCACAGCCCGGCGACACGAGCGCCCCGCTCGTGGGCACGCCGGACGGCACGCAGCACGGCCGGCCGGGACGGCACCTGGACCGCGGGCCGGTTCGGCACGATCACCAGGTCGGCGGACTCCACGTCGCTCAGCCGGCCCGGCGCGCTGACCTGGAACAACCCGTCACGCATGCGGATGCCGGGCCGGGGCGTGACGACCGTGAGCGTGTACGGCTCGAAGCCGATCGCGTCCCGGCGGCTGATGCCGAAGATCTCGGTGGCGCACCCCACCTCGAACGGATTGGAGTGCTCGTCGACGATCAACGCCACCGTGCGCGTGGCGCAGGATCCTTTCGACATGCATCATTTCTAGCACTGTCGTCGTGGCGCGGACGCGGTCAGGATCGTCCCGTGCTCGAGAAAATCTCCCTACTGCCCGAGGCCGATCAGCTGACCGAGTTCTGGTCCCAGCGGGTGCTCGCGCAGGGCAACGGCAACCTGTTCAAAGTCGCCAAAGGCATCGGGTCGACGACCTGGCACCGCCACGACGACCAGGACGAGACGTTCCTGCTCCTGGCGGGGCACCTCACCGTGCAACTGCGCGACGGCGACGTCGAGCTCGCACCCGGCGACCTGCTGGTGATCCCCCGGGGCGTCGAGCACTGCCCCCGCGCCGACGAGGAGGCCACGTTCCTCCTCGTCGGCCCGGAGATCACCTCGACCCCCGAAGGCGGCAAACCCGCCTGGAGCTAGATGCCGTTGGTGTGCGTCGCCCAGATCGCCTTGGTGCCCGCGATGCCGCAGTAGATGACGAGGTTGTTGTCGCTCTGCGTCGCCAGGATCGGGAACTCGGAGTACCGGTCGCACTTGTTCGCCGTGTTGCTCGCCCAGACGGCCCGCCCGTACCCGGACGTGTAGAGCACGAGGTTGCCGTCCTGCTGCCAGAGCATCTGGGTGGCCCCGGACCCCGCGGTGTTCGTGTGCCACTTGCGGACGCCGGCCTTGTTGTAGACGCCCAGGTCACCGTTGACCATGCGCAGCGTCGCGGTGCCCTTGTAGAACGTCCAGCTCTTGCCGTTGTCGAGCCACTGGCAGGCGTACATGTTGTGCGTCCAGACCGTGCGGTCCAGCGGGCTGGTGTAGTCCTTGTAGTCGCCGGGCCGGCCCTCGGGCCCGGCGGTGCGGTCGCACGCCGTCGCCGGGAACGCCTGAGCCGGGCCGGCGGCGAACAGCACCGAGGCGGCCGCCACTAAGACCGTGATGATGACACGTCGGAACATCCGCGTCCCTCTCCCACCGCCGGACGCCCCCGTGACGCACCGGTCGAGCACACCCTAGGGTTCGACCGGCTCCATTGTGAACGAACCCGGGCCGGAACCACCGCAGCTGTCCGGAAGCATCCGCTCGCCGGCGTCCTCCTCGTCCTGACGTTGTTCGCCGCCGGTCTGCTGTGGGCGAAGTGGCTGCCCCACACGGCCAAGACCGCCTCGCTGGCGGACACCGGCACCTGGGACGGCGGCCCCATCTTCACCACCGCCGGCTCCACCCCGTCGCTCTCCGGCGCGGTCGACTTCACGGTGGCCTACTTCCGGGCGGTCTGGAAGGCGGCGCTGGTCGGGCTGGTGGTCGCGGCCGCGCTCGAGGCGTTCGTGCCGAAGGACCGGCTCGCGCGCCTGCTGACCCGGCGGACCCGGTGGGGGCAGGGCGTCGCCGGTGGGCTGCTCTCGATGCCGAGCATGATGTGCACCTGCTGCACGTCGCCGGTCGCGGTCGGGTTGCGCCGCCGAGGCGCGCCGGTCGGGGCGACGGTCGCGTACTGGCTGGGCAACCCGCTGCTCAACCCGGCCGTGCTGATCTTCCTCGCGCTGACGCTGCCCTGGCCGTACGCGGCGGTGCGTGCCGCGGTGGGGGCGGCGGTCGTGCTCGCCGCCGCGGTGGTCGCCGCCCGGGTCGCCGGGCCCGCCCCGGACGTGGAAGCGGCGGCCGGGCCCGCGCCCCGGTTCTCCCGGATCCTCCTGCTGTACGCGCTGATGCTCGTGCCCGAGTACCTGGTGCTGGTGTTCGCGACCGGATGGCTCAGCGGGTGGCTGGCGAACTGGGCCGGGCTCGGCGACGCCGGCGGCCCGCTCGCCCTGCTGCTGATCGGCCTGGTCGGGGCCGCGCTGGTCATCCCCACCGGCGGCGAGATCCCGGTGGTCGTCGGTCTCGTCGCGGCCGGTGCGAGCCTCGGCACGGCCGGCGTGCTGCTGATCACGCTGCCCGCGCTGAGCGTCCCGTCGATCGTGATGGTCGCGCGCGCGTTCTCCTGGCGGGTGACGGCCGCGGTCACCGGGCTCGTCGTCGCCGGCGGGGTGGTCGCCGGAGCGCTGCTCGCCGCGGCCTGACTACCGGAAGTCCGCCGGCTTGAACTTGCGGTCGGCCAGGTGCTCCTCGATCTGCTCGAGGCTGCGCCCGGTCAGCTCGGGCATCTTGAGGTACAGGAACACGAACGCGGCGATGTTGAACGCGGCGTACATCCAGAACGTCTGGCCGGTGCCGATCGCCTTCATCGTGCTCAGCAGCGTCAGCGTGATCAGGACGTTGGTTCCCCACAGGGAGGCCGACTGGGCCGCGGCGCCGGCCGCCCTGGTCGCGAGCGGGTAGATCTCCGAGCCGGTCAGCCACCCCATGAGCTGGATGCCCCCGGCGGTGAACGCCATGAACGCGATGAGCGTGCCGACGATCCACGGCACCATCGACTTGTCGTCGTTGCCGGAGACGAAGAACCAGCCCAGCACGATCAGCGAGAGCGCGGCGAACGGCAGCGTGACGAGCGTCAGCCGGCGGCGGCCCACCCGGTCGATGATCGCCAGCCCGATGAGCTGCGCGATCAGGTAGGTGAGGCCGAGCGCGACCGACACCCGCAGCGCGGTCGAGTCGGCGAAGCCGTTGTCGGTGAGGATCGTCGGGGTGTAGTAGACGATCATCTCGATGCCGGACAGCTGCGTGAAGATCGCCAGTCCACAGCCGACGACCAGCGCCGGGCGGACCCACGCGGCCTTCAGCCCGGCCCAGCCGCGGGTGCTGGCCTCGCGTTCGGCCCGCACGTTCTGGTGGATCTCGTCGAGCTCGCCGGACAGGTCGGCCTCGGGGGGACGCACCCGGGCCAGCGCCTCCCGGGCCCGGTCCTCGTGGCCCTCGCGGGCCAGCCAGCGCGGGCTCTCCGGCAACCGCAGCATCAGCACGAACATCAGCGCGGCGGGGACCGCGGCCAGGCCGATCGAGACCCGCCAGTCGATCACCTCGGTCGCGCCGACGATGGTGGCGATCACGATGCCGACGCCGATCGCGATCTGGAAGAACAGCACCAGCCGCCCCCGGTAGGCCGACGGGGCGAGCTCGGCCACGTACACCGGCGCGGTCTGCGTCGCGCCGCCGACGGCGAAGCCGAGCACGAGCCGGCTCAGCGACAGCGTGATCGGCTCCGGCGAGAGCGACGCCGCGACCGCCCCGACGACGAAGACGACGCCGATCAGCAGCAGCGTGCCGTGGCGGCCGCGGCGCTCGGCCAGGCGGCTGCAGGTGAGCGCGCCGATCACCGCGCCGACCAGGATCGACGCCGCGATCGTCTGTTCCCAGACGTGTCCGATGTCGAAGTCGTCGCCGATCTGGAGCAACGCGCCGGAGATGATGCCGGTGTCGTACCCGTAGAGCAGCCCCGAGATCGCCGAGACGAGCGCGACGACGACGACCGACCCGGTGAGCCGGTCGTTCTTCTGTTCCGACGAGACGGCCTGACCCATGGTGACCTCCCGGTGCGCGGCAACGCGTGGCGCGGGTCATACCCACGTCGGCGTCGGCTCACGCCCCCCGGTCGGAACGGTGTCGCCGGTGCGGCAGGATGCGGACATGGACGAGGATCTGGACACGTCGGTACTGACCGAGCGGCAGCGCGGGATCCTCACCGTCATCCAGGAATCGGCGCTGCGCAACGGGTACTCGCCCTCGACGCGGGAGATCGCCGACGCGGTCGGGCTGGCCTCCACCTCGACGGTGAGCCGGCATCTGCGGCACCTGGAGGACCTGGGTTTCCTGCGCCGGGGCCGGGCCACGCGCCCGATCGACGTCCGCATGTTCCTGGCGCCGCCGCCGGTCGCGGCCGCGCCGGACACGATCGGTGTCCCGGTGCTCGGGGACATCGCCGCCGGCACCCCGATCCTCGCCGAGGAGACCTCCGACGAGGTGCTGGCGCTCCCCCGTGACCTGGTCGGCAAGGGCACGCTGTTCGGCCTGCGGGTGCGCGGCGACTCGATGGTCGACGCCGCGATCTGCGACGGGGACATCGTCGTGGTGAAGCAGCAACCCGAGGCCTGCAACGGTGAGATCGTGGCCGCGATGATCGACGACGAGGCCACCGTGAAAGTGTTCCGGCGTCGCGGCGGTCACGTGATCCTCGAACCGCGCAACCCGGCCTACTCCGACATCGACGGCGACCGGGCCGTCATCCTCGGCAAGGTCGTATCGGTCCTGCGCCGTACCTAGGGAGCACCATGCGGGCGGAAGGCCCTTACTTCGACGAGCTGAGCGTCGGGCAGGAGTTCCCGGACGCACCGGCGTACACGCTGACGTCCGGGCGGGCGGCCACCCACCAGGCCATCCTCGGCGACCGGCTCCGGCTGCCGCTCGACGACGGGCTGGCGCACGCGGTGACCGGCCGGGCACCGCTCGCCCACCCGGCGTTCGTCTGGGACGTGGCGATCGGTCAGTCGACGGTCGTGACGCACCACGTCCGGGCGAACCTGTTCTACCGGAACCTGGCGTTCCACCGGCTGCCGGCGCTCGGCGACACGCTGCACACCGTGACGACGGTGGCGGGCCTGCGCCAGAACAGCCGGCGGGAAGGGCGACCACCGACCGGGCTGGCCGCGTTGCGCATCGTGACCGTCGACCAGGACGGGCGGCCGGTGCTCGACTTCTACCGCTGCGCGATGCTGCTGCTGCGGTCCGACGTCGACACCGGGCACCGCGACGACCTGGACGTCGTCGGTGGAGGCGCGGCGCCGCCGGTGCCGGACTGGGACCTCGACGCGTGGCGCACGCGCGTACCCCGCCGTCCGGCGCCGGAGCCGGGCACCCGGATCGAGGTGATCGGGGGTGACGTGGTCAGCAGCGCGCCGGAGCTGGCCCGGCTCACGCTCAACGTCGCCCGGGTGCACCACGACGCGGCGGCCGGGGGCGGCCGGCGGCTGGTGTACGGCGGGCACACGATCGGGCTGGCCCTGAGCCAGGCCGGCCGGGCCCTGCCGGAGCTGGTCACGGTGCTGGGCTGGGACGGCTGCGACCACCTCGGACCGGTGCACGAGGACGACACGCTGCACAGCGTCGTCACCGTGGTGGACGTCGTGCCGGGGCCGGCCGGCGGGAGCGTCGCCACGCTGCGTAGCGAGGTGGCCGCCGGCGACCGGCCGGTGCTCGACTGGCGGTTCCAGGCGCTGTTCGCCTGAGTCCGGCCGTCTGGGCTTGTTATTGTGGGCGGATCGCGCCGTCCGCGGCGAGGGCGCCGACCTCCGCCCGGGACAGGCCCAGCCAGTCGGTGAGCACGTCGCCGGTGTCGGCGCCCACCGCGGGGGCCGGCTCCGGAGCCGGCGGTGTCCAGCCGGTCGGCCGCCCGACCGGCGCCGGCACCGGGTAGCGGCCGAGCGCCGGGTCGTCCACGTCGGTGAACAGCCCGCTCGCCGCGAGCAGCCCGTCCGACGAGCGGGTCATCTCCTCGATCGTGCGGTAGTCGCCCCAGAGCACCTTGGCCTTCTCCAGCGACGCGACCACCTCGGCGTGGGTCCGCTGCTCGAACCACGGGCGCAGCAGCGCCGAGATCACGTCGCGGTACCGGTAGCGGGCCTCCTCCTCGGCGAACGTGACGCCGAGCGCCTTCTCCATCGCGGCCAGCACGTCCTCGGTGCCGGTGAGACGGATCAGCGTGTTCCAGTGCCGGTTGGTGAGCGCGACGACCATGACGCGACGCGAGTCGGCGGTGGCGAAGTCGCACCCGTAGGAGCCGTACAGGTAGTTCCCCTCGCGCAGCCGCTGCGAGCCGTTCACCACCACGTCGGCGACGAACCCGAGGTGCGCCATCGTCGCGACGGCCACGTCGGCCAGGTTGATCTCGACGTACTGGGGCGCGCCGGTCGCGCGGCGCATCCGTTCGGCCGACACCACCGACAGCGCCGCGTGCGCCCCGGTGATCAGGTCCCACGCCGGCAGGACGTGGTTGACCGGCGCGCTCGCGTCCACCGGCCCGGTCACCCACGGCAGCCCGACCTCGCAGTTGACCGTGTAGTCCACCGCGGGCCGCCCGTCCGGGCGCCCGCCGATCCGGATCTGGACGAGGTCGGGCCGGACTGCGAGCAGCTCCTCGTGACGCAGCCACGACTGCCCCACCGCGTTCGTGACGAGGATGCCGTGCCCCTCCCCCGGCACCGCGAGCAGCCGGCGGACGACGTCCCGGCCGGCCTCGGCGCGCAGGTCCACCTCGATCGACCGTTTGCCGCGGTTGAGCCCGGCCCAGTACAGGCTCTGCCCACCCGGCGCCAGCGGCAGCCGCCGGGTGTCGGTGGCGCCGCCGAGCGGGTCGATCCGCACGACGTCGGCGCCGAGCTGGGCCAGCGTCATGCACGCGGACGGTCCCGCCACGTAGGTGCACAGGTCGACGACGTGCAGCCCGGTGAGTGGAAGAGTCATGCGCCGACGGTAACGGGGCAACCGGATACCCCGTAGCTCGGTTCTCCTCTAGGGAGGCAGTCCCGCAGCGAAGGGAATCGCGTGCTCGACCCACGGGATGAGCAGTACCGGGAGTTCGCGTCGGCGCACCGGCCGCGGCTGCGCCGGCTGGCCTACGTGCTGTCCCAGGACTGGCACCGCGCCGACGACCTGGTGCAGGGGGCGCTGCTGCAGCTCTACCGGAACTGGGACAAGGCCCGCGACGCCCGGGACCGCGGTGCCTACGCGCGCACCGTGCTGGTGCGTGTCTTCCTCAACGAGCGGCGGACGTTCTGGGCCCGGCGGGTCGTGCTCGTCGACGAGTCGCCGGACGGTCTGGCGGTCACCTACCTGCGTGCGCAGCGCCGGGCGCA
>NZ_BAAAGX010000007.1:390282-418992 GCF_039524755.1 Cryptosporangium japonicum
CGCCGGCTCGCTCACGCTGCGCTCCGCGCTCGCGGGGCTGCCGCCGCGCCAGCGTGCCGTGCTCGTGCTCCGGTTCTACTCGGACCTGTCGGTCGAGCAGACCGCGGAGACGCTCCACTGCTCGGTCGGCACGGTGAAGAGCCAGACGTCGAAGGCGCTGGCGTCGTTGCGCCGCGCGCTCCCCGACGCGCATCCGACCGGGCCGAGGAGCTGACCGTGGACGAAGCACGCACCCGGGCCCTGCTCAGCGAGATCGCCGCCGACCCCGAGCCGCCCGAGCCGGTCGACCTCGACCGGATCATGGCGGCCGGCCGCCGTCCCCGTCACCGCGCCGCCGCGTGGGTCGCGGCGGCCGCGGTCGTCGTCCTGGTGATCGGTGTGGTCACGCTGGTCGTCCGCCCCGACACCGGCCCACCGGTCCCGGTGACGAGCGCCTCCGCCACGCCGTCGCCGGTCACCCCGCCGTCGGAGATCACCCCGCCGACCCGGTTCGATCCGCGCCGGCTCCGGATCACTCCCGGCTGGCTGCCGGACGGCTTCGTCACCGGGGAGTACGGCGCCGGCCGGACCGGGGAGAGCTTCGCCGCGTGGCGCGCCACGAGCACCGGCAGCGCCTACCGGGACCAGACCACCGGCCTGCTGGAGGTCTACCTCGGCGTCCGGGGCGCGGCGCCGCACCACTTCGGTGAGCGGTACGCCGCGCCGGCGGCCGGGCCCTCGATCAACGGCGCTCCGTCGACCTGGGAGCCGGGTCACGGCGGAGGGCTGCTCCGGTGGGAATGGGCGCCGGGTGCTCCGGCCACCATCCGCATCATGGACGTCGCCGGCGCGCGGGCGATCGCGATCCGGTTCGCCACCACGCTCGAGCTCGGCTCCACCCGACCGGCGGCGCTGCCGTTCACGACGGAGACACCGCCGGGGCTGACCGTGGCCGGAGCCTCGTTCGTCGCCTCGCGCTACCCGCCCCAGCAGGGGCTTAGGTTCGCCGGCGACGCCGACCCCACGGACGACGTCTCGATCACCCTGATCTCGTCTCCCGGCTCGAAGGGCGGTTTCGAGAACAACGCGACGGTGAACGGCCGACCGACCCAACTGTTCGCCGACCGCGTGAAGACGTCGATCCTCCAGCGGTACGGCAACGACCTGCTCGAGGTCGTCTGCTATGTCCGGAAGGGACAGTCGGCCGCCGAGGCGCGCACGGCGTGCGTGCGGGTCGTGGAGACCACGCGGGTCGTGGGGGTGACCACCGACCCGTCGACCTGGGCCACCACCCCGGTGCGGCCCGGCTGATCACTCCCGGTAGAGCACCAGGTGCTCGTGGTAGAGCACGCCGTCGCGGACGTCGCCGGTGGCGGTGAAGCCGGTGTCGTCGACGTAGTCGAGGTGGTTGCCGGTGACCGTGTAGCGGCCGGTGTACGCGCTGACCCGGGTGCCGCGCTGCTCGTCGTAGCGGCCGTCGGCACGCAGTTCCTGCCGGATGTGTCCGTCCGCGGTCACCCACATGCCGACGACGTCGAGGTCAGCCATGATCAAGCCTCGTTTCACTGGGAACGGTTGGTACCCGGTGAGTCTCGGCCGCGCCCCGGACGCGAACCAGGGTGCGTTCCACCCAGGGTGGGCCGCACCCCCGCGTCAGCCCGCGGTGCTCCAGTGCACGTGGCCCTCGCCGTCCCGGTCGGCGAACGCGGCCCGCAGCGCACGCTGGCCGTAGTGCAGGCGCGACTTCACCGTGCCCAGCGGCACCCCGAGCCGTTCGGCGACCTGCTTGAGCGTCGCGCCGTCGAAGTAGACGTGGACGAGGACGTCCCGGTGCTCCGGAGCGAGGCGCCCGAGCGCGTCGGTCACCGCGAGCGAGTCGACGACCGAGTCGGCGTGGTCACGCGCGACCGGCGGCCGGTGGACGACCTCCGCGGCCTCGGCGGGCCGGGACGCCTTCGCCCGGTGCTGGTCGATGATCAGGTTGCGGGCGACGGTCAGCAACCAGCCCCGCACCGAACCCTTGCCGTTCGACATCACCTCGGGCTTGCGCCAGGCCTGCAGGATCGTCTCCTGCACCACGTCCTCGGCCGCCGCGGAATCACCGGTGAGCAGGGTCGCGTAGCCCATCAACGCGCGGCCGTGCTCGGCGTAGAGGAATCTGACCAGGTCCTCGTCGCCGACCACCGCTTGCTCTCCGGTTGGCTGAGCAGCCATGCACGCACTCCCTCGTCGTTTCCCTGGCGAGCTGGACTTTTGGTCGTCATCACCCGTCGGAACCCGTACCGACAACTGTCGAGAGTGGATCACATCGAAAGCCACGGTCAACACAAGTCACTCAAAGACCACCCAGAAATTGCTTTAGCTCCCAGTGGGCGCCACAACATCTTCAGGTAACAAAAAGCACAACTCGTCGCGCGTGGGTTGCGTGTTCCGGCTCAGGCGCTTCGCCTGCCGGACGATCGCCGCGTCCAGGATCTGGCGCGCGTACCGTCCGTTGCCGAAACTCTCGTCACGCACCACCGCCTCGAACTGGGTGCGTAGCGCGGCGAGCGCCCCGGCGCTGCACTCGTAGCCCGACGACGCCGCGTGCTGGGCGACGATCGTGACCAGCTCGTCGGACGAGTAGTTGTCGAACGTGATGTGGTGGGAGAACCGCGACGAGAGCCCCGGGTTGGCGTCCAGGAAGTCCTTCATCTGTTCGGCGTAGCCGGCCGCGATCACCACGACCTCGTCGCGGTGGTCCTCCATCAGCTTGACCAGGGTGTCGATCGCCTCGGTGCCGAAGTCGTTGCTGCCGCCGGCCCGGCCACCGCGCTGCGACGAGAGCGTGTACGCCTCGTCGATGAACAGGATGCCGCCGCGGGCCCGGTCGAACGCCTCCCGGGTGCGCTGCGCGGTGTGCCCGATGTACTGGCCGACCAGGTCGGCCCGCGCGACCTCGATGAGCTGCCCGGTCTCGACGACACGCAGCGCGGTGAGGATCCGGCCGTAGTAGCGGGCCACCGTCGTCTTGCCGGTGCCGGGCGGCCCGGCGAAGATCAGGTGCCGGCTCAGCGACGGCACCGGCAGCCCCATCTCCTGCCGCCTCCGCGCCGAGGCCAGCAGGTCGACCATGTCGGCGACCTCGGACTTCACGTCGTCCAGGCCCACCATCCGCTGGAGTTCGGCGAGCATCGCCTCCACCTGCTCGGTGTCGACCGGGCCGACGGTCTTGCTGGGCGGGATCAGGTCCACCGGCAGCAGCCGGGTCAACGCGCGGGCGTCCGCGGTCTCGTCGTCGGACAGGCGGTAGGCCTGGCGGCCGACCATCTCCTCGAAGACCTTGCGCGCCGTCCGGCCGTTGCCGAACGTCTCCCCGCGCGGCATGTCCTCGAAGTGGGTCATCAGCGCGGCGCGGGTCTCGAACTCCATCCGGTAGTCGTGCGTCCGGCACAGGCGCTCGACGATCGTGACGAGGTCACCGGCCGAGTAGTCCTCGAACTCGATCGTGCGCGTGAACCGCGACGCCAGCCCCGCGTTGGCCGCGAGGAACTTGCGCATGTCGAACGTGTACCCGGCGACGATCACCACGACGTCCTCGCGGTGGTCCTCCATCAGCTTGACGATCGTGTCGATCGCCTCCTGACCGAAGTCCGGTCCGCCGCCACCGGAGCCGGCGCTGAGCGTGTACGCCTCGTCGAGGAAGAACACGCCGCCGAGCGCCTTGTTGAACATCTCGGTGGTCTTCAGCGCGGTACCGCCGACGACGCTCGCCACCAGGTCGGCCCGCGCCACCTCGATCAGCTGCCCGGTACGCAGCTTGCCGAGCGCGGCGAGGATCTTCCCGTAGAGCCGCGCCACCGTCGTCTTGCCGGTTCCCGGTGAGCCGGCGAACACCAGGTGATGCCCGAGCGGCGGGCTGGGCAGCCCCGCCGCCGCGCGCCGCTCCGCCATCTGGTGCAGCCGCACCAGCGTCTCCACCTCGCGCTTCACGCCGCCCAGACCGACCAGGTCGGTCAGCTCCCCGAGCGCGGCGGCCAGCGCCTCGTCGGCGTCCGCGGGCAGCGCGCCGACCGTCGGCTTCGCCGGTTCGGCGGCCGCACCGGCCGCGGGTGCGCGTCCGCCGGGCTCGGGGCTCTTCCCGGCCGACGACGTCGTGAGCGCGGGCGTGTCGGCGCCGGTGTTGCGCCGGCTGACGACGTCGCTGACCGTGACCGCGGTGGCCTCCGGGCCGGCCTTCAACCCGGCGCCGCGGTTCTCCATCGTCCGCACCCGGGTCAGCGCGATCGGCTTCGGCGAGGTGAGCAGCATGCCGTCGCCGGCGTTGCGCAGGAACTCGCACTCGGTGACCGTGCCGGCGGCGGCGTCGCTCAGCTGCAGGCCGGGGCCGCCGTTCGACTCCACCCGGGACGACGACAGCGTCACGGCTCCCTCGCCGTGCACCCGCACCCCGACGCCGGCGTTGTCGGCGACCGTGCAGCCCTCGACGGTGGCGACGCCGCCGGTGCCCACGCTCACGCCGGCGTCGGCGCCGCGCAGCACGCGGGTGGCCCGGATCTCCGGCCGCCCCTCGCCGACCCGGACGCCCACTCCGGCGGACCCGGTGATCTCGCTGTCCTCGATCACGCCGTGGCCGTCCGCGTCGACGACCAGACCGTCGCCCGCCGCACCCTGGATCGTGACCCGGCGCAGCAGCGGGTTCGCCGCCGCGCGGATCTCGGCGCCGTGCCCGGCCATCCCGGTCAGTGTCACGTCGCTGAGCGTCGGTGACGCGGAGTCGGCGACGTAGAGGGCGGGCCCGCCGCTGCCCCGGACCGCCGAGTGCTCCACCGTCGTCTCGGAGTTCTCGGCGATCCAGAGGCCGGCCGCGCCGATCTCCTCGAACGTGCACCCGTCGAGCGCGCCGGTCGACTGCTGCAGCGCGTGCAGGCCGTGGCCACCGGCCCGGGTGACCCGCAGCGCGGTGACCCGCGGCGCCGCCTTCTGCAACAGCACCAGGCCCTGACCGCCGACGCCCTCGACCACGCAGTCGCGCAGCTCCGGCCCGGACGCGGCCACCATGATGCCGATCCCGCTGCACTCGACGACCGACACGCCGTCCAGCGTGGTCTCCGCGCCCTGCTCGAGCGCGACCGCCGGTGAGCCGCACGACCGCACCGTGCCGCCCCGGATCTGCCCCTTGCCGCCCTCGGCCGAGAGCACGCCGGAGCGCCCGGCGTCGGCGATGACGCAGTCGACGAACTGCGGCGACGCGCCGGTGCGGATGACGATCGCGGACGTGCTGACCGGGCCGAGCGCGCACTGTTCGAACAGGCCGCCCGCGCCGTCGACCGCGAGGACACCGGCGCCGCCCGGGTTCGCGAACGTGGTGTCGCGCGCGCCCACCTCGGCCTGGCCCCGCACCACCAGCGCCGCGGCCGACTCCGCCCGCACCGAACAGTCGACCAGCCGCAACCGGCCGGACGGGACGTCGACCGCGGCCTGCTCGGCGCCGCTGTGCACCAGCACCAGGCCGCTGAGCGTCACCCGCTCCGCCGTCGACCGGACGACCGGGTCGCCGTCGCACTCGACCCGGACGCTGCCCGACGGTCCCGCCGCCGAGATCGTCACCTCGCGGGTCAGGCTCAACCGCTCGGGGTAGGTGCCCGGCTGCACCGAGATGACGTCGCCGCCGCGCGCGTTCGCCAGTGCGTCACCGATCGTCGTATAGCAGTTGGGCGTTCCCGGCGCGACGTTCAGGATCGAACGCTGACCGGCACCGGGCGTCGACACGACGGCGCTCGACATGCGGTTGTCCTCTCTGGGGGCGGCACGACCGGGTCAGTCGACGCGCCAGGCGGGGGTTTCCGGCACCGGGCGGGCCAGGGCGGCCATCACCCGGTGGTGGCTCAACCGGTCGAGCGACGCGGGCGGCCCACCGGCCGACCGGATGTGCTCGATCAGCGCGGGATCCGGCGCGAGACCGTGCTCCCGCAGGTAGTAGGCGACGGTCTCGGGCCAGACCCAGACCCCGTCGGAGCGGAACGTCATCGGCACGACCGCGCCCCGGTCGGCGTCGAGGACGTCGAGCATCGTGCCCGGGGTGCGCAGCACCGGCTCGGCGTCGCACAGGTACGCGAGCAGGGCGTCGCGGTCGGTGTCCTCGGCGCGCGGGTGGTCGGGGTGGAAGAACGGGCCGGTGACCGCGTCCGCCCCGTCGAAGACGCGGGCCAGCCGGACCGGGGTGACGGGCTCGGTGGTCCAGAGCAGCACGGCGCCGGCGAGCGCGGCCTCGTGGTAGGGCGGGAGGTCCTGGTGGGGGCCGAACACCTCGACCCGCGGGGGCTCCTCCCCTACCTCGGCGAGCCACTGCTGCAGTTCGGCGGTGAGTTCGACGGGGTCGGGGTTGGGGTGGGCGCTGGGTTGGGCGCTGGGGTCGGAACCGGAGTTGGTTTCGGGGTCGGTTTCGGGGTCGGTTTCGGGGTCGGGGGCCGGGTCGGTTTCGGCGAGGTAGATGCGGGCGGGGCGGGTCTGGTCGTCGTCGGGGAATTCGCCGCGGAACGGGTCGAGGTTCGTGGCGGTGCTGTCCGGGACGGCGCGCCAGGTGCGCCACAGCGCCCGCAGGCCGGTCAGCCGGCCGGCGGCCTCGATCGCGACCTGGTCGGCGATCCCGTCGTCGGTCTCGCCGGTCTCGCCGGTCTCGTCGGTCTCGTCGGTCTCGTCGGTCGTGTCCGGGACGGGGGTGAAGCGGGCCGACGGGTCGGGCAGGGCGGTCAGCCGGAGCTCGGCGCCGAGCGGCACGACCGGCACGCCGTGGCGGGCGAGGAGGTCGGCGGCCGTGCGCTCCTCGACCGCGGTGAGCGCGAGGCGCCCCGACTCCAGCACGGCGGCCAGGAACTGCGCGAGGTCGGCCTCGTCGTCGTCGGCGAGGAACGTACGCATCATGGCCAGACCGTCGTCGGGCACCCGCCCGGCCAGCGCGAGCAGCAACGCGTGGACCCGGTCGCGGTCGACGCCGCCCGCGGTCTCGATGGACACCGTGTTCTCCTCCTAGCCGGCCGGGGTTCCCGGGCCGGCCGGGGCTCCCTGGCCGACCGGGGCCGCCTGACCGGCCGGGGAGCCCTCGCCGGCCGGGGCGGTGAACGGCTGGCCGTCGCTCGCGATGCCGACCGGTTGGACCACGGCGGTGCTCTCCTCGGCCGCGCGGCTGCCCACCGCGGCACGCAGCCGGGGCAGGATGCGGTTGTCCTCGATCGCCGTGCCGTCCTGCCACGGCCCCAGGTCCCGGTTGCGTACCTCGGTGAGGAACACCCGCACGCCACCGGCGTCGGTGGTCTCCACCGCGAGCACACCCCACCGGCCGGACGGCGAGAACACCACCGGCGCGGTACCCCCGTCCGGGGCGAAGTCCTCGCACCGCCGCCCGGTGACCGACCACAGCACCAGCTCGACGTCACCCGCCGCCGGTGTGCCCCGGCGCGCGCTCGCGACGATCGGCGCGGGCTCCCAGAGCAACCGGCCGGGCCGGTACCACTCGCCGGCCTTCGACGCGGCCCCCCGGATCACCGCGAACGTGACCCCACGGTACGACGGCACCCGGCGCAGACCACTGGTGACGCAGGCGAGCAGCGCGGTCTCGGTGCTGACCCGCCCCGTGCGCTGCGCGTCGACGGTGGCGGCGTGGTCACCGGCGAGGAAGGCACGCAGGGCCACCAGGTCGGCGACCATCGCGTCGGCGTCGACGGCCGCGGCCGTGCGGATCCCCGGACGCTCGGCGAGCAGGACGACGATCTCGCGCGCTTCGGTGTCGTAACGCCACCCGAGCGAGACCCGAAGGAGCTGACGCTCCTCCACGGTGCTACGCCGATCGGCGTCGAGGACGAGGGGCGGCCCGGCGGGCTCGTTGTGCGTGCCGGGCAGGGCCGCCGGGTCGACCGTGGCCGAGGGGGTCGTGGCGGCTGTGGTTTCCGGGTTCGAGGGGGCCGCAGTGGTTCCCGGGGCCGCAGTGGTCCCCGGGGTCTCGGTGTTCGACTGCGCCGCGGTGGTCGCCAGGGCCGTCGGATCCCCGGGGGCACCCGTAGGAGCCGGGGTGGCCGGGCTGGCTGCTGCGCCCGGGGTGGCTGCAGTGGCCGAGGTGGCTGCAGTTGCCACAAGGGCGGGTGTAGTCGACCCGGGGACGGGGCGGTCGGTGCCGGCAGGGGGCACCGGGTCGATGTGCTCGGCGCGGACGTTCGGATGGGCCGGTTCCATCGGGAGGGCCGGTTCCATCGGGAGGGCCGGTTCCATCGGAAGGGCCGGTTCCATGCGGGTCAGCCGAAGCGGCTCCATCATGCCGCCCGGCACGGCCGGCGTCAGGAGAGATCCCGGGTCCGCCGGGCGCAAGGGGGTGCCCGCAGAAGCCGGAGTCGCCGGCGTGATCGTCTGCTCCAACGCGGCTGGGAGCTCGATGGGCTCGATGCCGCCGTCGTCTACGTCGTCATCCTCGTCCTTCGGGACGAGCTGCTGTGCCGCCATCGTGAGCTTCGGCACGAGCGCCGACGGCTCCGGAATCCGCACGGCGAACGGATCCACCGCATGCATGCGCTGCGACTCGAAAAGCTGCGACTCGATGAGCACCCGAAGCTCCTCGGGCAGATCCTCGAAGTACAGCACCGCCTCGTCGTCGGTCGCCTCGTCGTCGATCGCCTCGTCGTCGGTCGCGTACTCTTCGTCGTCCTCAGGTTCCTCGTCGAACGGCCGGAGCTGATCCCGAGCGAAGGTGAGCCGGAGGATCGGCATCGGCTCGTCCGGCGCGGGCGCCGGTAAGGCCTCGGGCGGCGCCACCACGGTCGGCGGCTCCACCGTGGAGGACGTACCGAATCCACTCATCGGCACGTCGGCCACGGACGACATCGACAACGCACTGACCGGCCCCACCCATCCCGACCCGTCCGATGCGCCCCCGGCCTCCGCCCCCGAGGCCGCTTCCCCCACCGGCACGGCCGGCACGGACTGTCCCGACGGCGCCGGCACCCCAGTCGGCGCAGGCTGCGCATTCGGCGTGGGCGTTCCGGACGCGCCGGGTACCTCGGGCTGCGCTGGTTGCGAGGGCTGCTCACTCGGCGCAGCCTGCCCGGTCGACGCAGGCTGCCCGGTCGACGCAGGCTGCCCGGTCGACGCAGGCTGCCCGGTCGACGCAGGCTGCCCGGTCGACGCAGGCTGCCCGGTCGGCGTGGGCTGTGCGATCGGCGCTGGCTGCGCGGTCGGCGCTGGCTGCGCGATCGGTGCGGATAGTGCTGTCGGTGCGGTGGGGGCAGGCTGCGCGGGGAACAGGGGTGGAGCGGATGGCGCGGGCTGTCCGGATGCCGCAGTGGGAGCGGGCTGCGCGGGCGACGGTGGGGCGAGGGCAGCCGCTTCCTCGGCCGGTGCCGGCTGTGATGCGGGGGTCGGCGTGGAACCTGGCGCCAGCTGGGTCGGAGTCGTCGGTGGAGCGGCGGTGATGGTGGGATCGGCAGTGGGCGCCGAGGTGGGTGGGGCGGCGGTGATAGTCGGTTCGGCAGTGGGCGCCGAGGTGGGTGGGGCGGCCGCCGGGGCGGTCGGGAATTGCGGGCTGTCGGCCGGGGGCGAGGCCTCAGTGGAAGGGAGGGTGCGTTGGCCCAGCGAGGCGGGAGGTTCGAAGCCGGGGGCGCCGAGTGGACGTTCGCCGCGGGGCTGTGGGGCTGGGGCCGGCAGTGGGAGGAGGCGTCCGCTCCGGTCGACGACCGCCGTGAGTGCGACTGTTCCCGCGCGCTGCTGCCAGAGTCCCGGCACCGGTGCGGAGTCCGCCTCGGAGACCACCGAGTCACGCTCGTCGGTCAACCCGTTCCCGACCACGGACCCGACCCACTCACCTGACCCGATCGCGGCCGGACCACGCGTGAGAGCACCAGTGGCACCCGAACCAGCGGCGGCCGAACCGATCGCCGCCGAACCGGCAGCGGCCGAATCGATCGCGGCCGAACCGGCAGCAGCCGGAACGATCGCCGCCGGACCAGTGGCAGCCGAACCAGCGGCAGCCGAACCGAGCGCGGCCGAACCGAGCGCGGCCGAACCGAGCGCGGCCGAACCGAGCGCGGCCGAACCGAGCGCGGCCGAACCAGGGGCGGTCGGAGCAGGGGCGGCCGGACCAGAGGCGGCCAGATCGTTCGCAACCGAACCGATCGCGGGCGAGCCGATGGCGCCGGTGTGCCCATCCGCGGCGGCCCTGTCGGCGGATGCGTGCGCTGAAGCTGACTCGTCTGCTCGAGCCGACCCGACCACCCGAGGCGGCACATTCACGCTGAACGATCCGAGCGGCGGGGGCGACCCAACTGCATCGGCCGACCCCACCGACTCGGCGGCCTCAGCCGCCCCCGCAGCACCGAACGCCCCAGCAGCACCGAGCGCACCTGACGCGCCGGCAGCACCTAGCGCACTGGTAGCGCCCAGCGCACTGGTAGCACCCAGCGCACTGGTAGCGCCCGAGTAGCTCGCCGCGTTCGTAGAGCCGACGGCACCCGAGGACTCAACGGCATCACTGGACACCACCGCGCTGGAAGACCCGAAGGCACCAGGGGTCCCAACCGCACCGAACGGCCCGGCCGAGGCGGGCGACACGGCCCCGTGCTGTGGCGCGGCCCCGCGTGGCGGGACTACTACGGTCGGCGGCTCGTCGGTCGTGGGGTCGGAGCCGGCCACGGGAGCGGCGCCGTACCCCGGGCGGCTCGGTGGGATCACACCGGGCACCGATCCGCGGGCCGCGGTGCCCGTCCGCCCGCCGGGAACGGCCGGCCCGCCGAACGTCGGCGGCCCGGGGCGGCGAATCCCCGGCGCCGGCGGCAGGGCCACCGCGTTCGGGGCCGGTGGGGCGGGTGTCACCCCGGGTGGCGGTGGGCCGATCCGGCGGGACTCGTCGAGCGTGTGCACGGCACCGTAGCCGAGCGCGGAGAGCCGCGTTGCGAGCACCGGGGACACCGACGGCGGTACCAGGAGACGGACCCGGGACGCCACCGCGCGGGGTAGGCGGCGCAGGAGTCCGCCGACGGCCGTCACCACGGTGTCCGGGGGCTCGTCGCCGTTCGGGGCGCCCACCACCACGGCCACCGACTCGGGGGTCGGCGCCAGGTGACGGGCCGGGAGGTACCCGCGGTCACCGGGCAGCGTACCCGGGCGCACCCACAGACCGGCGGGCACGGCCTCGACCAGCCAGGCATCAGCCAGGGCGTACGCGGCCGCTCCGGCACCCCCCAGAGCACCAGCGGCCGCTCCGGCGCCCCCCAGAGCACTAGCGACCGGCCCGGCGTCCCCCCGCGGATAGCCGACCCCGCCGGCATCCGGCCGCGTGAAGCCTGCCGCTCCCGCGGCGGTGAGACCGGGTAGCGGCGGGCTCCAGACCGTCGCGCGCGGTTCGCCGCCGGGGGTGTAGGTCGCCTCGTCGACGAACGGGCGCCAGACGATCCGTCCGTGGACATCGGGCAGACCGGTCTGGTGCGCGCCGTCCGAGCCGCGGACCGTCAGGCCGTGACGCGCGGTGACCGGACGCCCGAGTCGGTCGGCGAGCCACTGCGGCCACGACGACGCCCCGTCCGGCGGGCCGGGCACCATCACGGCCGAGATCACCACCACCGGGGGCTCGGCGTCGCGGGGCGCGGCGTTCCACAGCAGACGGCAGAGTTCGAGCAGGGCGGCGGCCAGCCCCATCGGTTCGGTGGCGCCGGTGACGAACACCGTCATCCGGTCGGGTTCGGCGTCGGCCAGGAATGGGAGTGCGCTGGTGCGCGGGGGCGTCCCGGCCGGGTGCAGCCAGAGCCCGGCGGGCACGCCGGTGGTGCGGATGTCCGGCGACGACACGGCCGGGCGCGGCGGCAGGACGCGCTGCCAGGCCGGTGCGGGGAACCGCGGCCCCTCCCAGGACGGCGGGGTGCCGGCGGCGGCCGGCCGGACCGTGACCCAGCCGCGTCCGGTGCCGGTGACGAACAACCGGCCGGGCTGCGGGGAGACGAGCGGGCCGGTCGGGGCCACGACCTCGAGGTCAAGCAGGTCGGCGAGCTTGCGCGCGACGGCGGGCAGGAAGTCCGGGCTGGTTCCCGGGGGCACCGACATCGCCAGCCGGACGCCGTTCTCCGGGCGCGTCGGCGCGCCGTGGCCGAGCCAGCGGAACAGTTCCCAGACCAGGTCGGGATCGGTGGCGACCAGGGCGGGGACGGCGCCGGTCGCGACGACGAGCACGGCCCGGCCCGGTTCGGTCGGCATCGACTCGGCCAGCCGGCGGAACCCGGTGGCCGGGTCGGTGGCGCCGCGCATCAGGAGCGCCGAGCCGACCGGTTCGATCCGCCAACCCGTCGCGGGAGTGCGGTCCAGTGGCCTCGGCCTGGTCACCGTCACGCTGTCGCACCCCCGAGCCCGTGGATCGGAGGTCACACGGATGAAAAGCCGTCAAGGTTCACGAGATCCGGCAGAAATTTCGTCCACCGCCGCGCGATTTCCGCCCGGCGGGAGCCGGTGCGCGCCCTGCGGCGTGACGAACAGCCAGCCCGGCGGCGCGGGCACGAGGATCCGGACGCCCCGCTGGGCCGCCAGGTGGGCGTACTGCTGGGCCGGAACGTTCGGCCAGGCCGACCGGAAGATCACGAGCGCGCCCGGCCCCGCCGTACCGAGCCGGCCCAGCAGGTCGACGAGCGTCGCGATCGGACCACCGGGTCGCGGCTCGCCGTCGGTGCCGACCACGATCGTCGGCGGGGCGTCGGGGTCGCCGGGCGCGAACGGTTCCAGGCCGCTGCCGCCGACCGGCCGGCCGATCCACAGCAGGTCGTCGCGCCGGTGCACGCCGGGTGGGAGCCCGGCCTGCTCGCCGAGCGCGGCCGCGTCGTCGACGGCACGCAGGTCCAGCTGCGGACCGACCGGGCTGATCCGCGGCCCCGGCCGGTACACCGTCCAGACCCCGTGGACGCGCGCGACGACCGTGGCGCCGTGCGCGGTCACGCTCTGTGGCCACTCGTGCCCGGCGACCGGGCTGAGCACCACCACGAGCGTCTCCCGGCGGTACGGCCCGGTGGCGCCGAGCACCGCCTGGACCGCGGGCGTCGGGTCGGGCGAGCCGGGCCCGGCGTGCACGAACAGCGTCGGCGCGGCGCGGTGGGCGGCGGCGGCCAGCCAGGCCACGTGGTGGGCGGCGTTGTCCGGTGGCTCGTTGATCCAGACCGTGCGCCCGTCGGCGGTGACGCCGGGTGGCAGGCCGACCGTCCAGGCCGGAACCGCGGGCGGCTCGATCGAGGCCCGGGTGGGTATACCGGTGAACGCCGACACCCCGCCGTCGGGGTGCACGAGGGTGCCGTCCGGTACGACGATCAGCGCGTGGTGGTGGCGGGCCAGCTCACGCAGCCGGGGCAGCGCGTGGACACCCGGTGACCGCGTCCAGAGCACGATCGGCGCTTCCTCGACGGTGAAACTGTCGAGGGTGGCGTCGAGAGACGCGAGCGGAGACTGGATGTCGCCCACGACCACGACCGCGTTCCCCAGCCCGGCGACGGCCGGGGCCACCCAGGCCTCGTCGGACGGGCCCAGGTGGACCGCACCGTCGGCCGCGACCCGGACGCCGGCCGGCAGGAGATAGGTGTCGAGGCCGAGCGGCTCGGTGAGCACCGGGCCGAGCCCGGGGCCGCGGCCGTTCGCCCGGAGGAGGAACCACTCCCCGCCCGGTGGCGCGACGAGCGCACCGGCCGGGGGGTCGTCCGGGTGCACCGCGTCCGGAGCGGGTCGCAGCCCGATCATCGGGACGTCGGGCCAAGCGGCCGCCAGCGCTCCGATCGCCGCGGCCGCGCCCGGCCCGCCCAGCGACACGGCGACCACCAGCGGATCGGGAGCGCCGGCGAGCAGGCCGGGCAGCTGCGCGGCCGGGATCGTCAGATCGTTCTCGTTGACGACGATCGTGCGGCCCTCGCGGGTGGCCGCGAACGCGTCGAACCGGGACTGTTCATCGAGGGACGCCGGGTGGGAGCCGATGCGCAGGAAGTGGGGGTAACCGACGGTGTCGGGGCCGAGGGCCGGCTGCCAGCGCGTGCGGGCGAACCAGTCGGCGAGCAGCTTCCGGGCGCGGGCGCTGCCGCCGCCGGGCAGCAGATCCGTGACCGCGGCGAACGCGGTGACATCAGCGGCGGTGCCGCTCGGATCCGCAGCGGCGGTGCCGCTCGGGTCGGCGGCGGCGTGCCGGCCGAGGACCTGCGCGGCGGCCGGGGGCGCGTACGGCTCCGTTCCGCCGACCAGACCGGCCGAGATCCGGGTCTGTACTTCGACGACGCCGATGTCCAGGCTGCCGCCCCACTGCCGCAGCTCGACGTGCTGTCCCGGCTCCAGCTCGTCGAACCAGCCGCCCTCGTTGAGCCGGTCGACGACCGGGACCAGGTTCAGCGCGTTGCGCCGGGCCTCGCCGGTGAGTTCGGAGAGCCGGTCCTCGTGGGCCTCGACCGCCTCGTCGGACGAGTCGGGCGCGACGGCGTAGCCCTCGGACGGCTCCACCAGTGGCCGGCTGTAGCGGACGCCCCGGTGGTAGCGGGAGCCCGGGGTGACGCTCAGCCGGAACAGCGTGTCCTGCACCGACGCGTAGCGCGCCTCCAGAGCGACCAGTCCGCCGATCGGCGTCGTGCCGGTGACGAGATGGTCGACGCCGAGGTGGGTGTGGCCGCCGGTGCGGGCCGTGGCGATGCCGCCGTGGCGCCGGACCACCGCGATCGCGAGCGCGATGTCCCAGTAGGTCTCCGGTGTGTTGCGCAGGATCGGGGAGACCAGCTCGCCGTCCACCGAGGAGTCCAGTTCCAGTCGCCAGCCGTCCCGGCGTTCGGTGTATCCGCCACGACGGGCCGAACCGTAGGTCCCGACGTCGCCGACGTCGGACAACCCGAAGCGGACGAGGTCGGCCGCGATCCGTCCGAGCCGCTCGTTGCGCACGTCGTCGTCCGGCTCGTCGGCGAAGTCGAACTCGAGCTCGAGCCCGATCGTGGGTCCGCTGCCGTCGAGACCGGGGTCGGTGCGCGGGTCGGTGTAGGGCAGCACGCTCTGCTGCCTGATCCAGGTGACCAGCTGGGCCTCGGTGGCCGCCGGGTCGGCCGGGTCGAAGTCGGCCGGCAGCTCCACCTCGTCCAGGACCGGCGGCACGGGCGCGGGCTGGACCGGCGCCGGTTGGAGCCGGGCGGCCGCCTGGACCGGGGCGGCCGGAACCGGGGCGGCCGGAACCGGGGCCGCTTGGATCGGCGGGGCCGCTTGGATCGGCGGGGCGGGGGGCCACGCGGCGAGGGACGTCGCGGCGCGGGGCCGGTGCAGGAAACCCACCCGGCGGGCCGACCCGGGCGGCGGGGCGGAGCGCATCGCGGTCACCGTGACCTGGTCGCGCGCGTTCACCGGGATCCACAGCGTGTCGGTCCCGGCGGTCGCCGCGGCCAGCGCGAGCCCGGCGTCGCCGGGGACCGCGGTACGGCTCGCCACCGGCAGCACCGCGGTGTTCGCCGGGATCTGGACGGTCATCGCGAGCTGCCCGGCCGGGATCGCGTCCGGCCGGGTGAGCGACGCGGTCAGCCGCCCGTTCTGCCCGGACGTGTCCGGCCGGCCCTGACCGTCGGTCGGCACCAGCACGTAGGCCTCACGGATCGGGGCCGCGTTGCGCACCACGGTGGTGCCGATCCCGGCCACGCCGTGCGCCACCTGCGTCGGCGGCGACGGCCGCACCCGGCGTGCGACGAACGGGCCGACCAGGTCCGGATCACCGTCGTCGGGGGCGGCCGACCGCACGCCGTGGACGTCCGCGACACCCTCGAACGGAATGTCGGTGATCGCGTCGAACGGTTCGTCGCTCTCCGGCAGGAACAGCAGCCAGCTCGCGGCGTCCTCGGTACGCAGCCGCTGCTCGCCGGCGGTGAGGTAGGTCCGGGTCGGCGGCGCGAGCACCGGGCGGCCGCTCGCGCGGGCCAGCCCGGCCGCGAGTCCACCGGTGATCGCCCCGGTGCCGCACGACACCAGCGTGATCCGCTCGACGCCGGTCAGCCGGCTCGCGAGCGCCGCGGTGAGGTTCTCGGCGTCGAGCCGCACGAACCGCTCGGTGCCGTCCGGTGCGGTGACGACCGCGACCACCGACGACCCGTCGCCGTGCACGACGATCGGCATCGACGGGTGCCCGTCCTGGCCGGTCCCGGTACGGAGGAGGTTCTCCGCGCCGATCCGGCGGTGCGTCCGCGCGGTGACGAGCGCGACCCCACCGTGGGCCACCGGTCGCAGCGCGAGCGGCAGACCGTCAGCCAGTACCGTGCCGTCGTCGCCGATCGTCACGGTCGCGAACGGCGCGTCGTCCATCGCGGTCGCCGGGTGGGCGTCCGGGTCGGTGGGATCGGACGCCCGGGCCGCGGCCGCTTCCAGGCGGTCGCGGGCCGCGGCGGCGTCGCGGCGCAGGGTGGTGCCGGCGTCGAGCAGCGGTGTCGTCGCGGCCCGGGTCCGCGTGTCCAGGTCGGTGAGCCGGTCGCGCTGCGCGTGCAGGTCGGTGGCGGTCGTCAGCCGGTCGGTGGCGGTGTCGAGCCGTCCCTGGGCGACGTCCACGGCGTTCTGTGCGTTCCGCAGCAGGTCGGCCACGCGAGTGGGGAGGGCCCGGCCCGGGTGGCGCAGGTCGGCCGCGAGGCGCAACTGGTCGCGCCGGGCCGTCGCCCGGGTCAGCTCCTGCCGCGCCGCGGCCACGGCCCGTCCGACTTCGGCGTGGTCGAGGGCACGACCGAGTCCGGTCACGTCGTCCACCCGGTCCCGGAGCGCCCGGCTCGCCTCGGTGAGGTCCTGCTCGGCGGCGGCGTGGTCGCGTAGCGCGGTGTCGAGGTCGGCGACGGTGGTCGCGTCCCGGATCGCGGTCCGCAGCGCGTCGGAGGCGGCGGTGTGGGCGGCGATCGCCGCGGGCAGCGGGAGGGGCCCGGTGCCGGTCTCCTCGGCGGGGCGGCCCGCCAGCCAGGTCGCGGCGGCCGCGAACGCCGGATCCGCGGTGATCTCGTCGTGGCTCCGGTTCGTTCCCGGGTCGACGAACGGCGGCACGGTGGCCGGGGCCGGACCGGCCGTCCACTCCACCGAGGTCGACCGCCCGTTCTGCTCGACGAACGCGGCGTCGGCGAGGTCGGGCGTCAGGTGGCTCAGCAGGTGCGCGGCGGCCGCGTCGAGCACCGGCTGCCGCGCCGGGTCGGCCGGCGTCTCGATCAGCAGCACCGGTCCGCTCGGGTCCGGCGCGACCGGCGGGCGCTGCACCGCCTCGCCGCTGCGCAGCGTGAAGCCGCTGGGGGTGGCGTCCAGCACGATGCCGGGGAAACCAGTGATCGTGTACTCCCCGTCGCGGCCGGCGACCGGCGTCACGCCGTGTCCCGCGCTCAGCCAGCCGTCCGGTGGCCGGAAATCGCCCGGGGTGGGAGTGGACGAGCCGGGTCGGTAGCTCACCCGGGTCGGCACCGGGGTCCAGCCCGGTTCACGCGCCGGGTCCGGGCCCGCCGGCACGGTGAGCCCGGTGGAGACCGGGGCCGCGTACGCGGTGGGGGTCGCGGACGCCCCCTCGAACGTGATCGCGGTCGGCGTCGACCAGCCCGGTGGCACACCGCGGCCCGCGGCGAACGCGTCCAGGTTGGTCAGGAACGTCGTCACGTCGGCGTCGGACACCCCGGCGCCCACCGTGATCCGGGCGGTGCCGTCGGAGGGCAGCGTGGTGAGCGGGGTCCGCACCGGGGCCGCCCCGGGCGCGCGCGTCAGCCGGATCGATCCGTCCGGCGCCGCGGTCACGACCACGTTCGGCGGGGCGACGGTGGACGGCAGCTCGGTCGCGTTTCCCAGCCGCGCCGGCCAGCCGTTCAGGCCGAGCCGGAGCAGATCGCCCGCCCAGACCCGGAACAGCGCCCCGTTCTCGATCACCACCGACGTGGCCTGGCTGGGCCGCGTCCGCTCGACCATCGCGGTCCGGGTCGAGTGTTTCGGCCGCAACGTCAGCTCGACGTCGGAGGCGAACAGGTACGAGGTGCCCTTGTGTTTGCCTTTGCGCCCGTCGCCGAGGCCGCCGGTCCCGGACGTGCCGTGCTGGCCGCCGGTCTGCCTGCCGCCACCCAGCGAGGGCTCGTCCCGGCCGGTGTCCAGCGGGTTGCGCTGGGCGTTGACCGGCAGCACCTCACCGGCCCTGGCCACCACCCGGCCGTCGACGAACGTCTCCCGGCCGCGGTCGGTGGCGACCCGGTGGGTGGTGCCGTCCTCGGACTGCTTCTCCAGCTCCAGGCCGTCGGTCTGGTCGATCAGCGTCGGCCGGTCACGCAACCTGGCCTCGAGGGTGAAGTCACCCAGGTCGGTGCTGAACACGCCGTCGGCGTAGATCGTGCCCGGGCCGACCTCCCCGGTCAGGGCCGCGCCGAGCAGCGCGGCGTAGGTGGAGCCGTCGGTGAGCTGGTCGAGGACGAGCGCGGTGTCCGGGTCGTCGGTGAGCCCGGCCGGCCGGAACCGGGCCCGGGGCGCCGGAGCGGTTCCCGGCGCGGGCCGCGTCAACCGGTTGCGGGCCGGCGGGGCGAAAGCCCGGTCGATCAGGTCGCGGAGCACCTTCGCCCCGTGCGCCCCCTCGATCCGGAAGTCCATGCCGTCGGGGAACGTCCAGGTGGTGCCCGCGGCCGGCCGGTGGTTCGCCGGGCCGGGCGCGGTCGCCGGTCGGAACGCGCCGGCGGTCCCGGTGCGCGCGAGCGCGGCGTCCACCTCGGCGGGCTTGTGCGCCAGCGACGTCGGCACCACCACGGTCAGGCCGTCGGTCTTCGGGATGACGTCGCTCCGGAAGCGTCGCACCCGCCACGACCGGTCGACCGACGCGACCCCGACGCCGAGCGCCAGCCCGAGGCGGCTGGGGACGCGCCGGCTGGTCACCACGACCCGGTAGTCCAGGTCGGACACGAAGGCCTCGGTGGGGCCCGACTTCTCCGCGTACTCCGAGGTTCCCCGGATCTGGCTGTCGCGTTCGGACTGCTCGCGCAGGCCGAGGTTGGCGCCGGCGCGCAGGTCGGGGCCGATCGCCTGCAGACCGGTGTCGCCGGTGAGGCGCGCGCCGCCCAGGTAGGCCAGCCCGCCCTGGAGGGTGAAGAACCGGCGCTTGACCTTGGTGACCTCGTTGACCACCGACGCCGCGGTGAACGTCGAGGTGGTGGTGCCCGGCGCCGACCCGCCCACGCCCCGGGGATTGCGCGGCACCGCCACGACCTCGACCGTGACCTTCTCGTCGAACAGCCAGCCCGGCTTGGTGAAGTGGTCCTTCAACCCGCCGTCCAGCAGCGCCTGGGCCCCGGAGCGCAGCCGACGCCGGCCGGTCAGCTTCCGGACGCGGCCGGCGACGTCGCCGCGCAGGTGCTCGGGCACGCTACCCAGCGCCGCCAGTGTCTCGGCCGTCTCCAGCGGCCGGGAGTCGCGGACGTTGGCCAGGCCGAGTATCCGGTGCAGGTACGGCGGGGGGCGTCGCCCGTTGCCCGGCGCCGGCGGAGGAGGCAGCGGACGGTTCCCGGTGGACGGTGCGGTCGTCGGGCGGTCGAGCGGCACCAGGGGGATGCCGGTGTCGCGGTCGACGTTCAGCATCTCGGCGGCGGCGGCCATCGCGGCCTCCTCGCGCTGGTCGGCGACCTGCTGGAGGATCCGGTCGGCTTCGGCCCGGCTCACCTTCAGCAGCGCGCCCGCCGGGATGGTGACCGAGGTGGTCACGGTCTCGGTGGTCTTGTTCCCCCAGATGTTCGGCGTGCTCACCTCGCCGGTGAAGGTCAGGGTGAGCGTCGCCAGCAGCCGGCTGGTCGCCTGCTTCTCGACGACTTCCCGGCGGGCCTCGGTGTGGCTCAGTTCGCGTTCGGACCGGTCGGACCGGCCCGACCCGTAGCCCTGCTGCAGCCGGGGCAGGGCCTGATGGACGTCGCGCGGCTGGTTCTTGTCCCGGAGCACCACGTCGGTGGCGAGCGATTCGACGACGGCGACGTCGACGCCCCGGTCGCGCCGGTCGGAGGTGTCCGTCTGGTGGGTGACGTCGTCGGAGCGGTAGAGGTTGTGCGCCGGGGCACCGGCTCCGTCGTCGGTCTCGCTGACCAGGTGGGGGTCCGACAGCGTCGCGGTCATCGTCAGCGAGCCGAACAGGTCGGTCAGGTGTCCCTTGCGCAGCACGTCGGTCGGTGTGCCGTCGGAGTCGAGGTACTCCTGGACGGCTGAGCGGATCGCGTCGGGCGTGAGCCGGTCGAGGATCGCGGTCCGGGACGCGGTGCCCGGCTCGGTGAGGGCGGACGCCTCGAACCGGTAACGCCGGCCGCTGGACCCGGTGACCTGGCCGCGTTTCCAGCCGCCCCAGAACTTCCCGAGTCCACGCAGGGCGCGTGGCCGCCCCGTCGCGTCCGGGCCGGTGACCGAGGACGACAGCGCGACCTCCGCCGCGGTGGTCACCTCGGCCGGCGTGTGCACGTCGTCGAGGAGGAACGGGCCGGCCGGCGTGAACGCGTCCGGGTCGGCGTCGGCCGCGGGCGGTGTGTCGCGCAGCGTGAGGACCGGCGCGCCGGTCGGCAGGCCGGCCGGGACGACCGACCGGGTGACCGGGGGGACGGCCAGGCGCAACGCGTCGGGGACGGTGAGCGTGGTGGTGGCCGGGGCCGGGAAGCTCGCGGTGTGTGACACCGCCCTCCGCTCGATCGGCCGGAACGGCGCCGCCAGGGTGCTGGGCCGCTTCGCCTCGGTGACGTCGATCGCGTACGTCAGGTCCGCGCTGTACTCGTGCAGGATCCCGTCGTACTTCTCCAGGTGGCCGCCGGTGAGGGTGGTGACGCCACCCATGCCCCGGCCGCGCCGGTGGAACCAGGTCGGGCCGACCCGGATCAGGAACCCGCGGATCTTCTCGTGCCAGCCGGTCCGGGCGCCCAGTTCGACCGCGAACCCGGCGCGCCAGCCGGTGCTGACGCTGGCACCGTGCGACTCCCGGTCCAGGTTCTGCACGACCTGCTCGAGCTGGGTACCGGCGACCGTGCCGCGGTAGGTGAACGGGGTGGCCGGGAGCTGCGCTGTGACGGTCACCAGCACCGTCGAGGAGTTCGTCGTCATCGACCGGCCGAGCGACGACGGACGCGTCAACGCGACCGTGATCCCCTCGCCGCGCAGCGTGTGCAGTGAACCGCGCAGCGCCGACTCGGTGACCTTCGCGACCAGCGCCGAGCGGTTGCGCAGCTGCAGCCGGGTCGGTTTCCGGCCGTCGCGGGGCAACAGGTCCGGGTCGACCGCGCTCACCGCGCGCACCGCCGCCTGGTAGAGCTCCGCGCTGCCGCGTACCTCACGCACGTCGGACAGTCCGAGTGGCTGCCAGGTGCCCACCCGCGGCGCGAACGGTGAGGTGTTGGGCCTGGTCGCCGGATCGGCCGGTGGGGCCGCGGCGGCCGGCGCGTCCGGGTAGCCGAGCGCGCGGGCGTCCGCGGGCGTGATCCAGACCCGGGCCTTCACCACGCCGAGGTTCTGCGCGGTGCCGGCGTCGGTGCCGACGTGCACCGTTCCGTCGAGCGTCAACGGGATCTCGTAGAGCAGCAGGTCACCGGTGACCTTGCTCTTCAGGTCCACGCGGGAGACGAACCCCCGGCCGGTGGAGCGCCCGGAGGACGTGTCGGCCCCGAGGTTCGGGCCGACGCCGAACACGGCGAAGCTCGCCGGATTGTTGGCCGCCTCCGCGAAGCCGATCAACGGGCCACCGGTGACCGTGATGCGGCTGCTCTTGTCGGCGGAGCGTCCGAACGCGCTCGCGACGTAGTTGCGCAGCGACGACTCGTGCCGCCCCGACGTCCGGCCGGTCGCCAGCAGCACCGGCGTCCCGACCGCGGCCGTCATCGTGGCGTAGCCCCGGCTGGTCGGCCGCACCCCGAACGGACCGCGGACGCCCTTGGCGGTGATCTTGTCCGACGAGTAGCCGGTGGTGGTCAACGGCTCGAGGTTGCGTCCGATCTCGCTCAGGTACTGCACCAGGTGCTCGCGGTGCACGCTGCCGACCTTGGCGAACCCGTCCGGCAGGAGCTGGAGGAACCGGTCGAGCAGGCCGTCCGGGCGTCCGGCGACCGGAGGCGGGGCGAGCACGACGTTCTCCACGACCGCCGTCGAGGGCAGCTTGTACCCGCCGGCCGGCGCCGGATGGGCGGCGTTCGGCACCGGCCGCGCCACGCCGTCGAGGTCGTTCGGGAGCGCGAACGTCACCTCGGCGGGCACCGTCGCCGGGTTGCGGTCGGTGACGGTCGTGACCCCGTCCGCCGCCCGCCGGTGCACCGTGACCTGAACCGCGAGGGTGGCGTCGACCGGCTGGGACCGGCCCGGGCCGTCCCCGACCGGCGGGAACGTCAGCTCCTCGTTGCGGCGGTACCCGGACGCGGCGCTCACCGCGCTGCGCAGACGCGACCCCCACTGCGCGAACACCGAGACGATGCCACCGACCTTGACCCCGGACGGGTTGGCCGAGGCGGGCAGCACCTCGCTGTAGCCCATCGCGACGTTCCACCCGCTGGACGTCGACTCGCTCTGCCCGACCGAGCGCTGCGACCGCTCGGGGAACCGCCGGTCGAGGTTGCCGCCCTCGACGAAGTCGGCGGCCGCGGTCCGGTCGCTCGACGAGGACGCCGCGACCCGGCCGCCCTGGGCGGTGGTCGGCGGCGCCGCGGTGAGCACCACCTCGATCGCCCGGTCGCCGCGTGCCCCGGTCGGGTCCGGGTTGATCGTCACCGGGAACCCGAGGCCGTTCACCATGTCCCGGACGCCGTTGCGCAGCGAGTGGTCGGGCAGCGCCGTCGCGACCGCGCTCGCCAGCTCGGCCCGGGTCATCCCGAGCCGCAGCGTGTGCAGGTAGTCCACGATGCCGTCGCGGACCGCGTCGCCGTTGTGGAACCCGATCGTGCGGACGCTGGCCCCGACGAAGCCCGGGTCGCCGAGGATCCACGGCAGCTGCGGATAGGCCACGCCCCGGCCGAGCCAGGTGACCCAGTGCTGCCCGGCCGGGTCGTCGGTGGGCACCGGATGGGCCGGCCCGGTGACGTCGGTGACGCGCTGCGGCAGCGTGGCGCCGAGCTCGACCGGGTCGGCGTCCGGGGTGAACAGGACCCAGTGGCCGGTGGGCGGGACGTCGGGGCGCACCGTGCCGTCCGCGGTCACCGCGAGCGAGCTGACGAAACCCTGGTGCTGCCATGCGGCGTCGGACGTGGCCTGGAAGACGATGCCGTCCGGGGCCAGCACTCCGACGCCGAGGCTCGTCGAGACGGCGGCGGCGATCGAGCGGGAGCCACCGGCCGCGGTCTCGCAGACGACCAGGCGGATCGGGCGGGCGTCGCCGGCCGGCCGGACCTGGCGGATGCGGTCGGCGAGTCGGTCGGCGGTCAGGCCGCTGTGCGCGACGAACGTGTACGCGTCCGGGTCCGGCGGCAGCGACCGGGCGACGTCGGCCGCGGCCGGGCCGCCGAGGACGTGTCCGTCGGGCCGGGTGGGGTCGGGGCCGAGCGCGACCGTGTCCGGCGGCGCCGCGTGTTTGAGCTGCTGCGCCACGACCGGCTGACCGATCCGCTCGGCGAACGTGTCCGCGACGTTCTGCAGCCAGCCCGCGGCGGCGACGGTGTCGAGCCCCGGCCGGACCTGGTCGCTCATGTACCGGCCCGACTTGTCGTTGACCGTCCAGGAGCCGATCGCCGGGTCGAACCGGAACTCACCGGCGATCCGGCCCCGGCCCGGCGCCGACACGCCGTCTTTGTCGAAGGCGACCCCGAGGCCGGTGTGCCCGAGGCCGATCAGCGTCTGCGTGAGCTGCGCCTCGGTCAGGTCGGGGTCGCGTTTCCGCATCCCGTCGAGGAGGTCGTAGAACTGCTCGTCGCCGACGATCCGCCGGCCGTCCTCGCTGCCGAGGACCACGTCGCCGGACTCGGTGACCAGGAACAGCCACACCGCGTTCCGGTCGGTGACGAGCCGCTCGGGCCGGATCTCGGTCAGCGGGACGTAGAGCGGGTTCGGCCGGACCGTCAGGTCGTCGGCGTACTGCTCCTGTTTCTTCACTCGTTTCGGCGGTACGGCGTCGCCGTATTTCGGGGTCAGGGCCGCGTCGAGCTCCGGGGCCACGCCCGCGATCGGGCCGGGTTGTTTCGCGGTGGGCTGGGTCGTGTCCTTCTTCTTTTTCGGTGCTGGAGCTGAGCCGGAGTGCTTCAGCTGTTGGGGGATCACCTCGACGTTCAGGTGTTCCGCGAAGTGGCGCGCGACGTTGTCCAGCCAGCCGGCGGCGACGTCCCTGTCCAGATCAGGGCGGACCGAGTCGCTCATGTAGCGGCCGGACTTGTCGTTCACGGTCCAGGAACCGGTGTCCGGGTCCCACCGGAACTCCCCCGCCGCGCGTCCCCGGCCCGCCCCCGTCTCGCCGGTGAGCGCGTCGAACGCCACCGCGAGCCCGGTGTGGCCGAGCCCGACCAGCGACTGCGTCAACTCCATCTCGGTCAGGTCCGGATCGGTCGCCTGCATGGCCGCGAGCAGGTCGTAGAACTGCTCGTCGCCCATCAGGCGGCGGCCGTCCTCGCTGCCCAGGACGATCTGTCCGTCCTCGGTGACCAGGTAGAGCCAGGTCGCGTCCTTGCTCTGCAGCATCCGCTCCGGCTTCATCTCCGCGAGCGGCACGAAGAACGGGTTGACGCGAACCGTGCCGTCGGTATGGAGTTCTTCGGCTTTGACCCGCTTCGGGGGTACCGCGTCGCCGAAATCGCGCACCAGCCGGTCGCGGATCTCCGCGGTCCGGTGTTCGGTGGGGTGGGGGTTGGAGGTGTCCTGAGCCTGCGCGGTTTCCTGGGCTTGGGTGCTTTCCTGGGCCTGCGCGGTTTCCGGGGTCTGGGTGCTTTCCTGGGCCTGCGCGGTTTGCCGAGGCTGTGCAGTGGTGGTGGGGGGCGGTGCGGGTGCCGTGGTGAGGCTGGTCGACGGGGCCGGGGCGGGCGCCGCGGTGAAGCTGCTCAACGGGGCCGGGGCGGACAGCCGGGTGACCGCGCCGCGCCGGGAGTTCACCGACGGTGCCTGCCGGATCTCGCTGACCGTCACGTCGGTGCGCCGCCCCAGCGGAATCCACAGTTGCCGGCTGTCGGCGCTCGCCATCGACGGCGGGGTGGTGCGGCTGCCCGACGTCGCCGCGCGGGTCGCCGACGGCAGCACCGCGGCGCGGGCGGGAACCCGCACGGTGAGCAACACCTGACCGGGCCCGACCGCCGAGGGCCTGGCCGTCGAGGCCACGACCCGCCCGTCTCGTCCCCCCGTCCGCGGCACCCCGTTCGCGTCGACGCTCGTCACGACGTACGCGGTGACCGGCGCGCGGTTGAGCACGACCGCGTCGCCCAGACCGGTGATCCCGTGCCCGTCGTACCGGACGACCGCGGTCCCACGTGGCCCGCCGGGCGCGGTCCCGCGTGGCGCGTCGGACGCGGACGCGCGTGGCCCGTCGGACGCGGACGCGCGTGGCCCGTCGGACGCGGACGCGCGTGGCCCGTCGGACGCGGATGCGCGTGGCGCGTCGGACGCGGTCCCGCGTGGCGCGTCGAGCGCGGATGCGCGTGGCGCGTCGAGCGCGGATGCGCGTGGCGCGTCGAGCGCGGATGCGCGTGGCGCGCCGGGCGCGGATCGGCCGGGCAGGGCCGTGTTCGTCGGTGCCCACGACGCCCAGGTGTGTGCGGCCGGGACGAACGGGTTCGCGGTCACCGGCCTGGTGGGCGTCGTCACGGGCCGGCCCGTGCCGTCGGCCTTGACCGCGTCGGCCACGGCCGAGGCCACACTCACCGGCAACGCGGGGCCGATGCTGGTCGGCGGCGACGACAGATCCGGCGTGAAGAGCACCCAGTCGCCGTCCGCCGGCAGCACCGGACGCAGCGTGCCCGACTCGTCCACGACGGTGCGCGCGACGAACCCGTTGAACTGCGGAGCCGAACTGGTGCGGGACTGGAACACGACCCCGTCCGGCGCGAGCACCGGCACCCGCAGCCGCCGCGCGACCTCCGCCGCCACCGGCCGGGTCCCACCGCGCGCCACCCCGCAGATCACCAGCCGCACCGGGCGCGTGTCCGAGGGGTCCCGGTTGCTCACGATGTCCGCGACGATCTCGTCCGCGCCGAGAGGGTCGGCGGGATCGCCGTGCGTCACGTACGTGTAGGCGGAGGGGTCCTTCGGTAGCGATCCGGCGATCTGCACGTCCGCCGGCCCTCCGCGCACGTACTGGTCCCGGTTGGTCTGCGGCGCACTGTCCGACGCGTGGACGGTCTCCCTGGAGGCGAACGGGAGGGCCGACGCCGAGGACTCAATGGCCGAACCGTTCACCGCCGGACCGCTCGTAGCCGGAGCGTTCACGGCCGGAGCGTTCACGGCCGGAGCGTTCACGGCCGGAGTCGCCGTTGCCGGGGTGGTCGCGGCGCCAGAGGGGCTTGTGGCGGCAGAGCTGCTCGTCGCAGCGGAGGTGCTCGTGGCGGCAGGGCTACTCGTGGCAGCAGAGGTGCTCGTGGCGGCAGGGCTGCTCGTTGCAGGAGAGGTGCTCGTGATGGTGGGAGTGCTCGTGGTGGCGGCAGTGCTCGTGGGCGTCGGAGGTGTGGAGGTGGCGTGGGCGGTGGGGCTCGGCGTCGTGGCGCCTGTGGGGGCCGATGTGGCGGTCGCTGTTCGCGGCCGGGGCGTGGCGCCGGTGGGGGCAGCTGGGGTGGGGGCAGCGGTGGTGGGAATGTCGGTCGACGACACCGTCGGGCCGAGTTCATGCGGAGCGCCCGCCAGCGGGAACACCGTCCAGACCGGCTGGGAACCCCGCGCCGATCCCCGTGGCCGGACCAGCGCCACGACGTCGGTGCCAGCGGCAGCGCTGAGCATTGCCGCATACGCACGGGGCATCGCGAGGGGCGCTCCGGCCGGGTCCTGTCGTGGCGCCACCACGATGCGGTCCGGAGTGGATCCGGACAGCCCGGACATCACCGACGACCGGAAGTGGTCGAGCGTGGTCGGCCCGGCCGGAGCCACCACGACGTGATCGGCGGGGGTCGCGAACACGGGACGCTGGATCGTTCCGTCGGGTGCCGTGATCGTCGTGGAAGGACCTAGCCGGGCTCCCGGACCCGCCTCAACATCCGCCGAGCCCACCGAAGCAGCGCCGGAACTCCCCACCCCGGTATTCGTCGAACTGGTACTCCCCGTGCCGGTGGGGCTGGTGGTGCCCGGGGTGCCACTGGTATTCGGGTTGCCCGTGGGGTGGCGGTTGGCGGTGGGGCTGGCGCTGCTGGGGGTGCCGCTGGTGCTGGCGGTGCCGCTGGTGCTGGTGCCGCTGGTGCTGGTGCTGGTGCCGCTGGTGCTGGTGCTGGTGCCGCTGGTGCTGGTGCTGGTGCCGCTGGTGCTGGTGCTGGTGCTGGTGCCGCTGGTGCTGGAGGTGCCGATGGTGTCGGAAGCGTTCCTGCCGGTGGCAGTCGTGTCAGTGGAACTGATGGTGTCAGTGGAACTGATGGTGGTGTCACTGGTGCTAAAGGTGGCGCCCGCGCTTCCTACGCTTGTGTTTTCCGCGCCAGTAGCCGCAGCAGGACTAGTTTCCGCACCAGTACTCGCGGCGCTGCTTCCTGCGGCACTTGCGCTGCTACCTCCCGCGCCAGTGCCTGCGGCGCCGGTGTTTGCCGGGGTCATCGGCGTGGGGCCGCTCGGGCTCGTCGACTCGGGCGGGGGCGGTACCTGGGTGCTCGGTGTGTCCGTGGCGATCGGTGTCCCAAGGGCTGTCGCGGTTGCCGCCGGAGACGGCGACGACGTGGTGGTCGAAGTGGCCGACGACGTGGCCCCGGCGGCGGGCGGCGACACCTGCGAGGTCGTGCCTCGCGACCCGGTCAGGCCACTCGATGCCGCCGCGCCCGCGCCGGCCTGCATGCCCTGGCCACCTTGCACACCCTGGCCACCTTGCACACTGGGGCCACTCTGGGCACCTTCCACACTGGGGCCACTCTGGCCACCTTGCGCATTCGGGCCACCCTGCACGCCTCGCGTCGTTCCGCCGGTCTGGGAACTCCCGCCAGTCTGGGAACTCCCGCCGGCCTGGGAACTCCCGTCGGCCTGAAGACTTGCTACAACCTGCGAACCCCCGCCGGCCTGCGGAGTTGGGGAGTTCACTGCCGGGAGTGTCGTCGGTGCCGTGCTCGTGACGGCGCCGTTCGGGCTCGTGCCGTTGGGCGTGGCGCCGGTCTGTCCGGTTCCGTTGGCGCTGGACGTCGCGGTCTGCGTCCCCGACGAGGTAGACGCCGACGAGGCCGGCGAAAGACCAGGCTGTGTCGCTGTCGACGACGTGGTGAGGGCTGCTACCGGGCTTTCGGTGTAGGGCGGCCGCGCATCGGCCGAGTAGAGCGGCAACGACGTGACCGAAGCAGCGTCCGATCCCGACTCGTTTTCCACCTGCTCGGAGCCACCCGCGCCGACCCCGTCCGTTCCGGACCGAGCACCACCCGGCCCGACACCACCCGACTCGACACCACCCGACTCGACACCACCCGACTCGACACCACCCGACTCGACACCACCCGGCTGGGTCCCACCTGAGGCGGACCCACCCGGCTGAATCCCACCCGGCTGAGTCCCAGCCGCCGTCTTGCCACCCGCCGGCACCCCCGGCTTCTCCGAAACCGGCGCGGAAACCGGCGCGGAAACCGGCGCGGAAACCGGCCCGCCCCCCGGCTTCTCCCCACCACCCGTAGACCCACCCGGGCCGAGAACGTGCCCCAACCCCAACCCGATCTGCGACGCGATACCCGC
>NZ_BAAAGX010000008.1:0-62971 GCF_039524755.1 Cryptosporangium japonicum
GACCCGACAAACACACTCCCCAACACGCCGACTTAACGAAGTACTACTAGGCCGGTCTCGGCCGGGCGCCGCACCCGGCGCGGCAGGTGGATGCCCGCGACCATGCACCGCACCGACCCGCCGGCCAGCTCGATCGTCGGCACGGCCACCGGGAGCAGCTTCAGGTGCGCGGAGAGCACCGCGCGCTGCTCCCCGGTCAGGCTGTCGTGGGCGCGGGCGGAGAGCAGCAGGTACGAGTCGTCGCCCCCGCGCAGCTCGATGGTGTTGCCGGCGAACTCGTCGACCTGCGGCTGGGTCAGCGGTACGACCACCCGGCCGGACGCCGCCAACCGCCGCTCGACCGCGTCCCGCTCGGCCCGGTGCTCGAACGAGTCCAGCGCGACCAGGGCCACCGTCGAGCCGACCGACATCATCACGTTGGTGTGGTAGATCGGCGCGCCCCGGGAGTCCAGCGAGGAGAAGACGACGGGCTCGTAGCCGAGGTCACGGCAGACCATCGCGACCGCCCGGTCGTGGGAGCGGAACGAGCGGGCCACGTACGCGACCCGCTGCACGTGGTCGAGCACCATCGAACCGGTGCCCTCGAGGTAGAGGCAGTCGTCCTCCAGCACCGAGTAGTCGTGGACACCGTTGACCTGGAAGCCGACGCGCAGCGACCGCACGATGTCGGCGCGCCGCTCGGCCCGGCGGTTCGGCGCGTACAGCGGGTAGATCGCCACCCGGCCGTCGGGGTGCGTGGAGAACCAGTTGTTCGGGAACACCGAGTCCGGCGTACCGGTCGACTCGTCGTCGAACAGGTGGACGCCGACGCCCACCGCGCGCAGGGCGTCGGCGACGGCGGTGACCTCGGCGAACGCCGCGTCCGCGAGCGCGCGCGACGGGGGCACCGGCGACCGGGCCTGGAACAGGTTGTCGGAGATCGTGGCCGGGTTGGGCACGAAGTGGTGCGGCCGGACCAGTACGACCGCTCCGGGCGCCTGACCCATCTCAGGCACCGGCGACGAACCCGAAGAGGTCCTTGGGGTCGCGCGGATCCGCGATCAGGTCCAGGTCGACGGCGTAACCGGTGCCCTCGACCGACCGGGCCAGGTAGCGCAGAGCGGTGAAGTCCTCGATCGCGAAGCCCACCGAGTCGAAGACGGTGATCGCCTCCGCGCTGCTCCGCCCGGGCCGCAGCCCGGCGATCACCTCCCACAGCTCGGTGACCGCGAAGCCGGCCGGCTGGCGCTGGATCTCCCCCTCGATCCGCGTCTGCGGCGTGTACTCCACGAACACCTCCGACCGCGGCAGGAGGTCGGGGTCGAGCTCGGTCTTGCCGGGGCAGTCGCCGCCGATCGCGTTGACGTGGACGCCGGGGCCGACCGACGCGGCGGCCAGCACTGTCGCGTTCGTCTTGTCGGCGGTGCAGGTGGTGACGACGTCGGCGCCGACCGTCGCGTCGTGGGCGTCCGACGCGCGCTCGACGGTGAAGCCCAGCGCGGTGGCGTTGCGCTCGAACTTGTCCATCGCCGCCGGATCGGTGTCCCAGATACGCAGCCGATCGATGCCGAGGACGGCACGGAAGCCCAGGGCCTGGAACTCCGCCTGGGCGCCGCAGCCGATCAGGGCCATCGTGGTCGACCCCGGCCGGGCGAGGTAGCGCGCGGCCAGCGCGGAGGTCGCGGCCGTGCGCAGCGCGGTGAGGATCGTCATCTCGGCCGCGAAGACCGGGTATCCGTTGTGGACGTCGGCGAGCACACCGAACGCGGTGACGGTCTGGTAGCCGTGCTCGGGGTTCGTCGGGTGGCCGTTGACGTACTTGAACGCGTACTGCTGCCCGTCGCTGATCGGCATGAGCTCGATGACACCGTCGGTCGAGTGGGTGGCCACCCGGGCGCTCTTGTCGAACTCCGGCCAGCGCTTGAAGTCGAGCTCCAGCTCGCCGACCAGGTCGGCGACGATGCGCTCGGCGCCGAGCGCGGTGACCCAGCGGGCCAGGGATGCGACATCGACGAAAGGGACGTTCATAGCGAGAGCTCCTTTGCGTTCGTCGATTAACGTACGAACGCCGCCACTCGCAAGCAATCACGATCCGTTGCGCGGATAGCGTCGATGTGTTGCGCAGAGAGGCCGAACACACAACGAATCGAGTGCCGATGGACGAGTTGGACCGGGCAATCGTCGCCGCGTTGCTCCGCGACGGCCGCGCGACCTACCAGCAGGTGGGTACCCAGGTGGGGCTCTCGGCCCCGGCGGTGAAGCGCCGCGTCGACCAGCTGCGTCAGCGCGGCGCCATCGCCGGGTTCACCGCGATCGTCGATCCGGCGTCGCTGGGCTGGGACACCGAGGCGTACGTCGAGCTGTCGTACCAGGGCAACGTCTCGCCGGCGCGGCTGCGCGCGGACCTGGAGGCCATCCCGGAGGTCGTCGGCGTGCGCACGATCACCGGGGACGCCGACGCGCTGGTGCACGTGATGGCGGCGAACATCGCCGGGGTGGAGAGCACGGTCGAGCGGATGCGTGCGTTGCCGCAGGTCGACCGCACCCGCACGACGATCGTCATGTCCCGGTTGTTCGAGCGTCCCCGCACCTGATTTCGCTCAGAGCTACGGTCCCGGCGCCGACGAGAGAGACGGAGCACTCTCCTACAACAGCTTGGGGACGTCGTGGCGCAGCCGCACAGCGTCGAGGAGCCGACCGGTGGGCGCCGGCCCTGGGGCGATCTGAAGGTCGGCGCGAAGATCACCGTCGCCGTGCTCGGCGCGCTGGCGGTGGCGTCCGCCGCGACCCTGGTCACCCTGCTGCAGACCGGCGAGGTGCGGTCGGTCGGCAAAGCGATCTACACCAACAACGTCGTCCCGCTGGTCACCGTCGGCGAGCTGCGCGACGCGTTCCGGCTCATGCGCGCGGACCAGAACTCGCTCGCGCTGCTCGACGCGGGGAGCGCCGCGAGCACGCAGAAGGCCCAGCAGATCAGCGACGACGGCGAGACGATCACGGCGCTGGCCGCGAAGTACCGCGCCACCGCGGCCGACCCCACGCTCGTCGACGAGTTCGTCACCGCGTTCTCCACCTACGACGACATCGCGACGGCCCAGATGATCCCGGCCGCGTCGGCCGGCGACACCGCGCGCTACGTCAGCATCAAGGAAGGCGCGGCCAGAGCACCGTACCTGGCCGCCGAGGAAGCGCTGAAGAAGATCACCGCGGCCGAGAACGTGCAGGCCCGGGCCCGCGCCGACGAGCTCGACGGCCGGTACACGACCGCGCTGACGATCTCGGTCGCCGGGCTGCTGACCGCGATCGCGATCGGGTTGGTGCTCGCGCTGTGGGTGGCGCGCGGGATCAGCCGGCCGCTGCGTGGCGTCGGAGCGGCGCTCGATCGGATGGCGAGCGGGGATCTGACGACCGCGGTCCCGGATCCCGGCACGAACGACGAGGTCGGCCAGATGGCCCGGGGCGTCAAGCGCACGCTGGAGTCGATGCGCGCCAGCGTCGCCGAGGTGCTCCGGCAGGCGGGCCGGGTCACCGACGCGTCGCAGGAGCTCAGCGCGGTCGCGGCCCGGATCGAGACCGGTGCGACGACCACCGCCGCCGGTTCGCAGACCGCGTCGATGGCCGCGAACGAGGTGGCGGCCAGCGTGAGCACGGTGGCGGCGGCGAGCGAGCAGATGAGCGCGGCGATCGCGGAGATCTCACGCAGCGCGGCGAGCGCGGTGGAGGTGGCGCAGCAGGCGCTGAACACCGCGCAGCAGACGAACGACTCGGTGGCCGCGCTCGGTGCCGCCAGCGTCGAGGTCGGCGACGTGGTCAAGGTCATCAACAGCATCGCCGAGCAGACGAACCTGCTGGCGCTGAACGCGACGATCGAGGCCGCCCGGGCCGGGGAGGCCGGCAAGGGTTTCGCGGTGGTCGCGACCGAGGTGAAGGATTTGGCGCAGGAGACCGCGAAGGCCACCGAGGAGATCACCCGCAAGATCGCCGCGATGCAGGCCAGCAGCGACGAGGCCGCGGCCGCGCTGGGGCAGATCAACGCGATCATCGAGCAGATCAACGAGCACCAGACGACGGTGGCCTCGGCGGTCGAGGAGCAGACCGCGACCACGCACGAGATCAACCGCAGCATCGGGCAGGCCGCGACCGGGGTGGACCACATCGCGCTGACGGTCAGCGACGTCTCGGCCACCGCGGAGGAGTCGAACGCGAGCGCCGCCCAGGCCGCCGGCGCCGCCCGGGAACTGACCCTGACCGCGAGCGCGCTGAACGACTCGGTCGCGGGTTTCCGCGTCTGACCGGGCACGCAAGGGTCGTGCACGCAAGGGTCGTGCAAGGTTCAACCACCACAATGGCTGGTACCCGCCGTACCGGGGCCCTCGGTGAAGGAGGGGGTGCCGCGAGTCCCGGTACGGCATCCGGCCGACGAGAGGAGACGCCGAAGGACAGGCTCAGGACAGCTGGCCGGCCAACGTCCGGGCCCGCGCGGACACGTCCGCCATGCCCAGCGCGTCGGACGACGCCAGTACTTTGCGCAGCAGGGCCGCGGCGTCGCCGCGATCGCCGGGACCGTCGCGGAGCAGGTACGCCCGCGCCTGGTCGAGGCGGACGCGGGCGAGCTGGGGCGCGGCTGCCGACACCAGCCGGGTGGCGACACCGAGCTGGTCCAGTGCCTCGTCGTAGTCCGCGGTGACGATGCCGAGCGCCCCGGCGAACCGGGCCGCCGGTCCGATCAGCACCGTGGGCCAGCCGGCGAGGAGCACCTCGTCGAGGTGCGGGACGAGCAGCGCACGCAGCCGGACGGCGACGGCGTCGAGTTCCGGGCCGGACACCGGCGTGAGCGCCAGCGTCGTGCACGCCTCCGCGAGGATGCCGAGCGCGGGCGGACCCCAGCCGTGTGCCGGGAACTCGGTCTCGTCCAGCACGGCGAGCAGCAGGTCGGCCGCGCGGTCGTGGCGACCGGTCTCGGCGTGCGCGAGCACCAGCGCCGCCTGCCAGATCGGGAAGAACCCGTGCTGGTCCATCTGGTCGGCGAGGCCCAGATCGAACAGCTGCTCCATCGCACCCCGCTCGTGCGCCAGCCAGTAGGCCTGGCCCATCCACGTCTGGCGCAGCGTGCTGACCGGGAGCGTCTGCGTGCTCTCCAGTTCCTGCACGGTGCGCAGCGACTCCCCCAGGATCCGCGCCTCGGCGGCGTCGAACTTGCCCCGCCAGAGGTCGAGCACGGTCTCCAGCACCCCGAGCTGCCAGACGTTGAGCGGGCTGCGGTTGAACTGGACGTGCTGGCGGTATTCCTCGACCGCGGCGAGCGCGTCGGGGACGCGGCCGAGCCGGAACCGGTCGATGGCCAGCGCCACCAGGCCTTCGCTGCGGAAGTGCGGGGACTTCGCGCGCAGGCTGGTCTCGTGGAGCCGGCCGGCCAGCGTGAGGAGTTCGGACGGCGGCCGCGTGTCGTAGAGACCCCACCGGCACTCGGTGAGGATCTCGCACTGCACCGCCGGGTCCCAGGACGGCGACAGCTCGGCGAGCGCCTGCTCGGCCAGGGCGGCTCCGGTGCGGCCGTCCGGCGCGACGTCGTCGACGCCCATCGCGGTCTTGTGCGCGAGGTGCGCACGCACCTGCCCGACCAGCGGGGCGGTGTCGTCGTCGACCGGTTCCAGCTCCGCCAGGCAGGTGCGCAGGATCTGGGTCAGCTGGACGTCGACCCGCCCCGGGTCCGACCAGCGGCGGGCCATCTTGACCGCCGCGGTGGCACGCAGCCGCGGATGCCCGTCCGCGACCTCGTAGGCCGCGAGGTAGTCCCGGCCGGCTTCGTCCATGTAGCCGGTGTCGTTGCGCGCGTCGCCGAGGACGACGAGCAGCGCGAACCGCGTCGGGGTGGAGCAGCGGCGGCGCAGGCCCTCCTCGGCCCAGACCATCGCCGCCTTCGGTGCGAACGTGTGCTGTTCGGCCCGGGCCGCGGCCAGGCACGCGATCGCGACCTGCTCGTCGGTGAGCTCGACCGCCGCGGCCCGGGCGTGGTGCGCGATCCGCACCGACAGCGCCTGGTCGACCGGGGTCCTGGCGTCGAGCACCTCGAACGCGCGCCGGTGCAGCCGCCGGGCGAGCGCGGGCCGGGACTCGAGCTCGGTGAGCACCTCCTCGCGCCAGAGCGCGTGCCGGAACCGCACCGGCCCGTGCCCCTCGATCGCCCGGCTCGCGACCGCGGCGGCCTGCTGCCGGTCGGACTCCTCGGCGTCGAGCCCCAGCATCTCCGCGACCAGCCCGAGGTCGATCCGCTCGTCGATGCAGGTGATCGCCGCGGCCGCGAGCCACTCCGACAACCCGGCCGCGCGCCGGGCCCTGGGCTCCTCCTCGCCGGCCGCGCCCGGCGCCGCCGCGGCCGGACCGTCGGCGGCGAGGTCACCGAGGCGGATCGGGAGGCCGCCGGTGGAGCGGTAGGCGGCCAGGGTCTCGTCCTCGCCGGGTGCGGCGCCGCGCGTCTCGGTGAGCCACTCGCGCACGCCGTCGGCGCCGAGCACGGACAGCCGCAGCGTGGCCGGTGCACTCCGCCGGTCGTCGCCGGGCCGGTCCCGCCAGGCCCCCTCGTCCCGCCCGGCCAGCACGAACCCGACGCCGACGTCGCCGAGCGCGGCACGCACCTGGTCGAGCAGCTCGATCGCCCGCGGGCTGAGCAGGTCCGCGTTGTCGAACGCCACCACGATCCCGCCCGGGCGGGCGGCCCGCTGCAGCAGCGAGCACAGCACCGACGTCAGCTGCGCCGGGTCCCGCGGTGTGCTGCCCGCCGCCGCGGACAGGAAGTCCACCAGCGTGCCGCGGTCGAGCGGGCTCGGGCCGGTGGACGGGTCACGCCGCGTGCGCGCCCAGAACGCGCCGGCCAGCAGCCGCCACGGCTGTAACTCCCCCGACGGGTAACAGGTCACCGCGGCCACGGCCGTGCCCTGCCGGTCGGCGAGCCGCCCGAGCTCCTCGAGCAGCCGGGTCTTGCCGACGCCGCCGACCCCGGTCACGGTCAGCGCCGAAGGCCGCGCCGCCGCGACCGGCTCCAGCACCGCGCCGAGCGCCGCGACCTCGGCCTCGCGCCCCACCAGCCGGGCCGGCGTTCCCGGGTCCACCGGCCGGGGCGCGATCCACAGCGGACGGTGGACGTCGAACCCGAACTCGAACAGCGAGAGCAGGTCGAACGCCCGCGTCACGGCGTCGTCGTACCCGGCGACCACGCGCCGGGCATCGATGAGCTCCTCGGCCGCGGTGCCGCCGGCGTCGCGGAGCGTCCGCAGGAACCGGGCCAGCCACTGCGCGTCGGACTCCCCCGGACCGACCACGTCGTAGCGGCCCAGCCGCAGCCCCACCTCGGCCAGGTGCGTGACGACGTCGGCATGGCGACGCGTCAACGTGGTGGCCAGCCGCACGCACGGGGCCGGCGGGTCGTCGCCGAACAGCGCGAACGGCGCGTCGATCCACTCGTCGACCGCGGCGCGGTAGGCCGCCAGCGCGTCGAGGTCGCGCCCCTGGGCGGCCAGCCGGTCGCCCGCGTCGGCGAAGTGGACGAACCGGACGGTGTCCACCCGGGACGCCGCCCCGGTGCCGAGCGGACCGACCAGCTCGTACGTCCGGCGGTCCCGGAGGTAGGTGATGTCCAGCCCGCCCGGCGCCAGGCGCTTGCGCAGCCGGGCGACGACCGGGGACAACCCGTCCCCGCGCGGTGCGTCGTCCGGCCAGACCGCGGCGATCAGCTGATCGCGCCGGACCGGGCCTCCGGAGGCCACCAGCGCCGCCAGCACGGTGGCCTCCTGCCGCGCGATCTGCAGCGGCTGCGCGTCCATGAGCAGGTCGATCCGGCCGAACATCCGGATCCGCAGTTCGGTCACCCCCACCCGGGAAAGTGTTCCACGGCTCGTCCGGGGCTGTCCGCCCATCTCATTCGGACAGGAGCGCCAGCCGTTCCCGCCAGACCGCGGCGAGACGGCGCGCCTCGTCGGCGCGGTCCACGGTAAATGTCCAGGTCGCGGTCAGGACCGGTCCCTCGGCGCGGTCGTCGACGCTCACCGTCACGCTGATCGGATAGGCCGGGCTCATGCCCGGATCGTCGGCATACGCAGCGGCTGCCGCCATTTCGGGGGCAAAAGTCCAGTCGGCGGTCTCCGGGGCGTCGAACCGGCCCAGGTAGTTGATCTGGACGTCGGGCAGGCCGGCCCGCGCGAGCTCCGGCCCCGTCTCCGGGCCGAGGTAGCGCAGCAGCCCGTACCCGATGCCGTTGCCCGGCACCGCCGCCAACGCCGCGGCGACCCGGTCGAGCTGCTCGGCCGGTGTGCCGGTGCCGGCGTCCAGGCGGACCGGGTAGACGCTGGTGAACCAGCCGACCGTACGGGAGAGGTCGACCGGGCCCGGCACCGCCGACTCCTCGCGGCCGTGGCCTTCGAGCACGACCGGGGCACCGTCGAGGGCCAGCGCGAACGCGGCCATCAGCCGGTCGCGGGCCCGGCCGAGCAGCGGCGCGGTCTCGTCCGGACCGAGCACGATCCGGAACTCGTCCCGCTCGGCGGCCGGCGCCGGCCCCGGGCGGTGGCCGGCCAGCACGTCGCGCCAGTACGGCAGTTCACCGGCGCGCGCGGCGGCCGCGGTGCCCAGCGCGACGGCCCAGTCGGCGAACGAGGTGCCGACCTCCTCCAGCGGCCGGCCTTCGTGCGCGGCGGCCAGGTCGGGGACGAGGATCCGCCAGGACACCCCGTCGACGACCAGGTGGTGGATCATCAGCAGCAGCCGCCCCGGCTCGGGCCCGGCGTCGAACCAGACCGCCTGCACCATCGCTCCGGCGTCCGGGTCCAGCCGGTCGCGGGCGGCGCGGGCCTCGGCGTCGACGGCCGCGTGCAGCGCGTCGGCGGAGAGGCCGGCGACGGGCACGGTGCGCACCGGCACCGGCCGGGCCGCGCGGGGCACGCGCAGCGTCCAGTCCGACCGGTCGAGGCGCGCGCGCAGCAGGTCGTGGCGCTCCACGACCGCCTGCAGTGCCCGCGCGAGACGGGCCGGGTCGGTGCCGGCCGGGGTCCGTAGCACCACCGACTGGTTGAACCCGTCGATGCTCCCTCCGGTCGCGGCGAGCCAGCGCACGATCGGGGTCGCGGGCACGACGGTCTCCGCCGCGGTGACCGTGGTGGCGACCGCCGCCGGGGTACGCAGCCGGAACACCTCGCGGAGGCGGATCTCCAGCCCGCGGCGACGACCGGCCTGCACCAGCCGGGTCGACGCACCGCTGTCGCCGCCGAGCGTGAAGAAGTCGTCGTCCGGGCCGACCGGCTGGTCGAGCACCTCGGCGTAGAGCTCGCGGACGGCGTTCACCAGCACCGCGTCGGACGCCGGGGCCACCTCCACCGGGTACTGCTCCCAGGGGATCGTGTCGCGCACGTACCGGGGCACGTCGAGGTCGCCGACGCGCCGGTCCTCCTCGTCGGCGAACGCGGTCAGCACCGACGCGAACGCCGCGGTGAAGCGCTCGATCTCCGCGGCGGTGAACAGGTCGGGCCGGTACTGGGCGGCCAGCTTGAGCCGCGCCTCGATCTTGACGTCCCAGCAGATCGGGTAGTGCGTGGCGTCGTCACCGCCGGCCGGCCGGATCACCGCGTCGTCGCCGGCGGCGGTGGGATAGTTCTCCACCACGACGATCGTGTCGACGAGCTCGCGGGTGCCGGCCGCGCGCTGGATGTCGTTCAGGCCGAGGTACTGGTGTTCGGCGAGGCGGGACTGGGCGTCCCAGACCTGGGCCAGCGCGTCGCGCAACGACGTGTCGGCCGTGCCGCGCACCCGCACCGGCACGGTGTTGATGAACAGGCCGACGATCGACTCCATGCCGGGCAGGTCGGCCGGGCGGCCGGAGACGATCGTGCCGAAGACCACGTCGTCCCGGCCGGTGAGGCGGCCGAGCGTCAGGCCCCAGGCGGTGTTGACCAACGCGCCGACGGTCACCCCGGCACCGCGGGCGAACGCGGCGAGCCGTTCGGTGACCTCCTCCGACAGGTGGTGCGTCGCGGTCTCCGGCCACACCGGCGGTACCCCCGGGTCGGCCGGCGCCAGGTGACGCGGCCCCGCGGGCAGCCCGGCCAGTTCCGCGGCCCACGCGTCGGCGGCGGCATCGGTGTCCTGGGTGGAGAGCCAGCCGAGGTAGTCGCGGAACGGCACCGGGGGTGGCAGCTCGGCGCCGGTGTAGAGCGCGCTCAGCTCACCGACCCAGAGCGGCCCCGACCACCCGTCGAGCAGGATGTGGTGGTGGGTGACGACGAGCACGTCGCCGGCCACCGCCATCCGCACCAGCGGGCCGCGCCCGAGGTCGAAACGCACGAGCTCGGCCTCGCCGAACTCCTCCCAGGACTCCTTGGTGTACTCGGTCCACGGCAGCTCCACCCGGTCCGGGACCACCGCGACCGGCCGCCCGGACTCCAGGTACCGGAACGACGCCCGCAGGTTCGCGTGCCGGTCGAGCAGGGCCTGCCCGGCCGCGCGCACCCGGGCGGGATCGGCGTCGGCGGGCAGCTCCAGCCACACCTGCACCAGGTACGGGTCGATCGTGTCCTGGTCGAGCGCGGCGTGGAACAGCATGCCCTGCTGCGTCGGGGTGAGCGGCAGGATCTCGGCCGCGTTCCACGCGGCGACCTGCGCGCTCTCGGACGCGGTGAGGTTCAGCAGGTCGGTGCGTGCCGGTGCGGACCCGGGCAGGTCCTCGGCGGCCGCGGCCAGACCGGCCGGCGTCCGCCCGGTGAACACCGCCGACGGCTTGAGCCGCAGCCCGGCCCGCCGTGCCCGGCTGACCAGCTGGATCGCGATGATGCTGTCGCCGCCGAGCGCGAAGAAGTCGTCGTCGACCCCGACCGACGGCAGGTGCAGCAGGTCGGCGAGGATCGTCGTGAGCACCTTCTCCCGCTCGGTCGCGGGCGCGCGTCCCTCGGTGCCGAACACCGGCTCCGGCAGCGCGGCGCGGTCGAGCTTGCCGTTCGGCGTGAGCGGCAACGGCCCGTCGAGCACCACGACGGCGGCCGGCGTCAGGTAGTCGGGCAGCCGGGTCGCGACCTCGGCCCGCACCGACGCGGAGTCCAGGAACGGATCGCCGGTCACGTACCCGATCAGCCGGGTGACGGAGCCGGTCCGGTCGGCGATCACCGCCGCCTGGGTGACCCCGTCGGCCCGGGCCAGCGCGGCCTCGATCTCGCCGAGCTCGATCCGGTGGCCGCGCACCTTCACCTGGTCGTCGTCGCGGCCGAGGAAGTCGAGGTTGCCGTCCGCGCGCCAGCGGGCGCGGTCACCGGTGCGGTACATCCGGCCGCCGGCGAACGGGTCGGCGACGAAGCGTTCGGCGGTGAGCGCCTGGCGCCCGAGGTAGCCGATCGCCAGGCCGCGGCCACCCAGGTACAGATCACCGGCGACGCCGACCGGCACCGGGCGAAGGCGCTCGTCGAGCACGTAGGCGCGGGTGTTCGGGTCGGGGCGGCCGATCGGGACGGCCTGGTCCCAGTCGGGTTCGGCCTCCCAGAGCGTGTTGTTGACCGTGGCCTCGGTGAGCCCGTACGCGCCGAAGACCCGCTGCCGCCGGGTCAGCCGCCGCACCAGTGACGGTGGCACGGTCTCGGTGCCCACCAGCACGACCATCCCGTCGGGCAGCTCGCACTCGGCGGGCAGCGCGGAGAGCAGCGACGGCGGCAGGATCGCGTGGGTGGCGCCGGTGGCCGCGAGGAAGTCGGTGAGCGGGTGGTCGGCGACCCGGACGTCCTCGGGCAGGACGATCAGCCGGCCGCCGACGGTGAGCGCCTGGACCAGGTCGAACACGAACACGTCGAACCCGACCGACGCGAACTGCGCGATCCGGCTGTCCCTGGTCACGCCCATCCGGTCGGTGGCCAGCGCCGCGAGGCTCGCGATGCCCTCGTGGCCGACGACCACCCCCTTGGGTGTCCCGGTCGACCCCGACGTGTAGATCACGTAGGCCGGGCTGTGCAGCGTCGGCCCCCGTCCGCGCCACGGACGCGGTGCCGGTCCGGGGTCGTCGAGCCGGAGCAGCGGGCCGGTGGGCACCCGGCCGGCGACCGACGAGTCGGTGATCGTCAGCACCGCGGCGCTGTCGGCGAGCATGAACGCGAGCCGCTCGGAAGGGTGCGTCAGGTCCAGCGGGACGTAGGCCGCGCCGAGCTTGAGCACACCGAGGACGGCGGTCACCAGCGCCGTGCCCCGCGGCACGGCCAGCGCCACGACGTCGCCCTCGGTGACGCCCCGCGCGGCGAGCCGGGCCGCGAGCACGTCGGAGTCGGCGTCGAGCGCCGCGTAGGTCGTCTCCCCGGCCGCGTCGACCACCGCGATCGCGTCCGGTGCCTCGCGCACGCGGTCGGCGAAGAGCGCGGGCAGCGTCTTCTCCTCCACCGTTCGCGCGGTGTCGTTGAACTCCTCCAGTACCCGCCGTTTCTCCGCCTCGTCGAGGAGGTCGACGGCGCTGAGCGGCGCGTCCGGCGCGGCGGCCACCGCGGCGAGCAGCCGGGTGAGACGCCGGGCCAGCGCGTCGATCGTGGCCGCGTCGAACCGGTCGGCGCGGTACTCGAGCAGGACGCCGAGCCCGCCGTCGTCGCCCTCGAGGAACGCGAACACCAGGTCGAAGCGCGCGGTGCCGGTGGACTGCGGCTCCGGCGTCACGGTCAGGCCCGGCAGCGAGAGCCCGGTGTCCGCGGCGTTGCGGTACACGACCATGACGTTGAACAGCGGGTTGTCGGTCGCCGAGCGGTCCGGGTTGACCGCGCGCACGACCGCCTCGAACGGCACGTCCGGCGCGGCGAACGCGGCGAGGTCGGCGGCGCGTACCCGGCCGACCAGCTCGCCGAACGCCGGGTCGCCGGACACGTCGGTACGCAGGACCAGCGTGTTGACGAAGAACCCGATGAGGTCGGTGAGCTTCTCGTCGGTGCGGCCGGCGATCGGCGCACCGAGCGGCAGGTCGTCGCCGGCGCCGAGCCGGTGCAGCAGCGCGGCCACCGCGGCCTGACCGACCATGAACATGCTCGCGCCGCGCTGCTGCGCGAGTTGACGCAACGCCGCGGACGTCTCGCCCGCCACGTCGAGCGCGAACTCCGCGACCGGCCGCGCCGGCGTGCCCGGTCGGTCGTACGGCAGCTCCAGGCGCCGCGGCGCGCCGCGCAGGGCCTCGGTCCAGTACGCGAGCTGGGCCTCGGCGACCTCGTCGAGGAGCGCACGCTGCCAGAGCGTGTAGTCGGCGTACTGGACCGGGAGCTCGGCCCAGGACGGGGCGGTACCGGCCAGGCGGGCCGTGTAGGCGGTGGCCAGGTCGCGCAGGAACGGACCGTCGGACCACTCGTCGGTCGTGACGTGGTGCAGGAGCACGAGGACGCGGTGGTCGCCGTCCTCGCGGGTGTCGATCGCCACCCGGATCGGCAGCTCGCTCGCCAGGTCGAACGGCTCCCGGGCCGCGACGTCCAGGTCGGCGCGCTCGACGATCGGCACGTGGGCCCGCTCGACCGGCACGATCACCTGGACGGGCCGCCCGTCGTCGGCGACGAGCAGCGTCCGCAGTGCTTCGTGCCGGGCGACGACGTCGTGCAACGCCGCCGCGAACGCCGCCCGGTCCAGGTGACCGCGCATCCGCGCCACGATCGGGAAGTTGTACGCGGGTGAGGCCGGGTCGAGCTGCTGCAGGAACCAGAGCCGCTGTTGGGCGGGCGCGGCCGGGAGCGTCGCCGGCCGCGGGTAGCGGGTGAGGCGGGGGCGTCCGTCGCCCGCCGCGCCGACCCGGGTGGCCAGCTCGGCGACCGTGGGTGCCTCGAACAGGTCGCGAATGGACAGTTCCGCGCCGAGCGCGGAGCGGGCCCGGCCGACCAGGCGCGTGGCCAGCAGCGAGTGCCCGCCGAGGTCGAAGAAATTGTCGTCGGCGGTCACCGACCCGAGGCCGAGGACGTCGGCGAACAGGTCGCAGAGCGTCGACTCCAGCGGGGTGGCCGGGGCGCGGCCGGTGCCGGACCCCGCGCCGGGCGTGTCCGGGTCGGGGAGCGCGGCGACGTCGAGCTTGCCGTTCACGGTCAGCGGCAGGTCGGCGATCGGGATGATCGCGGCCGGCACCAGGTAGTCCGGTACCCGCGCCTTGACGTACTCGCGGACCCGGGTGACCAGCGCGGCGGCTCCGCGCGCGGCGGCCGGGCGGTTGGCGAGCCCACCGCGCGCCGGGTCGGTCCGCACCACGTCGACCAGCGGCTCGTCGTCCACGGTGAACACCGCGTCGAGCGACCCGTCGTCGGCCGGGGACCAGGTCACCACGGTCCGCCGCCCCAGCCGCTCCCCCAGCGCCACCAGCGCGTCCGGCTCGACCCCCGCCGGGACCGGGTCGCCGGTCAGCAGCGCCAGTTCGCCGGTGAGGCGGGCGTTGGGGATGCCGGTGATGCGCACCCGCTCGTGCGCGGCGACCACCGTTTCGAGAGCGTCCGGGTACGCCACCGACGGCACGTCGGCGACCGACACCGCCGGGCCGGTGCGCAGGACCACGTCGTAGCGGTGGCGGGTCAGCTCGTTGTGGTGCGCACCGGCCTTCACCAGCACGGTGGCCGGGGCCAGCGACCCGAACAGGTCCGGGTCGACGAGCAGCTCCTTCTCCAGCGCCAGCGCGCGGTCCACCGCCGTCCGGAGCCGGTCGGGCGTCACCCGCCCGGCCTGCACCGCGGTGTGGAACATCCGCGCGAGCCGCAGGTTGCGCACGTCGCCCACGAACACCGAGCCGCCCGGCACCACCAGGTCCAGCGCCTGGGTCAGCACCGTGACCAGGTACTCCACGCTGGGGAAGTACTGGATCACCGAGTTGATCACGACGGTGTCGAACACGCCGCGGGGCAGCCCGCTGACGTCGTCGGCGGGCTGGTGACGCAGGTGCACGGTGTCGGCGAGCGACGAGGGCAGCTCGGCACGCAGCTTCCGGATCACCGGAGCGGCGAAGTCGGTCCCCCAGTACTCGGCCACCTCCGGCGCCAGCCGGGAGAGCAGCAGCCCGCTGCCGACGCCGATCTCCAGCACCCGGCGTGGGCGCAGCGCGCGGATCCGCTCGACCGTGGTGGCGCGCCACTCACGCATGTCGGCGAGCGGGATCGGCTGCCCGTCGTAGGAGGAGTCCCACCCGGAGAAGTCCTCGTGCACCAGCGCGGTCGGGATCTCGTCGTACTCGTCCGAGTACACCTGCTGCCACTCGGCGACCTGCTCGTCCTCGTCGCCGTCCGCCGCGCGCGCGGTCGGCACGACGTACCCGACCAGCCGCCGGGCGTCGCCGCGGCCGCGCACCACGACCGCGGCCCTGGCCACGTCGTCGGAGGCGGCCAGCACCGCTTCGACCTCACCGGGCTCCACCCGGTAGCCGCGGATCTTCACCTGGTCGTCGGTGCGTCCGAGGAAGTCGATGGCCCCGTCCGGGCGGCGGACGCCCAGGTCACCGGTGCGGTACAGGCGTCCGGGGCCGAACGGGTTCGCGACGAACCGCTCCGCGGTCAGCCCCGGCCGGCCGAGGTAACCCCGGGCGAGGCCGGCGCCGGCGATGTAGAGCTCGCCGGGGCACCCGTCCGGCACCGGTCGCAGCCACGGGTCGAGCAGGTGGACGCTGGTGTTCCAGATCTCCCGGCCGACGGTGGGCGTGGCGCTGTCGAGCGTGCCGCCGCCGAGCGTGTTGATCGTGTACTCGGTGGGTCCGTACAGGTTGTAACCGAACGTCCCGACGGTGTCGCGCAGCCGGCCCCAGACCGAGTCCGAGACGGCCTCGCCGCCGAGCAGCACGAGCGGCGGCCGGTGCTGCTCGGGCCCGGACGCCAGCAGCCCTTCGCCGATCAGGTGGTCGGCGTAGGTCGGCGTGACGTTCACGACGTCGATCCGGTGCCGGTCGCAGTAGGCGACCAGGGCCTCGGCGTCGCGGCGCAGCTCCTCGTCGCAGACGTGCACCTCGTGGCCCTCGACGAGCCAGAGCAGCTCCTCCCACGACATGTCGAACGCGAACGACACGGTGTGGGCGATGCGCAGACGCCGGCCACCGGCGGCGGCAATGGCCGGCTCGAAGATCGCTTCGCGGTGGTTGAGCTGCATGTTCGTCAGGCCGCGGTAGGGCGTGACGACGCCCTTGGGCTTTCCGGTGGAGCCCGACGTGTAGATCACGTACGCCGGGTGGTCCAGGCTGAACGCGACGCTGACCGGGCCGGCGGCGAACCGGTCGAGGTTCTCCAGGATCAGCGGCTCGCCGGGCAGGCGCGGCGCCACGGCCGCGGTCGTGAGCACGGCGACCGGCTCGGCGTCGGCGAGGGTGGCCGCGAGCCGGGCGTCCGGGTGGTCGAGCTCCAGCGGGAGGTAGGCCGCGCCGGTACGCAGCACCGCGAACAGGGCCGCGACCATGTCGGCCGAGCGCGGCAGCGCCAGCGCGACGATCCGCTCCGGTGCCGCGCCGGCCTCGAGCAGCAGGCGGGCGATGCGGTTGACCCGTTCGTCGAGCTGGCCGTAGGTGAGTCGCTCGGCGCCGAAGACCAGTGCGATCTCGTCCGGGGTGCGCGCGGCCTGTGCGCCGAGCAGGTCGGCGATCGTCTGCTCGGGAAGCACGTGCGCGGTGGCGGCCGCGCGGGCGGCCAGCGCGGCGCGTTCGGTGGCCGGGAGCACGTCGAGGCGGCCGAGCGGTGTGCCGGGGGCGGCGGCGAAGCGCTCGAGGATCGTGGTGAAGCGGGCCAGCAGCGCACCCGCGGTGCCCGCCGGAATCGCGTCCGGACGGTGCGCGAGCACCACCCGCAGCCGCTCGCCGGGCGCCACCACCAGCGTCAGCGGGTAGTGGGTGGCGTCGATGCTCGCGACCTCGGTGGCGCCGTACGTCGTCGCGAGGTCGTCGGCGTCACCGACGTGCTGCAGCGCGAACAGCGTGTCGAACAACCGCGCGTGACCGGACTCGCGCTGCACCTCACCGAGGCCGAGGTACTCGTGCGCCATCAGTGCCGCGCGTTCGGCCTGCGCGCGGCGCAGCAGGTCGGCGACGGTCTCGGTCGGGTCCAGCGCGATCCGCACCGGCACCGTGTTCAGGAACAGCCCGACCGCGTGCCCGACGTCGGGCAGTTCGGCCGGGCGGCCGGCCACGGTGGAGCCGAAGACGACGTCGGTGCGCCCGACCGCGCCGCTGAGCGTGAGCGCCCAGGCGGCGTTGAGGACGGTGTTGAGCGTGACGCCTTCGGCCCGGGCCAGTCCGGTGAGCCGGGCGGTGAGCTCGGCCGGGAGGTCGGCGCGGCGGCGGTGCGGGAGCGCGGGGACGGTGCCGGTGGTCCCGGCCGGTGCCACCAGCGTCGGTTCGGCGAGGCCGTCGAGCGCCGCGCGCCAGGCCCGCCTGGCCGCCTCGGTGTCGCGGGCGGCGATCCAGGCGAGGTAGTCGCCGTAGGATCCGGCCCGGGCCGGTTCCCGCCGGTGGTAGAGCGCGAAGAGCTGCTCGAGCACGACGCGGGCCGACCAGCCGTCCCAGAGCAGGACGTGGTGGGTGAGTACGAGCCGGTCGGGCCCGTCACCGCGCCGGATCAGCAACATCCGGAACAGCGGGGGCCGCGCGAGGTCGAAGCGGCGGGTGCGGTGGTCGGCCAGGAGCGCGGTGATGCGCGCCTCCTGCGCCTCCGGGCCGAGCCCGGCCAGGTCGACGAGCGTGAGCGGAGGCTCCGGGTCGACGGTGACGAACTGCACCGGGCCGGGCAGGCCGTCGGCCGTGAAGCCGGCGCGCATCCCGGGGTGGCGCGCGAGCAGTGCGCTCGTCGCGGCGCGCAGGCGGTCGGCGTCGAGGCCGCCGTCGACGTCGAACGCGACCTGGGCGGTGTAGACGTCGACCGAGCCGGTGCCGTCGTACCCGGCGTGGAAGAACAGTCCCTCCTGGAGCGGGGAGAGCGGCCACACCGCCTCGACCGGCCACGGGCTGCGCGCGTCGACGGTGCGCCGCTCGTCGTCGGTGAGCTCGACGGTCACCGGCCGGAGCGGGGGCGACCCGGGGTCAGCCGGCGCGGCCAGCGCGGCCAGCGCCGCGGCGGTGCGGTGGGTGAAGACGTCACGCGGGGTGATCGGCGTGCCGGCCGCGGTGGCGCGGTTGGCGACCGCGATCGACTGGATGCTGTCGCCGCCGATGCGGAAGAAGTCGTCGTCCGGACCGACCTCGGGCAGCCCGAGCACGGACGCGATGATCTCGCCGAATCGGCGCTCCAGCGGGGTCGCCGGTGCCCGGCCCGCGGCGACCGCGACCGGCTCGGGGTCGGGGAGCGCGGCGACGTCGAGCTTGCCGCCGGACGTGCGTGGCAGCGCGTCGAGCCGGACGAACGTGTCCGGGACGAACGGCGCCGGCAGCGCGTCGGCCAGCGCCGCCCGCACGGCCTCGACGTCGGGCGCGGTGTCCGCCGCCGGCACCAGGTACGCGACCAGGCGGCGGCCGTCCGGTGCGACGACGGCGGCGTCGGCGACGTCGGGGCGGGCGAGCAGGTGCGCCTCGATCTCGCCGGGCTCGATGCGGTTGCCGCGCACCTTCAGCTGCCGGTCGGTGCGGCCGAGGTAGGTGAGCACGCCGTCCGCGGTGGAGCGGACCAGGTCACCGGTGCGGTACATGCGCCCCGGCCCGAACGGGTCGGCGACGAACCGGTCGGCGGTGAGCGCGGCCGCACCGGCGTACCCGCGGGCCAGCTGGGCGCCGGCCACGTACAGCTCTCCCGGTACCCCGGGCGGCACCGGCCGCAGCGCCTGGTCGAGCACGTACAGCCGCACCCGGTCCACCGCCCGCCCGATCGGCACCGGTCCGGTCGCCGCGGGGTCCGCGTCGGACGAGGTCACCTGGACGGTGGTCTCGGTGGGGCCGTAGAGGTTGGCGACGGGCACACCGGTCGCCTCGGTCCAGCGCCGCGCGACGGTGCCGGTCAGCGCGTCGCCGCCGACCAGGAGCCGCCGCACCGGAATCGGCCGGTCGCCGGCCGCGTCGGTCAGCGGCGGGAGCAGCGAGGACGCCAGCACCATCGTGGTGACGCCGTGCCGGCGCACGAGCTCGACCAGCGTCGCCGGGTCGCCGGTGGCGGCGGGCGGGCTCAGCACCACTGTCGCGCCGGCGGTGAGCGGCCAGAGCAGCTCCAGCACGGCCGGGTCGAACCCGATCGAGAGGTGGTGCAGCACCCGGTCGTCGGCGCGCAGGTCGAAGCGCTGCTGCACCCAGGCCAGCTGGGAGGCCAGCGCCGAGTGCGGTACGACGACGCCCTTGGGCCGCCCGGTCGACCCTGAGGTGAAGAGGACGTACGCGGCGTTGTCGCCGCGCGGGGCGCGGGGCACCGCCGCCGGGACGGGCTCGGCACCCGGGAGCGTGAGGCCGGCCGCGACCACGAGCGTCGCGCCGGCGTCGGCGAGCATCGCGGTGTGGCGCTCGGCGGGCAGGGCCACGTCCAGCGGGAGGTACGCGGCGCCGGACTTGAGCACCCCGAGCAGCGCGACCGGCAGGTCCAGCGACCGCGGCACCGCGACCCCGACCACGGTCTCCGGGCCGGCCCCGGCGGCACGCAACCGCTCCGCGAGCTCCTCGGCCCGCGCGTCGAGCTCGGCGAACGTGAGCGAACCGTCGCCGTCGACGACCGCGGTCGCGGTGGACGACGCCTGGGCGGCCCACTGGTCCAGCACGGTCTCCGGCGCCGGACCCCGGTCGCCCGCCCAGGCCGCGAGCAGCGCGGAGCGCTCCGCTCCGGACAGCAGCTCGAGCTGCCCGGCCGGGCGTTCCGGCGTCTCGGCGAACGCGTCGAGCACGCCGGTGAACCACGCCGCGACCTGCGCGACGAACGCGGCGTCGACCCGGGTGGCGTCGTGCTTGAACCGCAGTTCGAGCGTCTCGCCCGGCACCGCGATCAGCGCGAGCGGGTAGTGGCCGGCGTCGCGGTAGTCGAGCCCGGCGAGCGTGACGGTGCCCGCCGCGTCGCGCAGCCCGGCGTCGACCGGGTAGTTCTCCAGCACCACGACGGTGTCGAACAGTTCGTCGACGCCGGCGTCGCGCTGCACGTCGGCCAGCCCGACGTGCTGGTGGTCGAGCAGGTCGGACTGCTCGGCGGAGAGCCGGGTGAGCAGGTCGGCCAGCCGGTCGGACGCGCTCCAGCGCACCCGCACCGGCACCGTGTTGATGAGCAGCCCGGCGATGTCCGCGACCCCGTCCACCTCGGCGGCGCGGCCGCTCACCGTGGTGCCGAACACCACGTCGGAGCGGCCGGTGAGGCGGCCCAGGAGCAGACCCCAGGCGCCCTGCACGACGACGCCGAGCGTGAGCGCGTGCTCGCGGGCCCGTGCGGCCACCCGGGCGGTCAGTGCCGCGGGCAGCTCGACGCGCACCTCCTCGGCGCGGCCGCGCCCGGTGCGCGGCGAGGGCACCGCGCGGGCCACCAGCGTGGGTTCGTCGAGACCGGACAGCGCGGCCCGGTACGCGTCCCGGGCGGCCCCGGTGTCGCGGGCGGCGAGCCACGCCAGGTAGGAGCGGTAAGGCGTCACCGGAGGCAGCTGCGGGGCGGCGCCGTAGGCGGCGAACAGGTCGCGCAGGAGCACCGACACCGACCAGCCGTCGGCGATGACGTGCGGGAACTGCAGCAGGAGCCAGGCGCGGCCCCCGTCGCGGCGCACCAGCAGGGCGCGCAGCAGCGGCGGGCGGGCCAGGTCGAACGGGCGGGCGCGTTCGGCGTCGGCCTCGGCGGTCAGGCGGCGCCGCTGGGCGTCCTCGTCCAGGTCGGTGGCGTCGACCACCCGCCAGGGCAGCGCGACGCCGTCGACGATCGCCTGCACCAGCCGCCCGTCCGGGCGTTGCCGGAACGCGGCGCGCAGCGGGGCGTGCCGGTCGAGCACGGTCTGCGCGGCGGTCCGCAGGGCGGTCTCCTCGACGGTGCCCTCGAGCTCGACGACGAGCTGGACGACGTAGGTGCCGGTGTCGGCGCCGTCGACGAGCGCGTGGAACCAGAAGCCTTCCTGCAGCGGCGTGACCGGGAGGATCTCGGTGAGGCCGGGGAGCTCCTCGGCGAGCCGGGCGGCGGTGTCGGGGTCGACGGCGTCCGGGAGCGCGCCGGGCGTGGCCTCGGTCGCGGGGGTGGCGGCCGGCGCCAGGGCGGCGACCGTGCGCAGCGCGAACACGTCACGCAGGCGCAGCGCGAGGCCGGCCTGGCGGGCCCGGATCACCAGGTCGATCGCGATGATGCTGTCGCCGCCGAGGGCGAAGAAGTCGTCGTCGATGCCGACGCGGGGCAGGTCGAGCGCCTCGGCGTAGATCGTGCAGAGCAGTTCCTCGCGGGCGCTGCGCGGCGCGGCGCCGGTGGAGAGCGCCGCCCGGTCGGGGGCCGGGAGCGCGGCCCGGTCGAGCTTGCCGCTGCCGGTGACCGGGAGCGCGGGCAGGGGCACGAACGCCGAGGGCACCATGTAGTCCGGCAGCCACTCGCGGGCCTGCTCCCGGAGGCGCCGCAGCAGCGTGGGCACGTCCCGGAACGACACCGGCCGGTTCGTCATCGGCCGCTCGGTGCCGGGGTCGCCCGGCACGATCGGGGTGTCGGTGCCCGGGCGGGTGAAGACGGCGTCGAGGCACGCTTCGTCGGCCGACCAGGTCAGGTGGGTGGTGTAGCCGCGGTCCCGACCGGCGGCGTAGACGGATTCGGGGTCGACGCCGGGGGCGGCGGGCGCGGCGCCGTCGAGGGTGCGCAGCGCGGCCCGGTCGGCGTCGAGGCGGCCGTTCGGGATGCCGGTGACCCGGATCGCGTCCGGCCCGGCGGCCAGCACCGCGTCGAGCGAACCGGTCCACGGCACCGACGCGACCGGGGCCGGCGCGCCCGCGCGGCGCAGCACGACGTCGTAGCGGTAGCGGGTCAGCTCGTTGGCGCCCTCGCCCCGCTTCACCTCGACGTCGGCGGTGAGGCCGAGACGCGCGGCGATCCGCGGCAGCGCGTCCGGGTCGAGGAGCAGTTCGCCCTCCCAGGCGAGGTCCTGCTCGACGGCCGCGGCGGCACCGGCCGTGGACGAGGTGCGGCCGAGCGCCACTCCGGCCCGGAACGTGCGCAGCAGCCGCAGGTTGCGGACGTCGCCGACGAACAGCACGCCGTCGGCGGTGAGCAGCGACGTCGCCCGGCGCAGCACCCGCTCGAGGTAGCCGGCGTCCGGGAAGTACTGGATCACCGAGTTCAGCACGATCACGTCGAAACGGCCCGGCGGCAGGCCGGTGACGTCGTCGGCCGGCTGGTTGCGCAGCGTCACGTTCGCCCCGACCTGCGGACGCAGGCCCTCGATCGCGCCGGCGGACAGGTCGGTGCCCCAGTACTCCACGCAGTCCGGCGCGATCCGGTGCAACAGCAACCCGCTGCCGACGCCGAGCTCCAGCACCCGCCGCGGCCGCAGCGCCCGGATCCGGGTGACGGTGGCGTCGCGCCATTCACGCATCTCGTCGAGCGGGATCGGCCGACCGTCGTAGGAGGAGTTCCAGCCGGTGAAGTCCTCCCCGACCTGCTCGCCGGTGCGCGAGCCGTAGAGGCGCTCGTGCAGGTCCTTCCACGCCTCGACGCGGTCGTCCCCGGCCGTGTCCAACGCGGGCACGACGTACGCGACCAGGCGCTTGTCACCCGGCCGGTCCTCACGCACGGTCGCGGCGACCTGCGCGACCCGCGCGTCCCGGGAGAGCGCGGCCTCGACCTCGCCGAGCTCGATCCGGTAGCCGCGGATCTTCACCTGGTCGTCGGAGCGCCCGACGAAGTCCAGCCGGCCGTCCGGGCGTCGGCGCACGAGGTCGCCGGTGCGGTAGAGCCGCCCGCCGTCGCCGTAGGGGTCGGCGACGAAGCGCGCCGCGGTCAGGTCGGGGCGGCCCAGGTAGCCGCGCGCGAGCCCGTCGCCGGCGAGGTAGAGCTCGCCGACGACGCCGACCGGCACCGGGCGCAGCGCGTCGTCCAGGACGTAGGCGCGGGTGCCGGGGTCCGGGTGGCCGATCGGCACCGAGGATTCGACGACGTCGGGGTCGCAGCGGCCCAGCGTCGAGTTCACGGTGGCCTCGGTGGGGCCGTAGGCGTTGAACATGCGTCGCCCGCGGGCGTACCGGGCCACCAGCGCCGGGGAGATCCGTTCGGTGCCGGCGAGCAGCGTGGCACCCTCCGGGAGCCGGGCGTCGGCCGGGAGCGCGCCGAGCAGGGCCGGCGGCAGGATCATGAACGTCGCGCCGTGCTCGCGGGCGTACGAGGCGAGCGCGTCGGTGGGGGTGCGCCGGTCGGACGGCACGAGGATCATCCGGCCGCCGGAGAGCAACGCCAGGCACAGGTCGAAGAACGCGACGTCGAAGCTCGGGGACGCGAACTGCAGTACCCGGCTGTGCGGACCGATGCCGAAGTGTTCGACGCCGGTGGCCAGCAGCTTGGCCACCCCGGAGTGGGAGAGCACGACGCCCTTGGGGCGGCCGGTGGAGCCCGAGGTGTAGATGACGTAGGCCGCGTTGGTCACCGCGAGGTCGACGTCCGGGGCGCGGGTGGGCTGCGCGGCCAGGTCCGCCGCGGTCGCCGGGTCGTCGAGCACGAGCACCGCGGTGTTCCCCGGCAGCGCCGCCGCGAGCTCCCGGGTGGTGACGACGACGACCGGGGCGGCGTCGCCGAGCATGAACGCGATGCGGTCGGCCGGGTAGTCCAGGTCCAGCGGCAGGTAGGCGCCACCGGCCTTGAGCACCGCGAGTTCGGCGACGATCAGCGCGGCCGAGCGGGGCAGCGCGAGCCCGACGAACGTCTCCGGCCCTACGCCGCTCGCGCGGAGCAGGTGCGCGAGCTGGTTGGCGCGTTCGTCGAGGTCGGCGTAGGTGAGCGTGGTCTCCTCGACGACGAGCGCGATCGCGTCCGGGGCCGCGCGGACGCGCTCGGCGAAGAGCGCGGGCACGGTGCCGGGTGCGACGGTGTGCCCGGTGGCGTTCCAGCCGTGGATCGCCTGCTCGTACTCGTCGGCGGTGAGCACCGTCCGGCGGCCCAGTGGCGGCTCGACGTCGTCGGTGAGCAGCGTCGCGAGGTGGCCGAGGATCCGGGCGGCGCCGCCGGCCGAGACCAGGTCGGTGGCGTGGCGCAGCGTGAGCGTGCCGTCGGCGGAGCCCAGCCAGAGGTCGAGCGTCGGGTCCGGTTCGCCGCCGAAACCGACGTTGGCGAGCACGGCGCCGCGGCGCAGCGGCTCGGCGTCGACCTCCGCGGCGATCGTGGCGAGCGGGACGGCGTGCGCCCGCGCTTCGGTCCGCGCCGCGGCGACCCGGCGCGCGAGCGCGTCGAGCCCGTCGCCGTCGTCGATCCGGACGCGCAGCGGTGCGCCGTCGGCCAGCACCACCAGGTCGTTCCCGGCGCCGTAGCGGGAGAGCACCGCGACGAACGCCGCCAGCAGCAGGTCGTCGGCGGTGACCCCGGCCCGCTCGGCGGCCGCGCCGACCGCGTTCGGCACCGGGCGCTCGGCCACCCCGGTGCCGGTCGGGGACGCGTCGACGACGTCGGTCGGTAACGGCAGGTCCGTCGGGGCGCCGGCGAGCAGTTCCCGCCAGTACGCCGCCCGGGAGTTGATCCCGCTGGTCAGGTCACTCGCGGACACGCCGCACTCCGTTCGTCGTAGCAAGAAGGGACCCGCGGTCAGCGGGTGGCGACCGGCCGGGCCTTCCCGGCCGCACCGGTGCGGGACCGGATCGCGTCGAGGATCTCGGCGGCGCGCACGGCTCCGTTCGACAGCAGCGACGAGCTGATCCCGTGGCTGTGTTCGGTGCCGCCCTGCAGGTAGATGCCCACGCCGAGCGCGTCGTCGGTGGCCACCCGGTAGTCGCGGTCGACCTCCAGCCGGCCGGCGGCGTCGCGTCGGCAGAACGTGTTGAGCTCGCCGAGCAGCGTGGCCGGTTCGACCGGGTCGTAGCCGGTCGCGCAGACGAGGATGTCGGCGTCGAGCACGGTCTGTTCGCCGGTGGCGAGCGCCTCCACGGTCACCCGGACACCGTCCGGAGCGGACACCGCCCCGACCAGCCGGGACACGTTCATCATCCGCAGCCGCGGCCGGCCGAGCACCTGCTCGCGGTACGAGCGCCGGTACAGCTCGGCGATCAGGTCCGAGTCGACGACCGAGTAGTTCGTGTTCGCGTGGTAGGTCAGCAGCTGGTCCTTGACCCAGCCGGGCGCGTCGTAGAAGTCGTCGACGGCGGCCGGGTCGAAGATGCGGTTGGCGAACGAGCTGTCGTCCGCGGGGCTGTAGCCGAACCGCGAGTAGACGGCCCACACCTCGGCGTCGGCGTACCGGTCGTGCAGGAACGCGGTGACCTCGGCGGCGCTCTGCCCGGCGCCGACCACGACGACCCGCTTCGGCTGCTCGTCCCCGAGCGCGGCGACGCGGTGCAGCAGGTCGCGGCTGTGCCAGATGCGCTCGTCGGCGACCACGCCCGGCGGCAGCGACGGCTGCAGGCCGGTGGCGAGCACCAGGTTGCGGGCCCGGAGGACGGTCGTGCCGGTGCCGGTGTCGACGAGGACCTCGACCAGGTCGTCGCCCTCGACCCGGCGGACGCCGATCACCTCGTGGCCGTACCGGACCAGGTCGTCGACCTGGCGCGCGGCCCACTCGAGGTAGTCGTGGAACTCCACCCGCAGCGGGAACAGCGTCTTGTGGTTGATGAAGTCGACCAGGCGGCCGCGTTCGTGCAGATAGGACAGGAAGCTGAAGCGGCTGCTCGGGTTGCGCAGCGTGACCAGGTCCTTGAGGAACGAGACCTGCATCGTCGCGTCGTCCAGGAGCATGCCGCGGTGCCAGCCGAACGAGGCCTGGCGCTCGAGGAACAGGGCCGATGGAGCCTCGGCCGACTCGGTGAGCGCGACCGCGAGCGCGAGGTTGGACGGTCCGAAGCCGACGCCGATGACGTCGTACTCAGCAGTCGTGTGCACCATTTCAAACCATCCTTCGTCGACGCCGGAACACAGCCGACCCGCAGGCGTGCAAGGCCAGGCTTACCTAACAATCGTCGGCCGTCAACGGCTGAATCAAGACGTTCACGTGTGCTTCGGGCATGCCTGACCGGCGAAGCACAGGTGTGCTCCGCCGGTCGGCGGCGACGGCCTACTGCAGCTGTTTCACCAGCTGATCGACCGCCCACGGCACGGACAGCGGTGTGACGAACGTCAACGCTCCGCCGACCGGCGGCTCGTCGGTGTAGGTGAGCCAGGTCGTGCGCTTCTCCTTGGCCACCGTCAGCGCCGCGAACGCCGGGTCCTTCTCGACCCGGGGCTGCACGGTCTTGTCCGAGGCGAGGAGCACCAGCCGGTCGACGTCGAGCACGTCGAGGCGCTCGGCGCTCAGCACGGCCGCGTTCTCCTTGCCGCCGATCTTCGTCACCTCGGGGCTGAGCTTGAAGCCCATGTCACGCAGCAGCTGCGCCTTCGGGTCGGTCTCGGTGAACGCGGCGTACACGCCGGGCTCGGACGGGTCGACGACCACCGCGGTCTGGTTCGCCCAGCCAGGGTTGTCGGCCTTGACCTTGGCCAGCTTGTCGTCGATGGCTCCGAGGATCGTGTCCATCTCGGCCTCCTGGCCGAGCGCCCGGCCAATCACCTTCGCCATGTCCTGCCAGGGCGCGGCGTAGTCCGGGAACTCCTTGATCTGCGCGACGACCGGCGCGATCTTGGACAGCGTCGTGTACTGCTCCTGGGTCATGCCCGAGTACTGGGCGAGAATCAGGTCCGGCTTGAGGCCGACGATCTTCTCGACCTGGTACTCGTCGCGCTCACCGACGATCGTCGGGGCGGGGTTCCACTTGTCCTTGACCCACGGCCAGTTGCCGAACGGACGCTCCCCGAAGAAGTCGACGGCACCGACCGGCACCGTGCCCAGCGCGATGACCGAGTCCTGGTCCGTGAGCCCGAGCGTGACCACGCGCTCGGGCTTCTTCGGGATCGTCGTCGACCCGTACTTGTGCGCGATCGTCACGGGGAACGCGCCGGACCCCGCGGAGGTGGACGGCTCGCTCGACCCGGTGTTCTCGTCGCTGCCGCACCCGGCCAGCGCTACCCCGAGCGCGAGAGCAAGGGTGGCCTGCGCCAAAATGCGCAGTTTTTTCATGCGGGGTCCTCCACAGTGGGGGTGGGGGCCGTGCTCAAAGCACGAAGGTTCGCCTAACCTAAGCGAGTGCGGGGCTCACTGTAAACGGGCGAAGGGCTGTGGGTGATTTCCTCTCGGCGCTGGCTGGCGCTCGTCGGCATCGTCGTGGTACTCGCGGTGTTGTGCCTGGTCTCGATCGCGGTCGGGGCCCGGTCGATGCCGCTGGGCCACGTCCTCGACGCACTGTTCACACCGGACCGCGCCCCCGACGACGAACTCGCGATCGTCCGTGGCCTGCGGGTGCCGCGTACCGTGCTCGGCCTGCTCACCGGCGCGTCGATCGGCCTGGCCGGCGCCCTCATGCAGGGCCTGACGCGCAATCCGCTCGCCGACCCCGGCCTGCTCGGGGTGAGCGCCGGCGCGTCGCTGGGCATCGTCGTCGCGGTCGGTGTGCTGCACGTCGGCGACTTCTACGGCTACATCTGGTTCGCGATCCTCGGCGCGGTGCTGGCCAGCGCGCTCGTCTACGTCCTCGGTGGCCTCGGCCACGGCGGTGCGACGCCGGTGAAGCTCGCGCTCGCCGGCGTCGGGGTGACGTTCTTCCTGGGGTCGGTGACCAGCGCGATCGTGCTCGCCAGCCCGGCCGCGCTGGACCGTTTCCGGTTCTGGTCGGCGGGGTCGCTGGCCGGGCAGGACACCGGCACGATCTGGCGGGTCGCGCCGTTCCTCGTCGTCGGCATCGTGGTCGCGCTGTGCAGTGCCCCGGCGTTGAACACACTGGCGCTCGGCGACCGGATGGCGCGCGCGCTGGGCCGGCGCGTCGGGCTGGTGCGGGTCACCGGCGCGGTCGCGGTGACGTTGCTCGCGGCGGCGAGCGTGGCGGTGACCGGCCCGATCGTGTTCGTCGGCCTGGTGGTGCCGCACCTGGTGAGGTTGATCACCGGCCCCGACTACCGGCTCCTGCTCCCGTTCACGCTGCTGCTCTCCCCCGCGCTGCTGCTCGCGGCCGACGTCCTGGGGCGGGTCGTGGTGCGGCCGGGTGAGATGCAGGTCGGCGTGATCGTGGCGTTCATCGGGGCGCCGTTCTTCATCGCGCTGGTGCGCCGCCGCTCGGTGGCCGAGCTGTGAGCGTCTCGCTGGCCGCGGGCCGGGCCACGTACCGGGCCGGGCCCGTCTCCGGGGTGCTCTCGCCCCGTGCGGTGCTGACGTCCACCGTGCTGGCCGTGCTCGCGGCCGGGCTCTTCCTGCTCGGCGTGGCCACCGGTGATCTGCCGCTGCCGCTGGCCGACATTCCGGCGGCGCTGGTCGGGGCCGGTGACCCCGCGACGCTGTTCGTCGTCCAGGAGCTGCGGTTGCCCCGGGCGCTGGTCGGGTTGCTGGTCGGGGTGGTGTTCGGGCTGTCCGGCGCGGTGTTCCAGACGATGTCGCGCAACCCGCTCGCCGCACCGGACATGATCGGCATCACCGGCGGTGCGCAGGTGGCCGTCGTCGGCGGCATCGTGCTGGGCTGGGGCGCCGGGCTCGGAACCCAGGTGCTCGGTCTGCTCGGGGCGTTCGCCGCGGGCGCGCTGGTCTACGTCCTGTCGATGGGCAGCGGTCACGGCTACCGGCTCGTGCTGGTCGGCATCGGTGTCTCCTGGGCCTGCGCCAGCCTCACCGACTACCTGCTGGCCAAGGCGCTGCCGTACCAGGCCAACCAGGCCGTCGGCTGGCTGTTCGGCAGCCTCAACGAGCGCGGCTGGCACCACGTCCGGCCGCTGGCGCTCGCCGCGCTGATCCTGGTGCCGACGACGTTGCTGCTCAGTCGCTGGCTGCGGACGCTGCAACTCGGGGACGCGGTCGCGCGCGGGCTGGGCACGCCGGTCGGGGCGGTGCGGTTCGCGCTGCTGATCGTCGGCGCCGGGCTGGCCGCGTTCGGCACCGCGGCGGCCGGCCCGATCATCTTCGTCGCGCTGGTCTCGCCGCAGATCGCCCAGCGGCTGGCCGGCACGCCGGCCCCACCGCTGGTGGGCTCGGCGCTGGTCGGCGCCGTACTCGTGCTCGGCGCCGACCTCGTCACCCGGCACGTGCTCGTCTCGGTACAGCTGCCGGTCGGCGTCGTGACCGGCATTCTCGGCGCCCCGGTCCTGCTCTGGCTGCTGACCCGCGCCAATCGACTCGGATCGGGGGGCTGAGCGCATGACCTTACGCGCGGACGACCTGACGCTGGCCTACGGCAAACACGTCGTCGTCGACCGGCTGTCGGTCGAGGTGCCGCCCGGGCGCATCACGGTGATCGTCGGGGCCAACGCCTGCGGCAAGTCGACGCTGCTCGCCGCGCTGGCGCGTCTGCTGGCTCCGCGCGCCGGAGCCGTGACGCTGGACGGCCGGTCGATCCACTCGCAGCCCACCCGGCAGGTCGCGCGGAGCATCGGGCTGCTGCCCCAGTCGCCGGTGGCGCCGGGCGGCATCACGGTCGTCGACCTGGTCACCCGGGGCCGGTCACCGCACCAGAACTGGTGGCGGCAGTGGTCCGAGGAGGACGAGCGGGCCGTGGAGAAGGCGCTGGCCGCGACCGGCATGGCCGAGCACCGCACCCGGCCGGTCGACGAACTGTCCGGCGGGCAGCGGCAGCGCGCCTGGATCGCGATGGCCATCGCCCAGGACACGCCGCTGCTGCTGCTCGACGAGCCGACCACGTTCCTCGACCTCGCCCACCAGATCGACGTGCTCGACACCGTCGTCGACCTGAACCGGTCGGAGGGCCGGACGGTCGTGATGGTGCTGCACGACCTGAACCAGGCCTGCCGCTACGCCGACCACCTGATCGCGATGAAGGACGGCGGAATCGTGCGCGAGGGCGAGCCGGGCGCGGTCGTCGACGCCGAGCTGATCCGGACGGTGTTCGCGGTGGAGTGCCAGGTGGGCGCGGACCCGGTCACCGGGACGCCGATGGTCGTGCCGATGGGACGCCATCACCGGGCCGCGGCGCCGGAGTCCGCCGGAGTCCCCCGGCCGTGACGCCCAGCGCGACGAGCGCGGCCACCGCGGGCAGCATCAGCCCGGCCCGGATCCCCTCCATCCCGCCGGCCGTGCTCAGCGCGGTCACCCCGGAGATCCCGAGCGCCGTGCCGAACTGGATCGACGTGTAGAGCAGCCCGCCGGCGAGACCCTGCTCGGGTACCGCGACGCCGTCGGTCGCGGCCATCGTCAGCGGGCCGTAGGCGAGCGAGAACGCCAGCCCGAGCAGCAGCAGGCCGGGCAGCATCGCCGTGTAGGTCCGGTCAGGAGCGAGCGGCAGGAACAGCGCGTAGGCCGCGGCCGCCGACGCGACCCCGCCGAACACCACCCGCCCGGTGCCGAACCGGTTGACCAGCCACGGGGTCAGCGTCGGGGCGAGCACCGTGTCGATGCCGATGACCAGCATCGCCAGCCCGGTCTGCAGCGCGCTCCAGCCGCGCAGTTCCTGCAGGTAGAGCGTCATCATGAACTGGAAGCCGGCGAACGAGGCCAGGAACAGCAGCGCGGCCAGGTTCGTGCGTACGAGCGCCGGTGACCGGAGGATCGCGAGGCGCACCAGCGGCCGGGCCGCCCGGCGCTCGATCCGGACGAACAGCGCCAGCAGCACCACCGCCACCGCGAAGACAGCGAGCGTCGCGCCGGTCAGCCCGTGTTCGAGCCGGACGACGCCGTGGACGAGCAGCAGCATCGCGGCGGTCACGGTGGCCGCTCCGGCCAGGTCGAAGCTCTCCCGCCGCGGCCGCGGCTCGTCGGCGCGCAGCAGCGGCACCGCGGCGACCAGGAGGAGCGCGGACACGATGACCGGCGCGAAGAACACCCAGCGCCAGCCGATCGCGGTGAGCAGGCCGCCGGCGACGAGGCCCAGCGAGAACCCTCCGGCGGCGGTGCCCGCGTAGAGGCCGAGCGCCCGGTTGCGCCGCGGGCCCTCCGGGAAGTGGTCGGTCAGCAGCGCGAGCCCGGCGGGGGCCAGGAACGCGGCGGCCACCCCGGTGGCGAAGCGCGCCGCGAGCAGCATCCAACCCTCGGTGGCGAGGCCGCCGAGCCCGGAGAAGGCCAGGAAGACGACCAGCCACAGCAGGAACATGCGCCGGCGGCCGAGCAGGTCGGCGGCCCGCCCGCCCAGCAGCAGGAAGCCGCCGTAGCCGAGGACGTACGCGCTGACCACCCCGCTGAGCGTGCCGGTCGGGAGCCCGAGATCGGCGCGGATCGCGGGCAGCGCCACGTTCAGCATCGCGACGTCGATGCCCTCCAGAAATATTGCTCCACACAGGACCAGCAGGACGGCCCACGCTCTCATCGGTACCCCTCGGTGCGGTCGGTTCCTTCTTGTTACCGACGGGATCGTCAGGCACCATCGAGCACCGTGGAAGACGGAACTTCTCCGACCCCTGGTTACTGCGCGGATACCGACGCGGACTACGACGTGGCGCAGTGGGACGCGCGGGAGGGCTGCGAGGTACGGCAGATCCTCGACCGCGTCGCCGACAAGTGGTCGCTGCTCGTCATCGCGTTGCTGGAGCGGCGTACGCTGCGCTTCACCGAGCTGCGCCGCGAGATCGACGGCGTGAGCCAGCGGATGCTCGCGCGCACCCTGCGCCACCTGGAGCGCGACGGGCTGGTCAGCCGCACCGTGTACGCCACCGTGCCCCCGCGGGTCGAGTACCGGCTCACCGACCTGGGCGGCACGCTGCACGAGACGATCAAGTCACTGGTGACGTGGACCGAGGCGCACCAGAGCGAGATCGCCGGCGCGCGGGCGGCCTACGACCGGCGCGCCGCCGCGGAGCAGGCCGACGCCGAGCGGGCGGCGGCCGAACGCGACCGGATCGCCCGCGACGTGCTCAGCGGACGGCGCTAGGGGTGCGGCCCTCCCAGGCGGCCCAGAGCTGGGCGTAGCGGCCGCCGGCGGCCACCAGCTCGGGGTGCGAGCCGGTCTCGGCGATCCGGCCGTGTTCGAGCACGACGATGCGGTCCGCGGACGCCGCCTGGGTCAGCCGGTGCGCCACGACCAGCGTGGTCCGGCCGGCGGTGGCCGCGGCCGCCGAGTCCTCCAGGTCGCGGGCGCCGGCGCTCCCGGCCTCCGCGGTCGCCTCGTCGAGGATCGCGATCGCCGGGTCGAGCAGCACGAGCCGGGCCAGCGCCAGCTGCTGGGCCTGGGCGGGCGTCAGCTCGTGGCCGCCCTCACCGACCGGCGTGTCGAGCCCCTGGTCCAACGCCGACACCCAGCCGAGCGCCCCGACGGTCGCCAGCGCCGCCGACGCGTCGTCCCTGGTCGCCTCCGGTGCGGCCAGCCGCAGGTCCGCCAGCAGCGTCCCGGCGAACACGTGGGTCTCCTGGCTGACGATCGCCACGTGCCGCCGGGGGTCGGCCAGCGACTCGACCGGCACGCCGCCGATCGACGCCACCCCGTGCGTCGGCCGGAGCGACCCGGCCGCGATCAGCGCCAGCGTCGACTTCCCGGCCCCGGTGGAGCCGACGAGCGCGACCCGCTCACCCGGCTCGACCCGCAGCCCGACGCCGAACAGCACCTGGGCCGCCCCGTCGTAGCTGAAGTCGATGCCGGACAGTTCGAGCGACGCGTCGGCCGGCGACGGCCCGTCGGGCGGCGCCGGCGGGGACGGCATGTCGACGACGCCCACCAGCCGCGCGAGGCTCGCGCCACCGGCCTGGATGTCGTCGAAGCTGAACAGCAGCATGCCGATCGGGTTGAACAGCCGGTGGAACAGCACGGCGGCGGCCGAGGTCTCACCGACCGTGACCGCGCCCGCGTCCACCAGGAAGAAGCCGGCGATCAGGATCGCGGACAGCCCGACGAACTCGGCCCGGTTGACCCGGCCCACGAACCGGGTGAACAGGTCGAACAGCGAGACCAGGACGTCGCGGGCACGCAGCGAGGCCCGGTCGATGTCGGCGAGGTGGCGCTGTTCCAGCCGGTAGGCGTGCACGGTGCGCAGCCCCTGCGCGCTGTCGACGAGCAGCTGCCCGCGCTCGGCCACGGCCTCGCGCTCGGCCCGGTAGCCCGGCGCCGACCGCGGCAGGTACCAGCGCAGCGCGAGCGCGTAGGCGGGCACGGCCACCACCCCGGCGAGTCCCAGACGCCAGTCGATCCCGGCCATCGCCACCAGCGACAGCGCCCCGAGCAGCACCGAGGTCACCAGGTTCGGCACGGTCTGGGTGACCGCGTTGCCGATCGCGGCGACGTCGGCGCCGACCCGGGACAGCAGGTCGCCCTTGCCGGCCCGTTCGAGCACCGGCGTGGGCAGCGTGAGGGCCCGGTCGACGACCTGTTCGCGCAGGTCGGCGAGGATCCGGCCGCAGAGGCGGGCGATCAGCACCAGCGACAGGCCCATCGCGGCGCCGGAGACCACCGCGGCGACGAGCACCACGGCCGACACCTGGACGATCACGCCGGTCGGGGCACCGGCACGCACCTGGTCGACGAGGTAACCGAGCGTGTACACCGGCACGATCGACGACGCCGCCGCGACCAGGCCGACGACGAGCGTCAGCAGCCCTTCGGTCGTGCGGGCCCGGAGCTCGGCCCCGAGCCAGGCGCCCGTCCGCCGGGCGGTGGCAACGGGGAGGATCACCGCAGAACTGCCTTTCGGTAGGCGTCGTCGGAGCCCAGCGAGGTGTGGGTGCCGGTGGCGACGATCCGGCCGCCGTCGAGCATCACGACGCGGTCGGTGATCGCCATCAGCGCCGGGCTGCTCGCCACCAGCACGGTGGTGAGCCCGTCGCGCTGGGCCCGGATGCCCTGCGCGATGACGTGCTCGGTGACCGAGTCCATCGCGGTCGTCGGGTCGTGCAGCACGAGCACCTGCGAGCGCACCAGCAGGGCGCGGGCGAGCGCGACCCGCTGCCGCTGGCCGCCGGAGAGGTTCGCGCCCCGTTCGACGACGACGTGGTCGAGGCCCTCCGGGTGCGCGCTGATCACCTCGTCGGCGGCGGAGCTGCGCAGCACGGCGTCCCAGTGGTCCCGGTCGGCCGTCCCGGCGGCGATGTTGGCCTCGATCGTGCCGCCGAACAGATCGGACTTGTGCGGCTGCACCAGCAGCGCACCCCGGGCCGCGTCGGGGTCGAGGTCGTGCAGCGGGTGACCGGCGAGCAACGCCCGGCCCTCGTACTCGTCGGGGGCGACCCGGCCGGAGAGCAGCCGCACCAGCGCCTCCCCGTCGGCGGGTCGGGCCGCGACGACGCCGAGCACCTCGCCCGGTTCGACCAGCAGGTCGAGCCGCAGGGGGCCGTAGCGCAGGTCGACCAGCTCCACCGAGCAGGGCCCGGGCGGCAGCGGGGTCGACGACGACGGCAGCAGCGGCGGTGCGTCCAGTACCGCCGCGACCCGCCCCGCGGAGGCCCGCGCCGACGCCACCCAGCTGGGGATCAGCGCGAGCAGCCCGAACGGTTCGATCAGGAACTGCGCCAGGCCGATGACCGTGATCAGCTCGCCGACCGTGATCCGGCCGGTGAGCGCGAACCAGCCGGCCAGGAGCGCCACCCCGCACGCCTGCAGCGTCGAGAGCGTCGTCGACGCGGCCAGGTACGCGCCCTGGGTACGTGCGGCACGCAACGTGGCGGCGAGCGAGCGCCGGCTCACCTCGGCGTAGCGGGCCGACGCCGCCCGCTCGGCGCCGATGCCACGCAGCGGACGCACGCCGCTGACCAGGTCGGTGGCGAGCGACGTGGCCCGGCCGGCCAGTTCCTGCTGGCGGGCGACCCGCTCGGTGATGCGTGGCGAGACCAGTTGCAGCACGCCGAGCACGAGCGGGGTGCAGACCAGCACCAGCAGCCCGAGCGGCACCGAGACGACGAGCAGCGCCGCCGCGGACACGACCGTGGCGACGATCGCGCCGACGATCCGCGGCAGGTAGTCGAGCAGTTCGGCGGTGTTGTCCGCGTCCGACGTCGACACCGTGAGCAGTTCACCGGCCGGGAGGTCGGTCTTGATGCCGCGCGGGTGGAGGATCTTCCCCGAGACCTCCATGCGCAGCCGGTGGGCCTCCTCGGCGATCGAGCGGACCAGTTGCCGCGCGCCGAACCGGTAGGCCAGCGTCAGCGCGACGAACAGGGCGGCCAGCGCGCCGATCCAGCCGGCCAGGTTGCCCCGGTCGCCGGTGGCCACCGCGGTGTCGACGATGACGCCGATCAGGATCGGCACCGCCGTCTCGCAGATCTGGTGCGCGCTGACCAGCACGGTGCCGATCGCCAGCCGGCGTCGGTTGCGTGCGACGGCCCGGAGGAGAACGCGGTTCCCCGGCTCGGCCATGGACGTCCTTCCGTGATGCGGGCCGACGGTTACGCCATGCTCTCGCGCAGGCTGCGCGGCCGGAGATCGGTCCAGTTCTCCTCGACGTAGGCCAGGCAGTCGGCCCGGCTCGCGCCGCCGTCGGCACCGAACACGACCCGCCACCCGTCCGGCACGGCGGCGAACGTCGGCCAGAGCGAGTGCTGGTCCTCGTCGTTCACCAGGACGCTGAACAGGCCGTTCTCGTCGTCGAAGGGGTTAGTCGACATGAGGGGTCCTTTCTTAGGTGAGCCTTGCTTAAGATAGCCCAGCCGGATGCTGGGTTCGAGGCGCAATCAGGAGGCTGTATGCGGGTCGTCATGTTCGGGTACCAGACCTGGGGACACCGGACGCTCAAGGCCTTGCTGGACTCCGACCACGACGTGGTGACGGTCGTCACCCACCACCCGGGCGGGGGTGTGTACGAGCGGGTGTGGTCGGACTCGGTCGCCGACCTGGCCGCGGCGCACGACGTGCCGGTGCTGTTACGCGACCGCCCGGACGACGACGAGCTGTACGAGGCGCTGCGTGCGCTCGAGCCGGACGTCTTCGTCGCCAACAACTGGCGCACCTGGATCCCGCCGCGCATCTTCGAGCTGCCCCGGCTCGGGACGCTCAACATCCACGACGCGCTGCTGCCGGCGTACGCCGGTTTCTCGCCGCTGATCTGGGCGTTGATCAACGGCGAACCCGAGGTGGGGGTCACCGCCCACCTGATGGACGCGACGCTGGACGCCGGCCCGATCGTCGCGCAGCGGGCGATCCCGGTGGGGCCGAAGGACACCGCCACCGACCTGTTCCACGCGACGCTGGAGCTGATCGAACCGATCCTGCTCGACGCGCTCGCCGAACTGGGGAGTGGACGCACGGACTTCCCGCTCCAGGACCGCTCGAAGGCCAGCTTCTTCCACAAACGCTCCGAGGTGGACATCCGGATCGACTGGACCTGGTCGGCCGAGGAGCTCGAACGGCTGGTGCGGGCCCAGTCGGCGCCGTACCCGGCCGCGTTCTGCTACCACGGCGACGACCGGCTGGAGATCCTCGCCGCCGACGTCTCCGAGGCGGTGTACGGCGGGACGCCGGGGCGGATCTTCTACCGCGAGGGCGACGGGGTGGCGATCGTCGCCGGCGCCGACGCCCGCCGGGGCCGCAACCGCGCGCTGCTGGTGCGCACGGTGCGCACGTCGGAGGGCAAGGAGCTCTCCGCGCCGGAGTACTTCACCCGGATGGGCGGCTACCTGACCTGACCCAGCGCGCCGAGCACGACGCGCTCGGACATCAGCAGGTAGTCGTGCAGGAGGTCGGCGGCCGCGCCGGCCTCCCCGGACTCGTACACCGCGACGATCTCGGCGTTGCGGGCGACGAACGGGCGGTGCAGTGTCTCGGCGTCCGCGGTGACGAACGCCAGGCGCAGCTCCGCGGTGAGCTGTTTCATCCACTGGTTGAGCCGTGGGCTGCCGGCCAGCGCGATGATCTGCTCGTGGAAGTGCATGTTCGCGGTGCCGACGGCCTGCCACTCGCTCGCCGCGGCGCGCTGCTCGGCGTCGTCGACGGCCGCGCGCATGCCCTCGGCGCGCGGCGGGTCGACCGGGGCCTGCCGCAGCGCCGTGCACTCCAGCAGGGCGCGGACCCGGTAGATGTCGGCGATCTGCGCGGCGGTCAGGGTGGCGACGAACACCCCGCGGTGCGGGATGCGGACCAGCAGCCCCTCCTCGATCAGCGTGCTGAACGCCTCCCGCAGCGTGTTGCGTGACACGCCCAGCGGACCGGTGAGCGACGCCTCCGAGAGCTGGGTGCCCGGCGTGAGGTGCCCCGCGGTCACCCGCTCACGGAGTTCGGCCACCGCCCGGGCCGCGGAGCCGGCGGGGAGAACCATCGTCATGAGGCTCAGTGAACCACTCAGGGGTCCTCGAGGAAGTCGGTGGCCAGCGCGAACCGCACGGTCTGTCCCGGTCTGGCCTGGCCGAGCCGGTCGGTGTCCCGGGGGTGGACGACCGCGATCACCGGGTATCCGCCGGTGAGCGGGTGGTCGGCGGCGAAGACGATCGGCTGCCCGTCCGGTGGCACCTGCACCGCCCCGCGGACCACCCCCTCGCTCGGGAGTTCACCCTCGCGCGACCGGGGCAGCGGCGGGCCGGAGAGCCGGACGCCGACCGAGTCGCTCGCCGGGGCGACGGTGTACCCGGCGGTGAGGAACGTCGCGATCGTCCGCGGCGCGAACCAGTCGTTCCGGGGCCCGAGGTCCACGGTCACGACGAGCACCCCGTCGCCCGGCGCCGGGCCGCCCGAGAGCAGGCCGCCCGAGAGCAGGCCGCCCGAGAGCTGGCCGCCCGGTGCCGGCCCGCGGTGACCGGCCGGTGCCGGGCCGATCGGGAGCGTGTCGCCGGGGCGGAGCGCCGGCGGGCCGATGCCGCCGAGCGCGTCGGTGGAGCGGGAGCCGAGCACCGGGGGCACCGCGATCCCACCGGCCACCGCGACGTAGCTCCGCACACCGGCCCGGGGCGTCGTCACCTCCACCGGCACGTCCGGCGCGACCTCCACCGCCACCCCGGCCGGCACCTCGGTGACGCCCACCAGCAGCGTGGCGTCCGCGCCGGTCAGCGCCACCACGGCCGGCGCGTCGAACCGGACGACCAGCCCGCCGAGCAGGCACTCCAGCACCGCGGCGCCGGCCCGGTTGCCGACCAGCCGGTTGGCGGCCGTGTACGCGGCCCGGTCGACCGGCCCGGAGGGCGCGACCCCGTACTCGGCGTACCCGAGGCGCCCCGCGTCCTTCAGCACGACACGCGGACCGGTACGCACCACGGTCATCCTCATCGGTCCGCCCGCCGGAACCGCACCCGCGTGCCGGGCACGAGCAGCGCCGGCGGGTCACGGTCGACGTCCCAGAGGCGGGTCGTCGTCCGTCCGATCAGCTGCCAGCCACCGGGGGTGTCGGCCGGGTAGACCGCGGAGAAGCCACCGGCCAGCGCGACCGCACCGGCCGGGATCCGGGTCCGCGGCGTCGCCCGGCGCGGCACGTCCAGGCGCGGGTCGTCGCCGGTGAGATACGCGAAGCCGGGCGCGAACCCGGCGAACGCCGCCGTCCACGTCGAGGAGGTGTGCCGGGCTACCACCTCGTCCGCGGTGACCCCGAGGTGGTCCGCGACCTCGGCCAGGTCGTCGCCGTCGTAGCGCACCGGGATCTCGACCGTGCCGCGGTCGGCGAGCCGCCCCTCCCCCACGGCCAGGCCGGCGATCCGGTGACGTACACGAGCCGGTGACGTCACCGCCGGGTCGAGACGCACCAGCACGGTGCGCGCGGCCGGCACCAGGTCCAGGACACCGGGAAGGCGCGCGGCACGCACCCCCTCGTAGAGCGCCAGCGCCGCGTCCAGGTCGGCGACCTCGACCAGCACCGCTTCGCGTCCACAGCGGCGGAACCGCATCAGACCTGGTATTCGAGGTCGGGGACGTCGGTGACGAACATGTGCCCGGGCGCGTGCGTCACCGCGTACGGCACCGCCGAGGCCATCACCGCCGCCTGCGGGGTGACCCCGCAGGCCCAGAACACCGGGAGCTCGCCCGCGCGGACCTCGACCGGATCACCGAAGTCGGGCCGGTCCAGATCCTCGATGCCGAGCGCGGCCGGGTTCCCGACGTGCACCGGCGCACCGTGCACGGCCGGGAAGCGCCCGCTGATGCGGACGGCGTCGGCGACCCGGTCGGCCGGGATCGGCCGCATCGACACGACCAGCTCGCCGCGGAGCCGGCCGGCCGGGCGGCACTGCCGGTCGGTGCGGTACATCGGGACGTTGCTCCCGGCCGAGACGTGCCGGACGTCGATGCCGGCGGCCAGCAGCGGCGCCTCGAACGTGAAGCTGCAGCCGATCAGGAACGCGACCAGGTCGTCGCGCCAGACCTCGGTCGCGTCGCTCACCTCGCGGACGAGCTCGCCGTCGCGCCACACCCGGTAGAGCGGGAGGTCGGTGCGCAGGTCGGCGTCGGGCGCGAGCACGGTGAACGGCTGCCCCGGGTCGCTGACGTCGAGCACCGGGCACGGGCGCGGGTTGCGCTGCGCGTAGAGCAGCATGTCCCAGGCCCACTCGCGGGGCAGCGCGATCAGGTTCGCCTGCGCCACCCCCGGCGCCAGCCCGGCGGTGGGCCGGACGAGCCCACCCCGGAACTCCGAGCGCACCTCGCTCGCGGCGCTCACGCGAACGCCCCGATCGAAATGCCCGCCGACTCCAGCGCGGCGCGCACGGCCCCGGCCATCCCGACCGCACCCGGGGAGTCGCCGTGGACGCACAACGAGTCGGCGCGCACGGTCACCACCGAGCCGTCGACGGCCACCAGCTCACCCCGGGTGACCAGGCGGACCATCCGCTCGGCCACCTGGTCCGGATCGTGCAGCACCGCCCCGGGTTCGCGGCGGGACACCAACGTCCCGGCCGGGGTGTAGGCCCGGTCGACGAACGCCTCGGCGACCGTGCGCAGCCCGGCCTTCTCCGCCGCGGCCAGGAACACCGACCCGGGCAGCCCCAGCACCGGCAGGCCCGGATCGAACCGGACGACGGCCTCGACCACGGCCGCGGCCTGCTCCTCGTGGTGCACGATCGTGTTGTAGAGCGCGCCGTGCGGCTTCACGTACCGCACCCGCCCACCGGCGACCCGGGCCAACCCCTCCAGTGCCCCGAGCTGGTAGAGCAGGTCGGCGACGAGGTCCGCCGACTCGTAGTCGATGAACCGGCGGCCGAACCCGGGCAGGTCGCGGTACCCCACCTGGGCTCCGATCACGACACCGGCGGCCACCGCCCGCTCGCAGGTGGACAGGAGCGTCCGCGGGTCGCCGGCGTGGAAGCCGCACGCGACGTTCGCGCTGGTCACCACGTCCAGCACGGCGGCGTCGTCGCCGAGCCGCCAGGTGCCGAAGCTCTCGCCGAGGTCGCTGTTCAGATCGACGTTCACGACCTCACCCCGCCAGGTAGTCGAAGATGGTCCGGACCGACACCACACCCATGTACCACGTCACCACGCTCACCAGCGCACCCAGCACCAGCAGCCACGCCGGGTGGCGGTGACCGCCGAGCACGTCGCGCCGCCGCCACGCCGCGTACAGCAGGATCGTGAAGCCGATCGGCAGGATGAGCCCGTTGAACCCGCCGGCGAAGACCAGCAGCGCGGCCGGCGCGGTGCCGATGATCAGGTAGATCACCGTGGTCACGGCGATGAACGCGACGGTGGCCCAGGCCCGCGGCCGGGGTGGGTTCAGCCGGGCCGAGAACGCGTCGAAGAACGACACCGACGTGTACGCCGCCCCGACGACCGAGCTGATCGCGGCGGCCCAGAGCACGAGCCCGAACGCCCGCTGACCGAACTCGCCCGCGGCGGCCTGGAACGCGTCCGCCGTCGCGTTCCCGGCCGTGTCGAGCACGACGCCCGAGGCGACGACCCCGAGGATCGCCAGGAACAGCAGGAACCGCATGACGCCGGTGACCGCGATGCTGGCCAGCGCGCCGCGGGTCACTTCCCGGACGTGCTCGGGGCCGGTCGTGCCGCTGTCCAGGAGCCGGTGCGCCCCGGAGTACGTGATGTACCCGCCGACGGTGCCGCCGATGATCGTGGTGATCGCGGCGACGTCGATCGTGTCCGGCCAGACCGTCTGCCGGAGCGCGTCGCCGACCGGCGGTCCGGAGGCGATCGCGACGTAGAGCGTCAGCCCGATCATCAGCAGGCCGAGCACGATCAGCACCCGGTCCATGGCCGCGCCGGCGCGCTTGACCGCGAACAGGACGATCGCCAGCGCGGCCGAGAGCAGGCCGCCGAGCTTCGGGTCGAGCCCGAGCGCGGCGTTCAGGCCGAGCCCCGAGCCGGCCACGTTGCCGATGTTGAACACCAGCCCACCGGCGATGATCAGCGCGGCCAGCAGGTAGCCGGCGCCGGGCACCACGGTGTTGGCGATCTGGTGCGCGCGCCGGCCGCTGAGCGTGATGATCCGCCAGACGTTCATCTGGACGACGAAGTCGATCAGGATCGACACCAGGATGCCGAACGCGAACGCCGCGCCGAGCGACACGGTGAACGTGGTGGTCTGAGTGATGAATCCGGGTCCGATGGCGCTCGTCGCCATCAGGAAGATCGCGCCGAGCAGCGCTGATCGCCGGGATTTCCGTTCGGTGAGAACTTCGCTGGCCACGGTGTGCTCCTCGAGTCGAGGGCCGATGGTGCGCGGGTGCCGCTCACCGTACGAGATTGTTGAACAATCCGGCAAGCATTGTTCAACAATTCGTCCGGGACCGGGAGGGGCGCTCCGTTCCGCCAGCCGGTACGCGAAATAGGCGCTGCGCCGCGAGAACCTTCCTCACGGCCGCCAGCCGGGTATAGAGTCCCCGCATGGCGTTTCTTGGAGCGGAACGATGACGAGCCCACCGGAGAACGGACCGCTCCACGGGCTGAGAGTCCTGGACGTCTCGACGATCCTGGCCGGCCCCCTCGCGTGCCAGATCCTCGGTGACTACGGCGCCGACGTGATCAAGATCGAGCACCCGCGCACCGGCGACAGCATGCGCGGGCACGGCGGCCAGAAGGACGGCGTCGCGATCTGGTGGAAGGAGATCAGCCGGAACAAGCGCACGGTCGCGCTCAACCTGTCCGATCCGGACGGTGCCGCCGCGCTGAGGAGACTCGCGGCCGACGCCGACGTGCTCGTCGAGAACTTCCGCCCCGGCACGCTCGAGCGCTGGGGCCTGGGCCCGGAGACGCTGCACGCCGCGAATCCCGGCCTCGTCCTGGTGCGTCTCACCGGTTTCGGTCAGACCGGTCCGTACTCCTCGCGCGCCGGGTTCGGCACGCTCGCGGAGGCGATGAGCGGGTTCGCGGCGCTCACCGGTGAGGCCGACGGGCCGCCGACGCTGCCGAGCTTCGGCCTCGCCGACAGCATCTGCGGGCTCGCCGCGTCCTCGGCCGCGCTGATGGCGCTGCGCCACCGCGACCGCACCGGCCGGGGCCAGGTGGTCGACCTGAGCATCCTGGCGCCGATCATGACCGCGGTCGGGCCGGGGCCCACCGTCTACCAGCAGACCGGCGAGATCGAACAGCGCCACGGCAACCGCTCGACGAACAACGCGCCGCGCAACACCTACCGCACGGCCGACGGCAGCTGGGTCGCGATCTCGACGAGCGCGCAGTCGATCGCCGAGCGGGTGTTACGGCTGGTCGGACACCCCGAGGTCATCGACGAGCCCTGGTTCGCCACCGGGCGCGGCCGGGCCGGGCACGTCGACGAACTCGACGCGTACGTCGGCGACTGGATCGGCGCGCGCACCCGCGACGAGGTGCTCGACGCGTTCACCGGAGCCGGCGCGGCGATCGCCCCGGTCTACACCGCGAAGGACCTGGTGGAGGACGTCCACGTGCGCGAGACGCAGATGCTCACCGAGGTCGAGGACGACGAGCTGGGCACGATGCTCCAGCACGACGTCCTCTGGCGGATGTCGGAGACGCCGGGCCGGATCCGGTTCACCGGCCGGGCCCTGGGCGCCGACACCGACGAGGTGCTCACCGAGGCCGGCCTCTCCGCCGGCGAGATCCAGGCCCTGCGCGACCGGGAGGTCATCCGATGAGCGACGCGTTACTGGACGCGGTCGCGGCCGGTGTCACGGTCCACGACCTCGGGCGCACGTTCTTCCCCGGCATGCCGCAGTCGCCGAACCACCCCGCGTACACCCACACGCTGCCCCGGCGCCACGGCGACCTGGTGCGTGCCGACGGCGCGTCGGCGGCGAACGACCTGATCGTGCTCGGCACCCACGTCGGAACCCACATCGACGCGCTCGCGCACGTCAGCTACCAGGGCAGACTTCACGGTGGCGCGGACGCCCACGCGGCCGGGACCGGGGGCCGCTACCTCGAGCACGGGGTGCACACGATCGCGCCGATGGTCCGCCGCGGTGTGCTGCTCGACGTGCCCCGGGCGTTGGGCCGGCCGGAGTGCGAACCCGGCTACGAGATCACGGTGTCCGATCTGGAGGCCACCGGCGTCGACGTCCGCCCCGGCGACGTCGTGCTGATCCGCTCCGGGTGGGGCCGGCGGTTCGACGAGGGCGCCGAAGCCTACGTGGGGAAGGACTCGGGCGTGCCCGGGATCTCCGAGGCCGGCGCGAGGTGGCTGGCGCAGAGGAACATCCACGCCGCCGGGGCCGACACGATCGCGTTCGAGCGGCTCGCGCCCGGCGGGGGCCATGCGCTGCTGCCCGCGCACAACGTCCTGCTCGTGGAGCACGGCATCTACCTGATCGAGGCGATGGCGCTCGACGAGCTGGCCGCGGCCGGCGTCGCCGAATTCCTGTTCGTGCTCGCGCCGCTGAAGCTGCTCGGCGCCACCGGCTCCCCCGTCCGCCCGCTCGCGGTGGTGTCCGGTGGCTGAGCCCACGCTGGCCCAGCGGCTCGGGACCTTCGCCGCCGAGGCCGACGACCTGCCGGCCGAGGTCACCGACAGCGTCCGCAAGCGGGTGCTCGACGTCCTCGGCATCGCGGCCGCGGCCGCGTCGCTGGAGACCAGCCGCGCCGCCCGCCGCTGGGCCGCCGAGCAGGGCGGGAAGCCCGAGGCCACCGCGATCGGCCTCGCCGAGAAGCTGCCGGCCGCGCAGGCCGCGTTCGTCAACGGCGTGCTGGCCCACTCCCTCGACTACGACGACACCCACCTGCCGTCGGTCCTGCACCCCAGCGCCGTCGTCGTCCCGGCCGCGCTCGCCGCGGCCGAGGCCACGCACGCGACCGGCGCCCAGCTGGAGGCCGCGATCGCCGTCGGCCTCGAAACCACGGTGCGCCTCGGCATGGCCGGCTACGACCGGCGGACCAACAACTCCGTGTTCTTCGAACACGGCCAGCACGCCACGTCGATCTGCGGCGCGCTCGGCGGCGCGGTCGCCGCGGCGAGACTGCACGGTTTCGGCGCCGAGCGCGTGACCGACGTGCTCGGGGTCACCGCCTCGATGGCCTCCGGGCTGATCGAGGCCAACCGCACCGGCGGCACCGTGAAACGCATGCACTGCGGCTGGGCCGCGCACGCGGCGCTGAGCGCGGTGGGGCTGGTGCGTCACGGTTTCACCGGCCCGCCGACCGTGCTCGAAGGCCGGTTCGGGTTCTTCCAGGCCTGGCTGCACGGCGTGTTCGACGCGAGCCCGATCACCGACGGCCTCGGCGAGAAGTGGGCCGTCCCGGGCATCTTCTTCAAGCCCTACCCCGCCAACCACTTCACCCACGCCGGCATCGACGCCGCACGCCGCCTGCGTGCGCAGGGTCTCGACCCGGACCGCGTCGCCGCGATCCGCCTGGGCGTACCCCGGCAGAACCTCCCCACGGTCGGGCAGCCGATCGAGGTGAAACGCGCCCCTGAGACCGGCTACATGGCCCAGTTCAGCGGCCCGTACACGCTCGTCGCCGGCCTGCTCGGCGGCGGTGGGCTCGGCGTCGGGCTCGACGACTTCACCGACGAGCTGGCCCGCGACCCCCGCCGGCGCGCGCTGATGGCCCTGGTCGAGGTCGAGCCGGACGAGAAGTGCACCGCGATCTTCCCGTACCAGTTCCCCGCCGTCGTCACGGTCCGGCTGGACGACGGCACCGAGCTCACCGAGGAGGTGCTGGTCAACCGGGGCGGACCGGACGATCCGCTCTCGTTCGACGAGCTCGCAACCAAGTTCCGCGACAATGCCGGGCGGGCCCTCCCCGCCGATGCCGTCGGGTCGCTCGCGGACGCGATCGCCGGCCTGCACGACATCACTGATCTGTCCGCCCTGCTCGAACCGCTCCGGGAGGTCGACGCCCATGAACTATGACCTGATCGTCACGAACGCGCGCGTGGTCACGCCGGACACCGCCGAGCCCCGCTCGACCGACGTCGGCATCAAGGACGGGAAGTTCACCGCGCTCGGGACGCTCGACCCGGCGGACGCCGGGACCGTGCTCGACGCCGGCGGCAAGCTGCTCTACCCGGGCGTGGTCGACGTGCACCAGCACTGGGGCATCTACAACGACCTCACCGACGACGCGCGCACCGAGAGCCGGGCCTCCGCCCAGGGCGGGGTCACCACCGGGATCACCTACATCCGCACCGGCCAGTACTACCTGAACCGCACCGGGCCCTACACCGAGATCTTCCCGGACGTGCTCAAGGCCACCGAGGGCCACGCGTACGTGGACTACGCGTTCCACGTGGCGCCGATCCTGCGTCGGCACATCGACGAGATCCCGACGATGATCAGCGAGTTCGGCGTCCCCTCGTTCAAGATCTTCATGTTCTACGGCACGCACGGCCTGCACGGCCGCTCCAACGAGCAGGGCTCGTTCCTGATGCTGCCCGAGGACGAGACGTACGACTACGCGCACTTCGAGTTCGTGATGCGCGGCATCCAGGCCGCCCGGGAGGACCCGCGCTTCGCGGCGCACGCGGACGCGATCTCGCTGTCGCTGCACTGCGAGACCGCCGAGATCATGCGCGCCTACACCAAGATCGTCGAGGAGGCCGGGGGCCCGCGCGACCTGGCCGCCTACAGCGCCTCGCGCCCGCCGCACTCCGAGGGGCTGGCGATCACGATCGCGTCGTACCTGGCGCACGAGACCCAGTTACCGAACATCAACCTGCTGCACCTCTCCTCGCGCAAGGCGATCGAGGCCGCGATGCTGATGCAGGCGACGTTCCCGCACGTGGACTTCCGGCGGGAGGTGACGATCGGGCACCTGGTCGCCGACATCTCGACCGCGAGCGGGCTCGGCGGCAAGGTCAACCCGCCGCTGCGTCCGCGCGACGACGTCGAGGCGCTCTGGGAGCACGTGCTGGCCGGGAACTTCTCCTGGGTGACCAGCGACCACGCGTGCTGCAAGGACGAGCAGAAGTTCGGCGACCCGCGCGAGGACGTGTTCACCGCGAAGAGCGGGTTCGGCGGCACCGAGTACCTGCTGCCGGCGCTGGTCAGCGAGGGGCGGCGACGCGGGCTGTCGCACGGGCGGATCGCGGCGCTGACGTCCTGGAACCCGGCCCAGCGCTTCGGGCTGTACTCGAAGGGCACGGTCGCGCCGGGCTACGACGCGGACTTCTGCCTGGTCGACGACGGGTCCTCGTGGGTGGTGCGTGCCGCGGACTCGGAGTCGGCGCAGGAGTACTCCCCGTTCGAGGGCTTCGAGCTGTCGGCACGGGTCACCGACACCTACCTGCGTGGCGACGCCGTGCTGCGGGACGGGGCCGTGGTGGGGGCGCCGCGCGGACAGTACGTGCGGCGCCCCACCGGCTGACGTCACCTCATCGGATCGTCCACCGCACGGCCTGCGTACCGGACGCCGTGGTCACGGTGCCCACCACGACACCGGAGTCGTTGACGTCGACGGCGGCGCTGCCGGTGCCGCCGGGCGCCCCGAGGTCGGTGAGCGCACCGTCGTCCCAGCGGAACGCGTGGGTCGCGCCGGACGCCGTCGTGCTGGAGCCGACGACCTGGCCCTGGTCGTTGATCGCGGTCGGCACGCTGCCCGCACCGCCGAGCGTGCCCAGGTCGGTCAGCGTGCCCGCCCGCCAGCGGAACGCGTGCGTCTCACCGGACGCGGTCGTGCTGGTGCCGATGACGTCGCCGGCGGCGTTGACCGCGCGGCCGGTGTCGGCCGGGACGCTGGTGTCGCCACCGAGCGTTCCGAGTTCGGTGATCCGGCCACCGCTCCAGACCACCGCGACCCGCGGAACGAACGTGACCGACGGCCCGGTGCCGAACCGCATCGTGCCCAGCGCGCCGACCACCACGTCGCCGGGGCCGAAATCGTACGCGACCCCGGCCTGCCCGGCCGGTACCGGCAGGGTGGTCGCGGTGCCGTCGGCCGTGAGCACCGTCGGGACGTGGTTGACGTTCGTGGCGCTGTTCCCGGGGCGGGCGCCGGCCACCCGGCCGTCGTCGGCGATCGCGTGCGCGACCGCGAGGTCGGTGTTCGTCGTGCCGCCGTCGGCGCGGCAGACCGTGGCGCTGAACCGCCGCCCGGACGTCACCGTGCCCACCAGCGCGTCACCGCTCCCGTTCGCGTCCTCGACGCCGAGCGGGGCCCCGAGCGTGATCGGGCAGTCGCCGGTCGTGCCGTCCGGACGCCAGTGCCGGATCGCGCGCTGGTTGACGTCGGGTTCGCCGATCGAGCCGACGACCACACCGCCGTCGGAGATCCGCGCCGCCGACGCGCCCGGGCGCTGGGCCGAGCCGGGCAGCGCGGTGTAGCCGCTGTCGTCCCAGCGCAGGGCCTGGGGTGTGCCGCCGACGTCCGCGCGCCCGACCGCGATCCCGGCGTCGTCGACGTCGGAGACGGCGGAGCTCGTGGTGCCGTCCGGAACCGGGAGCGGGGTGGCGGTGACCGTCGGGGCGGCGTGAGCGGTCGCGGCCGGGACGAGTAGCGCTACGGCCAACGCGCCACCGAGGAGTAATCGCACCGTGGGCCTCCTTGCCATTCGAGGAAGGCGGAGTCTGCCAGCGTTGCTCCATCGTGGACAGCGATCGGCCGTCCGTACCGGTTCAGCCGCCGAGGGCCACGTACCGACGCGCCCGGCGCAGCTGCACGATCGAGAAGCCCAGGACGGCGGCGAAGAAGACGACGCAGTAACCGCCGACGAGGCGCTGCCACAGCCGGTCGCCGAACACCACCTGCGCGCTCTGCAGGACGAGGATCACCGGGTAGACCCACAGGGCGATCGGGAGGTATCTCGTCAACCGTCGCGCCTCGTGGCGGGCGATCGCGCGGAGTTCCGGATCGTCGGGCGGCTCGGCGCGCTTCAGCGCGTCGCGCACGATACGCGAATCGGCCCGGCTCAGGTCCCGCAGCGGTGAGGCCAGCGTGACCCCGGGCGCCGACGTGAGCCTGGGACCACGTCGCCGGAGGAACCCGACGAGTCCGGCGCCGACGCCGGTGACGACCAGGCCGAAGCCGAGCCCCAGCACGACACCGATCGCGACGTCCCCGGCGGTGAGGCCGGTGCTCTCCTGGGCCGCCGACAGCAGGTACCCGGCGGTGGCCGACACGGCCGTGCCCACGGCGACACCGATCCACGTCCTCGCGGACGACCGCGCCATCCCGCCTCGCCTCCCGTGCACCGGTACCACCGATGTCCACTGTGGCACATCGGGGCTCAGCGAGTGGCCAGGGCCAGTACCTCGCGGGCGGAGCGGACCACGGCGGCGTCGATGAAGCGGCCTCCGGCGTCCACCGCGCCACCACCGCCGGCGGCGTCGACGCGGTCGACGACGTCCCGGGCGGTCGCCACCTCCTCGTCGGTGGGCGTGAACACCTCGTGGATCACCGGCACCTGCGCCGGGTGGATCGCGGTGCGGCCGCGGAAGCCCTGGCGGGCCAGCGTGCGGGCGCTCTCCCGGAACGCGTCGGTGTCGCGGAAGTCGGTGGAGGTGGCGCCGACCGGGCGCGCGATGCCGGCCGCGGCCGACGCGACGACGACCTGCAGGCGGACCGGCGCCAGCTCGGCGCGGTCGGCGCCGGGACGCAGGCCGAGGTCGGCGATCAGGTCGGCCTCGCCGATGCCCAGGCGCAGCACGCGCGGCCCGGCCGCGATCTCCGCGGCCCGGATCAACCCCGCCGCGGACTCGATCAGCGGCAGCACGGCCGCGTCCGACCCGAGGGCGGTCAGCCGCGCGTCGACCTCGGCCAGACCGTCCGGGCCGGCTTTCGGCACGACGACGCCGTCCAGACCCGGGCGCACCACCGCGGCCAGGTCGTCGGCGACGCTCTCGGCGTTGATCCGCACCCACACCTGCGGGCCGGGCTCCGGGGTGAGCCAGTCGGCCACCAGCTCCCGGGCCGCCTGCTTCCGCGCCGGCGCGACCGCGTCCTCCAGGTCGACGATCAGCGCGTCGGCACCGCGTGAACGCGCGCCGAGCAGCCGGTCCGCCCGGTCACCCGGGACGTAGAGGTAACTGCGAACCGGTCGGATCACGCGCGCGCCTTTCCCTCGGCGACGGCGTCGGCGGCCAGGTAGGCGAGGCCGAACGCGGGGAGCAGGCCGTTGCCGGCCAGGTAGCCGGCGGCCCCGTGCCCGGAGATGCCCGCCGCGGCACCGCCCGACGCGTAGAGGCCGGGGATCGCGCTGCCGTCGGGGCGCAGTACCCGGGCGCGGCCGTCCACCACCAGGCCGCCCTGGGTGTGGAACAGCGCGGGGAGCACGCGGACCGCGGCGTACGGCGCACGCAACGCCCGCGTGAACGTGCGTCCGAACGGGTCCGGCTCCCGGGTGTGCCGCTCGACCCCGGCCAGCTCGGCCCGGATCCCGTCCACCGGCAGCCCGGTCGCCTCGGCCAGTTCCTCGGGCGAGGACGCCCACACCTCCGCGCCCGCCTCCACGCAGTGGCGGAAGTCGGTGAACGGCAGGCACTCGTCGTGGACGCCCTGGTCGTAGACGATCCAGCCGGTCGCGCCGGGGCGGGCCGCGAGCGCCGGGCCGAACTCGGAGTAGCCGCTGGTCTCGCGGCCGAAGCGACGACCGGTGGTGTCGAGCATGATCCCGCCGTGCACGATCGTGGCCCAGCCGAGCAGCGTGGAGGCCTTCGCCGAGAGCGCGGCGTGCCCCTGGTAGGCGTCGAGGAACGCGGTGTCGGCCCCGAGGCGGGCCCCGATGCGCAGCGCGTCGCCCCGGGAGGTCTCACTGCCGTGGTAGGTCGCCGCGGCGATCTCCGGCAGGTGCGCGCGGACCAGGTCGCGGTCGGCGCCGAAGCCGTTGGTGGCCAGCAGCACCGCGTCGGTCGGGATCTCCTCGTCCCCGGCGACCACGGCACGCACCGTGCCGTCGTCGTCGAGCAGCACGTCGGTGACGCGGGCCGGCACCAGCACGTCGATCAGCGGGCTGGCGTCGGCCAGGCGGGTGAGTCGGTCGACCAGCGCGGCGCCGTGGCGCTCGGGGATCGTGTGGCAGCGTTCCACCGAGTGCCCCGGGTAGTTCATGTCGGTCATCAACGACATCTCGAAGCCGGCCGTGTCGGCCATCCACTCGACGAGTTCGGCGCTCACCTCGGCGAGCGCGCGGGCCAGCCGGGCGTCGCCGGTGCCGCCGGTCTTGCGGCGCACGTCGTCGACGAAGAGCTCAGGCGAGTCCTCGATCCCGGCGGCGCGCTGCCAGCGGGTGCCGACGCCGGGCACCATCGCGGTGCACATCGAGGTGTTGTTGCCCCGGCGGTAGTGCGCGCTGGCCTCGACCACCAGCACGCTCAGCCCGTGCTCGGCCGCACGCAACGCCGCGAACAGCCCGCCCCCGGCGCCGACCACGACCAGGTCCGGCCCGTCGGCGCTCATGCCGCGGCCCCGGCGGCGACCAGGCGCAGCGTGCGGATCACCGGGTCGACGACCGGGATCGGGGTGCCGCCGCCGACGTCGACCGCCGAGCAGCCGTTGATCAGCGCGGTCGCTCCGGAGCCGGCCAGGTCGGCCGCGGCACCGGCCAGGCGCTCGCGCCACCGGTCCCCGTCGGCCACCGCGGCGAAGTCCAGGTCCAGTGTCCGCACCGGGGTGACCACCGCACCCCAGCCGTACCCGTCGACGACCGCGCGCAGCTCGTCGGCGATCGCCGGGTTCCTGACCACCGCGGCGACCGTCTCCCCCAGCGCCGACGCGTGCGCGAGGGTCACCCGCAGGACACCGATCACGGTGCCGAAGGCCGGGTCGGCCTGCATGGCCGCGACGCCGGGGTCGAGCACGCAGTCGGGCATCACCGCGTCGTACCCGGTGGGCACGTCGGCCAGCGCCGCGACGACCGAACGCTCGGAGGAGCGCATGTCCGCGGGCGTCTCGAGCGACGTCGGCGCGCCGAACGGCAGGTCGTGCAGGTCCACGACGACGCCGTCGGGCGCGATCCAGTCGTAGCGCTCCTGCCGACGGGCGAGCTCACGGGCCCCGACGTGCAGCGGGGTCACGGCGTAGATCCGCATGTCAGTACCTCCTGGGTCAGGGGAGCTCGCGCAGCGCCCGGCGGACCGAGCCCAGCCAGGGCAGCTCCCGGGCGACCGCGCAGACGCGCTCGGCGTCGGCGGCCGAGCCGAGCAGGTCGGCGAGGAGCGCTTCGACGTCGGCGGCGCCGAACGGGCCCCGGGCGGCGTCCCCGATCGGGTCGGTGACCTCGGCCCGCACGACCTCGCCGGAGCGCAGCGTCACCCGCACCCGCGCACCGCGGTGCTCGGGCACGGCGGCGTCGAGGTCGGGCGCGACGGCCAGGTGGACGCGTGACATCAGCGGCCGGGCCGCGTCGATGCGCGTGAACGCGTCCGGGCGCACGGCCCCCTCACGCAGCGCGGTCGCGACGACGAACGGCACCGAGAACATCGCGGCCAGCCGGGTGGGGCAGTCGACGCGATCGAGGGCCGCCGCCGCGGTGTAGGTCTCGACGTCCACCCGGTCGACGTCCTCGAGCGGCACCCGCGGCCGCAGGTCGAGCACCGCGTCGGCGGTGGGGTGGGTGTACGCGCACGACGCGTGCCGCTTGAAGTAGCCCAGCTCCAGGTCCCACCGCTGCCCGAGCTCCTCGGTGAGCGGGGCCGGGTCGAACGTCCCGAGCAGCCCGCCCAGCGAGTGCCCGGCAATGCCGGTGTCCCGGGCGAGCCCGGCGGCGGCCAGGCGGGCGGCGGCCAGCCCGCTCTGGTTGGCCGCGCCCACCCACTCGTCACGCACCGGGTTGCCGTCCAGGGCCGCGACGAACGGTCCGGCGACGGCCATCCCGGCCGCGGTGTCGATCGCCGCGGCCGTCGCGTCGGCGGACAGCCCGAGCAGACGGGCGCACCCGGCCGCCGCGCCCGTCGCGCCCCACGTGCCGTGCGGATGCGTGCCGGGCCGCAGCCGCGTCGCCCGGCCGAACCGTGCCGCCACCTCGTACGCCACCACCAGCGCCGCCGCCGTCGTCGGTCCGTCGGCGTCGCGGGCACCGGCCAGCGCCAGCACCGCCGGCCACCCGTGGGCCGCCGGGTGCCCACCGGCGAACCGGTTGCCCTCGTCGAGTTCCAGGCTCACCAGCGCGGTCGCGTTCAGCCAGGCCGCCGCGTCCGGCGTCGTCGACCGGCCGGTTCCGATCAGGACGGACGGCCCCGGCGGCGGGTCCCACGCGTCGACCAGCGCCGAGCGCCCCGCCGACCCGACCAGCGTCACGCCGAGCACGCTGGCCAGCACGGTCTCCAGCCGGCTCGGAACGTCACCGGGCAGGTCGACAGTGCGGAGCCCGGCCGCCCAGGCGGCCAGGGCACGCACCGGCGTCGCGCTCATAGGCCGAGGTACGCCTTCCGCACCCGGGCGTCCTCGGCCAGTTCGGAACCCGGACCGTCGAGCACGATCGTGCCGCTCTCCAGCACGTACGCCCGGTCGGAGATGCCGAGCGCCTGGGCGGCGTTCTGCTCGACCAGCAGCACGGCCACACCGCGGTCCCGGATCGAGCGCACCGCCTCGAGCACCTCCCAGGTGAGCTTCGGCGACAGGCCGGTCGACGGTTCGTCGAGCATCAGCAGCTTCGGCCGGCTCATCAGGGCCCGGCCGATCGCCAGCATCTGCTGCTGGCCGCCGCTCATCGTCTGCGCGGCCTGCCTGCGGCGCTCGGCGAGCGCGGGGAACAGCGCGTAGACCTCGTCCAGGAGCGCGTCCACGCCGGAGCGCACGGTCCACGCGCCGAGGCGCAGGTTCTCGTCCACGCTCATCGGGCCGAACAGGTCGCGCCCTTCCGAGACCTGCACGACGCCGCGGCGCACGATCTCGTGCGGCCGCCGCCCGTCGATGCGTTCCCCGGCGTAGGTCACGGTGCCCGCGGTGGCGCGGAGCAGCCCGCTGATCAGCCGCAGCGTCGTCGACTTCCCGGCTCCGTTGGCGCCGACGATCGACACCAGTTCCCCGGCGTCGACGTGCAGCGAGATCCCGTGCAGGATCTGCAGGCCGGAGTACCCGGCCGAAGCCTCGTCGATCCGCAGCCCGTCAGTCACCGGACCCCACTCCCGTGCCGAGGTACGCCTCCACCACCGCCGGGTCCTCGACCACGTCCGCGGGCGCGCCGCGCGCGATCACCCGCCCGCGGTCGAACACGACGACCGAGTCGGACAGCCGCATCACCGCGGCCATGATGTGCTCGACGAACACCAGCGTCAGCCCCTGCTCGTCACGCAGGCCCGCCAGCAGGTCGAGCACCGGCTGGCGCTCGGTGGGCACCAGCCCGGCCAGCACCTCGTCGAGCAGCAGCACCCGGGGCCGCGTCGCGAGCGCCCGCGCCAGTTCCAGCCGCTTGAGCGCGGCGGTGTGCAGCGTCCCGGCGACCGTGTCGGCCCACTCGTCCATGCCGACCGACGCGACGACCTCCTCGGCCCGCCGGCGCGCCGCCCGCTGCGATCCCCCGCCCACCGACGCCGCGATCGCCACGTTCTCCAGCACGCTCAGCGTCGCGAACGGGCGCATCAGCTGGAAGGTCCGGGTCATCCCGGCCCGCGCGACCTTGTGCGCCGGGAGCCCGGTGATGTCCGTGCCGTCGAGCGTCACGGTGCCCGCGTCGGGCTTGAACGCCCCCGCGACCACGTTGAAGAACGTCGTCTTCCCGGCGCCGTTCGGACCGATGATGCCGAGGACGGTTCCCTCGGCCACCTCGACGTCGACGTCGGAGAGCGCGGCGATGCCCCGGAACGACTTGCTCAGCCCTTCGACCCGCAGCACGCTCACCGTGACCGCCACCGATCGAGCACGAACTGGCGGATCGTTCCGTACAGCCCCTTCGGGAGCACGAGGACGATCACGATCACCAGCACCGCGTAGAGCACGACGTCCAGCCCGCTGCGCCCGGCCAGGAACGACAGCGCGTCGGGCGGCGTCCGCAGGAGCGACGCGGTGACCGTGGAGAGCGGGCCGACGATCACGGCGCCGATCACCGGACCCCACAGCGTCCCCACGCCGCCGACGACCGCGGGCACGATGGCCTGGATCGACTGCGTCTGCCCGAGCACGATGTCCGGGTCGACGAACAGGTAGTACTGCGCGTAGAACGCACCGGCCACCGACGTGATCGCCGCGGCCAGCGCCATCGTCGTGAGCTTGTAGCGCATCACCGCGATGCCCAGCGCGGCCGCCGCGTCCTCGTCGTCGCGGATCGCGACCGTGTACCGGCCGGCCTTGGAGCGCAGGTAGAACAACACCGCCAGGAAGGCGACGACGACGAGCGCGAGACCGATCCAGAAGTACTCGGGCGCGTTGGCCTCGAACTGGAACATCCACCACGACTCCTCCGCCAGCAGCGGCACGTGGTAGCCGATCGTGCCGTTCACCCAGGTGGTGTCGGTGGCGAGCAGCCGCAGCATCTCGGCGATCGCGAACGTGGCCAGCGCGAAGTAGGCGCCTTTGACCTTGTACCGGAACGCGACGTACCCGGTGCCCACCGCGAGCAGGGCCGCGAGCGCCGCCCCGACCACCATGCCGATCCAGGGCGAGACACCGTGCCCGACCAGCAGCACGACGTCGGCGTAGGCGCCCACGCCGAAGTAGGCCGCGTTGCCGAAGCTGAACATGCCGCCGTAGCCGCTCATCAGGTTCCAGCCGGTGGCCAGCAGCGCGAAGATCAGCACCCGGATCGCGACCGCCTGCTGCGACTCCGGCAGCACGAACGGCATCGTCGCGGCGACGGCGGTGACCGCCGCGAGCACCCCGAGGGTTCCGCGCGCGGAGCGGTGCCTGCGCGTGACGGTCCCCTCGTGCGCACCGGCGTCGGGCGCGACGACGGCGGTCATGACCGGGCCCCGAACAGGCCCTGCGGGCGGGCCACCAGGATCAGGATGAAGACCAGGAACACGCCGAACAGCGGGCTCTGCCCGGTGAGCAGCACCCCGCCCAGCTGCTCGACCAGACCCACGATGATGCCGCTGATCAGCGCACCGGCGACGTTGCCGAGGCCACCCATCACGACGACCACGAACGCGAGGATGTTGAACTGGTCGCCGGCGGTGGGGGTGATCGTGGTGAACGGCGCGATCAGCATGCCCGCCGCGCCGGCGCACGCGGTACCGAGGCCGAACGTCAGCACGTAGATCTTCCGGACGTCGATGCCGACCAGCCCGGCGCCCTGCCGGCTGGCCGCCACGGCCCGGATCGCGCGCCCCAGCCGGGTGCGTCCGAGCAGCAGGTAGAGGCCGGCCGCCAGCACCAGGGCGCCACCGAACGCGACCAGGCGCGTCTGGTTGGCCACCGCTCCGAGCACGTTCACGCCGTGGTCACCGGCGACCGCGACCGAGAGCGGGTCGCCGCCGAACGCCAGCAGCAGCAGGTTCGACACCAGCAGCGACAGGCCGAGCGTCAGCAGGAGCTGACTCTCCAGCGGGCGGCCCATCGTGTGGTTGAGCAACGCCCACTGGGCCAGCGCGCCCAGCGCGAACAGCGCCGCGATCGCGATCGGCAGCGCGACGTACGGGTTCGCGCCGGTCGTGCTCACGAACTGGTAGGTGACGAACAGCGCGACCGCGAGGAACGCGCCGTGGGCGAAGTTGACGATGTCCAGTACGCCGAAGATCAGCGTCAGCCCCATCGCGAGCAGGCTGTACACCCCGCCGTTCACCAGCCCGGTGAGCACGGCCTGGCCGGTGATCGTGCCGCTGCCGGACTTCAGCAGCGCGGCCGCGATCAGCACGAACACCAGGCCGATCGCGACCACGGGGGCGGCCGGAACCGACCGCCACCGCGTGGTGAGGGCTTCGGCCGTACTCATGCGCCGGGGGCGGCCGGGTACGTGACCTTCGCGGTCGCGAACTCCGCCGGGTAGACGACGGTCGGCTTGGCGTTCACGACCTGGGTGAGCGCCGGCAGCGCGGTCGAGTTCTCGCCCTTGTCGTCGAACGTGATCGGCCCGTCGTTGAGCGTCAGCGGCGTCAGGTCGGTGTCGGCGATCGCGTCGCGCAGCTTCGACCCGTCGACCGACTTCGAACGCTCCAGCGCCGCGGCGATCACCCGCACCGAGTCGTAGGCCAGCGCGGCGCCGGTACGCGGCGGCTGCCCGTACTTCGCCTGGTAGGCCTGGGCGAACTTCGTCGCCTCCGGGCTCTTGTCGTTGAGGTGGTAGTTGACGTCGAAGTAGCCGGCCGAGGCCGGGCCGGCGTCGGTGGGGAACTGCGGCTGGTCGAACGCGCCGTTCGCGATGCCGTAGACCGCGTCGAGCGGAGGCTTCACGGTGGACACCGCCTTGGCCGCGAGCACCCCGTCCTTGTAGTAGCCGGTGACCACGAGCGCCTGGGCACCCGACGCCTTGACCTGGGTGATCTGCGTCGTCAGGTCGGAGACGCTGGCCGCGTCGTAGGTGATCTCCGGGTCGACCGTGATGCCGGCCTTCTCGGCCTCGGCCTTGAACGCCTTGAACACGCCGGTGCCGAACGCGGTGCTCTCGTGCAGGTAGGCGACCTTGGGGAGCGGCTTCCCGGCCGCCTTGGAGATCTCCTGCAGGTACTTCGCGCCCGCGGTGCCGAACACCGTGTTCCGCGGCTGCATCCGGAACGCGTACTTGTACCCGTGGGAGAGGATGCCGTCGTCGCCGGAGATGTCGATGACGAACGGCACCTTGTTGCGCTCGGCGAGCGGGGCGACGTTCGCGCTCACCGCGCTCTGGTAGGTGCCGACCAGCGCGGTGACGCCCTCGGTGACCAGGCGCTGGGCCTCGCTCTGCCCGACGTCGGGCTTGCCCTGCGTGTCCCCGCCGGCCAGCTCGAGCTTCCGGCCGTCCAGGGCCTTGATGCCCCCGGCCGCGTTGATGTCGTCGATCGCGAGCTTGACGCCGTTCTCCATCTGCTGGCCGTCGCCCGCGTACGGGCCGGTGAGCGGGTGGAGCGTGCCGATCTTGATCGTGCCGCCGGAGTTCCCGGACCCGGTCGACCCGCCGCCGCACCCGGCCACGGCGAGCGAGACGGAACACACCAGCGCCAGTAACGGAAGAGTCCGCCTACCCATGTCGCTCCCTCGAAAGGTGCCGGGCTGCGTTCCGCTAATCGGAACGACTGCTTTAGTTAACGCAGACCGTTCCACCCGCAGGTGGAGTCGTCAAGGGTTCTCTCCCTACGAGATGCAGCATTTACACCGCGTTGATGTGATGGATGATGGCGTTCCTGCTAGAGGAACGGTTTAGAACCGGTACGGTCTACACGCCGGATTCGACGTGGAGGGAGCCGCATGGCCAGCGACGGTACGGAGGGCGCCGGTCGGGTCGCCGACGTCCTGCTCCGGTTCGTCGACGGCCCGCAGTCGTGGGGCGTGTCCGCGATGGCCCGGGAGCTCGACCTGAGCAAGGCCGTCGTGCACCGGATCATGCGGTCGCTGGTGGACCGGGGCCTGCTGACCCTCGACTCCACGTCGCGGGCCTACACGCTGGGGCCGGCCGCGGCGGCGATCGGGGCGCGGGCGTTGCGTGACTCGAAGCTGCGCCGGGTGTCGCTGCCGCTGCTGCGTGAACTCCAGGTCACGACCGGGGAGACCACGACGCTGTCCGCGCGGGTGCCCGGCGGGCGGGTGTACCTCGACCAGGTCGTGAGCACCCACGAGATCAACATGACCGTGGAGCTGGGGCGCCGGTTCCCGCTGCACGCCGGTGGGTCGGGGCGCGCGATCCTCGCGTTCTTCCCGGCCGAGGAGCGCGAGGACGTGCTGCACGGCGAGCTGCGGACGCTCACGTCGGCGACGCAGGTCGACCCCGAGCAGCTGCGGACGCTGCTCGCCGAGACCCGGAAGAACGGGGTCGCCGAGTCGGGTGGCGAGCGCCAGCCCGGGGCCGGGTCGGTGGCGGCACCGATCTTCGACCTGGACGGGCACGTGGTGGGGTCGATCTCGGTGTGCGGGCCGATCAACCGCCTGACGCCGGAGGCGCGCCGCACCTACGTTCCGCACGTGGCCGAGACCGCCGACCGCATCTCCCGCGCCCTGGGCTGGCCCGGCGGCCTTCCCGCCGAGTAGGACGCGGGTTCAGACGAGGGCGCGGGCCAGGAGGGCGGCGCCGTGGCAGCCCGCCTCGTCACCGAGGGCCGCGGGGACGATCGTCGGGGCCGGGAGGAACGAGCTGCGTGCTCCGAGGGCCGCGCGCAGGGGCGTGAAGAGCGTGTCGCCGGCCTGCGCGAGCCCACCACCGACCACGATCACCTGCGGATCCACCAGCGCCGCCGCGCTTCCCAGCCCGTCCGCGAGCGCCTCGACCACGTCACCCCACACCCCGGCCGCCACCGGATCCCCCTCCCCGGCCAGGCGCGCCACCTCCGCCGCCGTGACCGCGTCGCCCGCCACCTCCCGGTAGCGGGCCTCCACGGCGGAGGCGCTGGCCTCGGCTTCCAGGCAACCGCGCCGCCCGCACCCGCACGTCCGCCCGCCCGGGCGCACCATCACGTGCCCGAGCTCCCCGGCCGCGCCGCTCGCTCCGGTCACCACCGAGCCCCCCACCACGTGCGCCGACGCGATCCCGGTTCCGATCGGTACGAACAGCACGTCGTCGCTACCGGAGACCCGCGCCTCGGCCAACCCACCCGCCCGGACGTCGTTCGACAGGGCGGTCGGCAACCCCACCCGCTCCTCGACGAGCGCCCGCAACGGCACGTCGCGCCATCCGACGTTCACCGACCACAGCGCCACCCCGGCGGTGGCGTCCACCAGCCCCGGCACGGCCAGCCCCACCGCCCGGGGCACCGACCCCCCGGCCGCCGCGCGGTCGCGCATCGAGACCAGCACGTCGAGGACCGTGGCGACCACGGCCGCCGGCCCCCGCTCCCGTCCGGTGGGATGGCGCCCGGCCCACGTCACCGCGCCCGTGGCGTCGACCAGGGCGCACTTGAGCGACGTGCCGCCGAGATCGACGGCGAGGACGCTCAAAGGCTGACCACGGTGCCGGCGGAGCGGGCGCGTTCGGCGGCCCACACCACGCGGTGCCCGGCCAGGCTGGTCGTGGCGTCGGAGTTGAGCAGCGTGGGGTCACCGGCCGCGACCGCCTCGACGAACGCGTCCACGAGCGCGTGGTCACCGTCGGTGTGGTCGGCGTCCACCGACGACCCGCCGGTCTCCACGACCTCCTCGGCCCCGGTCCGGAAGTCCACCACCCGCAGCCGCACCCCGTCGCCCTCGACGTACCCGTGCGTCCCGAACAGCCGCGTCTTGCGCAGTTCGAACGGCGAGAACGCGGTCATCGTGAACGACCCGGTCGCGCCGCCCTCGAACTCCAGCGAGACGACCTGGTGGTCGACGACGTCGTTGTCGCTGTCGTAGACGCACCGCCCGTACGGCCCGTCGCGCAGCGCGCGGGTGACGCCCTCGACCGTGTGGTCGGAGGTCACCGCGGAGAGCGGCCAGAACTCCTTGTCCGGGTCGCCGAGGCAGTCGAAGTACAGCCGGGTGGCCGAGTACGGGCAGGTCGGCTCGATCGGGCAGTCCAGGCACCGGGTCGCCGCACCCTCCGGCCGCGCCTCGGGGCGGAAGTGCGACAGGCGGCCGAACGAGCTCACCCGCTCCACCGGCCGGCCGACCACGTACAGCATCCAGTCGAGGTCGTGGCACGCCTTGGCCAGCAGCATCGGCGTCGACGTGCGGCTGTTGCTCCACTCGCCGCGGACGAACGAGTGCGCCTGGTGCCACCACCCCACCGGCTCGAGGTGCTCGATGCTCATGATCTCGCCGATCGCCCCGGAGCCGACGACGTCCGTCACCGCACGCGTGTAGGCGGTGTAGCGCAGCACGTGGCACAGCGCGAAGATCACCTTGTTGCGCTCCACCGCGTCGACGATGCGCTCGGCCTCGTCCTCGGTGGGCGCCATCGGCTTCTCGGCCAGCAGGTGGTAGCCGAGGTCGGCCAGCGCGATCGCCGGCCCGGTGTGCTGCTGGTCGGGCGTGGCGATGATCGCGCCGTCGGCGATCCGGCCGGCGGCGGCCAGCTCCGTCCAGTCCGCGAAGACCTGGGTCACCCCGAACTCGGCCGCGAACCGCTCCCGGCGACCCGGGTCGGGCTCGGCGACCGCGACGATCCGCGCGCCGCCGCTGCTCACCGCACGTCGGGCGTAGCCCTGCCCACGGAGACCCGCACCGACGACAACTAAACTGACTTGGTTCACGGGAGCCTACTTTCTATCCTCTCCAGGATTAGTAACCCCCGGCGCGGCTTCAGGTCAAGGGAGTGTGGATGGCCGAGGAGATCGCGGGCGGCGACTTGTCGCGCCTGCGGCAGCTCAACTCGCTGACCATGGTGCGGGTGCTGCGCGCCGGGGAACCGGCCACGCTGACCGAGCTGTCGGCCCGCTCCGGCCTCTCCCGGGCGTCGACCGAGGACGTGGTGGGCGCGCTGGTGGCGCAGGGCTGGGTGGCCGAGGTGCCCCCGGTCGCCGGTGCGATGGGCCGCCCGGCCCGGCGCTACCGGTTCCGCGGCGACGCCGGGCACGTGCTCGGCGTCGACATCGGTGGGCACCGGGTGCGTGCGCTGGTCACCGACCTGGACGGCACGGTGCTCGGGCGGGCGCAGACCGGCGTGGCCGAGACCGCGGGGCGGGCGGTGCGGCTCGCCGCGGCCGACGGCGTGGTCACCGAATGCCTGCGCGAGGCCGGCCTGCCCGCCGGTGAGCTGTGGGCGGTCGGGGTGGCCAGCAGCGGCCTGATCGACGCCGGTGGGCGGGTCGTGCTGTCGGTCGCGATCCCGGAGTGGACCGGCCTCGACCTGGCCCGGCACTTCGGCGCCACGTTCGCCGGCCCGGTGGTGGTCGACAACGACAGCCGGCTGGCGGCGCTGGCCGAGCAGTGGTGCGGCGTGGCGCGGTACGCGAAGGACTTCGTCCACCTGCTCGCCGGGCTGCGTACGGGCGTCGGCCTGGTGATCGACGGCAAGCTGCACCGCGGGTTCGGCGGCGCGGCCGGCGAGATCGGCGCGCTGCCCAACGTCGGCTGGATCCGGGCCCAGGAACACCTGCAGTCGTGGGACGGCGAGGCCGCCGACCTGTTCGCGGCCGCCCGGGCCGGGAACCGCGCGGCGCTCGGGGCGGTGCGCCGCTACGTGCGTGACCTCTCGGTCGGCACGGCCGCGCTGGTGCTCGCACTCGATCCGCAGCTGGTCGTGCTCGGCGGAGGTTTTTCGCGCTCCGCCGACGTGCTGCTCGGGCCACTGCGCAAAGAGCTCGATAAGCACTGCATTCGGACGCCGGAAGTGCTGGCGTCCACGCTCGGCGAGGAGAGCGTCGCGCTCGGTGCGGTAAAACTCGCCCTCGATCACGTGCAGCCTCAGCTGGTCCCTTGACATCTTTTTACTGGAGTCCATTAATAGTGGAAATTCCTGCGGCGCTCGACGGCGTCGCGGCCGGGCTCACCCCTAGGACTCCCCCATGTCATGGTTCCGACGCACCGGCGCTCTGGTCGGCTTAGTCGCACTGATGGCCACCGCCGCCTGCGGTGGCGACTCCGACACCAACGACGACCCGAACGCGAAGGCGACCATCTCGTACGCGGTCTGGGACAAGAACCAGGTGCCGGCGATGCAGAAGCTCGCCGCCGACTTCACCGCCGAGCACCCGAACATCACGGTGAACGTCCAGCTCAGCCCCTGGGAGACGTACTGGACGAAGATGAAGGCGGCCGCCACCGGGGGCGCCGCACCGGACGTGTTCTGGATGAACGGCCCGAACTTCCAGCTCTACGCGACGAACGACGTGCTGCTGCCGCTCGACGACGTCGACGCCGGCAACTACCCGAAGTCGCTCGTCGACCTCTACACGGTCGAGGGCAAGACCTACGGTGTGCCGAAGGACTTCGACACCGTCGGGCTCTGGTACAACAAGGAGCTCTTCGACGCGGCCAAGGTCACGTACCCGGACGACACCTGGACCTGGGCCACGTTCAAGGCCGCCGCGGCGAAGCTGACGAACAAGGCCAAGGGCCAGTACGCGATCGGCGCGACGCTCACGTCGGCGCAGGAGTACCAGTACAACACGATCTACCAGGCCGGCGGCACGGTGCTCACCGACGGCGGCAAGAAGTCCGGTTACGCCGACCCGGCGACGATCGAGGGCCTGAAGTTCTGGACCGACCTGATCGCGGCCGGCCAGTCCCCCAGCCTCAAGACGCTCACCGACACCCAGGCGATCAACCTGTTCGAGTCGGGCAAGATCGCGATGTACTACGGCGGGTCCTGGAACGCCGCGGAGTTCTCCACCAACGAGTACACCAAGACCCGCGCCGACGTCGCCGTGCTGCCGCAGGGCAAGAAGCGCGCCACGATCATCCACGGCCTGGCCAACGTCGTCTCGGCGAAGACGAAGTCGCCCGCCGCGGCGAAGGAGTTCGTCAAGTTCCTCGGCTCGAAGGAAGCCGCCGAGCTGCTCGCGAAGAACGGCGTCATCCCGGCCTACAACGGCACGCAGGACGCCTGGGTGAAGTCGCACCCCGAGTTCAACCTGCAGGCGTTCCTCGACGAGGTCGAGTACTCGGTGCCCTACCCGGTCTCGCGCAACACCGCGGCCTGGCAGGAGCTCGAGACGAAGTACCTGACGCCGGCCTGGAACGGCACGACCGACGTGGCGGCCGCGTCGAAGGAGCTGGCCACCGCGATGGACGACGCCCTGGCCGAGGAAAAGTAGCGTGGCTCTCCTGGACACCGGGGGCGGGCGGGGGAAAGTGCCCGCCCCCGGGGCCGAACCACCCGCGGCGGCGGTAGGGGCCGCC
>NZ_BAAAGX010000008.1:63008-109748 GCF_039524755.1 Cryptosporangium japonicum
GGACTGGCGGGAGGCGCTCTGGGGGTACGCGCTGATCGCCCCGACCGGCCTCGGCCTGGCGGTGTTCTACCTGTGGCCGGTGCTGCAGACCGCGTACCTCTCGTTCACCGAGGCCGGCCCGTTCGGTGGCCCGTCGGAGTGGGTGGGCCTGGAGAACTACCGGGAGCTGATCAGCGACCCGGAGGTGGGCCGGTCGCTGGTCAACACGCTCGCGTACACCGCGCTGGGGCTGATCGGCATCCCGATCGCGGTCGTGATCGCCGCGCTGCTGTCCCGCCCCGGGTTACGTGGCGTCGCGATCTACCGCACGTTCTTCTTCCTGCCGGTCGTGACGACGCCGGTCGCGGTCGCGATGATCTGGCGCTGGATCTACAGCGGCGACTTCGGGATCCTGAACTACCTGCTGTCGCTGGTGGGCATCGAGGGTCCGCACTGGATCGCCGATTCGCGCACCGCGCTGATCGCGATGGTGATCGTCGGGATCTGGATGGGGCTGGGCTACAACCTGGTCATCTTCATCGCCGCGGTTCGCGGTATCCCCCGGCATTACTACGAAGCCGCGGAGATCGACGGCGCCGGGCCGATCCAGCAGTTCTTCCGCATCACGGTGCCGCTGCTCTCCCCGACGATCTTCTTCGTCTCGGTGGTGTCGGTGATCGGGTCGCTGCAGCTGTTCGACCTGGTCTACGTGCTCGCCGGCGGCTCGAACCAGGCGTCGCGCGCGAACCCGGCCTTCGAGAGCATGGAGACGATCGTCTACCTCTTCTACGCCGAGGCGTTCCAGAACAACGACAAGGGTTACGGCGCCGCGATCGCGATGATCCTGCTCGCGCTGATCGTCGCGCTGACCGCGGTGCAGTTCCGCCTGCAGAAGCGGTGGGTGACGTATGACTAAGAAGCTCGGGTTGGTCCATTTCCTGTTGACGATCGGCGCGTTGGCGATGGTCGCGCCGTTCGTCTGGCAGTTCCTGACGTCCCTCAAGACGCTGGAGCACGCCACGTCGGTGCCGCCGACGATCGTGCCCGACGGGCAGTGGAGCAACTACACGAAGGTGTTCGACCTGGTGCCGTTCGGGTCCCAGTTCCTGAACACGGTCGTGATGGTCGCGGCCCGCGCGCTCGGGCAGGTGCTGATGTGCTCGCTCGCCGCGTACGCGTTCGCGCGACTGCGTTTCCCGGGGCGCACCGTGCTGTTCGGACTGTTCCTGTCGGTGCTGATGGTGCCGCCGCAGCTGTTCATCATTCCGCAGTACGAGATCATCGCCGACCTGGGCTGGCTCAACAGCCTGCCGGCGCTGATCGTGCCCGGCCTGTTCAGCGCGTTCGGCACGTTCCTGCTGCGTCAGTTCTTCCTCGGCCTGCCCGCCGAGCTGGACGAGGCCGCCCGCCTCGACGGCGCGAACCCGCTACGCATCTGGTGGTCGGTGATGGTGCCGCTGGCCCGGCCGGGCATGATCGCGCTCGGCATCCTCACGACGATCTGGTCCTGGAACGACTTCTTCTGGCCCCTGGTGGTCAACAACGACCCCGAGAAGATGACGCTGTCCGCCGGGCTGGCCTCGATGCAGGGCCAGTTCCTGACCGACTACCCCCTGCTGATGGCCGGTTCCCTGCTGGCGTCCCTGCCGGTGATCGCGGTGTTCGTCGTTCTGCAACGTCAGTTCGTCGAGGGCATCGCCCTGACCGGCACCAAGGGCTGACGCACCGCTGTTCAGCCGGCTCGGCCGCCGATCATGGCCACGAGGCCGCCGGACCCCTCGTACCGTGGTTCGCCCCGCAGGCCGGTGACCACGCAGCCGGCGGCCCGGCCGAGGAGGTCGGCCTCGGTGGCGACATCGCCGCCGCCCCTGTCGACCCGCGTCGCGGTGGCCGCCAACTCGGCATCGGTGGTCACCGCTCGACCCTAGCGCTGCTGCGGGCGGAGGATTCGAACCTCCACTGACCGGTTCAGAGCCGGTCGTGCTGCCTGGTTACACCAGCCCGCACGGTCCGGATCGCCGTCGCTTCGGCGGAGCGACGGCGGCCGAGGTCGGGCCGGCCGGCGGGGTAGCGGGCCCGCCGGCCGGCACCAGCGCGGGTGGCGCGGCCGAGGCGCAACGAGCCCGGCGGCGCTCTCCGGGTGATGAGCCCGGGGCCACGCGCTGGTGGGGGCCGTCGCTCGCGCGATCGCGCGGCCCGCGACGGCCTCTCGAGAATCAAAAAACCGCCCGTTCCGGGGAACTCCGGAGGGCGGCGAGGAGGCTCTGACGCGGCTACCCGCGCGCTACTCCCGCCACTGTCCTTGCGGCAACACCTGAATCATCACGAGGACCAGAGTACGAACACGACGACGCCCCGGAAAGTGAATTTCCGGGGCGCCGCGGACGGGGCCGGGATCAGGCGACGGGGCGCGGGATCACCGCGGTCCTCACCGAGAACTGGCCGACGTCGGGAATCGTGGCGAGGTCGTCGGCACGCTTGGAGTCCCGGGCCACGACCGGCTTGCCGAAGTTCGGCACCCGGGGTCGGTCCCGGTCACGCTCGTCCCACAGCCGCAGCAGGTGACGGCGCCGCTGCCACTCCGGGTAGTCGGTGAACTCGGTCCGCGAGTGCAGCGCCGCGAAGTTCGACACCCACTGGATGTCCCCGGGCTGGAAGTCCATGTCCAGCGCCATCCCGGGCTCGTAGGTGATCGCGTCGAACATCTCGATGACTTCGAGGTGCGCGGGAGTCAGCGGAGGAACCCCGGGATAGTCCTGCGCGGTCAGGATGTACGTCGAACCGGCGTAGATGCTGCACACACCGTCCACGATGCTGACGATCGGCGACACGTACGTGTTCGACGGCGCGTTGGCGTCCTGCCGGCGCCAGTCCCAGTGCACCGGCTCGAGCAGCAGCGGCGCGAGGTCGGGGCGCCGCGCCACGATCTCGTTGTAGATCTGCGCGCCCGACACCAGGCTCGAGGCCCCGCCCTGCTTGGCCGGCCGCAGGCAGAACAGCGCCACCGCGTCCGAGCTGTCGGAGTGGAACACCAGCTTGTCGCGGACCCGGGAGGATTTGGCCGTCGGGTCGTCCATCGTCTTGTCCGAGGTGGCGACCACGTGGTCGATCAGGTCGCCCATGCCGTTCTGCTGCATCGGCGAACCGAGGTGCAGCCCGGTCAGGTAGAAGATCGCGCCGCTCAGGGCGTCGGAGTAGAGCTCGGTCTGCAGTCCGCGAATGAGCACGAAGCCGCGCCCGCGCGACATGTCGTGCCCCCACTGCTCGATCGCCGGCGCGCACACCGGCAGCGGGTAGTCCTCCCGAGTCACGGTGCGGAGGTCGGGGTCGTCGAGGACGAACCGGCGTCCGACCGCCTCGAGCTCGGCGATCTCGGCCTCGTTGAGGTGGTAGATCCAGCTGCGGTCGTGTTGTAACTGGTCACCGCGCCACGCGGACGGTCCGGTAACCGGGGAGAGCGTCGTCGAAGTCATGTCGTTTCCCTTCCGCCGACCGGACGTCAGGGTATGAGTGGGATGGACAGCACGTAAATGTGCGGGGGAAACAAAATGCCGCGTCAGATACTCACGCGGCCGCTGCCGTGACAGAACGAGCACATCCGCGTGCGTAAGCGGCGCGCGGCGACGAACGTCGTCGAACCGCGGCCGCGGCAGTACTCGCAGCGGTCGGGATGGCGCAGGTGCCAGCGCCGGACGCCGAACGGGGCGACGAGCGCGAGCCCGAGAACGATCGCCAGGTAGACCGGTAACGGCATCCCGGTCACCGCGAGTACGCGGTCGGCCGCCACCGCCGCCACGACGAGCACACTGAGCCCCAGAAGTATTCTCACGCCGTCCCCCAGCGGACCGTGAATACGGCATCCCCACGCTGAGTAAGAACGACCTAATGGTGACAAGTCAATACATCGGAGTTTGAGTCGGCGGCGCCGGATGCGCCGCCGACTCGGCCTCAGTGCGGGTGGCCGGGGTAGGTGCCGAACGACCAGAGGTTGCCCTCGGGGTCGCGGGCGGCGAAGTCACGGGAACCGTGATCGGTGTCGTACGGCTTCTTCACGATCTCGGCGCCGGCCGCGGCGGCCCGCTCGTGCACCGCGTCGGGGGTGCTCGTCACCACGTACGCGCCGAACGTGCCCGGTGGGAGCTTCCACGGGTTGTCCGGGTCGTCCCGCTCCTGGCCGAGCATGATTCCGCCGCCGCCGGGCCAGGCCAGCTCGGCGTGCTGAATGACGCCGTCGTCGCCGGCGTACGCCACCACCTCCTCGAAGCCGAAGGCGCTGACCAGGAAGTCGATGAGCGCTCGGGCGTCGCGAGCGCGGAGGGTGGGCCACACGGTCTGGGTCATGACGTCAGCTTTCCCCGTCGTCGTCCGGGTGGGCTTGGACGAATCGGCGCTCCTCGGCCAGCCACTGGCTGGGGGGCGCCCCGGCGAGGTCGCGGAAGTCGCGCGCCAGGTGCGCCTGGTCGTAGTAGCCGTGGGCGACGGCCACGTCGGCGAGGCCGTGGCCGGTCGTCAGCAGGGCGCGACGCGCGCGGTCGAAGCGGGCGATCTTCGCCGCGGTTTTCGGCGAGACGCCGAGTTCGGTGCCGAAACGGTCGGAGAGGCGCCGGACGCTCCAGCCGACGGCGTCCGCGGCCGCGGCGACCGTGTGCGCGCCGCCGGTGAGCAGACGCCAGGCCGCGCCGATCTCGGGGAGCGGCGCGTTCCCGGGCCGGCAGAGTCTCAGGAAGACGGCGTCGACCGCGGCGAATCGCGCCGGCCAGGTCGGGGCGGCCCGGAGGCGTTCGTGCAGCTCGGTGGCGACCGGGCCGAGCACGTCCTCGCCGCGGACGTCGAGGTGGCCGAGCTCGCCGGCCGGCAGCCCGAGCAGCGCACGCGCCCCCAGCGGCCGGAGCGCGAGCTGCACCCCCGACTGCCGTCCGCCGTGCGTGATCAGCGCCGGCACGGTGTGCAGCCCGCCGAGGAGCGTCGTGTACTCGCCGCCGGGCTGGGCCGGGTCGGGGTGGGCCTCGACGACGAGCGGCTCGTCGATCGTCACGACGAGCGTGAGGTAGGGCGAGGGCAGGCCGCGGTGGCGCCCCGGGGCGATGCCGACCTGCCGGTACCCGGAGTACCAGGCGACGTAGGGCCGCAACGCCGGGGCGGGTCGGGCTTGCACCGCCTCGTCGATCATGCTGACTACGCTAAGCCCGTGCACGTGAACCGGCTAACCGTCGTCCCGGTGAAAGGCCTGCGCGCGACGCACCCGGCCACGGTCGCGGTGACGCCCACCGGCATCGTCGGTGACCGGCAGTTCTTCCTGGTCGACGCGGCCGACAAGCTGTTCTCGGCCTCGCGCACCGGGGCGTTCCTCGGGGCGCGGGCGTCCTGGTCGCCCGGGGTCCTGGACGTGTCCGGGGTGCGCGCGCCGATCGAGCTCGGGCCGGCGGTGGACGCCGACTTCTACGGCCTCAAGCAGGTCGCGGCGCACGAGGTGCTCGGGCCGTGGTCGGCCTACTTCAGCGGCCTGGCCGGTCAGCCCGTGCGGCTGGTGCACGCCGACGAGCCGAACGGCGGCTGCGACGTGCACGCGCTGACGCTGCTCGGCGACGCGTCGGTGGGTGAGCTGGCCTCCCGGGCCGGGGTGGCGTCGGTGGATTCGCGGCGTTTCCGGATGTCGGTGGAGTTCGCCGGGGGCGCGCCGCACGCCGAGGACGGCTGGTCCGGTGCCGCGTTCCGGGCCGGGTCGGTGGTGCTGCGGGTCGGCGGGCCGGTGCCCCGGTGCGCGGCCACGACCCGCCACCCCGACGGCGGCGCCACCGACCTGAAGACGTTGCACCTGATCAAGGGCTACCGCGGGGTGACGACGGGCGAGCTCGGGCGCGGCATCCACTTCGGGGTGTACGCCGACGTGGTGGAGCCCGGCGAGATCAGCGTCGGCGACGAGCTGGTCCCGGCCGAGTACACCTAGCGCACGCAGGCGGCCGGGAGCAGGAACCAGCGCAGCTCCTCGAAGGCCGCCGGGAGGTCGGGGACGGGCCCGTCGGTGGGCTCCGGGTGCGTGGTCAGGATGCGGCGGGCCTGCTCCAGGTAGCCGGGGCGCGCGCTCTCCGGCGTCGTCGGCGGGGCCGGTGGCGCCGTGATCCGGCCGTCCGCGCCGAACCGCAGGTCGGCCAGGCGCACCCGGGACGGCGCGTGCCCCCGGTGGGCCCAGTGACCGGTCCGGGCGTCGAAGCGGTACTCGGCCAGCAGCCGCGCTCCGTGGCGGGCCACCAGCAGCACCGCCTCGATCAGGTAGTCGACGTCGTCGTCCGAGGCGGCGTAGTGGAAGTTCAGCCGGGTCCAGCCGGGCTTGATGCCCTCCCAGCCCGCGGCGAGCTGCTCGGTGAACCGGCGCGACAGCGCGTCGTCGATGCCCAGCAGGCGATGTCCGTACGGGCCCGCGCAGGAGCAACCGCTGCGGGCCTGGATGCCGAACAGGTCGTTGAGCAGGACCGCGACGAACCCGTGGTGCAGGTACCGGCCGGTGTCGGTCCGGAGCTGGAACGAGACGATCGGCAGCCGGTCGGCGTCCGGGTCGCCGAGCAGCTCGACGCGCTCCTCGGCCGACCAGCGCCGCCGCACCCGCTGCCAGAGCTCCCGCTCGCGCTCCTCGATGACGTCCGTGCCGACGGCGTCCTTGACCGCGAAGACGAGCCCGGCCCGGATCGATTCGACGATCGCCGGTGTGCCCCCTTCTTCCCGGGCGACCGGATCGGACACGTACCGGTGGTCGGTCGGGGTCACGTACAGCACGGTGCCACCGCCCGGGTCGACCGGCGCCGGTGCGGTGATCAACCGCGTGTCGACGACGAGCACCCCGGGGGTCTGCGGTCCGCCGACGAACTTGTGCGGCGAGAGGAAGACGGCGTCCTTGTCGTGCATCGAGATCGGCAGGTACGGGCCGGCCGTCGCGTAGTCCCACACCGACAGGGCGCCGTACTTCCGCAGCAGCGCCGAGACCGCCGCGGTGTCGGTACGCAGCCCGGTGACGTTCGAGGCCGCGGAGAAGCTCCCGATCCGCAGCGGACGGTCGGCGTGGGCGGCCAGCGCGTCGCGCAGCGCGTCGAGGTCGATGTGTCCGGTGCGGTCCGGCGCGATCGGAACGACGTCGGCGATCGATTCGCGCCACGGCAGCTCGTTGGAGTGGTGCTCGTACGGCCCGACGAACACCACCGGGCGCGGGTGCGACGGGACGCGCAACCCGAGTATCCCAACGAGCTTGGCCACCGCGGCCGTGACCCCGGACCCGCAGAAGAGCACCACGTGCTCACGCCCGGCGCCGACGCCGCGGTGGATGATCGACCGGGCCTCGTTACGCAGCGCGGTGGTCTGCGCCCCGGTGGCGGACGCCTCGCTGTGCGTGTTCGCGTAGCGCACCAGCACCTGGTCCCGGATGAAGTCCTCGACGAAGTCCAGCGCCTGGCCGGTGGCGGTGTCGTCGGCATAGGTGATGCGGCGCGGGCCGAACGGGCCGTCGATCGTCTGGCCGGTTCCGATGCGGCCGGTCCGGATGCGCTCCAGGAGGTTCCCGGACCGTCGAGTAGGGACATCGGACAGGGCAGGAGCCGCCGGCGCGCGCATTCGAACTCTTCTCCGTAATTAAGTAGGACTCCTTTCTATCCCGTGCGCGCAAGCGTAGGCGGCGGCCACGCGCTTCGGGGCGCGGAGGAGCCAGGCCTCGGTGATCAGCTCGGTCAGCTCGTCGAGCGGGATCGCGTCGAGCCGGACGAGCACGGCCGCGTAGCCGTCGAAGTGCGGAATCGTGAAGTAGACGCCCGGGTCGTCGGCGATCAGGGCGGCCTTGGCCCCCTCGTCGGCGACCCGCGCGCCGAGGACCGGCGACGGGTCGTCGGTGCGCTCCGACCGGTCCCAGACGAACGTCTTGCCGCGCACCTTCCAGGCCGGCTGACCGTAGGAGGTCGCCTCGCTGCTCTCCGGCAGCGCGAGCGCGATCCGGCGCACGTCGTCCCAGGTGGCCACGGTCAGGCTCCGCGCAGGTACGCCAGCGCGGCCCGGGCGAACGGCAGCCAGTGGTCGGTGTGCTCGGCCGGCACGCGCACCCAGTCCTTCATCGGGCGGCCCCGCCCGGACGGGTCGAACAGCTCGGCCCCGTCGAGCGCGAGCGCGTCGGCGTGGGTCGGGGTGCCGCGCCCCAGCCGGAACACCGCGTCCTCGGTGTGCACCACCGCGAAGACCTTCGTCTCCCGCTTGAGCGCCCGGCTCCCGAACATCGCGGCGGTGTGCACCCCCTCGGGGGCCAGTTCGTCGAGGATGTCGTCGAAGCACTCGTCCGGCGTCATGGCGCCACCCTAAGGCGCCGGTGGGCGACGTCGAGCGCGTCGGACGCCGTCACCTCGACGTCGGGCACCACCCCGACGCCCTCCCAGTTCGTGCCGGTCACCGGGTTGACCGACGCCGACACCGAGATCGTGGCCTCCAGGTGCGGGTGCACCCGGAACGCCCGCCGGTTGTGGGCGCCGCCGGGTGTGCGCTCCCCGATCACCTCGGCGCGGCCCAGCTGCTGCAGGTCGTAGGCCAGCTCCTCGGCCGACGAGAACGTGTCGGCACCGGTGAGCACGGCCACCGGCCGGCTCCGGCCGAAGCGCCGCCCCGGTAACGCCGGGCTGGTCCAGAACTGGGTGACGGCCCCGTACCGGTCACGCTGGCTGTTGACGTGCACGGGTTCGTCGTCGAACAGGTAACCGCAGAGCAGCGCGACCATCCACGGGTCACCGCCCCGGCAGCGACGCAGATCGAGGATCAGCGCGGACGCGTGCTGCGCCCAGGTCAGCGCGGCCCCCACGATCTCACCGGCCGCGCCGGGCGCGAACAGGATCGGCGCGAGCTCCACCACGGCGACGTTCCCGTCGAGCCGTTCGGCGCGGGTGACACCCCCGGCCCACTCCGCCGCGAGCGCGCCGCGGCGTACCGCGTCCGCCGCGTCGTCCCCGTGGTCGGCCGGGAGCTCGTCGGCGTGGAACACCAGCCGGGTGTGCCGGTCGCCGTTGACCGACTGCAGGTCCGCGGTCACCCGCGCGGCCAGCTCCGCGAGCTCCGGGCCGGCGTAGGCGCCCTCGTCGAGACGGCGGCGCAGTACCGCGCTGATCTCCGCTGCGACGTCGGGAAACACGTAGTGGTCGTCGACCAGCGCGGCCACCTGCTCGACGACCGTCACTCGGTCTCGCCCCACCCGGTCAGCGTCTGGTCGCGGTAGCGCGCGAGCACCGCCGGAACCCCGCCCCGGCTGGCGTTCAGCTCCCCCGCGTCGACGCGCCAGAGCGTGAAGTCGCCGCCGCGACCGGGCACGGTGAGGTCGACCGACTCGATCCCCAGCGCCCACGACGGGTCCGGCGCCCACCAGGCCTGGCACTCCGCGCACCAGCCGGCGTCCCGTTCGCTGACCGGGTTGATCGACTCCTCGAGCCGCGGGTGCGCCGGATCCGGGCACCACCCGTCGAACAGCCGGTCCGTGGGAATCGTCACCGCCCCATCGTATTCGCCTGCACTCTGTACCTACTAGTATGTACGGTGACCGCATGGACGCCGCGGAACGCCTGATCACCAGTACGCAGGAGCTGCTCTGGGAGCGGGGCTACGTCGGCACCAGTCCGAAAGCGATCCAGCAGCGGGCCGGGGCCGGGCAGGGCAGCATGTACCACCACTTCACCGGAAAACCCGACCTCGCGCGGGCCGCGATCGACCGCAGCGCCACCGAGCTCCGGGCGCTGGCCGAGGAGAAGTTCGCCGGCCCGGGGTCGGCGTACGACCGGATCGCCGCGTACCTGCGGCGCGACCGGGACGTGCTGCGCGGGTGCCGGGTCGGCCGCCTCACCCAGGATCCGGACGTCGTCGCGAACCCGGAGCTGCGCGAGCCGCTCGAGGAGACCCTGAGCTGGCTCCGCGGCCGCATCAGCGGGCTGATCGCCGAGGGCGTCGCGGCCGGCGAGTTCAGGCCCGAGCTGGTTCCCGACGACGTCGCGGCCGCCCTGGTGGCCGTGGTGCAGGGCGGCTACGTGCTGGCCCGGTCCGCCGACGATCCGGCGCTGTTCACCCGCGCCGTCGAGGGCGCGCTGACGCTGCTCGGAGGGCGGCGCTGATGCACGCGATGCAGTACGAGATACCGCTGCCCACCGACTACGACATGGGCATCATCCGCCACCGGGTGGCCACCCGCGGCTCCGCGCTCGACCACTTCCCCGGCCTGGGCCTCAAGGCCTACCTGATCCGCGAGCACGCCTACGCGCCGTTCTACCTCTGGAACGACGTGGCGGGGATGAACCGGTTCCTCTGGGACGGTGGCTTCGCGAACATCATCCGCGACTTCGGGCGGCCCCCGGTGCGGCAGTGGACCGGCCTCGCGTTCGCACGCGGTCCCGCGGCCGAGGCGCGGACCGCCACCCGGCTGGACGTCCACCTGCCCGACGGCGACCCCTCGGACGTGATCCGGCGCGCGATCGACGAGCTCGTCCCCGGTCCGGACGTCCACTCGGCCGCCCTGGTCATCGACACCCACAACTGGGTGCTGACGCACTTCACGCTCGGCGGCACCCACCCCGGCACCCGCTACGAGGTGCTCCACCTGAGCACACCCGGTCTCGACGAGATCTCCTAGGAGCGAACACCATGGAAGACGCCATCCTCGATCGCGACGCCGGCTACGCGCTGCTCGCCGAACTGCAGGACGAGCGGTACCGCACCGAGCTGCTCGAGGGCCTGGAGAAACGCGCACCCGGCTTCCCGGACTGGCTGGTCACCGTCCTGTTCGGAGGAACGTACCAGCGCCCCGGGCTGAGCCTGCGTGACCGGCAGGTCGCCAACCTCGCCGCGCTGACCGCGCTCGGCGGCGTGGAGCCGCAGCTGGCCGGCCACGTCGAGACCAGCCTGCGGATCGGCATGACCCCGGCCGAGATCGTCGAGGTGTTCGTCCACCTCGCGCCGTACGTCGGGGTGCCGAAGGCACTGGCCGGCCTGCGTGCCGCGGCGCCGGTGCTCGACCGGTGACGGTCCGCACCGTCCTCGGCGACGTCGACCCCGGCGACTGGTCAAGGTGGCCAGTGGCTACCACCGGGTCGACGCGCACTCCCACCGGACGCTGGTGGCGGCGGCACACGCCCACTCCGCCACCGGGGGCCCCGATCGCGGTGCACCACGAGGCGGGCGGCGCGGTGGCCGACGCTATCACCGTCACCAACCCGGCCCGCGCACTCAGCTGGCGTGCGGTTTGATCCAGCCGAACGTGCGCTCGACGGCGCGCTGCCAGTTGTCGTACTCCTCGGCCCGGCGGTCGGCGGCCATCGCCGGGCGCCACTCGGCCGCGCGGTGCCAGTTCTGACGCAGCGTCGCCAGGTCGGCCCAGTACCCGACGGCCAGGCCGGCCGCGTAGGCCGCCCCCAGCGACACGGTCTCGGCCACCATCGGCCGCACGACCGGCACGTCGAGCACGTCGGCGAGGAACTGCATCAGCAGGTTGTCCGACGTCATCCCACCGTCGACGCGCAGCGTGCGCAGGTGGAGCCCGGAGTCGGCGTTCATCGCGTCGACGACCTCGCGGGTCTGCCAGCCGGTGGCCTCGAGCACCGCCCGGGCCAGGTGCCCCTTCGTGATGTACGAGGTCAGCCCGACGATCACGCCCCGGGCCTCGCTTCGCCAGTACGGCGCGAACAGGCCCGAGAACGCCGGCACGATGTAGCAGCCGCCGTTGTCCTCGACCGTGCGCGCCAGCGTCTCGATCTCCGGTGCGGTGCTGATCAACCCGAGCGAGTCGCGGAACCACTGCACCAGCGACCCGGTGATCGCGATCGAGCCTTCGAGCGCGTACGTCGCCGGCGAACCGCCGATCTGGTAGCCGACCGTCGAGAGCAGGCCGTGGGTGGACTGCACCACCTCGGCCCCGGTGTTGAGCAGCAGGAACGAACCCGTGCCGTAGGTGCACTTCGCGTCGCCGGGCGCGAAGCACACCTGCCCGAACAACGCGGCCTGCTGATCGCCCAGCGCGGCGGTGATCGACACCCCGGGCAGCACCGACGTGCACACCCCGTAGACCTCGGCCGACGACCGGATCTCCGGCAGCATCGCCGCGGGGATGTCGAAGAACTCGAGCTGCGCGGGGCTCCACTGCAGCGTCCGCAGGTCCATCAGCATCGTGCGGCTGGCGTTGGTGACGTCGGTGACGTGCACCCCGCCGGTGAGGTTCCAGATCAGCCAGGTCTCCATCGTGCCGAACAGCACCTCGCCGCGCTCGGCCCGCTCCCGCAGACCGGGCACGTGGTCGAGCTGCCAGCGCAGTTTCGGGGCCGAGAAGTACGTGGCGAGCGGTAACCCGCACCGCGCCTCGACGTCCTTCGCGTCGGCGTGCGACGCCAGCTCGTCCACCAGCCCGTCGGCCCGGGTGTCCTGCCAGACGAGCGCCTGCCCGATGGGGCGCCCCGAGGAGCGCTCCCAGAGCACGCAGGTCTCCCGCTGGTTGGCGATGCCGATGCCGACGACCTGTGAGGCGTCGATACCGGCCTCGGCCACCGCCCGGGGCACGATGCGCTGCACGTTGCGCCAGATCTCCGCCGCGTCGTGCTCGACCCAGCCGGGCTTGGGGTAGAGCTGGCGGTGCTCGCGCTGGGACACCGACACCAGCCGCCCGGCCTGGTCGAACACGATGCAGCGGGTGGAGGTCGTCCCCTGGTCGATCGCGATCACGTACCGCGAAACCATGTCGGCCTCCTCCCGGTCGCCGCAGTGACGATCCTATTACCCGGTGATCAGGGGAACCACGTCTTCGGCCCCCAGCCGCTTCGCATCGGCGGTCTCGTCGTCCGGTTGGTCCTGCGACGCACGTTCAGCCTCGACACGTCGCAAATAATGCTCTACCTCACGATCGACCTGTTCGGCGCTCCACCCGAGCACCGCGGCCATCAGCTCCGCCGCCGGCCGGGCCGCGGCCACCCCGCGGTCGGGCACCTCGATCGAGATGCGGGTGCGGCGGGTCAGCGCGTCCTCCAGGTGCCGCGCACCCTCGTGCGACGCCGCGTACGCGATCTCGACCCGCAGGTAGTCCTCGGCGCCCTCCAGCGGCGAGCGCAGCGACGGGTCCTCGGCCATCAGCTCCAGCAGCTCGTTCAACAGCGACCCGTACCGGCTGAGCAGGTGCTCGATGCGGGCCACGTGGAGCCCGGACCGGGCCGCGAGCGTCGCCCGCTGATTACGCAGCGCGCGGAACCCCTCGGCCCCGAGCAGCGGCACCGTGTCGGTGCACGACTTCGGCGCACCCCGGTCCAGCGCGTGCACGGCCGCGTCGACGGCGTCGCGGGCCATCACCCGGTACGTCGTGTACTTGCCGCCGGCCACCACGACCAGCCCCGGCTGCGGCGAGGCCACCGTGTGTTCCCGGGAGAGCTGCGAGGTCGACTCGGACTCCCCGGCCAGCAGCGGACGCAGCCCCGCGTAGACGCCGACCACGTCCTGCTTGGTCAGCGGCGTGACCAGCACCTTGTTGACCTCGTCGAGCAGGTACTCGATGTCACGGCTGGACGCCGCCGGGTGGGCCTTGTCCAGCGCCCAGTCGGTGTCGGTGGTGCCGATGATCCAGTGCCGGCCCCACGGGATGACGAACAGCACCGACGACGCGGTACGCAGGATCAACCCGGTGGAGGACTGGATGCGGTCGCGCGGCACCAGCAGGTGGATGCCCTTGGACGCGCGGACGTGGAACTGGCCGCGCTCCCCCACCATCGCCTGGGTGTCGTCGGTCCAGACGCCGGTCGCGTTGATGACCTGCTTGGCCCGGATCGTGAACTCCCGGTCGTGTTCCAGGTCGCGCACCGTCACGCCGGTGACCCGCTCGGACTCGCGCAGGAAACCAACGACCCGGGCGCGCGAGAGCACCTTCGCCCCGTACGCCGCCGCGGTGCGGGCCAGGAACATCGTATGGCGCGCGTCGTCGACCTGGGCGTCGTAGTACTGCAACGCCCCGACCAGCGCGTCCTTGCGCAGCGACGGCGCGACCCGCAGCGCGCCGCGACGGGTCAGGTGCCGGTGGTGCGGCAACCCCCGCCCGGCGCTGGACATGCTGAGCACGTCGTAGAGCGCCACCCCGCTGCCGGCGTAGAGCCGCTCCCACCCGCGGTGCTTGAGCGGGTAGAGGAACCGCACCGGCCGCACCAGGTGCGGCGCCAGGCGCTGCACCAGCAGACCGCGCTCGTGTAACGCCTCGCGCACCAGCCCGAAGTCGAGCATCTCCAGGTAGCGCAGGCCACCGTGGATCAGTTTGCTCGACCGGCTGGACGTTCCGCTCGCGAAGTCACGTGCCTCGACGAGTGCCACCGAGAGGCCACGGGTCACCGCGTCGAGCGCGGCCCCGGCTCCCACCACGCCACCCCCGACCACGACGACGTCCAGTTCGTCACCGTCGGCGAGCGCGCTCAGCGCCGCCTCCCGAGCCTCCGGTGAAAGCCGCCCGGTGTCCATACGTCCTCCGTCCGTGGGCGGGGCGGCGAACGCCGCCCCGCCGAGAAAAACCGTCAGTCGACGTCCACCCAGTCGAGCGTCCGCTCGACCGCCTTGCGCCACTTCGCGTACCCCTCGGTGCGCCGTTCCTCGCTCCAGCTCGGCTGCCAGCGCTCCGACTCGTTCCAGTTCTCACGCAGCTCGTCGGTGTTCTTCCAGAACCCGACCGCGAGCCCGGCCGCGTAGGCCGCACCGAGCGCGGTGGTCTCGGCCACCACCGGGCGGCTGACCGGCACGCCGAGGATGTCGGCCTGCAGCTGCATGCACAGGCTGTTGGCGGTTACCCCACCGTCCACTTTCAACACGTCCAGCGTGACGCCGGAGTCCTGCGCCATCGCCTCGGAGACGTCGCGGCTCTGGTAGCAGATCGACTCGAGCGTGGCCCGGGCCAGGTGCGCGTTGGTGTTGTACCGCGAGAGCCCGACGATCGCGCCCCGCGCGTCCGACCGCCAGTACGGTGCGAACAGTCCGGAGAACGCCGGCACGAAGTACACGCCGCCGTTGTCGTCGACCTGACGGGCCAGCGCCTCGCTCTGCGACGCGCCGCTGATGATGCCGAGCTGGTCACGCAGCCACTGCACGGCCGAGCCGGTGACCGCGATCGAGCCCTCCAGCGCGTAGACCGGGGCCTGGTCGCCGAACTTGTAGCAGACCGTCGTCAACAGCCCGTGCTCCGAACGCACCAGCTCGGTGCCGGTGTTGAGCAGCAGGAAGTTGCCGGTGCCGTAGGTGTTCTTGGCCTCGCCGGGCGCGAAACACACCTGCCCGACGGTGGCCGCCTGCTGGTCGCCGAGGTCACCGGTGAGCGGGACGTCACCCCGGAACGGGCCGCCGGCCTCCAGCGAACCGTAGCCGTTCGGGTCCGACGAGGGCCGGATCTCCGGCAGCATCGAGCGCGGGATGTCGAAGAACGACAGCAGTTCGTCGTCCCAGTCGAGCGTCTCGAGGTTCATCAGCATCGTGCGGCTCGCGTTCGTCACGTCGGTGACGTGCGCTCCGCCGGTGAGGTTCCAGATCAACCACGTGTCGGTGTTGCCGAAGATCGCGTGGCCGGCCTCGGCGGCCTCGCGGACCCCCTCGACGTTCTCCAGGATCCACTGGATCTTGCCGCCGGAGAAGTACGTGGCCGGGGGCAGGCCGGCCTTCTGCCGGATGGTCTGGCCCCGCTCGTCGCGGTCGAGCGCCGACGCGATGCGGTCGGTGCGGGTGTCCTGCCAGACGATCGCGTTGTAGTACGGACGGCCGGTGCGCTTGTCCCAGACGACGGTGGTCTCGCGCTGGTTGGTGATGCCGAGCGCGGCCAGGTCGGACGCGGACAGGTTGAGGTTGTTCATCGCGGTCCGGATGACCGAGGCGGTGCGCTCCCAGATCTCCACCGGGTTGTGCTCGACCCAGCCGGCCTGCGGCAGGATCTGCTCGTGCTCGAGCTGGTGACGGCCGACCTCGTTGCCACCGTGGTCGAAGACCATGAACCGGGTGCTGGTCGTGCCCTGATCGACTGCGCCGACGAAATCAGGCATGCGTTTCTCTCCTCGGAATCAAGCAATCTTCTCGGTGGCGCGGGCGTCGGCCGACGGCAGCTCACCGGGCTCCTGGGGCTCGTCCGACGGCAGGAACCGACCGATGAGCAGACCGTAGAGTGCGGCACCGACAAGAGCACCGATGATCGGGGCGATGATCGGCACCCAGAAATACAGATTTCCGTACTGATCGCTCCACGCTGTTTCGTACCCCGTCAGGTACGAGGCCAGACGCGGGCCGAAGTCACGGGCCGGGTTGATCGCGTACCCGGCGTCGGTGCCCCAGGCCATGCCGATCGCGACCACGAGGAACCCGATGATCAACGGCGTCAGGTTCGCCAGCGGCGGGTTGTTGCGCAGGTCGGTCAGCGCGAGGATGACGAACAGCAGGATCGCGGTGCCGATGACCTGGTCACGGAACGCGCCCCACTCCGACACCGGCAGCGCGCCGTTGCCCGGCAGCGTCGAGAACACGCCCTGGGTCTTGATCGTGTTGCCCGGGTCGACCTTCGCCAGCACCTCGCTGTAGTTCCAGCGCACGAGCAGCGCGGCGACGAACGCGCCGAGCGTCTGCGCGGCGATGAACGCCGGCACCTTGCGCCAGGAGAAGCCCTTGAACACCGCGAGCGCGATCGTCACCGCCGGGTTCAGGTGGGCGCCGCTGATCCGCCCGGCCACGAACACGCCGAGCGTCACGCCGAACCCCCACGCCCAGGCGATGCTGTCGTGGTCGCCGAGCTCGCCGGCCACCACCTGAGCGACCACACCACATCCGAACAGAATCAGGATCAACGTTCCGGCGAACTCCGCCGCCATCTCGCCGACCGTGCCGGGAACCTTCGGGATCTTCAACCGTTCCGCCATGGGACCTCCCGGGGCTGGGGCCGGGAGCCGACAGTGGCCGTCCCGGCGCATTCCCGAAGTTAGAAAGCACCGCTATCGGTCTCAATGGCGTGTGTTCGACATTGTCGAACCGATACTTTTGGGGACGTGCCCGGCTCCGTGCAGTCCATCGAGCGGGCCGCGGCGATCCTGCGCCTCCTGGGCGGCGCGCCCGGCCCGCTGGGCGTCACCGAGATCGCCGAGGCGCTCGGCCTGGCCAAGGGCACGACGCACGGTTTGTTACGGACACTGCACCGGGTCGGTTTCGTCGACCAGGACGGCTCCGGCGGCAAGTACCGCGTCGGCAGCTCGCTGCTCGACCTCGGCGGCGGCCCGCTCGACCTCAACGAGCTGCGTTCGCACGCGATCAACTGGGCCGATCCGCTGGCCGCGCGCACCGGTTTCGCGGTCCGCATCGGGGCGCTGCAGGCCGGCGCGGTCGTCGTCGTCCACCACGTGTTCCGGCCCGACGACACCCAGCAGCGGCTCGACGTCGGCTCCTCCCTCCCCGCGCACGCCACCGCGCTGGGCAAGGCGCTGCTCGCCTACGCGCCGACCGCGTCGGTGGTGCTGGCCCAGGGCCTGCCGCCGTACTCGCACCGCACGATCACCGACCCGGACGTCCTGCGCGCCACGCTCGACCAGGTCCGCCGCCGCGGCTGGGCCGCCGAGGTCGAGGAGATGACCGTCGGCCAGGCCGGCATCGCGGTGCCGATCCGCGGGCACGGCGGTCTGGTGGTCGGCGCGATCGGCGTCAGCGGCGCCGTCGACGGCGTCTGCGACCCCGGCCTCCGGCCGAGGAACACCCTGGTCAACCGCGTGCGAGACGCGGCCCGCGCGGTCTCCCGCGACCTCGCGAACGACTGATTCCTACGCTCTGCGGCGAACCGGGAGGGTGCCCGGCCGCCTCTCCGCCCGGTCGTGCACACTGCCGCAATGCACCTGAAGAAGTGGGCCGGGCCCGTGGTGGTGCTGGTCGCCACCATCGCGCAGCTGGTCGTCGCGAGCGTGGCCAGTGACCTGCCGCAGTTCGCCGGCAAGGGCTTCGGCGCCCGCCTCGTGCTCTACCCGCTGATGATGCTCGTCGTCCCGGTGTGGTGGTGGTTGGCGAAACGGGGCACGCGTCCCCCGATCGCCGGCTTCACGTTGACGATGACCCCGTTCCTGATCGACGTCACCGGCAACACGCTCGACCTCTACGACTCGATCTCGTGGTGGGACGACGCGAACCACTTCGTCAACTGGTTCCTGCTGTGCCTGGGCCTCGCCCTGGTCCTGGAGGTGGACGCGCTGCGCCCGGCCTGGGCCAGGGCCGTGGTCGTGATCGGCGGCGGGGCGCTGCTCGCGCTGCTCTGGGAGCTCGGTGAGTGGTACGCGTTCATCCGGCACGGCACCGAGCTCGACACCGCCTACGAGGACACGCTCGGCGACATGACGCTGGGGACGTGTGGCGCGGGGGTGGCGGTGCTGGTGCTCATCGTCCTCCGACGGAGTAGTGCCAGTGCGCGTTCCGACGACACGTCTCCAGGTTTCGCTTCACTCCCCACGTGACCGCTGTGACGTCGGCCCTGGTGACCCGCAGGCCGCACCGCAGGTCGACCGCGCGCCCGAGGTAGTGCAGCGAACGGCGCGAGTGGCACTGCCCGAACAGGACGTTGATCGTGTAACCGCCGGAGCTCGTCCCCAGGTCGGCGAGGAAGCGCAGGATCCGGATGTCGGGGCGGATCCGAATCAGGCGACCGCGGTGGCAGCGCCGGGACAGGTTCGCCCGCTTGCCCGCGGCGATGTCGGCCAGCTGCTGGCTGGCCAGCGACCGGTCCCGGCGGTCGGCGGCCTTGTTCGCGGAGTAGTCGTGGATGCGGATCCGGCCCGCGGACCGCAGCGCGAGGATCTGCTGTGCGAGCTGGGCGGCGGAGTACCGGTTGAACGCCGGGCGGTCGATCGCCTCGCTCGGCACGGCGGGGAGCAGGAGCCCGACGACGAGCGCGCCGATGATGCCCGTTCGGTGATGAAGACGCATGACGACACTCAAAGTCGCTCTTGTTGCAGCGAGCGATCGACACGCCAGATTTACCGGGTAATTGAGTGAACCAGCATAAAGTTCGCAGCATTCTCCCAGCTCGCGCGCGCCGCGCGAATTACCCCCTTTCAGTGCGGTATGACGCTGCTTGCCACCAGCAGGTCGTTCGGAGAGGGAGTGCCGGGATGAACCGACGAGGCATCGGCGCGGTCACCGCGGTGGGGCTGGCCCTGGCCGCGCTGACTTCCCCACCGGCGGCGGCCGGCACGCACGAAGCGGCCTCGGCGGTGGCTGCGGGCGGGTCGCGTGATGAGCTGCGTGGGAGCCGGGCGTTCCCGGAGTGGTCGGCGCGGACGGCGGCGTCGACCGGGCTGACGCTGGACCGGCTGGACGTGCCGGCGACCGCGGAATCGGGCCAGGCGGTCGCGGCCACCGTGCGCCTGCACGCCTCGTCGGCACCGGTCACGGTCGAGGCGCTGACGGTCGCGGTCCGCGACTCCGACGGCGCACACTTCGACTTCCCCGGAGCCCGACCGGCCACGATCCCGACCAGCGGATACACCGTCACCACCGGCCCACGCACGTTCCCACCGGGCGACTACCTGATCGCCGCCGCGGTCCGGATCGCCGGCCACTGGACGGCACTCACCCCACCGAGGTACCTGACCGTCCGGACCAACCCGGTGACCTTCCGCCAGGAGTTCAGCGGCCCGGCCGGCGCCGGCCCCAACTACGGCCTCGCCACCGCGATGTGGTTCGACGACTCCCGAGGCGACCCCGGATACTCCCTCGACCAGGCCCGCCTCGACGGCCTCGGCCGCCTGGCCCTGACCGCGGCCCCCGGCCCGGTCTCCACCCGGCTCAGCATGCTCGACCGGTCGGGCAACGACGGCGCCGCCGCCTGGTCGCAACAGGGCGGCTACTTCTCCGCCCGGATGAAACTGCCCGTGGGCCAGGGCCTGCGCCCGGCGTTCCGCACGATCGGCGCGGACGCCGCGAGCGTCGCCTGGCCCGAGTCGGGCGGCATCGACATCGCCGAGGTGGCCGGCGAACGACCGGGGCTGGTGCGCCAGTTCGCCCACGGCGGCCGGCCCGACCTGGCGTACGGCCGAGCCCAGGCGTTGCCCGCGAACGGCACCGCCACCGACTGGCACGTCTACGCCCTGGACTGGAAACCCGGCGAGAACGGCCACCTACGCTGGTCCGTGGACGGCGTGGTCACCCAGGAACTCCGGGCCACCGAGGCCGGCGCCGCCTGGGCCTCGTTCCGCCGCCCCCACACGTTGGCCCTGGAACTGACGATCGAGGGCCCGGCCCCCCAGCTGCCCGCCACGGCCTTGATCGACTGGATCCGAGTCTTCCGCTACCCGGCAGGCGGCCCAACCCCCTGACCCCACCCGCCGGTCCGGGGCGGGACCGGCGGGTGGGGGTCAGTTCGGGTCGGCGGAGTGGAACACGCGGGCGAGGAGGGCGGCCAAGGTCTCGCGCTCCTCGGGCGACAGGTCGGCCAGCAACTCCTGCTCGGTCGCCAGATGCGCGGGCAACGTGGCCTCCACCGCGGCCTTCCCGGCCGCGGTGAGCGAGACCAGACTCCCCCGCCCGTCGTCGGGGTTCGGGGCGCGCGTGACGAGACCGCGCGACTCCAGCCGATTCAACCGCTGCGCCACCGCGGCGGACGTGATCATCGCGTCGGCCGCGAGCTGGGCCGGGGTGAGCCGGTGCGGAGGGCCGTTACGCAGCAGCGTGGCGAGCACGTCGAACGAGCCCCGGTCCAGATCGTGCGCGGCGAACGTGCGATCCAGCCGCCCGTGCACCGCCGCCGCCGCGCGGCTCAGCCGCCCGATCACCGCCATCGGCGACACGTCCAGGTCGGGACGTTCGCGCCGCCACTGCGCGAGGATCCGGTCCACATGATCGGTCACCCCCACACCCTAGCCATTTACCTAAGCACTTAGCTATTATTGCTAAGTGCTTAGCAATCAAGCTCGCGTGCTGATCGCGACCGCCGCCGCCCCGGCGACCTGGGGCACCACGTACCTGGTCACGACCGAGTTCCTCCCGGCCGGTCGTCCCCTGCTCGCCGGCGTGCTCCGTGCCCTCCCGGCGGGCCTGCTGCTGCTCGCGATCGTCCGCGTACTGCCCCGAGGCTCCTGGTGGTGGCGCTCGATCGTGCTGGGCACCCTGAACATCGGCGCGTTCTTCGCCCTGCTGTTCGTCGCCGCGTACCGCCTGCCCGGCGGGGTCGCCGCGATCGCCGGTGCGGTCCAGCCGCTGCTGGTGGCCGCACTCGCGGTCCCCGCACTGGGCGAACGCCTCCGCCCCCGCACGATCGCCGCCGGCGCGGCGGGCGTCGCCGGGGTGGCCCTGGTGGTCCTCACCGCCCAGGCCCGCCTGGACGCCCTGGGCCTGGCCGCCGCTCTGGGCGGCGCCGCCTCGATGGCACTGGGCCTGGTCCTCACCAAGCGCTGGTCGGGAACGGGCGCGGAAGCGCCTCCCCCGCTGGTCGGTACGGCGTGGCAGCTCGTCGCCGGAGGGCTGGTGCTGGCTCCGGTCGCGTTCGCGGTCGAGGGGGCACCACCCACCCTGGACGCGGCCGCGGTCGGCGGGTACACCTACCTCGCGGTGGTCGGTACGGCGCTCGCGTACGGGCTCTGGTTCCGTGGCCTCGCGGCCCTTCCGGCCGGTGCGACGTCCTTCCTCAGCCTGCTGAGCCCGGTGGTCGCGGTGCTCGCCGGCTGGCTCCTCCTCGGGCAGGCGCTCACCGCCGTCCAGGCCCTGGGCGTGGTCACCGTCCTCGCCGCCGTCCTCACCGCGATCCGCCCCACCCCAGCGGCCGCCCGGCCGGCGACACTGCCCCCGCCGGCCGCAGCGGCCGTGACCGTCGCGAGCGCCCGGCGGTAGCGACGGTTCGGGAACCGCGGCGGGCGCTCGATCGTCAGAAGCCGGTGTGGGAGCACTCGTGGTCGCCGCGGGCTACGTCGGCGTGATCGCCGGCCTCGTCGTGCTCGCCGCCCGGGTCCGCAGGCGCGGCATCAGCGCACCCCTTCTCGACGTGTTCGATCAGATGTACCGCCCCTCCGCGCACGAATCCCGGCTCGAGATCCTCGCCGAGGAACACCGCACCGCGCCGACGGAGACCCCGGACGACGACGAGGCTCCGGTGAAGGTCCGGCGCACCCGCGGCTGACGTCCTACGGTCGCGCCCGGCTCGGCCCGACCAGGACGTCGACGGCGGCCGACACCGCCGCGGGGAGAGTCAGGACGAACCGGGTGCCCACCCCGCCGGGATTGTCGGACGCGGCGATCGTGCCGCCGTGGCGCTCGACGATCCGGGCGCAGATCGCCAGACCCAGGCCGGTGCCGGTGTAGCCGGCGTCGCGGTGCGCGCGGTGGAAGTTCCCGAAGATCGCCTCGTGCTGGCCGGGCGGCACGCCGATGCCGTTGTCGGAGATCGTGAGCCGGACCCGGTCGCCGACGCGGTCGGTGGTGACCTCCACGTGCGGCACGACGCCGGGCGCGGTGTACTTGACCGCGTTGCCGAGCAGGTTCTCCAGCAGCTGCCGGATCAGCACCGGGTCGGCCTCGACGTCGTCCAGCGCACCCACGGTGAACCGCGGGGGCAGCGCGGCCGCGGCGGTGGCCTGGTCGGCGCGGGCGGACGCGATCTCCGCGACGAGGTCGGCCAGCGACACCCGGGTCGGGGTGAGCGCGCCGTCGCGGGCGGTGGCGTAGGCGAGCAGATCGTTGATGAGGTGACGCATCCGGGTGGAGCCGCGGCGGATGCGGGTGATGCAGTCGCGGGCCTCGGGGTGGTCGCCGAGCGTGTCGGCCAGCGCCTCGGTCCAGCCTTCCACGGTGGTGAGCGGGTTGAGCAGGTCGTGCGCGACGACCCCGGCGAACGCGGTGAGCTCGTCGCGGTGCCTGCGGTCCACCGTGACGTCGTGGTAGACCACCACCGCTCGGCGGCCGGCGCCCTCGTCCGGCAGCGGCGCGGCGGAGACCTGGAGGACGCGCTCGACGCCGGTGGAGACCTGGCGCACCCCGATGTCCCGCCCGACGACGGTCTGGCCGGCCAGCGCGTGCGCGTGCGGCAGGTCGGAGACCTCGAGCGGGCCACCGCCGGGTTCGGTGAGCACCAGTTCGTCGCTGTCGCCCACGTACTCCGCGCGGCGGCTCAACCCGGTGAACAGTTCCAGCGCGGCCGGGTTGCGCAGCAGGATCCGGCCGTCGGCGCCGACGACCATCAACGCGTCGCTGATCGAGTCGACGATCGTGGTGAGCAGCTTGGCCTGCGCCGCGCTGGCCGCGGCTGTCTCGGCCAGTTCGCGGGTGAGCGCCCGGCGCTCGTGGCGCCCGAGGGCCAGCACCGTTCCGAGCATCGCCACCATCGCGACGAACGACTGCGTCACCAGCGCCCGCACCGGGTACGACTCGATCGTGGCGAACGGACCCTGCCCGTGCAGGGTGAACAGAACCGCCACCGTGCCCACCGCGACGCCGTGCAGCGCCACCAGCGTCGCCGGGAACCGGCTCCCGGCCCACACCGTCACCAGGAGCAGCGGGAACGCGAGCGGGAGCCCGTGCGACTGCGCGAACGCGAGCACGTAGGCGGCGGCCGAACCGGCCGCGAGCGCCACCAGTTCCCCGTACCGCCACGCGCTGAGCCGCTCGTCGGTGCGTCGGCCGAGGAACAGCAGCCCGAGGATGCCGATCGCCAGGACGCTGGAGACGTTGCGGCTGAGCCAGACGAGTGCGCCGAGCCGGTCCCAGGACCCGGCGTACCAGCTGACCAGCGTGGGACCGACCAGCGCACCGGCGAGCGTGCCGGTGACCGCCGCCGCGATCAGGCGCCACAGGTCCGCCAGCGTGGCCAGCGGATCGGCCCCGCCACGGCGCCAGTCCGGATGGAGCCGGCCGAACACCGCGAGAAACACACCGATCTGGACGACGTTGGCCAGCGCGAACCCCGCCGCCAGCACCGGTGGGGCGCCCGTGGACAGGTTGACCGCGAGCGTGACGCCGACGAGCAGGGCCCAGTCCAGCGCGGTCGCGCGGCGGGCCACGAACCAGACGATCGAGACGCCGGCGGCCGGCCAGACCAGGCTCAGGCTCGTGCCGTCGACGATCGTGAGCCGCCCGGCGACGGCGGCGAGCCCGAACAGAGCCGCGAACGCGACCGAGCGGAGCGCCGAGCTCATCCGGGCGGGTTTCCGCCGCTGAGCAGATCGTCGACGGCGGCGCGGAGGTCGCGCGCGGCGAAGGGTTTGGTGAGGTAGGGGCAGCCGGTGGCTTTCATGCGGGCGAGCAGCTCACCCGACCAGAGCACGGTGATGAACAGCGCGGGCAGCGCCGGGTGGCGTTCGCGCAGGTCACCGAGGAGGTCGACGCCGTCCCGGCCGGGCAGGTCGACGTCGAGCACGGCGGCGTCCGGTGGGCCGTCGGCCTCGACGGTGCGCAGGGCGGCCGCGCAGGTGGCGACCGGGACGACCTCGTGGCCGGCGGCCTCGAAACGCTGGACGAGCAGGTCGCGCAGGTCCGGCTCGTCCTCCACCACCAGCAACCGCGCCATCCCCGCCGCCCCTCGTCAGTTCCCACTCCCCCATCGGCCGCCCGCGGGACGCCCTGAGCAAAGCTGGGGTCATGGCGACCGGGTGGGTGTGGAGCGAGAGATACATGTGGCACGACACCGGGACGGCGGGTGGGCCGTTACCGGTGAGCCGCTGGGTGGAGCCGATGACGCACGTGGAGAGCCCCGACACGAAACGCCGGTTCGCGAACCTGGTCGCGGCGTCGGGGCTGCTCGAACAGCTGACGGTGCTCGCGCCGCGCCCGGCGACCGTCGCCGAGCTCACCCGCGTCCACCGGCGCTCGTACGTGGCCGGGATCGAGCGGCAGGCCGCGTCCGGCGGCGGGAACCTCGGCGGCGGGACGCCGTTCGGCGAGTTCTCCTACGAGATCGCGCTGCTGGCCGCCGGTGGGGCGATCACCGCGGTCGAGGCGGTCGTCGGTGGCACCGTGGACAACGCGTACGCGCTGGTGCGGCCGCCCGGCCACCACGCCACCCCGGAGCACGGGCGGGGATTCTGCCTGTTCAACAACATCGCGGTCGCGGCACGGCACGCGCAGGCGGCGCTGGGCGTCGGCCGGGTCGCGATCGTCGACTGGGACGTGCACCACGGCAACGGAACCCAGGACACGTTCGCCGACGACGAGTCGGTGCTGGCGATCTCGATCCACCAGGACGGCGTGTACCCACCGGGGTCCGGGGCGGTGAGCGACGTCGGCACGATCGTCAACGTGCCACTGCCGGCCGGGTCCGGGGAGGGCGCGTACCGGGCCGCGTTCGCCGACGTCGTCGAGCCGGCGCTGGACCGGTTCGCCCCCGACCTGATCCTGGTGGCCTGCGGGTTCGACGCGAACGGCTTCGATCCGCTGGCGCGTCAGATGCTGAGTTCGGAGTCGTTCCGGTGGATGACCGGGCGGGTGCGGGCCGCCGCGGAACGGCACTGCGACGGGCGACTGGTACTCGTCCACGAGGGTGGGTACTCGCCGTTCGCGGTGCCGTTCTGCGGGTTGGCCGTCGTGGAGGAACTCAGCGGTCTCCGCACCGGGGTCGAAGACCCGTACCTACCGATCGTCGAGAACTACGGCGGCGGGCGGCTGCTCCCCCATCAAGCCGACGCGGTCGCGAAGGCTCAGAGGAACGACACGTCCTGGGCCAGCAGCAGCTGACCGGACGCGTTCACCGTGTTGGTGGCCCGGCGCATGTACGCGCGCCAGGCGTCGGAGCCGGACTCGCGGCCGCCGCCGGTCTCCTTCTCGCCGCCGAACGCGCCGCCGATCTCCGCACCGGACGTACCGATGTTGACGTTCACGATGCCGCAGTCGGAGCCGTCCGCGGCCAGGAAGCGCTCGGCCTCCTGCTGGTCGCGGGTGAAGATGCCGGACGACAGCCCCTGCGGCACGTCGTTGTGCAGCGCGATCGCCTCGTCGAGCGTCTCGTAGGTGAGCACGTACAGGATCGGCGCGAACGTCTCGGTGCGTACGATGTCGGTCTGGGACGGCATGCGGACGACGGCCGGCTCGGCGTAGTAGCCGTCGCCGTCGACCTCGCGCCGGCCGCCGCCGACGAGCACCTCGCCGCCGTCGGCGCGGGCCTGGTCGAGCGCGGCGGCCATCGCGTCGAACGCGGCCCGGTCGACGAGCGGTCCGACCAGCGTGCCGGAGTCGAGCGGGCTGCCGATCGGGAGCTTCGCGTACGCGGTGGTCAGCTTGCCGACGAGCTCGTCGGCCACGGACGCGTGGACGATCAGGCGGCGCAGCGTCGTGCAGCGCTGCCCGGCGGTGCCGGCGGCGGCGAACACGATCGCGCGGGTGGCGAGGTCGAGGTCGGCCGACGGCGTCACGACCGCGGCGTTGTTGCCGCCGAGCTCGAGCAGCGTGCGGCCGAACCGGGCGGCCACCCGCGGGCCGACCTCACGGCCCATCCGGGTGGATCCGGTGGCGCTCACCAGCGGCACCAGCGGCGAGTCGACGAGGGCCTCGCCGACCTCGCGGCCACCGATGACGACCCGGTGCAGGTCGGCCGGTGCGGCGGCCTCGGCGATGGCCCGGTCGAGCAGCGCCGAACAGGCCAGCGCGGTCAGCGGCGTCTTCTCCGACGGCTTCCAGACGACCGCGTCGCCGCAGACCAGCGCCACCGCGGTGTTCCACGACCAGACCGCGACCGGGAAGTTGAACGCCGAGATCACGCCGACGACGCCGAGCGGGTGCCAGGTCTCCATGAGCCGGTGGCCGGGGCGCTCGGAGGGCATCGTCCGGCCGTAGAGCTGCCGGGACAGGCCGACCGCGAAGTCGCAGATGTCGATCATCTCCTGCACCTCGCCGAGCGCCTCGGAGCGGATCTTGCCCGCCTCCAGCGTCACCAGGGTGGCCAGGTCGTCCTTGTGCTCGTCGATCAGCTGACCGAGCCGCTTGACCAGGGCACCGCGCACCGGCGCGGGCACCGTGCGCCACTGCTGGTAGGCGGCGTGGGCGGCGGCGACGGCCGCGTCGACGTCGGTGCTCTCGCGCACGCTCGCCAGCTCGGCGCCGGTGAGCGGGGTGCGGACGGTCAGCCCGCCGGTCAGGGCGGCGTCCTCGACGCCGCAGGCCTTCAACGCGTTCCGAGCGCTCTCGCGCAGGTCGATCATGGGATCTCCAGGTTGAGCGCCTGCAGCGAGGCGCGCGTCAGTTCTTCGTTGCGGACGATCGGATCGGCGACGTCGCGGCCGAGCGCGTCGCTCATCCAGCCGGCGTCGCGGGCGGCGCCGGTGTGGGCGTCGTCCCGCCGGCCGGCGTCGGTGAGGTTGGACTGGAAGATTCCGGCGGCCGAGCGGGGCAGGAAATCCTCGTAGACGATCGGTTCACGCACGGCCGCGCCGGCACGCACCCACTCGTGGACGTCGGAGCTGTCGGGGCGGGGCGCTCCGGGCACCGCGCGGTAGGTGAACGCGCCGAGCCCGGCCCGGTCCAAGCCCTCCTCGGTCGCCGGGAGGTGCTCACGCCAGACCTCGGCCGCCACCTCCGTGCGCGGGCGGCCGCTCGACGCGCGGCGGGTGTCCACCTCGGCCAGGAGCCGGTCGTAGAGTGCCCGCCCGGCGGCGGTGAGCGCGATGCCGCGGGCCTCGACCTCGCCGAACCGGACCCGCAGTTCGCCCGGGCCGTCGGTGAACCGCCGGGGCTCGGCGAGCGCACGGAACGACGTCTGGCGCAGCAGCACGTCCGGGCCGTCCCAGGCCGGTGGCCCCTGGATCTCGTCGATCATCGTGATGCCCAGGTCGCTCATCCGGCGGTAGAGCTCGTCGATGTCGAGCACGCGCGGGGTGAGGTGGTTGATGTGGGTGGAGGTCACCCCGCCGATGTCGGCGGCCACCGCGGAGATCCGCGCGAGCTCGTCGTACCAGGCCCGGTCGATCGGGTCCGGGGACAGGGCGAAACAGGCGGTGGCGCCGGCCAGCAGTTCCGCGGCCTCCGCGTCGGGCAGTTCGCCGTCGGACTCGGCCCTCGCCGCGAGCTCGAGCACCCGGGGCGGGAACAGCTCCCGGCGCCCCAGGAACGTCTCCAGCCGCGACTGCAGGTCGGCGTCGAAGAACCGCCGGTCGTCGGTGACCAGCACCGACGTGAAGACCCGGAACGGGTTGCGGGCCAGCTCGTCGGCCGGAAGCGGCCGGAACGCGGTCGACACCACCGGCACCGACGACGACGACGCGTTCCGCAGGTCGTAGAACCCGACCGGGTGCATCCCGAACCCGGCGAAGAGCTGACCGACCTGACGCAGCTCACGCGCGGTGCCGACCCGGATCGCGCCGTGCCGCTCGGCGGTGACCCGTTCGATGCTGCCCAGCCGCTGGGCGTCGGCGCCGCGTTTCGCCAGCACGTCGGCGTTGACCTCGGACGACACCCGCAGCAGCGTGGTGTAGGCCGGCACCTCGGTGCCGTACATCTCCGACAGCGACCGGGCGAACGCGGCCCGCAACTCCCACTGACGCACTAGGCCTCCAGACGTGCCAACACCCGGTCGATCGCCGCGACGCCGGCGTCCAGCTCGGCCTCGCTGATCGTGAGGGCGGGCCGGAAGCGGACGCTCCGCGCGCCACACCCGAGCATCATCACGCTCTCGTCCTTCTGCAAGCCGTCGAGCAACGCGTCGCGCAGTGACGCGTCGGACAGCGTGAAGGCGCACATCAGGCCCCGGCCGCGGACGTTGCTCACCGACGCGTGCTTCTCACCGAGCGCCCGGAGCTTCTCCAGCAGGCTCGCGCCGAGCGACGCGGACCGGTCGACGAGCTTCTCGTCGCGGATGACCTCGAGGATGCGGCGGGACCGCACCATGTCGGTGAGGTTGCCGCCCCAGGTGGAGTTGAGGCGCGAGCTCACCGCGAACACGTTGTCGGCGACCTCGTCCACCCGGCCGCCGGCCATGATGCCGCAGACCTGGGTCTTCTTGCCGAACGCCACGATGTCCGGGACGACGTCGAGCTGCTGGAACGCCCACGTGGTGCCGGTGAGGCCGACGCCGGTCTGCACCTCGTCGAGGATGAACAGCGCGTCGAACTCGTGGCAGAGCTCCCGCAGCGCCCGCAGGAACGACGGGCGGAAATGGTGGTCGCCGCCCTCGCCCTGGATCGGCTCCATGATCGCGGCGGCGATGTCGTGCGGGTGGGCCTCGAACGCGGCGCGCGCGGCGGCCAGCGACTGCGCCTCGAGCGCGTCCAGATCCGCGTCCTCGCGGACGTACGGCGCCGGGATCCGCGGCCAGTCGAACTTCGGGAAGCGCGCGACCTTGTTCGGGTCGGTGTTCGTCAGCGACATCGTGTAGCCGGTGCGGCCGTGGAACGCGTGTTCCAGGTGCAGCACGCGGGTGCCGAGCGCGGGGTCGATTCCGTGCGCCTCGTTCCAGCGGCTCTTCCAGTCGAACGCGACCTTGAGCGCGTTCTCGACCGCGAGGCCGCCGCCCTCGATGAAGAACAGGTGCGGCAGCCGGTCGTCGCCGAGCACCTCGGCGAACGTGTCGACGAACTGCGCCATCTCGACGGTGTAGACGTCGGAGTTGCTCGGCTTGTTGGTGGCGGCGCGGAGCAGTTCGGCGCGGAAGGCCGGGTCGGCGAGCGCGGGGTGGTTCATCCCCAGCGCCGACGAGGCGAAGAATGTGAACAGGTCGAGGTACTCGTGGCCGTCGCGGGCGTCCACGAGCGTGGAGCCGTGCGAGGCCTCGAGGTCGAGTACGAAGTCGAAACCGTCGGCGAGGAGATGCTCGGCGATGACGGCATGTACGGTGCCCGGCCGGACCGTCCCGGGGGCGTCCACGATCTGGGTCATGAGCCAACGCTAAGACGATCTTTACGGTTTCACAACGGCCGGACCGTAAATTTTACGGGCGAGGGCGCCTTTCGTAGAACGTTTGTAGGACGACGGTGGTGTGCGTCCGGACGTTGGCGACGATCCGGATCTCCCGGAGCAGCTCCTCCAGCGCCCGGGGCGACGGCACCCGGACGAGCAGGAGGTAGCTCGCCTCGCCGGCCACCGAGTAGCACGCCTCCACCGCGTCGAGCGCGGCGAGCTGGGTGGGCGCCTCGTCGGGCTGGGCCGGGTCGAGCGGCGTGATGCTGACGAACGCCGCGAGCGGCAGGCCCAGCGCGTCGGGGTCGACGTCGGCGGCGTACCCGCGGATCACCCCCCGCTGTTCGAGCCGGCGCACGCGTGACTGGGTGGCCGAGACCGACAGCCCGGCCGCGGCCGCGAGCGTCGAGAGCGTGGCACGACCGTCGGCGGCCAGCATGGCCACCAGCGTGCGGTCGACGTCGTCTTCGAGTGGCGAGGTCACCGGTCGGACGGTACCGGGTGCGACGCTCACCGGCGCGGTGTGCGCCGACGGGGAGCGGCGTCCGCGGTCTTGTAGGTGACGACGGGCAGCGTGGTCAGGATCGGCGTGGCCAGGCCGTGCTCGACGAGGTCGCCGACCACGCGGTCGATCCGCTTGTACGCGCTCGGCGCCTCCTCGAAGAGGAGCTGGCGGTCGCCGCACACCACTATCGACCCCTTCCGCGGGCGGCGCAGCTCCTCCACCGTGTGCTTGGCCTTGCCGCGGCGCAGGGCGTCGGCGCGGGACATCTTGCGGCCCGCGCCGTGCGCGACCGAGTACCCGGCGTCCGGGCCGGCGTGCGCGGCCACCAGGTACGAGTGCGTGCCGCGGGTGCCGGCGATCAGCACGTCGCGGTCGTCTCCGGGGGCGGCGCCCTTGCGGTGCAGGTAGTGCCCGTCGCGGACCTCCACCGAGTTGTGGCAGACGTCGACGATCGGCTCGGTGAGCGAGGCGCCGATCGCGTCGGCGACGCGGGCCGCGAGCACCCGGCGGTTGAGCGAACCCCACCGCACGGCGTCGTCGTGGGCGGCGAGGTAGGCCGCCGGGTCGGCGGCCGGCCCGGCGCCGTGGACCTCGGTGTGGGCGCGGAGGATGGCTTCGCCCAGGCCGCGGGAGCCGCTGTGGACGATCAGGACGTGGCTGCCCTTCCCCAGGCCGCAGGCGGCGGCGCGCTCGGCGTCGAGCACGTCGTCGACCTCGGCCAGCTCGACGAAGTGGTTACCCCGCCCCACCGTTCCCAGCCCGTCCGTCCAGCCGCCCGGTGGAGGCTCGTCGGGTTCGACCGGGCGGTCGAGGTCGGGGAAGCGGGCGGCCAGCTTCTCCGGGTCGGCGCGCTTGAGGCGCAGCGGGAACACCGCGATGCCGCAGCCGATGTCAGAGCCGACCAGGAACGGGTAGAGCACCGAGGACGTCATCGCGGCGCCGATCGGGGCGCCCTTGCCGGGGTGCAGGTCCGGCATCCCGGCGACGTGGATCATGCCGTCGAGCGCGGCGACCTGCGCGCACTGGGCGCGGGCGTCGGACTCGATCCAGCTGAGCGGGGAGTCGAGAATGGTGACGGTGGTGGGCACGACGAGTTCTTCCCGGAAGAGGTGACGGAGGCGCTGGGGAAGTTCGTCAGTACGTCATGCCCCCAGGCTCGCAGAGGTCAGCAACCGGTTTTCTCGAGCAGCGCCGACGCGGTCGCCCGCAGGGCACGCTTCACGCGCTCCTCCTCACCCCGATCGATCATCGCGACCAGCGGCCCGCTGCGTAGCCCGGCCAGCAGCACGTGCGCCAGCGTCCGGGGGTCGTCACCGGTCAGCAGCGACGCCACGTGGGCGTGCCAGAACCGGTACACCGGGTGCTCGGCGAGGTCACCGTGGTCGTGCGGCGCGGACGCCTCGGCGTGGCCCAGCGCGGCCAGCAGGTTCTTGTTGCGCACGACGACGTCGACCACGGCGTCGAGAAAGGCCGGTAGGCGTTCGGCCGGCGGCGCACCGGGGCCCAGCGGCGGCGGACCGTTCTCGACCGCCTCCCGCAGCCCGAGCGCACGCTCCTGCACGAGCGCGACCATCAGCCCCATCCGGCTGCCGAACCGGTGGAACACCGTGCCTTTCCCGACGCCGGCCTCGGCCGCGACGAGCTCCATCGAGATCGTCTCGGGCCGCTGACGGGCGAGCAACGCCTCGGTCGCGGTCAGGATCGCGCGCCGGTTGCGTGCCGCGTCGGCCCGTTCACGCCGTTCCATGCGCCTCCACTCGAATGACAACTGGACCGCCGGTCCAGTACGGTCCAAAGAACTTGACCGCCGGTCCAGATTACCTCGGAGGCCCCCATGCGTCGTGTCCGCTACTACGAGCACGGCGGCCCCGAGGTGCTGCGCCTGGAAGACGCCGCCGTCCCGGAACCGGCCGCGGGCCAGGTCCGGCTACGCGCCGAGGTCATCGGCGCGAACTTCGTCGACACCCGGTTCCGCGCCGGTCCGAGCAGCGGCCCGCTCTTCGCCCGCCCGCTGCCCGGCCGCCCCACCGGCGACGTCGTCGGCGTGGTCGACGCGGTCGGCCCCGGCGTCGACCCGTCACTCGGGGGCCGGCGGGTCGGGGCGCTGGTCGCCGAGGACGCCTACGCCGAGTACACGCTCGCCGACGCGAGCCGGCTGGTCCCGATCCCCGACGGGGTCGACGACGCGACCGCGACCACGCTGGCCGGCACCGCGCCGGTGGCCCTCGGGGTGCTCCGCCTCGGCCGGCTGGCCGCGCACGAGACCGTGCTCGTGCACTCGGCGGCCGGCGGCATCGGGCACCTCGTCGTGCAGCTGGCCCGGCGGCAGGGCGCCACCGTGATCGCCACCGCGAGCACCGCCTCCAAACTGGACTTCGCGACGGCGTTCGGGGCGCACGTCGGCGTCGACTACACCGACCCCGGCTGGCCGGAGCAGGTGCGTGCCGCCGCCCCCACCGGCGTGGACCTCGTCGTCGACGCGATCGGCGGCGACGTCCTGCGGCACAGCGTCGACGTGCTGGCCCCGTTCGGACGGGCGGTCGTGTACGGCGCGGCCGGCGGCGAGCTGATCGACGTCCCGGTCCGGTCGTTGTTCGGCCTGAAAGCGGTGCTCGGGTTCTCCTACCTGGCCTGGTGGGCCGCGGCTCCCGAGCAGGTGCGCGCCGCGATCGCCGAGCTGACGCGACTCGCCGAGGACAACGCCCTGCGCGCGGCCGTGCATGCGCGGTTGCCGCTCGCCGACGCCGCGCGAGCGCATCGGATCCTCGACGATCGGGGACAGCTCGGGCGGGTGCTGCTGGTGCCGTGAACGCTTACTACACACCTTTGTAGTAGCTAAGGTGGCCCCATGAAAGCCAAACTCGCCGCAGCTCTGCTCACCGGCGTCACGGCCGCCACGCTCACCGCTTCTCCGGTGGCCGCGACCCCCGCGAGCCCCTCCCCCACCACCTATCAGCTCCCGGCCGGTTTCCGCCCCGAGGGCATCACGATCGGGCGCGAACCGGTGGCCTACCTCGGCTCGCTGGCCGACGGTGACATCCTGCGCGTCGACCTGCGCACCGGTCGCTCGACGGTGATCGCGCAGGGCCCGGGCACGGCGTCGGTCGGCCTCAAGCTCGACCAGCGCGGCCGCCTGTTCGTCGCCGGGCAGTCCGCCGGCACGGCCCGGGTCGTCGACACGAAGTCCGGGAAGACGCTCGCGAACCTGCGGCTGACCACCGCCACCGACACGTTCGTCAACGACGTGGTGCTCACCCGCACGGCGGCGTACTTCACCGACTCGCGACAGAAGCAGCTCTACCGGGTGGCGATCCCGCGCAGCGGCGTGCCCACCCGGTCCGACGTCAGCACGATCCCGCTGACCGGCGACATCGTCTACGGCGAGGGCAACAACGCCAACGGCATCACGCGGACGCCGGACGGGCGGGGCCTGATCGTCGTCCAGTCGAACACCGGCGGGCTGTTCCACGTCGACGCCGCGAGCGGCAAGACCACGAAGATCGCGGTGACCAAGGACGGCAAGGAGTTCCCGCTGACCAACGGGGACGGTCTGCTGACGCTCGGACAGACGTTGTTCGTCGTCCAGAACCGGAACAACTCGATCGCGGTGGTGAACCTGGACGGAACGCGCGGCACGGTGGTCGGCGCGATCACCGACTCCCGTTTCGACGTGCCGACGACGCTCGCGCTCTACCGGGGCCGGCTCTACACCCCGAACGCACGCTTCACCACCACGCCCACCCCGGCCACGCCGTACACCGCGGTCAGCGTCCCCCTGCCGTGAACGATCCGGGGCCGCCCGCGGGCGGCCCCGGATCTCACGCTCCGGTGAACTTCGGCGGGCGTTTCTCTCCGAACGCGACGACGGCTTCGGCGAGGTCGGCCGTCTGCAGCAGGTGGCCCTGGCCCTCGAGCTCACGCCCGAGCGCACCCTCGAGCGACGTCAGCGTCGCCGCGTTGACCGCCTTCTTGGTCGCCGCGAGGGCCAGCGGCGCCCCGGTCGACAGCCGATCGGTCAGCGCCTTGGCCGCCGCGTCCAGCTCCTCGGCGTCCACGGCCTGGTAGATCAGCCCCCAGGCGACCGCCTCGGCCGCCGGGATCCGCTCCGGGACCAGCGCCATCGCCATCGCCCTGGCCCGGCCGATCGCGGTGGGCACCAGCGCGGTCGCGCCGCCGTCGGGCATCAGGCCGATGCTCGTGAACGACAGCAGGAAGTACGCGTTCGACGAGGCCAGCACCAGGTCCGCGGCGAGCGCGAGCGAACACCCGACCCCGACCGCCGGGCCGTTGACCACCGCGACGGTCGGCTGACGGGCGTCACGCACGGCCCGGATCAGCCGGTTGGCGGCCATGATCGTGTCGGTGCCGGGCCTGCCGGTCGCGGTCGCGCCCGACTTGAGGTCCGCGCCGGCGCTGAACGCGCGCCCGGTGCCGGTCAGCGTGATGACACGCACGTCCGGATCCGCGCCGGCCTCGAGGATCAGGTCGGCGAGGTCGTTCAGGACGTCGGTGGTCACCGAGTTCAACCGCTCGGGGCGGTTGATCGCGATGGTCAGCACTGCGCCGTCGCGGTTCACCGTGATGTCACTCATGAGGCCACTCCGGTGAGAGTTACGAGTGATGCCAGACGGCCCCGGATGATCTCGGCCGCCTCGGTGACGATACGACGGACCAGGTCACCCGCGGTCGGGATGTCGTGGATGAGGCCCTGCACCATCCCGACCGACCAGATCCCGGCCTCGACGTCGCCGTTCTCGTAGACGGTCCGGCCGCGCGCGCCGGACACCAGGTGCTGGACGTCGGCGAACTGACCGCCCTCGTTCAGGATGCGGACCACCTCGACGCTCACCGCGTTCCTCGCGACCCGCGCGGTGTTGCGCAGCGGCCGGAAGATCAGCTCGGTGTCGCGCTCGTCGGCGTCGACGATGGCCTGTTTGACGGCCTGGTCGATCGGTGACTCGACCGTGCACATGAACCGGCTGCCCATGTTGATGCCGTCGGCGCCCAGTGCCAGCGCGGCGACCAGGCCCCGGGCGTCGCCGAACCCGCCGGACGCGATGAACGGGATCGTCAGCTTGTCGGCCGCGGCCGGGATCAGCACCAGGCCCGGGATGTCGTCCTCACCCGGGTGACCGGCGCACTCGAACCCGTCGATCGAGACCGCGTCCACACCGATCCGCTGGGCTTTGAGCGCGTGACGCACGCTCGTGCACTTGTGCAGGACCTTGACGCCGTGCTCTTTGAACAGGTCCATGTGCGGCTCGGGATTGGACCCCGCCGTCTCGACGACCGTGATGCCGGCGTCCACGATCACCCGCCGGTACTCGTCGTACGGCGGTGGCGTGATCGTCGGCAGGATCGTCAGGTTGACGCCGAACGGCTTGTCGGTGAGCGCCCGCGCCTTCTCGATCTCGGTGGCGAGGTCGGCCGGCGTCGGCTGGGTGAGCGCGGTGATGAGCCCGAGCCCGCCGGCCTCGGACACCGCGGCCGCGAGCTCGGCCCGCCCCACCCACTGCATCCCGCCCTGCACCACCGGGTGTTCGACGCCGAACAGCTCGGTGAAGCGGGTCGTCAGCACGCTCATCGGGGCGACATCCGGATCGCCCCGTCGAGGCGGATGACCTCGCCGTTGAGCATCGGGTTCGCGATGATCTGCGACGCGAGCAGCCCGTACTCGACCGGGGAGCCGAGCCGCGACGGGTGCGGCACCTGGGCGCCCAGCGCGTCGCGCACGGTGTCGGGCAGGCTGCCCAGCAGCGGGGTGTCGAACAGACCCGGGGCGATCGTGTTGACCCGGATCTTGAGCGACGCGAGGTCACGCGCGATCGGCAACGTCATGCCGACGATGCCGCCCTTCGACGCCGAGTACGCGGCCTGCCCGATCTGCCCCTCGAACGCCGCGACCGAGGCGGTGTTGACGATGACCCCGCGCTCGCCGTCGACTTCCTCGGCCTGCGCGATCCGCGCCGCGGCCAGCCGGATCACGTTGAACGTGCCGATCAGGTTGACCTGGACGACCCGCTGGAACGCGTCGAGCGGGAAGGGCTTGTACTCCTTGCCCACGGTCTTGATCGCGGTGCCGATGCCGGCGCAGTTGATCGCGGCACGCAGCGTGCCGATCTCGGCCGCCGCGTGCACGGCGCCGGCCACGTCCGACTCGGACGTGACGTCACCCGGCGCGAAGACCCCGCCGAGCTTCTCGGCCACCGCGGCCCCGTCCGAGCCGGGCAGGTCGAGGATCACGACCCTGGCCCCGTCGGCGACCAGCTTCTCGGCGGTCGCGAGCCCCAGCCCGGACGCACCCCCGGTGATCAGCGCGACGTCGGATCCGGTCAGCCGCACGTCAGATCCGCTCGATGATCGTCGCGTTGGCCATGCCGCCGCCCTCGCACATCGTCTGCAGGCCGTACCGGCCGCCGGTGTCCTCCAGGTGGTTGACCAGCGTGGTCAGCAACCGGGTGCCGGACGAACCGAGCGCGTGGCCGAGCGCGATCGCCCCGCCGCGCGGGTTCAGCTTCGCCGGGTCGGCGCCGAGCTCCTGCGCCCAGGCCAGCGGCACCGGCGCGAACGCCTCGTTGACCTCGTAGGCGTCGAGGTCGTCGATGCTCAGCCCGGACTTCGCCAGGATCTTCTTGGTGGCCGGGATCGGGCCGGTGAGCATCAGCAGCGGGTCGTCGCCGACGACGGCGAACGAGTGGAACCGGGCGCGGGGCGTGAGACCGAGCTCCGCGGCCTTCTCGGCCGACATGATGAGGACGGCCGACGCGCCGTCGGTGAGCGGCGACGAGTTGCCCGGCGTGATGTGCCAGCCGATCTCCGGGAAACGCTCGGCGAGCTTCTCGTGGTAGAAGCTGGGTTTGAGGCCGGCCAGCTTCTCCGCTGTCGTCGAAGCCCGCACGGTCTCGTCGGTGGTGAACTCGCCCACCGGGATGATCTCCCGGTCGAACGCGCCGGCCGCAGTTGCGGCCGCCGCCCGGGCGTGCGACTGCGCCGAGTACTCGTCGAGCTGCTCGCGGCTGAACTTCCAGCGGCCGGCGATGATCTCGGCCGAGACGCCCTGGTTGACCAGGCCCTCGGGGTAGCGCTTCGGCACGCCGGTGCCGAACGGGTTCTGCCCGGCCGCCGACGTGCCCATCGGCACCCGGCTCATCGACTCGACGCCGCAGGCGATCACCACGTCGTACGCGCCGGCGAGAACGCCCTGCGCGGCGAAGTGCGCGGCCTGCTGGCTGGAACCGCACTGCCGGTCGATGGTGGTCGCCGGGATCGACTCCGGCAGACCGGCGCCGAGCACCGCGTTGCGGGTGATGTTCAGCGCCTGCTCGCCGGCCTGGCCGACGCAGCCGCCGATCACGTCGTCGATCTGGGTGGGGTCGATGCCGGTGCGCTCGAGCAGCGCGGTGAGCGCGCCGGAGAGCAGGTCGACCGGGTGGATGCCGGAGAGCGCGCCCCCGGGCTTGCCCTTGCCGGACGGGGTTCGGACAGCTTCCACGATCACCGCGTCGCGCACAGATGCCTCCTTTGGCCTGCTCCGTTCCCACCGAGTTTCGTCGCGGCGCACAGAAACAGTCAAGGTAGACCGGAAATTAGGCGGAGTGATCCACGTCGCTCAGCAGGATCGCCTTCGCGAGCTGCTTCCAGTTGGCCAGGCTCGGCTCGGTCGACGGGTCACGCTTGTCGAACGCGTACGTCAGCGCGACGCCACGCATGCTCGTGAACAGCGTGTGGCGCACGACCTGGTACATCGGGTGCGCGGTCAGCGCGGGCCCGAACAGCCCGTCCATCGACGCCCAGATCTCCCGGCCCAGCCGACGCTCGGCCGGGCGGATGACGTCCGCGAGCGCCGGTTCGGTGCGGGCGGCGACCCAGAGCTCGGTGGCGGCCCAGAACTGGGGCTCGTTGAACGACAGCCAGAGCCCCTCGACGACCACGTCGATGCGTGCCTCCGGGTCGTCGGGCAGCGCCTCACCCGACGCCGACGCCGAGCGTCGCTTCTGCCAGACGTGGTGCGCCGCGGCCACCAGCAGCTCCTCCTTGGAGGGGAACTGGTGCAGCAACCGGCCGCGGGACACCCCGGCCTTGGCCTGGATCGCCAGCGTGTTGGCGCGGGCGTAGCCCTCCTCGACGAGCAGCTCGACCGCGGCGTCGAGGATCCGCGTGCGGGTCTCCTGACTGCGCTCGGCCTGCGGTCGCCGCGCCGCGCTGGCGGAGGACGGCGGTGCATCCGGCGTGCTGGACATGCGGTCGAGCATACGATTCCGTCCGACCCCGACGAGAAAGGGAAAGTAGTGGAGACGCTCGAGTTCCAAGCCGAGACCCGGCAGCTCATGCAGCTGATGATCCATTCGATCTACTCGAACAAGGACATCTTCCTGCGCGAACTCATTTCGAACGGCTCCGATGCGCTGGACAAACTCCGGATCGAGAGCCTGGTCAACTCCGACCTCGACGTCGATCGTTCCGACCTGCACGTCACGCTCACCCCGGACGCCGACGCACGGACGCTGACCGTGACCGACAACGGCATCGGCATGACGCGCGACGAGGTCGTGTCGCTGATCGGCACGATCGCGAAGTCGGGCACCGCGGAGCTGCTGCGCAAGCTGCGGGAGTCCTCCTCGGAGTCCGCGGACCTGATCGGGCAGTTCGGCGTCGGGTTCTACTCGTCGTTCATGGTGGCCGACCGGGTCACGCTCGTCACCCGCAAGGCCGGCGAGTCCACCGGCACCCGGTGGGAGTCGACCGGCGAGGGCACCTACACGATCGACGACGTCGACGACGCCCCCCAGGGCACCGCGGTCACGCTGCACCTCAAACCGGCCGACACCGAGGACCAGCTGCACGACTACGCCGACCCGGCGGTGCTGCGCTCGATCGTGAAGAAGTACTCGGACTTCATCGCGTGGCCCATCCGCCTCGACGGGGAGGCCGTCAACTCGCAGAAGGCGCTCTGGGCCCGGCCGCGCAGCGAGGTCACCGCCGAGGAGTACAGCGAGTTCTACAAGCACGTCAGCCACGACTGGACCGACCCCCTCGAGACCATCCACATGAAGGCCGAGGGCACGTTCGAGTACGACGCGCTGCTGTTCCTGCCGTCCCGGGCGCCGTTCGACCTGTACTCGCGCGACGCCCAGCGCGGTGTCCAGCTCTACGTCAAGCGCGTGTTCATCATGGCCGACTGCGAAGCGCTGGTGCCGTCCTACCTGCGCTTCGTCAAGGGCGTGGTGGACGCGGCCGACCTCTCGCTGAACGTCTCGCGGGAGATCCTGCAGCAGGACCGGCAGATCCAGGCCGTGCGCCGTCGCCTGGTGCGCAAGGTGCTGAGCACGATCAAGGAGCTGTCGCCGGAGAAGTACGCGACGTTCTGGGCCGAGTTCGGGCGGGCGCTCAAGGAGGGCCTGATCGAGGACGCGGCGAACCGCGAGATCATCCTCGACCTGCTGTCGTTCTCGTCGACCGCCGATCCGGAGAAGCTGACGACGCTGCGGGAGTACGTCGAGCGGCGGCCGGAGGGGCAGACCGAGATCTACTACCTCACCGGTGACTCGCGGGCGACGATCGAGAACTCGCCGCACCTGGAGGCGTTCCGCGCCAAGGGCTACGAGGTGCTGGTGCTCACCGACCCGGTCGACGAGGTGTGGGTCGACCAGATCACCGAGTACGACGGCATCCCGCTGAAGTCGGTGGCGAAGGGGCAGGTGGATCTCGGGAACGCGCCCGCGGAGACCCCGGCGGAGTTCGAGGACTTCCTGACCTGGATGTCGTCGGCGCTGTCCGAGTCGGTCAAGGAGGTGCGGCTCTCCACCCGGCTGGTGGACTCCCCCGCGTGCGTGGTCGGTGACTCGGACGACCTCACGCCGCAGCTGGAGAAGATGTTCCGCGCGATGGGGCAGCCGCTGCCGTCGGTGAAGCGGATCCTGGAGCTCAACCCGGGCCACCCGCTGGTCACGGGGTTGCGGAACGCGTTCGCGGACGGCACCCGGGACGCCGAGGCGGCCGAGCTGATCTACGGGATGGCGCTGCTCGCGGAGGGCGGGGAGCTCTCGGATCCCGCGCGCTTCTCGCGTCTGCTCGCGGAGCGGCTCACGAAGACGCTGTAGGCGAACCACCAACGAAGTGGGGTGATTTCCGGCGGGAATCACCCCACTTCGTGGTCGCCCCTCGCCTGCCAGCGGCGGACCACCCGGTCGATGTCGATCGGCATGAGGTTGAGCGGGGGACCGACCGGCGCGACCCGGATCGCGGCGCGGATCTTCTTGTTGATCGGCTCCAGCAGGTCCCAGATGTCCTGTTCCTTCCGGGCCGCGTACGCCTTGTCCAGCGCGTCCTCGACCTCTTTGCGCAGCGCCAGCGACGGCGGCACGACCGACAGCCCCTCGCGCTTCATCTTGCGCTTGATCCACCACAGCGGGTCGGGCGGATCGTCGATGCCCGGGATCGGTTTGCCCGCGCCGCGCAGGTCGTCGAACTCGCCGCGCTCGATCGCGGCGCTGATCTGACGCTCGACCCACGACTCGATGGGTCCCGTGGGTTGTGACATGCCTCCAGTGTGCCCGCGGCTCAGGCGCACTCGCGCGGGCCGCCCCGCGTGGCGACCCGAGGCGATTAGTCGAACCGCACGGGGGGAACACGCGATCTGATGAACGTCAACGAGGTTCTCATCGAGTCCTTCGGCCGCCTGCCCGAGCTGGTGCGTGGAGCCGCCGAGGGCCTGTCCGCCGAGCAGCTGCGCTGGGCACCGGCCGAGGGAGCGAACTCGATCGGCTGGCTGATCTGGCACCTGACCCGCGTGCAGGACCATCACGTGTCCGAGCTGCTCGACGGCGACCAGGTGTACGTCACCGGCAACTGGGGCGCCCGGTTCGGGGTGAAGTCCGACCCGTCCGACACCGGCTACGCGCACACCGCCGCCCAGGTGGCCGGCGTGCGCCCGGAGAACGACCGGGCCCTGATCGAGTACTACGACGCGGTGCACGCCCGCACCGTCGAGTACCTGCGCGGGCTCGCGGAGTCCGACCTCGACCGGGTCGTCGACGAGCGCTGGGACCCACCGGTCACGCTCGGCGTGCGCCTGGCGAGCGTGTACGACGACGACACCCAGCACGTGGGTCAGGCCGCCTACGTGCGCGGGCTGCTCCCCTAGCCGTGGACGACGTGCACCGCGCGCTCAACGACGAGCGCGCGGACACCGCGGCCCAGATCAGCGCGCTCCGCGCCGACCTGGACGGCATCATCGAGGCCGCCGCGATGAGCAACACCGACGACGAGCACGACCCGGAAGGCGCCACGATCGCGTACGAGCGCGCGCACACCGCCGCGCTGCTGTCGTCCGCGCGCTCCCGCCTCGACGAGCTGGACCGCGCCCTCGCCCGGCACGCGGCCGGCGACTACGGCCGCTGCGAGTCCTGCGGCGGCCCGATCGCCCCGGAGCGGCTGGCCGCCCGGCCCTCCACCGCGTTCTGCATCGCGTGCGCCACCGCGGCGGGGCGCTGAGCAGATCTCACGGTTCCCTTACGGCCCGGCGCCGACGGCCGGAGCGGGCGGACACGGGTCCTACGGTCGGAGCCATGCGAGTGCTCGTCACCGGCGGCGCCGGTTTCATCGGATCACACGTCGTCGAAGCTCTGGCGCGGGCGGGGCACGACCCGGTCGTCGTCGACTCGCTCGCGCCGGACCTGCATCCGGCCGGGGCGCCCGCGGTGCTCGACGGCTACGAGGTCGTCCGGGCCGACGTCCGCGACGCCGACGCGATGTCCGCGGCGTTCCGCGGAGTCGACGCGGTCGTCCACCAGGCCGCGCGGGTCGGCCTGGGCCTGAACGTCGCCGACCTGCCCGCGTACGCGGCCGACAACGACCTCGGGACGGCGGTCGTGCTGGCGTCGGCGGCCGCGCACGGCGTGCGCCGGCTGGTCCTGGCCAGCTCGATGGTGGTGTACGGGGAAGGCAGCTACCGCTGCGCCCGGCACGGTACGACGGCACCGGGGCCCCGGGCGGCGTCCGACCTGTCGGCCGGCCGCTTCGAGCCGACGTGTCCGCGCTGCGGGCAGGCGCTGGAACCCGGTCGGGTGGACGAGGACGCCCGGCTGGATCCACGCAGCGTGTACGCGGCGACGAAGGTCGCGCAGGAGCACCTCGCGGCCGCGTGGGCCCGCGACACCGGGGCCCGGGTCGTGGCGCTGCGCTACCACAACGTCTACGGCCCGCGGATGCCCCGGGACACCCCGTACGCCGGCGTGGCGTCGCTGTTCCGCTCCGCGCTCGAACGCGGCGAGGCGCCGCGCGTCTTCGAGGACGGCGCCCAGCTCCGCGACTTCGTGCACGTCACCGACGTGGCCGCCGCGAACCTCGCGGCGCTGCGTGCGCTCTCGACGCTTCCCGACGGCACGGTACTGCCGTGCAACGTCGCCTCGGGTGAGCCGCGGTCGATCGGGGACATGGCGCGCACGCTGGCCACCGCGTTCGGCGGGCCCGCTCCGGTGGTGACCGGCGACTACCGCCTCGGCGACGTCCGGCACGTGCTGGCCTCGCCCGCGCGCGCCGCCGCCCGGCTGGGCTTCGTCGCCACCGTGCCGTTCACCGAGGGCGTCACCCGCTTCGCCCGGGCCCCGCTGCGTGGTTAGCCGGCGGCGGCCGGGAGGCGGACGGTGAACTGACAGCCGCTGGAGGTGTTGTCGACCGCGATCAGTCCGCCGTGGACCTCGACCAGCCCCCGGGCGATGGCGAGCCCCAGCCCGCCGCCCGACCCCAGCGGATCCCCGGCCGCGGACGGCGTGCGCGCGCTCTCGCCCCGGAACGCGGTGTCGAACACGCGGGGCAGGTCCGCGGCCGGGATGCCGCCGCACTCGTCGCTCACCGCGACCCAGCCCGTTCCCTCGTCGGACCCGCCCACCACGGTCACGATCCCTTCCTGCGGGGTGTGCCGGATCGCGTTGACCAGCAGGTTGCCCAGCACCCGCCCCAGTTCCGGCTCGCTGCCCCGCACCACGCCGTAGGACGAGTGGTCGGCCACCAGCCGCACGCCCTTCGCCCGCGCCACCGGGGTCGCGCTCGCGACGGCGTCCGAGACCACCTCGCCGAGCGGCACGGCGTCGAGCGTCAGCCGCAGTGCTCCGGCGTTGATCCGGGACAGCTCGAACAGATCGTCGACGAGTGCGGTGATCCGGTCGGCCTCCAACCGGATGCGCCGGTGGTACCCGGGCACCCCCTCGGGCTCGACCATCCCGTCCTCCAGCGCCTCGGCCATCGCGCGCAGCCCGGCCAGCGGGGTGCGGAGGTCGTGCGAGACCCACGCGACGACCTCCCGGCGGCTGCGTTCGAGCGCCTGTTCCCGTGCCCGTGCCTCGGCCGCCCAGACGCTGGCCCGGGCGAGCCGGCGCCCCGCGATCAGCGCGAAGCCGAGGCTGACCACCCCGGACACGGTCAGCACCATCCCCATCACGCCGAGGTCGTGGGCGCTCAGGAACATCGCGTCGGCCACGACCACGACCCCGGTGACGACCGACGCCACCGTCACCGCGAGCAGCACACCCAGGTGCGCGGTGACCGAGCGGCCGCGGAGGACACGCAGCCCGGCCAGCCCGAACAGCGCGACCGCGCCGGACGATCCCAGCGCCAGCACACAGATGATCACGACGTCTCGCATCAGCGGTCCGTTCGGTCGTAGCGGTAACCGACGCCCCACGCGGTGACGATCCGGACCGGACGGGCCGGGTCGTCCTCGATCTTCTCGCGCAGCCTGCGGACGTGGACGGTGACCGTCGCCTGGTCGCCGACCGTCCAGCCCCAGACCTGCTCGAGCAGGTCGGCGCGGGTGAACACCCGGCCGGGGTGGCGCAGGAAGTGCACCAGCAGGTCGAACTCGCGGACGGTCAGCGGCAGCTGCGTGTTGTTGCGGAACGCCAGGTACGCGGCCGGGTTCACGCGCAGGTCGCCGTCCTCGAGCTCCGGTGCGGGCGCACCGGCCCGGGTGCCGCCGGTGCGCCGCAGCACCGACTGCACCCGCAGCGCCAGCTCGCGGGGCGAGAACGGCTTCGTGACGTAGTCGTCGGCGCCGGTCTCGAGGCCCACCACGCGGTCGGCCTCGTCGCCGAGCGCGGTGAGCATCACGATCGGCACGTCCCCGTCGGCCCGGAGGCGACGGCACACCTCCAGCCCCGACATGCCGGGGAGCATCAGGTCCAGCACCACCAGGTCCGGCGCCGCCGCGGCCGCCGCACGCAGCGCCGCCGGGCCGTCGCCGACCAGGTCGACGACGAACCCGGCCCGTCGCAGGTAACGCCCGACGACTTCGCTGACCGTCGGATCGTCGTCCACCACCAGAACCCGGCTCACCACTTCAGCATCCACCCCAGCTGGACGACGAGCGCGACCGCGGCCTGGGCCGCCAGCCAGCGCCGCTGTTCGCGCGGGGCCAGCGCACCGGCCGCGACCAGCAGCCAGACCGCGAACGGCAGGAAGATCCGCTCCACCTCACCTTTGGCGAGACCGCTCGCGGTGGCCGCCAGCACCAGCCCACCCGCGGTCACCGGCAACACCACGGCCCGCGCCAGCACCCCCCGCGCGAGACCGTTCCGCAGCAGCCTGCCCGGCGCCGGACCACCCGGCGCCGGACCACCCCGCGCCGAAACCCCCCGCGCGAGACCGTTCCGGGTCAGGAGCGCGAGACCGGCGACGGTGGCGGGGCCGACGCACACGGCGACCGCGGCCACGTTCACCGCGACGAAGTAGCCGGCGGGCCGGTCGATCCAGGCCGAGCCTTCACGGACCCGCTCCGCGGCCGTGAGGAACCCGTCCCACCACCAGAACCCCAGCGCGGCGAACGAGGCCACGACCGCCACCACGACCGTTCCGCCCACCACCAGCGGACGCACCCGCCGCCGCACGACGACCACGACCACCGCGAGCACCCCGATCAGCACGAGGCCGTAGGAGAGGAACAGCGCGACCCCGAGCGCGAGCCCACCGGCCGCCGCCCGGAGGTCGGCGCCCCGCCCCCGACCGGACGCCGCGCTCGCCAGCGCCGCGACCCCCCAGCTGGTGACGCCGCAGAACAACGCGTCGGCCGAGGTGGCGATCCACAGCGCGGCCGGCGCGAGCACGACGAACGGCGCGACCCGGCGCGCGACGTCCCCGTCGGCCAGGTGCCGGACGGTCACCAGCACCGCCGGGGCGGCCGACGCACCGGCCGCGATGCACAGCGCACCCGCCCAGCCGGCGCCGGACAGCCCGAGCCGGTCGAGCCCGGCGAACACGAGCAGCGCGCCCGGCGGGTGCCCGGACACGTGCGTCACCCACTGGAAGCCGGGCGACCCGCCGAGGACGTGGTCGGTGAACGTGCGCAGGAACTCCGGCACCGCACCCACCCGGTCGACGTCGTGCAGGTACTCCCAGCGGGTGGTGAGCGGAGCCCCGAGCGCCCGGACGCCGTCGACGAGCGCCAGCGACACCGCCCAGGCCGCACCGGCGACCCAGGTACCGGCCAGCAGGACCGGCCAGCGCCACCGGGCCGCGGCGACCGGCCCGACGACGATCAACCCGACCCCGACCACCACCGGCAGCAGCAGCGCCGGGGGCAACCGGACGTCGAGCCGGCCGGTCAGCGGCTGCCCACCGGAGAGGTGCAGGTCGACGCCGCGGGCACTCAGCCAGGCGCCCCGGAGCGCGACGCCGGCCACCACCACCGCCGCGCCGACGACCGCGCCGATCGCGACCGGCCCGGACCGCTCGGCGCCGTCGTCGTGACGGTCCCGGGGCCGGTCGGGAGACGGTGGAGGTCGGCGCAGGGAGACGGTCATCTACCGGACGTTAGGCCGCCGCCGGGCCGGTTCCGGGCGCAGCGCGTCACCCGTTCGAGAACCGTAAGAACTGCGGCCGACGTTCGCGGATCGTAAGGTCTTCGCAGGCCGGAGCGGTTTTACGGTCGGCAGATGTCGAAGCCAAGGACTCCTCGGCCGGTCGCGGTCGACGTGGTTTTCCCCTGCCTGAACGAAGCGCTCTCGCTGCCCTGGCTGCTCGGGCGGCTCCCGGACGGCTACCGCGCGATCGTGGCCGACAACGGTTCCACCGACGGTTCCGCCGACCTGGCCCGCGCGCTCGGCGCGACAGTGCTCGCGGTGCCCGTCCGCGGCTACGGCGCCGCCGCGCACGCCGGGCTCGTGGCGTCCACCGCGGACGTGGTGTGCTTCTGCGACGCCGACGGCTCGCTGGACCCGGCCGAGCTGCCCCGGGTCGCCGACCCGGTGGCGCGCGACGAGGCCGACCTGGTGCTCGGGCGCCGCCGCCCCACCGCGCGCGGTGCGTGGCCGGCGCACGCCCGGTGGGCCAACGCGGCGCTGGCCGCGCGGCTGCGGCGGCGGACCGGCCTGCGCCTGCACGACCTGGGCCCGATGCGGGCCGGACGCCGGGCGGCGCTGCGCGCGCTGGACCTGGCCGACCCGCGG
>NZ_BAAAGX010000008.1:109781-163383 GCF_039524755.1 Cryptosporangium japonicum
TGCGCGCGCTGGACCTGACCGACCGGCGGTTCGGCTACCCGCTGGAGACGGTCGTCGCGGCCGCCGGGGCCGGGCTGCGGGTGTCCGAGGTGGACGTCGCCTACGCGCCGCGCACCGCCGGGAGCACGTCCAAGGTCACCGGCACGGTCGGCGGCACGCTCCGCACGGTCGTCGACATGGGGCGGGTGCTGACCCGGTGAACGTCCAGCTGCTCGTGCTCGCGAAAGCCCCGGTGGCGGGCCGGGTGAAGACCCGCCTGTGTCCACCGTGCACACCGGCGGAGGCGGCCGAGCTCGCGCGCGCCGCGCTCCAGGACACCCTGGACGCGGTGCGGGCCACCCCGGCGCGGCGCCGGGTGCTGGCGATCGACTCCCCCGGCGAGGTCGGTGACCTGCCGCTCCACGGCTTCGCGGTGATCCCGCAGCGCGGCCAGGGCCTGGCCGACCGGATCGCCGCCGCGTTCGCCGACGCCGCCGTGCCCGGCCTGGCCACCGTGCTGGTCGGCATGGACACCCCGCAGGTGGGGCCGGACCGGCTCGCGGCGGTCGGCGCGCGGCTCGACGGCGTCGACGCCGTGCTGGGTCCGGCCCTCGACGGCGGCTGGTGGACGCTGGGCCTGCACGATCCGCGTTACGCCGCGCTCCTGCGGACCGTCCCGATGTCCCGGCCGGACACCGGCCGCGCCACCCGGGCCGCGCTGAGCGCCGCCGGTCTGCGGATCGCCGACGCGCCCACCGAGCGCGACGTCGACACCGCGGCCGACGCCGCCGCCGTGGCCGCACGCGCGCCCGGGTCCCGGTTCGCGGCGACCTGGCGGCGGACCGCGGCGCGGGCGAAGGCCGGTGTCGCGTGACGTCGGCCGCGCGGTTGTACGGCGAGGGGATCACCGCGCTGGAGGCGGGCCGGCCGCACCGGCTGCTGGTCCGGAACGAGCGGGGCGACCTCGCGCCGCTCGCGCTCGACGACTGGCACCGCCCCGCCCGGCCCGGTGACCGCAGTCTGCTCGCGCGGTGCGTCGGCGCGACGCTGGACGCCGGCTGCGGCCCGGGCCGGCTGGCCGCCGCGCTCGCGCTCGCCGGTCGGCCGGTGCTGGCCGTCGACGTCGTCCCGGCCGCCGTCGCCGCGGCCGGCCGCCGGGGTGCCGCCGCGCTCCGCCGGTCGGTGTTCGGGCGGGTGCCCGGGGCGGGCCGGTGGACGTCGGTGCTGCTCGCGGACGGCAACATCGGGATCGGTGGCGACCCGGTGCGGTTGCTGCGCCAGGTCGCCGGGCTGCTGGGCGCGGCCGGGCGCGTCGTCGTCGAGCTGGTCCCGCCCGGGGCCGGTCGCCGCTACCGGTTCCGCCTCGAACACGGTCGCCGCTACAGCGAGTGGGTGCCGTGGGCGGACCTGGGCGCCGACGAGATCCACCGGGCCGCGGCCGCCGCCGGGCTCGTCGTCGACGAGGAGTGGGACACCGACGGACGGTGGTTCGCCACCCTGGTGCGCCCGTGAGCACGCAGCGGCGGGCACCGCTCTGGCGCCGGCCGTTCCCGGAGCCGCCGGCCGGGCTGCGCCGCGGACCGTTCGCGCCCGGGGCGATCCGGCCGGCCGGGCGCTCGGCGGCGCTCTCGGCCCGGCTCGGCCTCTGGCTCGGGGCCGCGTTCGGGATCTGCCTGGTCACCGGGCTGATCAGTCACGGGATCCAGCATCCGCCGTCCTGGTTCCTCTGGCCCACCCGGCCGGTGTCGCTCTACCGGGTCACCCAGGGGCTGCACGTGGCGACCGGGCTGGCCACCGTGCCGCTGCTGCTGGCGAAGCTCTGGGCGGTGTACCCGACGCTGTTCCGGTGGCCGCCGGCACGCGACGCCGCCGACCTGCTCGCCCGGTGCGCGCTGCTGGTGCTCGTCGCCGGGGCGGTGTTCGAGCTGGTCAGCGGCGTGCTGAACACCGCGCGCCAGTACGCGGTGATGGGGTTCGGGTTCCCGGCCGCGCACTACTGGACCGCCTGGATCACGACCGGCGCGCTGGTGATCCACATCGGAGCCCAGGCCGCCGTGGTCCGCCGCGTCCTGCGGGAGAGCCGCCGCCGCACGTCCGGCCCTCCGGACGACAGCGCGGCCGACCGGACCGCGGAGAACCCCGGCCGGGCCGGAAACGACGCCCCGGCCGATCCGGTGACGACCCGTCGGGCGGTGCTCGCCACGGTGGCGGCGGCGGCCGGTGCCGTGACGCTGGCGACCGTCGGCCAGACCGTGCGCCCGCTCAGCGGACTCTCGGTGCTGGCCCCGCGCCGGCCCGGCCTCGGCCCCCAGGGCCTGCCCGTCAACCGGTCCGCGGCCGGTGCCGGGGTGCTCGCGACCGCGACCCGCGACGACTACCGGCTGGTCGTGGCCGGCACCCGGACGCTCCGGCTCGGTCTCGACGCGCTCGCCGCGCTCCCCCAGCACACCGCCGACCTGCCGATCGCGTGCGTCGAGGGCTGGAGCGCGTCCGCGCGCTGGACCGGCGTGCGGCTGCGTGACCTGCTGGCCGAGGCCGGGGTGGCGCCCGGCGCGGACGTCCGGATCGAGTCGTTGCAGCGGTCCGGCGCCTACCGCGCGGCCACGCTCCCGGCGGCGTTCGCCCAGGACCCGCTGACGCTGCTCGCCCTGCGCCTGAACGGCGGGACGCTCCACCTCGACCACGGTTACCCGTGTCGTCTCATCGCCCCCAACCGGCCCGGGGTGCTGCAGACCAAGTGGGTGGCGTGGATCGGGGCGCACCGATGAGGCTCACCCTGCTCGGCACCGCGATCCTGCTCTACGGCGTGGTCGGCCTGCTCGGGTCGTCCGGTCCGTCGCCGCTCGGCCGCTGGCTGCTCCTCGTCGTGGTCGGGTGGCTCGCGGTCGACACGCTGCTCACCCCGGCCGTGATCGCAACCGGACGGTTGCTGCGTCGCCTGATCCCGGATCCGCCCGACGGCCGGGGGCGGCCGGGCCGGCGCCGGGCCGCGCGGATCCTGGTGGGCGCCGCGGCCGCGGTCAGCGGGGTGCTCGTGCTGGTGGCGCTGCCGTTCGTCGACGGCGGCGGACGGGACCCGTCGGTCCCGTCCGCGCTGCCGCTGGACTACGGCCGCAACCTGGTCCTGCTGCTCGCGGCCGGGTGGCTCGGCGTCGGCGCGGCCGTGGCCGTGCTGCTGCGCCGGCGCTCCTAGTTGGGTTCGAACTCCTGCACGGCGTCGATCGCGGGGCCGTGCGGGGTGTTCGCCTCGCGCTCGATCAGGATCTCGACGAGCGCCGGCCGGCTGGTGCGCACGGCTTCCTTGCGGGCCCACTCGATCGCGTCGCGGATCTCGCCGGGCTCGCTGACCCGGCGCCCGGAGCACCCGTAGGCCTCCATGATCTTGACGTTGTCGGTGCCGACGGTGTCGTAGTGGATGTCCACCTCGTAGTTCATGCCGTACGGGATCTCGGCCTGCCGGATCAGCCCGAGGTACTCGTTGTTCAGCATGATCAGCACGAACGGCACGTGGTACTGCGCCGCCACCGCCAGTTCCTCCACCAGGAACTGGAACGAGTAGTCGCCCACCACGCCGACGACCTCGGCGTCCGGCGCGGCCTTCTTGACGCCGATCGCGGCCGGGATCTCCCAGCCGAGCGGCCCGGCCTGCCCGCACACCTGGTAGCGCCGCGGCTCGTGCACCTTCTGGTGCTGCCCGCTCCAGATCTGGTAGAGCCCGATCGCGGTCACGAAGTACGTGTCCGGCCCGAACGCCTCGTTGATCTCCCGGTACACCCGCGGAGCCTTCACCGGGACGTCGTCGAAGTCCTCCCGGCGGGTCAGGGACCGGCGGAGGTGCTGCACCCGCGTCACCCAGCCGTTCGGCTGGCGTTTCGCGCGCCGGGCCCGGGCCGCCTCCAGCAGGGCACGCAGGAACAGCTTCGCGTCCGACACCACGCCCAGGTCCGGCCCGAAGACCTTCCCGAGCTGGGTCGGCTCGACGTCCACGTGGATGAACACCCGGTCGCCGCGGTACACGTCCAGCGCGCCGGTGTGCCGGTCGCCGAACCGCGCGCCGACCGCGAGCACCAGGTCGGACTCCAGGAACGACGCGTTGCCGTAGCGCTGCGAGGTCTGGATCCCGGTCATCCCGGCGTGCAGGCCGTGGTCGTCGTCGAGCGCGCCCTTGCCCATCAGCGTCACCTGCACCGGGATCTGCAGGTACTCGGCCAGCTCGCGCAGCTCGTCGGAGGCGTCGGCGAGGATGACGCCGCCACCGGCGAGGATCAGCGGGCGCTGCGCCGAGAGCAGGAGGTCCAGCGCGCGCTCCACCCGCGGCCCGTGCGGGGCGACCGGCGTGACCGGCAGCGGCGCGTCGATCGTCGCGTCCCATTCGATGAGCTGTTTCTGGACGTCGAGCGGGAGGTCGACGAGCACCGGGCCGGGACGCCCCTCGCGCGCGACCTGGAACGCTTTCCGCACGATCCACGGCACCTGCGCGGCTTCCTTGGCCTGCACGGCCCACTTCGTGACCGGCTTGGCGATCTCCACGATGTCGACGGCCTGGAACGCCTCCTGGTGCAGCTTGCTGGAGACGGCCTGGCCGGTGAAGCAGAGGATCGGGATCGAGTCGGCCTGCGCGGTGTAGAGGCCGGTGATCATGTTCGTGCCGGCCGGGCCGGACGTGCCGATCGCGACGCCGACGTTGCCGGTGGTGCGGGCCCACCCGTCGGCCATGTGGGTGGCGCCCTCCTCGTGGCGGACGACGAGGTGCTCGATGCCGCCGTGGTTCTGCAGCGCCGCGTAGAGGGGCAGGATGGCCGCGCCGGGGCAGCCGAAGACGGTGTCGACGCCCTCGGACTCGAGGATCTCGACGACGGCCTGCATCACGGGAACGGTGGGCATCAGGCCTCCCGGCCGGAGAGGGTTTCGGTGACCTTGAGGAGCGCGGAGTGGTCGAGCGAGCCGTGGCCCAGCGCGCGGGCGGCCGCGACCAGCTGGGCGACCAGGCCGGTGACCGGCAGCGCGACGTCGGCGTTACGTGCGGCGTCGAGCGCGATCGCCATGTCCTTGTGGTGCAGGTCGATGCGGAAGCCGGGCGTGAACTCGCGGGCGAGCATCGACTCGCGTTTGAGGTCGAGGATGCGGCTGGCCGCGAGCCCGCCGGCGAGCACGTCCAGCCCCGCCTTCGCGCCGACGTTCGAGCCTTCGAGCAGCACGATCGCTTCGCTGACCAGCGCGTAGATCCCGGCCACGACGAGCTGGTTCGCGGCCTTCACGACCTGGCCCGCGCCGGCCCCGCCGACGTGGCGGGGCGTACCCAGCACCTCGAGCAGCGGGCGGGCGGCCGCGAACGTGGCCTCGTCGCCGCCGACCATGATCGAGAGCGTGGCCTGCTGGGCGCCGGTCTGGCCGCCGGAGACCGGCGCGTCGAGCACCCGGACGCCGGTCGCCGCGCCCTCGGCCGCCAGGCGCACCGACGTCTCGGGCCGGATCGAGCTCATGTCGACGAACAGGGTGTCCGGGGGCAGCGCGGGGAGCACCTGCGCGGCGACCTCCTCGACCTGCGGGTGGTTCGGCAGCATCGTGATCACGACGTCCGCGCTGCGCACCGCGTCGGCCACCGACGCCGCCGGGCGGCCGCCGTCCGCCGCGAACGCCTCCACCGCCGGGGTGGAGACGTCGAACCCGGTGACGTCGTGCCCGGCCTTGAGCAGGTGCCGGGCCATCGGGGCACCCATGACCCCGAGCCCGATGAACCCGATCGCGCTCACGACGCCACCTCCGCACGCGCGAGCCACCCGAAGCTGTCGGCGCTGGGACCGTCGGGGGTGTACTCGAGACCCACCCAGCCCGGGTAGCCGTTCGCGGTGAGGTGGTCGAGGTGGTCGAACAGTGGCAGGGAGCCGGTGCCCGGTTGATGGCGTCCGGGGGCGTCGGCGATCTGGACGTGGCCGATCCGGGCGGTGTGGTCGGTGATCAGCGCGTCGAGGTCGTCGCCGTTCACCGCGAGGTGGTACAGGTCGGCGAGCAGGCGGAGGTTCGTCCGGCCGGGCAGCCGGTCGATCACCGCGAACGCGTCCGCCGCCGTCCGCAGCGGGTACCGGGGGGTGCCCGACAGCGGTTCGATCAGCACGGTGCCCTCGATCCGGGAGACCGCGTGCGCGGCGAGCACCAGCGCCTCCACCGCCACGTCGTCCTGCTCACCGGGATCGACGCCGCCGAGGCGGTTGCCGTAGAGCGCGTTGAACGCCCGGCACCCGAGCTGCGCGCCGATCCCGACGGCGACGTTCACGCTGTCGAGGAACTCACCGGTCCGGCCGGGCCAGGAGAGCACGCCCCGGTCACCGCCGGGCAGGTCGCCGGCGAAGAAGTTCAGCCCGACGAGCTGGACACCGGCGTCGCGCACGGCCGTGACGAACCGGTCGATCTCGCCGTCGGAGGGCACCGCGTCGGCGAACGGCCACCAGAACTCGACCGCGTCGAACCCGGCGGCGCGCGCGGCCGCCGGCCGTTCCAGCAGCGGCAACTCGGTGAAGAGGATGGAGAGGTTCACGTCATAGCGCATATTGAATCCTGTATGCAGTCAGCGGACACGGAGAGCCGGGAACGCGCCGGTCAGGACGTCGGCGGCTCGGCCTCGAGAAGATCAGCGATCTTGCAGTTCAGCGCCGTACAGATCATGTCGAGCTCGTCGAGCCGCACCGTGCTCGGCGTCCCGTTCCACCAGGAGGCGACCTTGCTCAGCGACGGCGAGTACCCGGCGGCGCGGCACGCCTGCAGCAGATCCGCCGGACGCCAGATGTCAGCGTTCGCGGCTACCCACCGCAGATTCCACCGCACCGCACGCTCCCCTCGCCGTCGAGAGATCGCCGGAAACGAACGTTATAGCAACGCTCGAAGCAATTTCGCCGTCTCCGTAGGAGTTCGTCCAACTCGGACCCCGGCGGCTTCCAGCGCCTTCTGTTTCGCCTCGGCCGTGCCCGACGATCCGCTCACGATCGCCCCGGCGTGCCCCATCGTCTTGCCCTCCGGGGCGGTGAACCCGGCCACGTACCCGACGACCGGCTTCGTCACGTGGGCGGCGATGTAGTCGGCGGCCCGCTCCTCGGCGTCGCCGCCGATCTCGCCGATCATCACGATCGCGTCGGTCTCCGGGTCGTCCTGGAAGGCCTGCAGGCAGTCGACGTGGGGGGTGCCCACGATCGGGTCGCCGCCGATCCCGACGCAGGTGGAGAACCCGAGGTCACGCAGCTCGTACATGAGCTGGTAGGTCAGCGTGCCGGACTTCGACACCAGCCCGACCCGGCCCGGGCCGGTGATGTCGGCCGGGATGATGCCGGCGTTCGACTTCCCCGGGCTGATCAGGCCGGGACAGTTCGGCCCGATGATGCGGGTGGTGTTCCCGGCCGCCACCGCGTGCGCCCACAGCGCCGCGGTGTCGTGCACCGGGACGCCCTCGGTGATCACGACCGCGAGGCCGATCCCGGCGTCGACCGCCTCCAGCCCCGCGGCCAGCGTGAACGCGGGTGGCACGAAGATCACCGTGGTGTCGGCGCCGGTCTCGCGCATCGCGTCGGCCACGCCGGCGAACACCGGCAGCTTCACCCCGTCGAAGTCCGCGGTGGTCCCGGCTTTCCGCGGGTTGACGCCGCCGACGACGGTGGTGCCCGCGGTGAGCATCCGGCGGGTGTGTTTCGTGCCTTCGGCGCCGGTCATCCCCTGGACGATCACCCGGCTGTTCTCGGTCAGAAAGATCGCCATCTCACGCCTCCCGGCCCGCGAGTTCGGCCGCGCGTGCGGCCGCCGAGTCCATCGTGTCCACGAGTTCGAGCCCCGGTAGCCCGGCGGCGCGCAGGATGCGGCGCCCCTCGTCCGCGCGGTTGCCGTCGAGCCGGACGACGACCGGCCGGTCCACGGGCTCGCCGCGGCTCTCGAGCAGGGCGAACGCACGCACGATGCCGTCGGCGACCAGGTCGCAGGCGGTGATGCCGCCGAAGACGTTGACCAGCACGCTGCGGACGCCCGGGTCGGCCAGGACGACCTCCAGGGCGTTGGCCATCACCTCGGCCGAGGCGCCGCCGCCGATGTCGAGGAAGTTCGCGGGCCGGGCCCCGGCCAGCGCGACCACGTCCAGCGTGGACATGACCAGGCCGGCGCCGTTGCCGATCACGCCCACCGCGCCGTCGAGCCGGACGTAGTTCAGGTCCTTGGCGTGCGCGCGGGCCTCCAGCGGGTCGGCCGTGTCGTGGTCCTGCAGGCCGGCGTGGGTGGCGTGCCGGATCCCCGCGTTGTCGTCGAGCGTCACCTTGCCGTCGAGCGCGACGATCGCCCCGTCGGCGTCACGCACCAGCGGGTTGACCTCCACCAGCAGGGCGTCCTCGGCGACGAACGTCGACCAGAGTTTCTCGACGGCCTCCACCGCCTGCTCGGGCAGCCCGACCGCCGCGACGATCTCCCGCGCCTTGGCGGTGTCGACGCCGGTCAGCGGATCGATCGGCACCCGCACCAGCGCCTCGGGGTTCGTGGCCGCTGTCTCTTCGATCTCGACCCCGCCCGCCAGCGACGCCAGGGCGAGGAACGTGCGGTTCGTCCGGTCGAGGAGGTAGGAGAAGTAGTACTCGTCGGCGATGTCGGTCGCGGTGGTGACCAGCACCCGGTTCACCCGGTGACCTTTGATGTCCATACCCAGGATGTCCTGGGCCTTCGCCCCGGCCTCGTCGGCGTTCCGCGCGAGCTTGACCCCGCCGGCCTTGCCGCGGCCGCCGGTCTTCACCTGGGCCTTGACGACGACCGGGCGGCCGAGTTCGGTCGCCGCCTCCCGGGCCGCCTCCGGGGTGGTGACCACGACACCCGGCAGCACCGGGACGTCGTGGGCCTCGAACAGATCGCGTGCCTGGTACTCGTACAGGTCCACAGCCATCGTCCTCCGGTTGAGGGAACCCCAGCGTAACGGCGTTGCCATACTGTATGCAATATTCCCGTCGACAATCTCCTCTGGACAGCCCCTCGTCACCGGGGGACCATGGGGACGCCGCATACGGTATGCAGTCTTCAATCCGCGGCACGATCGAGGAGTTGAGGAACCATGAGTCAGACCACTACGGAGCCCGTGACGGCCGAGGCCGCCGACACCGCGGCGATCCTGCAGGCGCGTAGCGGCGACCCGGATCGCATCTCCGGGGGGCACCTGGTCGCCAAAGCGCTCAAGGCCGAAGGCGTCGACGTGATCTTCACCCTCTGCGGCGGGCACATCATCGACATCTACGACGGGTGTGTCGACGAGGGCATCGCGGTGGTCGACGTCCGGCACGAGCAGGTCGCGGCGCACGCGGCCGACGGGTACGCCCGGGTCACCGGCAAGCCCGGCGTCGCGGTCGTCACCGCCGGGCCCGGCACCACCGACGCGGTCACCGGCGTGGCGAACGCGTTCCGCGCCGAGAGCCCGATGTTGCTGATCGGCGGCCAGGGCGCGCTGAGCCAGCACAAGATGGGCTCACTGCAGGACCTGCCGCACGTCGACATGATGACGCCGATCACGAAGTTCGCCGCGACCGTGCCGCACACCACGCGCAGCGCCGACATGGTCTCGATGGCGTTCCGCGAGTGCTACGCCGGGGCGCCCGGCCCGTCGTTCCTGGAGATCCCCCGGGACGTGCTGGACGCCGAGGTGGACCTGAAGGACTGCACGATCCCCGAGCCCGGCGGGTACCGGGCCTCCACCAGGAGCGCCGGCGACCCGGCGGCGGTGCAGCGGCTGGCCGACATCCTGCAGCGCGCGGAGAAGCCCGCGGTGCTGCTGGGTTCCCAGGTGTGGACCGGCCGCGGCACCGACGCGGCGATCGAGTTCGCGCGGACGCTCGACATCCCGGTGTTCATGAACGGGTCCGCGCGCGGCTCGCTGCCGCCCGGCGACCCGCACCACTTCCACCTCTCCCGCCGGTACGCGTTCAACCAGGCCGACGTGATCCTCATCGTCGGCACGCCGTTCGACTTCCGGATGGGCTACGGGCGCCGCCTCCCCCGGGGCGCGACCGTCGTCCAGATCGACATGGACTACCGCACGGTCGGGAAGAACCGGGACATCGACCTGGGCATCGTGGGCGACCCCGGCGCGGTGCTGGCCGCCGTGACCAGGGCCGTGACCGGTCCGGTGACCAGCCGGAAGGCGTGGTTCGAGGAGCTGCGCGCCGAGGAGAACGCGGCGTATCAGAAGCGGCTGCCCCGGCAGCTCTCCGACGCCTCCCCGATCCACCCGCTGCGCCTCGCGCACGAGATCAACGAGTTCCTCACGCCGGACTCGATCTACATCGGCGACGGCGGCGACATCGTCACGTTCTCCGGCGGGGTCGTGCAGCCGAAGTCCCCCGGGCACTGGATGGACCCGGGGCCGCTCGGCACGCTCGGCGTCGGCGTGCCGTTCGTGCTGGCGGCGAAGTACGCCCGGCCCGACAAGGAGATCGTGGCGCTCTTCGGCGACGGGGCGTTCTCGCTGACCGGCTGGGACTTCGAGACGCTGGTGCGGTTCAACCTGCCGTTCGTCGGCGTGGTGGGCAACAACTCGTCGATGAACCAGATCCGCTACGGGCAGATGCGCAAGTACGGCGAGGCCCGCCAGCGGGTCGGCAACACGCTCGGCGACGTGCGCTACGACGAGTTCGCCCGGATGCTCGGCGGTTACGGCGAGGAGGTGCGCGACCCGGCGGACATCGGGCCGGCGCTCCGGCGGGCCCGCGAGTCGGGCCTGCCGTCGCTGATCAACGTCTGGGTCGACCCCGACGCGTACGCCCCGGGAACGATGAACCAGACGATGTACAAGTAAGACATCGAACGGCGCCCGCGGCATGGCCGCGGGCGCCGGTGTTTGTCCTACGGACCTGGAGCCCGCTCAGGGCGGCGCTGACGGCCGCGCGCAAGGACGCCTCGACCTTTACGCGGTCTCAAGTCCTTGCGCGCGGCCGTCAGCGTCGTTCTGAGCGGGCCGCGCACCGGCCTCCGCCGCGCGCACGTGGTACGTCTTCCTCGTGCGCTCGGTGTGTTTGCGCATCAGGTCGCCGGCCTTGCGGGTGTTGCCGCCGGCGATCGTCTCGATGAGTTCGCGGTGCTCGTCCCACGCCTCGCGGCCGCGTGAGCGGGCGATCGGGCGGTAGTACCAGCGCACCCGGCTGTCGACGAGCGCGATCAGCTCACCCAGCACCTTGTTGCCCGACATCTCCATGATCTGCCGGTGCAGCGCGGCGTTCGCGGCGACCATGCCCGCGTCGTCGTCCGCCGCGACGGCCTGTTCGCCGACCGCCTGGAGCTCCCACAGCTGCTCGACGAGCGCCGGGGTGGCGTTCGCGGCCGCGAGCCGGGCCGACTCCGCCTCGAGCAGCGTGCGGGTGGCGAGCAGCTGGTCGGCCTCGTCGGCCGTCGGGGTGTGCACGAACGCGCCGAGACCGGGGCGCAGATCGACCCAGCCCTCGGAGTGCAGCCGCTGCAACGCCTCGCGCACCGGCTGGCGGGAGACACCGAGTTGCGCGGCGAGCTCCTGCTCGACGAGGTGCTCACCCGGCTGGAGCTCGCCGGTGATGATCATGTCGGCGATCTCGTCGGTGACCACCTGACGCAGCGGCGCCGGCCGCTCGAGCGGCTTGCGCCGGGAAGCCCGCCGGCCCACCGGGCTCATCTCGCTCATCGATCCTCCGGCGGTGAAGTAAGTCCTCGGTTTCTAGCATACAGTCGCTGGGATACCGCATGCGCAGGTCAGTGGTCCGCGCCACGGCGCGGACCACTGACTCGGCTAGCGCAGGCGCGCGGCCGCGGCGGCGGGCAGCGGGTCGAGGTCACCCGCGTCGGCGAGCGCCAGGAGGTGCGCACGCATCCGCGGGTCCCAGAACCGGCGCACGTGATCCGCGACCGCGTCCGCCGCCGCCTCGTCCGGCAGATGCCCGAACTGGCGCGCGATGTCGTTCACCAACCGCAGCTCCGGGACCATCAATCGACACCCGCCGGAACGGGGGCGGAGAGCGACACCTGGACGGCGGTCACCTTGTACTCCGGGCAGTTCGTGGCCCAGTCGGAGTGCTCGGTCGTCACGACGTTCGCTCCGGTGATCGGATGGTGGAACGTGGTGTAGACGACGCCGACCGGCATCCGGTCGGAAATCGTCGCCCGCAGGGTCGTCTCCCCCACCCGGCTGGCCAGCGTGACCAGTGCGCCGTCCTCGATCCCGCGCTCCGACGCGTCGTGCGGATGCAGTTCGAGCAGGTCCTCCGGGTGCCAGGCCACGTTGCCGGTGCGCCGGGTCTGCGCGCCGACGTTGTACTGGCTCAGGATCCGCCCGGTGGTGAGCACCAGCGGGAACCGCCGCGTGGTGCGCTCCTCGGTGGCCACGAACGCCGTGCGCACGAACTTCCCGCGGCCGCGCGTGAACTCGTCGACGTGCATGATCGGGGTGCCTTCCGGCGCCGACGCGTTGCACGGCCACTGGATGCTGCCGAGCTTGTCCAGCGCCTCGAACGACACCCCGGCGAACGTCGGCGTCATGGCCGCGATCTCGTCCATGATCTCCGACGGGTGCGAGTACGCCATCGGATACCCCATGGCGGTCGCGATCTCCGAGACGATCTCCCACTCGGCCTTGCCGGTCTTCGCCGGCATCACCGCACGGACCCGGTTGATGCGCCGCTCGGCGTTGGTGAACGTGCCGTCCTTCTCCAGGAACGACGCACCGGGCAGGAACACGTGCGCGAACTTCGCGGTCTCGTTCAGGAACAGGTCCTGCACGACGACCAGCTCCATCGCCGAGAGCGCCGCGGTCACGTGCTGAAGGTTCGGGTCGGACTGCGCGATGTCCTCACCGTGGACGAACAGCCCGCGGAACGACCCGTCGATCGCGGCGTCGAACATGTTCGGGATGCGCAGCCCGGGTTCGGGAAGGATCGACACGTCCCAGCGCGACTCGAACTGCCCGCGCACGACGTCGTCGGAGACGTGGCGGTAGCCCGGCAGTTCGTGCGGGAACGAACCCATGTCGCAGGAGCCCTGGACGTTGTTCTGCCCGCGCAGCGGGTTCACGCCCACCCCGTCGCGGCCGACGTTGCCGGTGGCCATCGCGAGGTTGGCCAGGCCCATCACCATCGTCGAGCCCTGGCTGTGCTCGGTGACGCCGAGGCCGTAGTAGATGGCCCCGTTGGGGGCGGACGCGTAGAGCCGGGCCGCCGCGCGCACCGAGGCCGCCGGCACGCCGGTGATGCGCTCCACCGCCTCCGGGCTGTTCTCCGGCCCCGCGATGAACGCGGCCCACTCCTCGTACCCTTCGCAGCGTTCAGCCACGAAGTCCTCGGACACCAGGCCTTCGGTCACCACGACGTGCGCCAGAGCGTTGACGATCGCGACGTTCGTGCCCGGCGTGAGCTGCAGGTGGTGGGCGGCCTCGACGTGCGGGGACCGCACCAGGTCGATCCGCCGCGGGTCGACCACGATCAGCTGCGCACCCTCACGCAGGCGGCGCTTCATCCGGGATGCGAACACCGGGTGCCCGTCGGTGGGGTTCGCCCCGATCACCATGATGACGTCGGCGAGCGCGACCGACTTGAAGTCCTGCGTGCCGGCCGACTCGCCGAACGTCTGCTTCAGGCCGTAGCCGGTCGGTGAGTGGCAGACCCGCGCGCAGGTGTCGACGTTGTTGTTGCCGAACGCCGCGCGCACCATCTTCTGGACGACCCAGACCTCCTCGTTCGTGCAGCGCGACGAGGAGATCGCGCCGATCGCGCCGGCGCCGTAGCGGTCCTGGATGCCCCGGAAGCCGGACGCGACGGTGCTGATCGCCTCCTCCCAGGACACCTCGCGCCACGGGTCGGTGATCGACTCGCGCACCATCGGGTTGAGCACCCGGTCGGGGTGGGTGGCGTACCCGAACGCGAACCGGCCCTTCACGCACGAGTGGCCCTCGTTCGCGCCGCCGTCCTTGTGCGGCACCATCCGCACCAGCTCGGTGCCGCGCAGCTCGGCCTTGAACGAACAGCCGACGCCGCAGTACGCGCACGTGGTGATCACCGTGCGCGAGGGCATGCCCAGCTCGACGACGGACTTCTCCTGCAACGTCGCGGTGGGGCAGGCCTGGACGCAGGCCCCGCAGGACACGCACTCGGAGTCCAGGAACGACGTCGGGCCGGGCGCGACCTTGGACTCGAAGCCGCGGTTCGCGATCGTCAGCGCGAGCGTGCCCTGGACCTCGTCACAGGCACGTACGCAGCGCGAACAGGCGATGCACTTGGACTCGTCGAAGTCGAAGTAGGGGTTGCTGGTGTCCGTGGGCGCGTCGAGGTGGTTCGCGCCCTCGTACCCGTAACGCACCTCGCGCAGGCCGACCGTGCCGGCCATGTCCTGCAGCTCGCAGTCGCCGTTGGCCGGGCAGGTCAGGCAGTCCAGCGGGTGGTCGGAGATGTAGAGCTCCATCACGCCCCGGCGCAGCCGCTCGAGGTGCGGCGACTGGGTGCGGATCTTCATGCCGTCCGCCACCGGCGTGGTGCAGGAGGCCGGTGTGCCCTTGCGTCCGTCGATCTCGACGACGCACAGCCGGCAGGAGCCGAACGCCTCCAGCGAGTCGGTGGCACAGAGTTTCGGGATGTTCACGCCCGCCTGGGCGGACGCCCGCATCACCGAGGTACCCGGTGGCACCGCGACCGGTAACCCGTCCACCTCGACGGTGACGGTGGCTTCCCCGGGCCGCGCAGGCGTGCCGAAGTCGGGCTCTTTGAGAAGCGTCATGAGGGGGCCTCCGTGCGGGATGCTTCCTTGGCGGCGTTTTCGGGCACCGGCTGCACCGGGCGTGGATCGAAGTCGGTGGGGAAATGGGTGAGGGCGCTGCGTACCGGCATGGGCGTCAGGCCGCCCATCGCGCACAGCGAGCCGTCGGTCATCAGCACGCACAGGTCCTCCAGCAGGACCAGGTTCTTCTCCCGGTCCTCGCCGGTGCGGATGCGGTCGATCACCTCGACACCGCGGACCGCGCCGACCCGGCAGGGCGTGCACTTGCCGCACGACTCCTCGGCGCAGAACTCGAACGCGAACCGGGCCTGCGCGGCCATGTCGACGGTGTCGTCGAACACGACGACCCCGCCGTGGCCCAGCATCGCGCCGGCCGCCGCGAACGACTCGTACTCCAGCGGCAACCCGAACTGCGACGTCGGCACGTAGGCGCCGAGCGGGCCACCCACCTGGACGGCACGCACCGGGCGGCCGGAACGGGTGCCGCCGCCGTAGTCGTGCACGAGTTCGCCGAGCGTGAGCCCGAACGCGGTCTCGACGATGCCGCCGCGGGAGACGTTGCCGCCGAGCTGGAACACCTGGGTTCCGCGCGAGCGCTCCAGGCCGAGCTTCCGGTACGCCGCGGCCCCGGACGACAGGATCGCCGGCACGGTGGCCAGCGTCAGCACGTTGTTGACGACCGTCGGCTTGCCGAACAGGCCCTCGATCGCCGGGATCGGCGGCTTGGCGCGCACCATGCCCCGCTTGCCCTCGAGCGATTCCAGCATCGAGGTTTCCTCGCCGCAGATGTAGGCGCCGGCGCCGACCCGGACGTGCAGCGCGAAGTTCAGGTCGGACCCGAGGATCCCGGGCCCGAGCCAGCCCCGCGACGCGGCCAGGTCGATCGCCGTCCGGAACGTCGCCACCGCGTCCGGGTACTCCGAGCGGATGTAGACGTACCCCTCGGTGGCTCCCACCGCGTGCGCGGCGATCGTCATGCCCTCGATCAGCGCGAACGGGTCGCCCTCGAGCATCATCCGGTCGGCGAACGTGCCGCTGTCGCCCTCGTCGGCGTTGGCGCAGACGAACTTCAGCGGACCGTCGCAGCCGAGCACGGTTCTCCACTTGATCCCGGCCGGGAAGCCGGCACCGCCGCGGCCACGCAGCCCCGACTCGGTGACCTCCTCGACGACCTCCTCGGGACGCAGCGACAGCGCGCGACGCAGGCCGGCGAGCCCACCGTGCGCGAGATAGTCGTCCGGGGAGAGCGGATCGATCACGCCCATCCGGGCGAACGTGATCCGGTTCTGCCGGGCCAGCCACGGGATGTCGTCCACGACGCCGACGCGCAGCGGATGGGCTCCGCCGTCGGGCATCCCGGCGGCCAGCAGCCCCGGGACGTCGGCCTCGGTGACCGGGCCGTAGCCCACCCGGCCCGACGGCGTGTCGACCTCGACGAACGGCTCGAGCCAGAACATCCCCCGCGACCCGGTGCGCACCACCTCGACGCCGAGCCCCAGCAGGGCGTCGGCCACCTCGTCGGCGCCCACCGACCGGGCCGAGGAGTCACGCGGCACGTAGACGCTCACGACAGCACCTCCCGGAGCTGGTCCGGGGTGACCCGGCCGCGCACCCGGCCGTCGACCTCGACCGACGGACCGAGCGCGCAGTTACCCAGGCAGAACACGTGCTCGGCGCGCTCACCGGCCGCCTCGACCAGCTCCTGCGCGCCGACCGCCTGGCAGGCCTCGGCCCGGCAGATCCGCACGGTTCGTGTCTCCCGCGGCGCGGCCCGGAAGTCGGTGTAGAACGTGATCACGCCGTGCACCTCGGCCCGCGACAGGTTCAGCTCGTGCGCGAGGATCGGCGTCGCGTCGGCCGGCACGTACCCGAGCTCGTCCTGCAACGCGTGCAGCACCGGCAGCAGCGGTCCGCGCCAGTCGCGATGAGCCTCCACGACTCTGCGCACGGTGAGCACCAGCTGCGGGTCGAGGCCGGCGAGCGGGTTCGCCGGTTCGGTTCGCCGCCTCCGCCGGAGCGCTGGGGGCTCCAGCGCGGCGCGCGACTCGTCGGTCCGTGTCATCCGTGCCTCCTGTTGCGGTCGGCGACGAGTCAGGCGACCGGGACGGGTGTCCCGGTCACCGTGCGCGCCAGCAGATCGACCGCGGCGTAGACGTTGCGCAGCGTGGGAGCGGGAACTCCGGTCAGCGTCGCGATCTCCACGACCGCGCCGATGATCGCCTCGAGTTCGAGTACTTTGCCCGCTTCCAGATCCTGGAGAGTGGACGTCTTGTGGTGGCCAACGCGGGCGGCACCGGCGATGCGGCGGTCGATCGAGATCGACGGATGGCACCCGGTCGCGCCCGCGATCGCGACCGTCTCACGCATCATCTCGGCGATCAGGCCACGGACACCGGGGTGTCCGCACATCTCGATCATGGTAGCCCTGGTCAGGGCGGACAACGGATTGAATGCGACGTTGCCCATCAGCTTGACCCAGATGTCGTCGCGCAGATTCGGCTCGACCGGACACTTGAGACCGCCGGCCACCATCGCGTCACTGAACGCGCGGCACCGGTCGGAGACCGCGCCGGACGGCTCGCCGATCGAGAACCGGGTGCCCTCGAGGTGCCGGATGACGCCCGGCGACTCGATCTCGGTCGAGCAGTAGACGACGCAGCCGATCGCCCGGCGCACCGGGAGCACCTCGGAGACGGCACCGCCGGGGTCGACCGCTTCGATGCGGTGGTCACGCAGCGGCCCGGACAGCCCGTGGAAGTACCACCACGGGATCCCGTTCTGCGCCGCGATCACCGCGGTGTCCGGGCCGAGCAGCGGTTCGATCAGCGCGCCGCTCCCGGCGTACTGGTGGGCTTTGAGGCCCAGGAAGACGTAGTCGACCGGGCCGATCTCGTGGGGGTCGTCGGTGGCACGGGCGGCGGCGGTGAAGTTTCCCCGGGGGCTGAGCACGCGGACGCCGTCGCGTCGCAACGCCTCCAGGTGCGCTCCCCGGGCGATCAGGTGGACGTCGGCGCCCCCGCGGTGCAGGGCCGCGCCGACGTAGGCACCGATCGCTCCGGCGCCGAGCACGGCGATCCTCATGGTGGTGTTCCCCTTCGCTGAGCGCCCGGCCCGGACACCCGCGGGTGTCCGGGCCGGGCGGCGGTCAGGCCGAGAGCGCCAGTGATTCCTTGCTGGTGGAGCGCAGGTCGCGGCCCGGCTGCCGGAGCAGCATCGCGAGGCCGGCGGTGAAGATGCCGATCGAGCCGGCCAGGATGAACGCGCCGCCGTAGCCCCAGGCCCCGACGACGACGGCACCGAGACCGGAGCCGACGAGGCCGGAGACGAGCTTCGAGCTGTAGACCATGCCGTAGTTCGACGCGTTGTTGTTCTCCCCGAAGAAGTCCGCGGTCATCGCGGCGAACAGCGGGAAGATCGCGCCGCCACCGAACCCGGAGACCATCGAGGCCAGCAGGAACAGCGGCATGTTCCCCATGTTCCCGGAGAAGAACACGGCGTACTGCGACAGGCCGAGCACGATGCAGACGATGATCAGCGTCTGGCGCCGGCCGTAGCGGTCGGAGATCCAGCCGATGACCCCGCGCCCGGTGCCGTTGATGATCGCCTTGAGGCTCATCGCCAGCGCGACGATGCCGCCGGCGAACCCGGCCTCGTCGCCGAACGGCACCTGGAACGCGATCCCGAAGATGTTGATGCCGGCCGTGCAGAGCAGGCAGAACCACATCAGCGGCAGGACGGGCGTCCGGATGGCCTCCCGCGGGGTGTACTGCTTGACCGCGGGCGGGTTCTTGATCAGCGCGCGCCGGATCTTCGGGTCGTCGGCCGAGGCACGCAGCGGGTCGACGTGCGGCGGCCACCAGTTCTTCGGCGGGTCCTTGAAGAAGAACCCGCTGACCGCGACCACCAGGGCCAGGAAGAAGCCGACGCCGATCAGGATGCCGCCGAGGTTGCCGACGTCCATGTAGTTCTTGAACAGGAAGATGAACGGCACCGAACCGTAGGCGAAGCCGCCGTTGACGAACCCGGTCTTGCCGCCCTTGCGCTCCGGGTACCACTTACCGACCATGTTGACGCAGGTCGCGTACACGATGCCGGCCCCGGTGCCGCCGAAGAACCCGAACCCGAGATAGGCGAAGAACACGTTCGGCGCGTAGGCCAGCGCGACGTAACCGAGGATCGTGCCGAGCGCGCCGAGCATCATCGCGTTGCGCGCGGGCAGGGTGCCGCGCTCGCGGGCCTGACCCACCGGGAACGCGACCGCCGCCTGGAAGAAGATCCAGACACCGAGCAGCCAGAAGATGTGCGCGCCGTGCCACCCGTGTGCGGACGACAGCGTCTCCTCGGCGGAACTGAAGGCGTACTCCGAGGACGAGATCGCCATCATCGCGAACCACGGCAGGAACACCATCCACCGGCGGGACCGGCCCATGATCTGCCGATCCGTTTCCCCGACCCGGTAGACGCGGCCGTTCACGTCCTTTACTTCTCGATACCCATCAGTCTGTCCGTCGGGTTTGGACATTTCGGAAGTACTCACGCTGGACCTCCAGGAGCAGGGGTTCGGAACGGGTGCCGCTGTTCACCGCCGTGGTTCGTTAGAGCAGGCCCGCGGCGCGGGCCCATCGGTACTTGGCGCCGAGAACCGCAACCGGCTTCTCGGTCGTGTAGGGGTAGGCCACGATCCCGTGCCGGTACAGGAACTCGCTGGCTTCCTCGACCTCGACGTCACCGGAGAGCGAGGCCACGACCGGCTTGTGGATCCCCTTGGCCCGGAACTCCTCCACCACGTCGACGACGAGTTCGGCGAACGTCATCGGTGGCGTCACGATCGTGTGCCAGTAGCCCAGGATCAAGGAGTGGATCCGGGGATCCGCCAGGCCCAGGGCCACGGTGTTGCGGTAGGTGGAGGGAGGTTCCCCGCCGGTGATGTCGACCGGGTTGCCGGCCGCGCCGAACGGCGGGATGAACGCGCGGAACGCCTCGTCGAGGTCGCCCGGGATCGTCATCAACGACAACCCGTTGTCGACGCAGGCGTCGGAGAGGAGCACCCCGGAGCCGCCGGCCCCGGTGATGATCACGACGTTCTCGCCCTTCGGCGTGGGCAGCAGCGGCACGCCCCGGGCGTACTCGAGCATGTCGTTGAGCCCGGGCGCCCGGATCACGCCGCTCTCCCGCAGGATGTCGTCGTAGACCGCGTCGTCACCGGCCAGCGCGCCGGTGTGCGAACCGGCCGCCCGAGCGCCCGCCGACGTGCGGCCGGCCTTCAGCACGATCACCGGCTTCTGTTTCGACACGCGCTGCGCGGTCTCCGCGAACGCCCGCCCGTCCTTCAGGTCCTCGAGGTGCATCGCGATCAGGTGCGTGTTCGGGTCGTCCTCGAAGAACGTCAGCAGGTCGTCCTCGTCGATGTCGGCCTTGTTGCCGACGCCGACGATCGCCGACACGCCCATCCGGGCCGAGCGGCTGAAGCCGAGGATCGCCATCCCGATGCCGCCGCTCTGCGAGGAGAGCGCGACGCCGCCCGGCACGTCGTAGGGCGTGCAGAACGTCGCCGAGAGGTGCTCGGGGGTGTAGTAGTAGCCGTAGATGTTCGGCCCGAGGATGCGTACCCCGTGCTTGCGGGCGATCTCGACGACCTCGTCCTGGAGATCGTGGTTGCCGGTCTCGCCGAAGCCGGACGGGATCAGGATCGCGCCGGCCACCCCCTTGGCCCCGGCTTCCTCCAGGGCCTGCGGCACGAACTTCGCCGGGATCGCGAAGATCGCCACGTCGACGTCACCGTCGATGTCGGTGATGCTCTTGACGGCGGGGCGCCCGAGGATCTCGGACGCCTTCGGGTTCACCGGGTGGATGCGCCCCTGGTAGCCGCCGTTGACCAGGTTCTTCATCACCGAGTTGCCGATCTTGCCGTCCTCGCCGGAGGCCCCGATCACCGCGACCGCGGCCGGGCGCATGATCCGGTTCATCGACGCGAGGATCTCCTCGCGCTCGAAGCGCACCGGGGTCTTCGCCGCCTCCGGGTCGACCAGGATCCGGACGTCCACCGCGGTGGCGCCGTCGCTGGTGGCCAGCACCGGGTTGAGGTCGACCTCGGAGATCTCCGGGAAGTCGGTGACCAGGTCGGACACCTTCGTGATGAGGTCCGCGAGCGCCTCGGTGTCGGCCGGCTCGGCCCCGCGCACACCGCGGAGGATCTCGGCGGCCTTGATGCCCTCGACCATCGAGCGGGCGGTGTCCGGCGACGTCGGGGCCAGCCGGAACGTCACGTCCTTGAGCACCTCGACCAGCACGCCGCCGAGGCCGAACGCGACGATCTTGCCGAACGTCGGGTCGGTGACCGCGCCGACGATCACCTCGTGGCCGCGGGTGAGCTGCTCCTGCACCTGGACGCCGACGATGGGGGCGCCGGCGTCGTACTCGCGGGCGTTGCGCACGATCGTGCGGTAGGCCTCCGCGGCCGCCGCGCCGTCGGCCACGCCGACGATCACTCCGCCGGCCTCGGTCTTGTGCAGGATGTCCGGCGAGACGATCTTCATCACGACCGGGAAGCCGATCGTCGTGGCGACGGCGACCGCGTCCTCGGGGTTGGTGGCGAGGCCCTCGCCGGGCGTGCGGATGCCGTACGCCTCGACGATCGCCCGGCCCTCGGGCGCGGTCAGCGCGTCCCGCCCCTTCGCCGCGTCGAGCACCCGCCGGACCGCGTCGGTGTCGTAAGCCATCTCCAGCCTCCTCAGATCGCGCCGGCGGCGCGGAACGCGTCGGCGCGGTCGGCCAGCCCGAGCTCGGCCAGCACCTGGTCGGTGTGTTCGCCGAGCAGGGGTGACCGCTCGACGTCGACGGGTGAATCGGACAGCTTGATCGGCATGCCGACGGTCTTGAACGCGCCGCGCTCCGGGTGGTCGACCTCGACGACCGAGCCGAGCTGCGCGAGCGTGTCGTCCTCGATGAGTTCGCGGGTGGAGAGGATCGGGCCGCAGGGGATGTCGTGGGCGTTCAGGTCCTCCATCACGGCCCACTTGGTGTGCTTCTCGGTCCACTCCTCGATCAGCGCGAACATCTTGTCGAGCTTGTTCAGCCGCGCCTTCGGGGTGCTCCAGGCCGGGTCGTCGGCGAGCTCGGGCCGGCCGATGAGCTTGGCGATCGGCGCCCAGCCGGTGGGCTGGACGATCACGTAGATGTAGTCGTTGGGGCCGCCGGGCGCGCACTTCACCGCCCAGCCGGGCTGGCCGCCGCCGGACGCGTTGCCCGAGCGCGGCACCTCGTCGCCGAAGTGGTCGTTGGGGTACTCGCCGAGCGGGCCGTGGGCCAGCCGCTGCTGGTCACGCAGCTTCACCCGGCAGAGGTTGAGCACCGCGTCCTGCATCGCGACCTGCACGCGCTGCCCGCGGCCGGTCCGCGTGCGCTGGTAGAGCGCGGCGAGGATGCCGGCGACCAGGTGCACGCCGGTGCCGGAGTCGCCGATCTGCGCGCCGGTGGCGGTCGGCGGCCCGTCCTCGTAGCCGGTCGTGCTCATCGAGCCGCCCATGGCCTGGGCCACGACCTCGTAGGCCTTGAACCCGGCGTACCGGCCCGGGCCGAAGCCCTTGATCGAGGCGTAGATCAGGCCGGAGTTGAGTTCCTGCAGCCGCTCCCAGGAGAACCCGAAACGGTCGACGACACCCGGTCCGAAGTTCTCCACCAGCACGTCGGCCTCACCGACCAGCCGGGTGAAGATCTCCTTGCCCTCGTCGGACTTCATGTTCACGGTGATGCTGCGCTTGTTGCAGTTCAGCATCGTGAAATACAGGCTGTCGACGTCGGGCACGTCGCGTAACTGGCCCCGGGTGATGTCGCCCTTGCCGGGGGCTTCGAGCTTGATGACGTCCGCTCCCAGCCAGGCGAGCAGCTGGGTGGCGGAAGGTCCGGATTGGACGTGCGTCATGTCGAGGATTCGGATTCCGTCGAGTGCCTTGCCCATCGTCGTCCTCCTGCGTCGTCGGCTCTTGCATATTGCATACCGTATGACGTGATCAGTATGGTGGCGCAGTTCACACCGCGGTGTCCACCGATTGCGGGAATCGATCCGAAGTGGCTGGTCGGGGGCCTAGCGGCCGGGGAGGCGCAGGGCCGGGCGTCCCGGCCGGCGGAGCAGGCTCGCGGCGCAGGCCCCGGCCACCCCGAGCGCACCGACCACGACGATCGCGGCGAGGTCACCGCGCGCCGGAGAGCCGGCCGCCACCAGCAGCAGGCCCACCGCCCCGCCGACCGCCTTGCCGGTGTAGACGAGGCCGTAGTTGGAGAGCGTCGCCTCGTCGCCGAACCAGTCACGCACCAGGCCGACGAGCAGCGAGTACCCGGCGCCGGTACCGGCACCGGCGATCGCCGCCGACACCACGACCGGCCCCGGCGCGCTCCCGGCCAGCAGCCCGAACTGGGCCAGCCCACCGAGCAGCAGCGCGGCCATCAGCATCCGGCGACGCCCGAGACGGTCGGACAGCCGCCCGGTGACCACCCGGGCCAGCCCGGTGGCCAGCGCGAGCACGCCGATGCCGAGTTCGCTCCCGGCCAGGGCGAGATACCCGAGATCGAACAGCGCCATCGCGGCGATCACCCCGACCAGCGCCCACATCAGCGGCAACATCCCGCTGCGCCAGGCGTCCGCCGGACGGTACGACCGGATCGCGGGCGCGTTGTTCGGGATGCTCCGGTTCAGGCGGCGGTCCAGCGCCCAGAGCCGGGGGTCGATCTCGGCCGGCCACCAGTGCTCCGGCGGCCGGCGCACCACCAGCGCGGCGCCGGTGACCGCGACCGCCACCAGCACGGCCGCGACGTCGAACAGGACCGGCCGGGCGTCGACGACGTACGCGACCGCCATGAACGGCACCGCACCGTAGGCGAACGCGCCGCTGACCGCGCCGGTGACGCTCGCGATCCGCTCCGGGAACCACTCGGTGGCCACCCCGATGCACACCACGTAGACCAGCCCGGCCCCGAGCCCGCCGAGCACCGAGTACCCCAGCAGCACGAGCGGAAGGCTGCCGGTGTGGGCCGGCGTCGCGAGCCCGACCGCGCACAGCACCGCGGCCGGGAACAGCAGGCGCGCACCGGCCCGGCGGTACAGGGCGGTGGCCGGGGCCGCGACGCCGGCCTGGCACGCGACCCACAGCCCGAGCACGCACAGCACGTCGGTGCTGCGCCAGCCGTTGGCGCCGGCCAGCGCGGGCAGCGTGGCCGCCAGCCCGTACTGCAGCAGCCCGGCCGCCGCCATCGCGACCAGCGGAGCGCGGAGCATCCAGGCCCGGGACCGGCCGATCAGCTCGGTGGCGTTCTCCCCCACCCGGTACTGCCGGCCGTGGAAGTCGGAAACGAGGGTGAAGCTCATCGCGGGAACCTCCTAGCCATACTGTATGCAGTATGCCGCGACCGACTATGACGCATCCCACGTCGCCGTGTCCAGAGCCGACTGTGATCGCGTCCACTCGTTGGGTACTTGCCGCCCGCACGCGCCTCGCGCTCCGCCACCGGGCACGGTCCGGGTGACCGACCGGCCGCCGCCGCTCGCGGCCGAGCCGGGGAAGCCGGTCAGGCCGCGAGCGACGGGTCGTGACCTCGACGAACACCGGGTGCGTCCACCGAGCCTCGCCCGCCCTCCAGGTGCTCCGGGTCGCCGGGATCCCTGCGCGCGGCGGCGTGGAACGGCTGGGTATCAACCCCGCGCTGCGTGCTGTAGCGGCCCGGGCTCACGCCGGGCTTCGGCAGTACCTAGTCGAGCCACCCGGACATGTGCCAGTTGGTCCATCCGTCGTTCTGCCGGTCGCGGTACCACCACCGGTTGTGGGAACCGATCGCCGCGATCGAGTAAATCCACTCGTTGCTGTTGCTGGTCCGGACGCCGCTGTAGAGCTGACCGCTGTAGGAGCCCCAGTCGCTCCACCGACCGGAGCCGCTGTCCCGCGTCCAGACCGAGTGATCGAGGCCGACGACAAAAATCTGCTGCGCGCCGTTCGGGTAGGTATGCCAGGCCTCACCGGTTTCCCCGTAGGGACCACCGCAGTAGAACTGACCGCCGAGTCGATTGTGCGAACAGACTCTGACCACGTCCGTCGCGCTAGCGACACGAGGGACGACAACGAGGCTGAGCACCAGTGTCCATCCAGAGCCCGAGCCAGGGTGGTTGGAGGGCACCCGTGAGGTCGGCGGTACCCCGCCTTCACGGAGATGGACATCAGTCCGGGCGGCGCCCGCGGCGCTATCCGGCCACGGCACAGCCGGGCTGTCGACGTCCTCAATACGCCGGATCGGCGACTCCCCGCTGCGGCTGACGCCGGCGTCCTTCCTTCGGCATCGGTCGCCTAGCGCTCTCGGCGACCTCTCCGCTCCGGACTCCGATTCATACCGGCCACCGATCCGCAGGCCACACCGCGTCAGCCGTCGAGCAGGTCGGCCAGTGTGGCCGCCATCGTGGCCGGGTCGCCGTCGTCGGGGCGGAGGACGGCCTCGGGGGCGGGTGGGGCCTCGTAGGGGGCGTCCACGCCGGTCAGGCCCGGCTCGCCGCGGGCGTAGAGGCCCTTCGGGTCGCGGGACGCGCACACCTCGACCGGGGTGTCCACGAAGACCTCGTAGAACGGCAGGCCGGCCTCGCGGTGGGCGGCACGGACCGCGTCCCGGTCGGCGCGGTACGGGCTGACCAGCGACACCACCGCGACCGCTCCGGCGTCGGCGAACAGCTTGGCGACCTCGCCGACCCGCCGGACGTTCTCGGCCCGGTCCTCGCGGGAGAAGCCCAGGTCCGCGCAGAGCCCGTGACGCAGGTTGTCGCCGTCGAGCAGGTACGCCGGGCGCCCGGCCGCGACCAGGCGCCGCTCCAGCTCCACCGCCACCGACGACTTGCCCGACGCCGGCAGCCCGGTCAGCCACACCGTGCCGCCGTGTGTCGCCCGGTCGTCGCGGGTGACGCCGGACGAGTGCCAGCGCACCGAGGACGACGCGACCGCGGGCCCGGTGATCATCCCGGCCGCGACCGTCTCGTTCGTCACCTCGTCGACCAGGATGAACCCGCCGGTGGCGCGGTTGCGCCGGTACGGGTCGTAGGTCAGCGGTGCCTGCGTGTGCAGCCGCACCCGGCCGATCTGGTTGAGCCGCAGCTCGGTGGCGTCCGGATCGCGGTGCAGCGTGGTGACGTCCAGCCGGTACTCCAGCGCCCCGACCTTCGCCCGCGTCTCCCGGGTGGTGTGGCGCAGCACGTAGCGGCCGCCGACGTCGAGCGCGCTGCGGTCGGAGAACCAGCAGACCAGCGCGTCGAGGTCGGTGCCGACGTGCGGCCGGTTGCCCGGACGGCAGAGCAGGTCGCCGCGGCCGACGTCGATCTCGTCGGCGAGCTGCACGGTGACCGCCTGCGGCGCGAACGCCTCGTCGAGGCGGACGCCACCGGGCCCCCACAGCGCGCGCACCGTGGTGGTGAAGCCGCCGGGCAGCGCCACGACCTCGTCGCCGGGGCGCAGCACACCGCCGCCGAGCGTGCCGGCGTACCCGCGGAAGCCGGGTGAACGCACCACGTACTGCACCGGGAACCGGGCGTCGATGAGGTTGCGGTCGGACGCCACGTGCACCTGCTCCAGGTGGTGCAGCAACGGCAACCCCTCGTACCAGGGCATGTTCGCGCCGCGGTGCACCACGTTGTCGCCGAGCAGCGCGGACACCGGCACGACCGAGAGATCGGGCACCTCCAGCCGGGCGGCGAAGTTCGTGAAGTCGGTGCTGATCTCCTCGAACCGCTCCGCCGACCAGCCGACGAGGTCCATCTTGTTCACGCACAGCACCACGTGCGGCACGCCGAGGAGGCTGGCCAGGAACGCGTGCCGCCGGGACTGCTCGGTGAGCCCGTTCACCGCGTCGACCAGGATCAACGCGAGATCGGCGGTGGACGCGCCGGTCACCATGTTGCGGGTGTACTGGATGTGCCCGGGGGTGTCGGCGATGACGAACGAGCGCTTCGGCGTCGCGAAGTACCGGTAGGCGACGTCGATCGTGATGCCCTGTTCGCGTTCGGCCCGCAGCCCGTCGGTGAGCAGCGCGAGGTTGAGTTCCTCGCCCCGGTCGCGGCTGGCCTGCTCGACCGCGGCGAGCTGGTCGGTGAACGTCGCCTTGGAGTCGTAGAGCAGCCGCCCGACCAGCGTGGATTTGCCGTCGTCGACGGAACCGGCGGTGGCGACACGTAGCGACTTCATTTAGAAGTACCCCTCCCGCTTGCGGTCTTCCATGCCGGCGGCGGAGATCCGGTCGTCGGCGCGGGTGGCACCGCGCTCGGTGACGCGGGTGGCCGCGATCTCGGTCACGACGTCGTCCGGGGTGGCCGCGGACGACTCCACGCAGCCGGTGCAGGTGGCGTCGCCGACCGTGCGGAACCGCACGAGCGCCTCCACCGGCTCCTCGCCGGGCAGCAGCGCCAGGTGCCGGGTGTGCGCGAGCAGCATCCCGTCGCGCGCGACGACCGGGCGGCGGTGCGCGTAGTAGAGCGAGGGCAACTCGATGTGCTCGTCGCGGATGTAGCGCCAGATGTCGAGCTCGGTCCAGTTCGACAGCGGGAACACTCGGATGTGCTCGCCCGGCCGGTGCCGGCCGTTGTAGAGGTTCCAGAGCTCGGGCCGCTGGCCGCGCGGATCCCACTGGCCGTGCTTGTCGCGGAAGCTGAACACCCGCTCCTTGGCCCTGGCCTTCTCCTCGTCGCGCCGGGCCCCACCGAACACCGCGTCGAAACGGTGCTCGCCGATCGTCCGCAGCAACGTCGTGGTCTGGAGGCGGTTGCGGCTGGCGCCGGGGCCGGTCTCCTCGACGACGCGGCCGGCGTCGATGTCGTCCTGCACGTTTCCGACGATCAGGCGGACGCCGAGCCGGCGGACGGACTCGTCGCGGTAGGCCAGTACCTCGTCGAAGTTGTGGCCGGTGTCGACGTGCAGGACACCGAACGGCAGCGGCGCGGGCCAGAACGCCTTCACCGCCAGGTGCAGCATCACGACGGAGTCCTTACCGCCGGAGAACAGCAGCACCGGCCGCTCGAACGTCGCCGCGACCTCGCGCACGATGTGGACCGCTTCGGCTTCCAGCGCCTGCAGGTGGGTCATCTCGTAGGACACCGTCATGGCTCAGAATTAGAACAGGTTCTTGTGCCGGAGGCCAGGAAGCGGGAGGCTGTGTGGATGGAGAGCCGCACGCTGGAACACCTGCTCACGCTGGAGGACATCCGCCAGCTGAAGTACCGCTACCTGCGCAGCGTCGACCAGAAAGCGTGGGACGAGCTAGCCGACACGCTGACCGTCGACGCGGTGGCCGACTACGGCACGCCGGCGATGGGCGACCGGTTACTGCTCACCGGCCGCGCCGCGATCATCACGTTCATGAAAGAGAACCTCGGCCCGGGGTTGATCAGCGTTCACGCCGCCGGTCAGCCGGAGATCGAGGTGAACGGCGATACCGCGACCGGCCGGTGGGCCTTCACCGACCTGATCATCGCGCCGGAGTACAAGATCGTGATCCAGGGCGCGGCGTTCTACCAGGACGAGTACGCGCGCGACACCGACGGCACGTGGCGCATCAGCCGCACCGGGTACGACCGCACGTACGAGTCCACGCTCTCGCTCGACGATCTCCCGAAGTTCCGCATCACCGCGAACCGGTGGGCCACCGTTGACCGATAACGAGAACCGGTTCTACGGTGCAACGGTGTTCACGCAGCCGTTCGCCGACGCCGTCGTCGAAGCCGAGAAGATCATCGCCGACGCCCCCCACGTGAAGACCGAACAGGATCTGCTCGAGGGCTACGACTACCTCGCCGGCAGCATCAAGGCCTCGCTGCACATGGCGTGGGCCTACGACCGCGAGTTCCCGTTCTTCGTGCAGTCCACCGGCCCGTACACGAAGATGGCGCTGGACAACCCGGACACGCTCTACTTCAGCGCGAACCTCCGCCCCGACGCGGAGTACGTGGTCACCGGCCGCCGCGGCACCACGCGCGACCTGAGCTTCCAGGTGCTCTCCGGGGACTACTCGGCCGCCGAGGTGCCCGACAGCCCGTCCGCGTTCGACGACCGGTCGATCGACGTGGCCGCGGACGGCACCTACGAGCTGCGGTTCGGGCCCGGGCCGGCCAGGAAGAACTACGTCACGCTGGCGCCCGAGGCGACGACGCTGGCGGTGCGTGAGGTCTTCAGCGACTGGGCCACCGAGACGCGCGGGGAGATCCGCATCCACCGGGTCGACACCGCCGGTGCGGCGCCGACGCCGCCCACCGCCGCGCAGCTGCGCAAGCGCTACGAGGTGGCCGGGAAGATGCTGCTCTCGCGCTTACGCACCTGGCTGCAGTTCCCCGAGTGGTTCTACCTGCAGCTGCCGGTGAACACGCTGACCGAACCCCGCCTCACGCCCGGTGGGCTCTCCACCCAGTACTCGTCGGCCGGCCACTACGACCTGCCCGACGACGTCGCGATGGTGCTCACCGTGCCGAAGTCGGACGCGCCGTACCAGGGCCTGCAGCTCGGCAGCCGCTGGTACATCTCGCTCGACTACCAGAACCACCAGACGAGCCTCACCACCGACCAGGCGAAGGCCGACCCGGACGGGCTGATCCGGTTCGTGATCAGCGAGCAGAACCCGGGGCTGACGAACTGGATCGAACGCACCGGGCACGACCGCGGCTTCGTGCAGCTGCGCTGGCAGCGGGTGGCCCGCGAGATGACGGCGGCGGACGGTCCGACGGTCGAGCTGGTGCCGGTGAGCGAGCTGCCCGACCGGCTGCCGTACCACGAGGACCAGCGGATCACCCCGCCGGCGTGGGCCGAGCGCATCGCCGGCAGGCAGGCGGCCGTGAACCGCCGGATGCTCGGATGAGCGGCCTGTTGCAGGACAAGGTGGTCGTCGTCTCGGGTGTCGGCCCGGGGCTGGGGCGCTCGATCGCCGTGCGCAGCGCCGCCGCCGGCGCCGACGTGGTGCTGGCCGCGCGCACCGAAGCGCGACTGGCCGAGGTGGCCAAGGAGGTCACCGCGCTCGGGCGGCGCGCGGTCACGTTCCCCACCGACATCCGGAAGGACACCGACGTCGAGGCACTCGCCGAGGGTGCGCTGACGGCGTTCGGGCGGGTCGACGCGCTGATCAACAACGCGTTCGCGATCCCGCCACTGGAGAAACTGTCCGACGTCGACCCGGACGGCATCCGGCGCGGCTTCGAGACCAACGTGCTGGCCGCGCTCGCGCTGACCCGGCGGTTCCTCCCAGCGCTGCAGGAGCGCGCGGGCGCGGTCGTCTTCATCAACTCGGCGGTGCTCCGCCACTCCCGGCTGACGTTCGGCCCCTACAAGATGGCCAAGGCCGCGCTGCTCGCGCTGGCCCAGAACCTCGCCACCGAGGTCGGGCCGTCGGGGGTACGGGTCAACTCGGTCGCGCCCGGCTACATCTGGGCCGACAACCTGAAGTGGTACTTCGACTACCTCGCCGGCGAGCGTGGGGTGACGTCGAAGGACGTGTACGACGAGACCGCGGCCGACCTGGACCTGCGCCGGCTGCCCGAACCCGACGAGATCGCCGACGCGGTGGTGTTCCTGGCCTCGTCGATGGCCAGCGGCATCACCGGTCAGTGCCTCGACGTCAACTGCGGGGAGTGGCACCACTGATGGCCGGGCGCGACAGGGTGGGCACGGTCGAGGATCTGCACGCCTCGGCCACCAAGATCACCGGGCTGGACGACTTCGGCGACGACGACTACCGCGAGGGCCTCGCCGTCCTGCTGGAGTCCTACGCCGCCGACGCCGAGCTCACCCCGCTCGGCAACGCGGTGAAACGCGCGTTCCTGCGGGGCGCGTTGGTGGCGCGGCTGCTCTCGGAGGCCGCGTGGAAGCAGCATCCGGGGTACGCGGAGGTGAGCATCGAACGGCCGATCTTCGTCACCGGGCTCCCCCGCACCGGCACCACCGCGCTGCACCGGCTCCTCACCGCCGACCCGGCGCACCAGGGGCTGGAGATGTGGCTCACCGAGGCGCCGCAGCCCCGGCCGCCGCGCGAGACCTGGGACGCCGACCCGCTCTACCAGCGCATCCAGGGCGCGTTCGCGCAGCACCACGTCGAGCACCCGGAGTTCATGGGCCTGCACTACATGTCGGCCGACCAGGTCGAGGAGTGCTGGCAGCTGCTCCGCCAGTCGATGGAGTCGATCTCGTTCGAGTGCCTCGCGCACCTGCCCCGTTACTCGGCCTGGCTGGCCGGGCGCGACTGGGTGTCGCCGTACGCCCGGCACCGGCGCAGCCTGCAGCTGATCGGCCTGCCGGATGCCGGGAAACGCTGGGTGCTCAAGAACCCCAGCCACCTGTTCGCGCTCGACGCGCTGTTCGCCGCGTACCCCGACGCGCTGGTGATCCAGACGCACCGCGCGCCCAGGACCGCGATGGCGTCGGTGTGCAGCCTCGCGCAGGCGGCCTCCGCCGGGTGGTCGACGCGTTTCACCGGCGACGTCGTCGGGCGCGACCAGCTCGACCTGTGGTCACGCGGGCTCGACCGGTTCCGCGCCGACCGGGCGAAGTACGACCCGGCGCAGTTCTGCGACGTCGAGTACGCGGAGTTCGTCGCCGACCCGGTCGGCACCGCGGAACGCGTCTACGACCACTTCGGTCTCGAGCTCACCGACGCCGCGCGCACCGCCATGGCCGCGCTGCACGAGGAGAGCCGCACCGGCGACCGGAAACCCGCGCACCGCTACACGCTCGACGACTTCGGCCTCGCCCCCGAGCAGGTCGACGAGCGCTTCACCGACTACCTTTCCTCCCACCGGGGCGGGTAGCCGGGAACCTGTCCGGGCGCGGCGGACAGGACAGGGATGTGAGCACTCCCCCACAGGACCCGTCGCCCCTTCCCGACGCTCCGCTGCCCGCGTCCGACGCGCGGCGCGCGGCGCTGCTCCGCGAGCTCGACCGGGCGCCCGCCCGCCCGGCCGGCCGCCGCGTGCGGGTACTCGTGCCGGCGTTGGCGGCCGGCGCGCTGGCCGCCACGGTGGCGGTCGTCGGCGTCGTCACCCAGGTCGTCGACCGGAACGACACCGGGCCGACCGCCGGACCGACCGCCGGGCAACCGGCGGTGCGCCCGGCCGCGCCGGTGCTGTCCGACCCCGAACTGGACGCGGTGCTGGCGCGCGCCGACGAGGTCGGCCTGCAGTACCGGAACCCGGGGTTCGGGCCCACGGACTACATCTACACGCAGTCCCGCGTCCGGACGGCGAGCGGTGCGCTCGCGACCCAGGAGGAATGGTTCCCGGCCGACGGCGACGGCCCGGTGGTCACCGAGGTCGGCGGAACGACAACCGAGTCGTCCAGCGGCGCGACGAAGCAGTCGGGCCCGATCTTCACGCTGCCCGTGATCGCGGCCGACCCGACGTACTACCGGCTGGGTGGTGGCGTCGGCACCGCCGAGAACGGGCCGCTGGCGCTCCTCGAGGAGATCCGGAAAGCGCTCGCCGAACAGGGCGACGACTCCGATGCCGCGGTGTTCGCGCGGCTGCGCCGGATGCTGCGCGTGGGCGGGCACCAGCACGGCCAGGTACGGACCTGGCTCTACCACGCCGCCGCGCTGGTTCCCGGCGTGCGTTACGACCGCGACGAGACCGACGTCATCGGCCGTACCGGGGTCGCGCTCACGCTGACGACCGACGGCGTGCGTCAGCGCATCGTGCTCGACCCGACCACCGGCGCGCTGCTCACCCAGGCCGGTTCCGATGACGAAGCGTCCCCGGCGATCCTGCGCTCGGGGCTCACGCACGAGGTGGGCGGCCCGCTGGTCGTCTACCGTGAACCGCCGGAGCGCAGCGTGCCGGACGTCTCGTTGCCGAAGAAGAGCTGGGATCCGGACGCCTCGGTGCGGACCCTCGACTTCGCCAACCTGGAGTACGAGCTCCCGATCGTCGTCGACGATCCGAAACAGGTCGTCGCGGGCGTCGACTCGGGGTCGGGTGGGCCGGTCGGGACGTTCCGGGACGGCGTCGCGCTCGTGCCGCCGGACGGAAAGAACCCGCTGCGGCTGCGACTGGACCCGACGATCGTCTACCTCCGGGCGACCGCGGCCCAGGTGGGGCCGGAGGCGGCCGGCGGCGACGCGGCCGAGACCGCGATCGTCGTGCTCGAGATGACCCGCGCCGGCGCGCCGAAGCAGTACGCGGTCATCGCGTTCAGCGGGCAGCCCGGCCCGTTGTACCCCGGCCCCCAGTCGCTCGTGCGGATCGTGACCGGCGGGCCCGGCCCGGTCGTCAGCGCGTCCGGGGACACGCTGTCGTTCGCCGAGCGGCCGGGCGCCCCGGTCGAACGATTGGTCCGCAACGGCGTCGGTTTCGAGCCCAAGAAGTGAAGCCGGGGAACCTGAGTGACCGCTGTGGACAGGACATCAGTGTGACGACTTCACTGCGGAGCCGCGTCCGCGCGGGTGATTCCGCCGCGTTCGGCGAACTGTTCGACGAGGCCGCCCGGCGCGTCTACAACCACGCGTACCGGTTGCTCGGCGACTGGTCGGCGGCCGAGGACGTGGTCTCGCTGACGTTCCTCGAGGCCTGGCGGAACCGCTCGCGGGTGCGGCCCGGCGGGGAGTCGCTGGTGCCGTGGCTGCTGGGCATCGCCACGAACGTCGCCCGCAACACCGCACGGGCCCGGCGCCGGCACGCGGCCGCGATGGGCCGGTTGCCGATGCCGCACCACGAACCCGACTTCGCCGACGACGTCGCCGACCGGGTCGACGTCCTGGCCGCCGCCCACGCCGCCCAGGAGGCGCTGGCGCGGTTACGCCGGGGAGAGCGGGAGGTGTTCGCGCTGTGCGTCTACGCCTCGCTGGACTACGCGGCGGCGGCCGAGGCCCTCGGGATCCCGGTGGGGACCGTGCGGTCCCGGCTCTCCCGGGCGCGCGCCCGCCTGCGTAACGTCACGGTGCCGACCGAGCGGGTGGCCCGGTGACCGCCGAGCTCGACCTGCCGGACGCCGACGGGCGCCGGGCCGCGCTGCTGCGTGAGTTCCGGCGCGAACCGGCGACCCGCCCGCGGGCGTTCCGCCTGCGACCGGCGGCCCCGCTGCTGGCCGCCGGTGCGCTGGCCCTGACCGTGGTGGTCGCGACACTGGCCGGAACGATCGTGCGCGACCGGCCGGCGCCGAGCGTCCCGGCCGGGCCGGTCGTCCCGGCGGCGGAGGTGCGGGCCCGGCTCGACCACCTCGACGCGACCGTGACGTCGACCGTGCGCTCGTTCTCCCCGGACCACTTCGTCTACGTCCGGACGTCGTCGGCGGAGCGCTGGTTCTCCGAGGGCGGCACCCGGCGCGGCGCGGTCCTCGACGCCGACGGGCTACGCACCACCGAGCCCCTGATCCCGGCCGCGGACGTACCGGCCGGGGACCCCCGGCAATCGGCGCCGGTCGAGTACGTGCTCGCCCATCCGTCCCTGAGCGGCGTCGTCGGCCTGCAGGACGGCCACCCCCGCCGGTCGCCCGGTGAGCTGGCTCGCCACGGTTCCCCGGGTGAGGTGTTCGCCGCGGTCCGCGCGATGCTGCGGGTCGGCGGCCTGGTGCCGGAGCGGACCCGGACGTGGCTGTACCGGGCCGCCGCCGCCGTGCCGGGCGTGACCGTTCGGTCGGGCGTCACCGACACGGCCGGCCGCTCCGGCTGGGCGCTGACGCTGGACCGTCAGGTCATCCTGTTCGACCCCGGCGACGGTGCCCTGCTCGCCGAGTCGTCGTCCGGAACCCCCGGGCCGGCCGTCCTGTCGAGCGCGATCGTCCGCTGGGCCGGGGTCCGACCGGCGAAGTAGCCGGGAACTATGTTCCCGCTGTGGACAGAACAGGGGCGTGACGACAACTCTGCGGGAGCGTGTGCGCGCCGGGGATCCCGCCGCCTTCGGCGAGCTGTACGACTCGGCCGCCCGCCGGATCTACAACCACGCCTACCGTCTGCTCGGTGACTGGTCGGCGGCCGAGGACACGGTGTCGCTGACGTTCCTCGAGGCCTGGCGCGGCCGCGAGCGGATCGACGCGACCGGCGACACGCTCCTGCCCTGGTTGCTCGGCATCGCGACGAACGTCGTGCGCAACACCGCACGGGCCCGGCGTCGTCACGCCGCGGCGCTGGCCCGGTTACCGCGGACGCCACCGGAGCCGGACTTCGTCGACGAGCTCGCCGAACAGGAGCAGTGGCTGGCGGTGCGGGCCGCGCTCGAGACCCTGCGCCGGGGGGGAGCGGGAGGTCGTCGCGCTCTGCGTCTACGCCGGGCTGGACTACGCCGCCACCGCCGAGGCGCTCGGCATCCCGATCGGAACCGTGCGGTCCCGGTTGTCGCGGGCCCGGGCCCGGCTGCGTCAGGCGATCGACCCCGAGACGAGGAAGGTGACCCGATGAGTGACGAACTCGCCGCTCTGCTGCCGCCGGCGCCCGCGGAACGGGACGTGCCCGCCGCCCGGCGCGCCGCGCTCCTCCGCGAGCTGACACCGGCGCGCCCGGCGCCCCGGTGGTCGGGCTGGACGGCACCGGCCCTCGCCGCGGCCGCGCTGGTACTCGTCGTCGCGCTGACCGCGGTGCTCGGGCTGGTCCTGCGACCCGAACCGCGGCACGCCGCCCAGGGTGGCCCGACGAGCCTGGCCGAGCTGCGCGCGCGCTGGTCCGCGGCGCCGCGGACCGCGCTGCCCGGCTACTCCCCCACCGGATTCGTCTACGTGCGGGAACGCACCCCCGAGGGGGCCCAGCGCGAGACCTGGTACTCGGCCGACGGGTCGCGTCCCGGCGCGGAGCGCACCTCCGCGGGCAACCAGCTGGTGCCGGGTCGCTCGGAGGCGCCTCCCGCGTCCGGTGCGGACCTGCTCGCGCTGGTGGAGAAGCACCCGACCGTCGAACGGCTGCGCCGGGCCGCGGCGGAGATCAGCCCGGAGCGGTTCGTCGCGTCGCTGCGGGAGCGCGGCCGATCGCCCGGAGAGGTCTTCGCGACCCTCGTGGACGCGCTGCGCACGGGTGGCCAGGCCGATCCGCGGGTGCGCACCTGGCTGTACGACACCGCGCTGCTGATCCCCGGCCTGCGCTTCGTCGCCGACGCCGCCGACGACCTGGGGCGCCACGCCCCGGCGCTCGCGCTCACCGACGGCGACCGGGACTACCGCATCCTGATCAACCCGCACTCCGGGGCGTTCCTGGGCGGCGGAACGCTCAACACCGTGCCCGGGAAGGTCGACTACACGGTCCTCGAGTACGGGGCCACCGCCACCGCGGGCGAGCTACCGGCCGTGCTGCTCCGGCCCGACGTCGTGCCGCTGTCGGCGCTGCCCGACCCGGCGAAGTCGGCGGTCGTACCGGCGACCGTCCGGGACGTGGATTTCCGCAACGGCGACTGGCGGCTGCCGCTACGGGTGAACGGGGACGGCCTCTCGGCCACTCCGCTGGTGGCCGAGCAGCTCGTCGCGTACTTCGTCGACGGGAAGGCCGTGGTGGGAGCGGTCACGCTGGTCATCGATCCGCAGCGCTTCCCGGTCCGCTACCTGCAGCCGACGCCGAAGCAGGTCGGTGCGGCCGACGGCCCGGTGCCGGAGGTGGCGATCGTCGTGGTCGAGATCCGGAGCGCGCGGGGAGCCACCTACGCGGTGTACGGGTTCACGGGTCAGCCGGCCCCGGGCTTCCCCGGCCCCGCGGAGCTGGTGCTGTACTCCAGGACCCCGCCGGGCCGCCCGAGGTGACCACCGACCGGGACGTCGTCTCGATCAGGACGCCGTCCGGCCGGGAGCCCCAGCGCTTCACCCGCGCCGTCGTCAACGGCACCGACCGGGGCTTCGTCCGCGTGTGGTGACCGGGGGTACTCACCGGAACGGCGCGCCCACCTGGTCGAGCACCTCGTCGATCGTCGGGATCAGCGCGCGGACCTCGGGCTCCTCGATCCACAGCGCGGTCGCGACGCGCAGGCCGGCGAGGAACGCGGCGGCCAGCACCCGGGCGGCCCGGCGCGCGTCCGGCGTGTCGGTTCCGGAGCGCTCCTGCAGCACCCGGGCGACGTCACGCTCGAACGCCCCGTAGATCGCCGACTGGCGGGCCAGCAACGACGGGTGCTGACGCAGCGCGCGCATCGCGGTCGCGCGGGCCAGGTTCGGGTCGGCCCACTGCCCGTACAACGCACGCAGGCTCTCGCGCAGTGCGAGCCAGGGCGGCTCGGCCCGCGGCCGCTCGCGCAGCGCCTCGAGCCACGACCGGAGCCGCTCGACGTCGCCGTGCAGGATCGCGTCCTCTTTGCCGGCGAAGTAGTTGGAGAACGTGCGGCGTGACAGCTCGGCCGCGTCCGCGATGGCCTCGGTCGTGACCCGGTCCAGGCCCTGCTCGAGCGCGAGCCGGACCGCCGCCTCGTGCAGCGCCTGCCGCGCCGCCACCTTTTTCCGCTCGCGCAGTCCGTCCACGCTGGTCAGCCTATCGTCGTTTCCCGATGTGCAAACTTGCCCACTGGGCAGTATTGTGTGGTTGCATCAGTCAAGCAATCGAGTCTTCGGAGGACGCGCGCCGATGACCGCGCCGACCGCACCACCGCCCGCCGCCGGCGGCGCCATGACGCACCGCCAGACGCTGGAAGCGCTCTCCGGCCTCCTGCTGGTCCTCTTCGTCGCGATGACCAGCGCCACCGTGGTCTCCACCGCGCTGCCGACGATCATCGGCGCGCTGGAGGGCAGCCAGTCGCAGTACACCTGGGTGGTGACCGCCTCGCTGCTCGCGGCCACCGCCACGACGCCGATCTGGGGCAAGCTCGCCGACCTGTTCAGCAAGAAACTGCTGGTGCAGATCGCGATCGGCATCTTCCTCGTCGGCTCGGTCATCTGCGGTTTCGCCCAGAACGCCGGCGAGCTGATCGCCGCGCGCGCCTTCCAGGGCCTCGGCATGGGTGGTCTGCAGGCGCTGGTGCAGGTCGTGATGGCCGCGATGATCCCGCCCCGCGAGCGCGGCCGGTACAACGGTTACCTCGGTGGCGTGATGGCGCTGGCCACGGTCGGCGGCCCGCTGCTCGGCGGCCTGATCGTCGACACGTCGTGGCTCGGCTGGCGCTGGTGCTTCTTCATCGGGGTGCCGATCGCGATCGTCGCGCTCGTCGTCCTGCAGCGCACGCTGCACCTGGCCGTCGTGAAGCGCGAAGGCGTCTCGATCGACTACCCGGGCGCGTTCCTGATCGCCGGCGGCGTGAGCATCCTGCTGATCTGGGTGACGTTCGTCGGCGACACGTTCGACTGGGTGTCCTGGCCGACCGCGGCCATGGTCGGCGCGGGCGTGCTCGTGCTGGCGTTCGCCACCTGGGTGGAGAGCCGGGTCAAGGAGCCCGTGGTGCCGCTGCGCGTCATCGCCCAGCGCACCCCGGCGCTGGCGATCGTCGCCAGCCTCTCGGTGGGCATGGCGATGTTCGGCGGCGCGGTCTTCCTCGGCCAGTACTTCCAGATCGGCCGGGGCTACAGCCCGACCGAGGCCGGGCTGCTGACGATCCCGCTGATGGCCGGCGTCCTGCTCTCCTCGACGATCTCCGGGCGCCTGATCACCGCGACCGGGAAGATCAAGCCCTACATCGTCGGCGGCACGGTCGTGCTCGTCGCCGGCTTCGGCATTCTCGGGACGATCGACCACCTCACCAGCCTGTGGCTGGTCGGCGTCGGCATGTTCCTGGTCGGCACCGGCGTCGGCATGTCGATGCAGAACCTGGTGCTCGTCGTGCAGAACACCGTGGCGCTCTCCGACCTCGGCGCGGCCAGCGGCGCGATCACGTTCTTCCGCTCGCTCGGCGGCACGATCGGCGTCTCGGTGCTCGGCGCGGTACTCGCGAGCAAGGTCACCACCGACATCACGGCCCAGCTGCGGGCGGCCGGGGTGCCGGCGAACGCCGGGGCCGACACCAGCACGCTGGACCTCGAGGCGCTGCCGCCGGCCTTCCAGGAGATCGTGCGCGCGGCCTACGGCGACGCCACCGGCCACATCTTCCTGATCGCCGCCGCGATCGCCGTCGTGGGCGTGCTGGCCGCGGTGGCGCTGCCCCAGGTCGAGCTGCGCACCACCGTCGACCTCGCGAAGGCCGACCAGGACCCGGACGAGGCGACCCCGCTCACCGAGGTCGCCGGCGGCGTCGGCGTGGAGGACGGCACCCGCACCGAGGGCGTACGCGGCTGAGACCCGGTCACGGGCCCCGCGCGGGAGGCGCGGGGCCCGTGACCGTTAGTTCCCCGGCGAAGGTGAATTTCCGGCGAACTCCGCTCCCGGCACTTTTACGGACATGGTTGTCCGACGCACCCTGAGGGTGTGACAGCCGCAACCGTCATTCTTGTGCTCGTCGTGGTCACCGCGTTGGCGTTCGACTTCACCAACGGGTTCCACGACACCGCGAACGCCATGGCCACGTCCATCGCCACCAAGGCGCTGCAGCCGAAGACCGCAGTCGCCTTATCCGGGATCCTCAACCTGATCGGCGCGTTCCTGTCCGTCGAGGTCGCCCTCACGGTCACCAACGCCGTGGTGAAGATCCAGAACAAGGACGGCACCCCCAAGGACGCGCTCACCGCCGACGGTGGCCAGGCGCTCCTGTTCATCGTGCTGGCCGGCCTGGCCGGCGGCATCATCTGGAACCTGCTGACGTGGCTGCTCGGCCTGCCGTCCAGCTCGTCGCACGCGCTGTTCGGCGGCCTGATCGGCGCCACGATCGCCGGTCTGGGCTTCAGCGGCGTCAACTGGAACGGCGACGGCAGCAAACTCGACGGCGTCGTCGGGAAAGTGATCCTGCCCGCGTTGTTGTCCCCGGTGATCGCCTGTCTGATCGCCGCGGCGGGAACGTGGCTGATCTACGCGGTCGTCCGCGGTGTCGCCGAGCGCTACACGAACACCGGCTTCCGCTGGGGCCAGATCGGCTCCGCGTCGCTCGTCTCGCTCGCGCACGGCACCAACGACGCCCAGAAGACGATGGGCGTCATCACGCTCGCGCTCATCGCCAGCGGCCACTGGACCGACACCGAGAACATCCCGTTCTGGGTCAAGGCCTGCTGTGCGCTCGCGATCGCGCTCGGCACCTACCTCGGTGGCTGGCGCATCATCCGGACGCTCGGCAAGGGCCTGGTCGAGATCGCTCCCCCGCAGGGCATGGCGGCCGAGAGCGCGTCGGCCGCGGTCATCCTGACTTCCTCGCACCTGGGCTTCGCGCTCTCCACCACGCACGTCGCCACCGGTTCGATCCTCGGCACCGGCATCGGCAAGCGTGGTGCGGAGGTCCGCTGGAAGGTCGCCGGCCGCATGGTCACGGCGTGGATCATCACGCTGCCGAGCGCCGCGATCGTCGGGGCGCTGCTCTGGTACATCGGCGACGTCCTGGGCGGTGGGCTGATCGGCGCGATCGTGGTCTTCGCGCTGCTCGTCGCGGCGGCCGGCTACATGTACTTCCGGTCGCGGCAGAAGCCGGTGCACGCGGGCAACGTCAACGACGAGTGGGAGGGCTCCGCCCCCTCCGCCGATCGCACCCCCGAGACGGTCTGAGGCACATCGTGAACAACGTGACGTTCGCCTTCGAGGCGGCCTGGAAAGTCCTGCTCATCGGTCTCGTGCTCGGGGCCGGCCTGCCGACGCTGTTCGCGTTCGGCATCCGGACGATGGCCTGGGGCCAGGGCGGGTCGGCGGAGGTGGACACCGCGTCCGCCCCGCACCCGGTCGGCCGGGTCATCGGGATCCTGTGCTTCGCGCTCGTACTACTCGCCGTGTTTCTGGGGATCACGTACATCGTCGCGTACGGATTCGGCAAGGAACTCAGCTTCGAACACGTCTACCCCACCATCCAGAACAAGGACTGAGGATGAGCGAACCGCGCTCCAACTTCGTCGCCCGCGCCCTGGAGTGGCTCCGCGCCGGGTACCCGTCCGGTGTGCCCCGCCAGGACTACGTGGTTCTGCTGGGGCTGCTCCGCCGGAAACTGACCGAGCACGAGGTCCGTTCGATCTCCGACGACCTCGCGCTGCTCGCGTTACAGGGTGAGGAGATCACCACGGCCGACGTGGAGAAGCTGATCAACGAGGCGACGCTGGACGAGGCGTCGGAGGAGGACGTGGCCCGCGTCTCCGCCCACCTCGCCGCCGGCGGCTGGCCCTTGGCGGACGCACCCGCGTAGCCAACACCGGAGAGCCGGGCATTCCGAGCGCCCGGCTCTCCGGTGGTTCAGGGGCACACGGCCCGGAAGTCGACGCCCTTGCCACCATAGCGATCCCACTCGACTTCGCTGAGCGGTCGGCGCACGACGGCGCAGAGCGCCGCGACGGGGTCGGAGAGGTACCCGACGTCCCACAGCTGGGTCCGGTTGTCGAGGCTCGCACTCATCAGCCACCGGCCGGACGGCGCGAACGCCACTGCGCTGACGGTGTCCCGGTGCGCGATCATCGGCCTGCCGATCTGCGTCCGAGTCGCGAGATCGATGAGCCGGACGGACTTCCCCGCGGCAACCACGGCGAGCACGCGGCCGTCCGGACTGAACGCGAGCCGATGGATATCGCCCTCCGCTTCCTGGACCGTGATCGGGTCGCCCTGCTGTTCGCCCGTGCTCGGATCGAAGAACCGCACCGCGCCGTTCGCTCCGCCCACGGCGAGCAACGTCCCGTCGGCGCTGAAAGCGATCGTCCGCGCGCCGCTGACCGCGTTCGTCAGCGAGATGGTGCGCAGCAGCGTCCGTTCCGGCATGGCCCACACCCGCAGCACGCCGTCGTCGCCCCCCGCGACCAGCAGCCGGCCGTCCGGGCTGAAAGCCAGCGTGTAAACACGACTCGTCCCCGGACGCAGGACGGCCACCGGCCGGTGGCTCCGGACGTCCCACAGCCGAACGGTGCCATCGGAACCGGCGCTCGCGATCACGGTTCCGTCGGGGCTGAAAGCGACCTTCTCGATGCGATCGGTGTGCCCGGTCATGGGTGCGCCGATCTGACGCCCGTCGGCCACACTCCAGACGCGGATCGCGCACTCGCAACCGATCATCGGTCGACCGCTCCCGCTCGCGACCAACGCACCGTCCGGGCTGAAAGCGACCGACCGCGGAGGGGATTCGTGCCCGGTGAAGGGCTCACCATCCGGTGTTCCGGACGGGACGTGCCAGAGGCGAACGGTCTGATCGCCCTGTGCGGTGGCCAGCAGGCCACCGTCCGGGCTGAAGACCGCTTCCTGGGTTCCGCGACCGGATCCGGGCAGCACCGGCCGGGTGGGCCGCTGGACAGCGACGTCCCACCGACTGATCCGCCCGACGCGATTGATGGAGACGAACTCGGTCGAACTCGGCAGAAACACCACCTCGCTCACCGACTCGGGTTCCCCGCCGGGAAGCGGCGAACCGATCGCCTCACGCGTCTCGGTGTCCCGCAGCTGGATCAGGCCGTTGGCGTCGCTGCTCGCGAACGTCCGGCTGTCGGCGCTGAACGTGAAGTTGTCGGCTCCGGCCGACGCGGTGACCGGGCTACCGGACGGGTTGCCCGTCCGCAGGTTCCAGAATCGGATCAGCTTCTCAGCACGCCGCGGCCCGGCTGCGTAGCTGACGGCGTATGCCCCGTCGGGTGACACCGCGAGCGCGGTGATGCTCGCTTTGGAGCCGGTCAGATCCCTCCCACGTGTGCCGCCGTCGCGGACGTCCCGCCGGCAGATCGACCCATCCGCGGAGCCGATCACGATCTGATGGGTGAGCCGGTCGAGGGCGAACCTCGTGCTCCGGCTCCCGCACCGTGGGTAGCGGGCGCCGGCGGACGAGCCGTCGGTCAGATCCCACCGCCATGCGTCGTTCACGGTTCCGGCGATCAGGAGGCGCCCGCCTTCAGCGAACGCGATCCGGTAGGCCTGGTCGGTCGCGGGCAGGTGGATCACCCGGCCACGGGTGCGGCCGGCCACGTTCCACAAAGCGATCGTGCCGTCTTTGGTCGACACCGCGAGGGTCCGGCCGTCCGGGGTAAAAGCAAGCGCCAGCACTGCCGACGCCGACGCGGCGAGTGGCGGACCTGACGGCACCCGACCGGCGTCGGTTCGGAGCTCGATCCGTCCGGCGGAGTCTCCCAGTGCGATCGTCTTCCCATCCGCGCTTGCCGAGAGCACGGCGTCAGACATTCCGGTGGGGGTGCTCGACCGGCCCGGATAGGTATAGCTGTCGAGCACGGCAGAACGGGTGTCCTTGGTGCGCTCGATCCGCACGGCGGCCAGGCTGAGGAGCTCGCCCAACTCCGGGTCCCGGGCGCGCACCTCTTTGCTCTGCCGGATGAACTCCTTGGCCGCCGAGCGCTCCGCCTGGTCCCAGCTCTGCTTGACCTGATACCCGGTGAAGCCGGTGAGAAGTACGACCGGAGCCACCGACGCCGCCACGATCTGACGTGTGCGCGACGCGTCGATACGAAGGATTTCTTCTTTGGGGCGGCCGACGAGTTCAGCCGCGATCGTCGCGAGATCCTGACGCAGACGCCGCCGACGGAATCGCGCTCCCGCGAACCACGTCAGGTCGACCCAGAGCGGCTCGCTCCGGTAACGGCCGCGCAGCGCCGGGGGAAGCGCGTTGCTGTCGGGCGAGAAGTCCGACCGGTCCTTGTCCCACCTCAGGGTGCCGCCGGTGTGCACGATGATGAGCCGGTCGACGTAGCCGGCCCGCGCGTGACGTTCGAGCCAGTACTCGATCTCGCGCCCCACCCAGGTGGAGCGCGCCGACTCCGGCGAGGCGAAAACGAGCAGGTACTCCGAGTCGGCGAGCGCGGTCCGAACCGTCGTCCACAAGTCGTGGCTACCGCTCACCGTGGTGGCGGTGTGGTCGAGATAGATCCGCAGGTGACGCCCAGCGAGCCGGCGTTGTCCGGTGAGCCGCGCCAGCGCGCGCCGGGCCCGCTTGGCCAGTAGGGCGTCCGCGCGGTGGCTATAGGAGATGAAAGCGTCGTACGTCACCGGAAGGGATCCTCCGCGTTCCACCGTGGACGAGCGACGGAGCCCAGCCGTCGCGCGATGCGCCGTCGACGGCTCACGATGCTCCGCAGGCGTGCCCGCACCGCGTCGGCCTGCGCCCAGCTCTCGTCGGCCTCGGCGGCGGTAGGGGTTTCCCGGGAGAACAACGCCCGGTTCGCCAGCGGGGCCAGCTTCGCCATGCGTTCACCCAGCGGGCGATCCGTCGCCGACAGCCAGGCAGCGAGATATTCCGGCGTCGCGCTCCGCAGGTCCGGCACGTCGAGGATCCGCAAGTTGTCCAACACGTCGTGCCAGGCGCCCAGCGCCCGGCCGCGCCGCCCCGGAATCGACCGCCGGACCCGTCGACGCCAAGCCGGCGCCGCCGACGCGGCCGTGAGGTAAATGGCTAGCAGGAGTACGACCGGAACCCCGACGGCCAGGGCGATCGAGACGGTCCGGGGGTCCGGTCGGTCGACCGCCCGCGCCGGGGGCGGTTCCGCCGGGTCCGGTGACGGTGCTTGTTCTGGTACGGGGGGTGGCGGGCTCGCCTCCGGATCACCCTGATCCGTGCCGGTTCCACCGACAGGCTTCGGACGCTCGGCCGCCGTTCCCGGCGAGGGGGTCGGGTCGAACGCGAGCCAGCCCTGGTCGGCGAAGTTGATCTCGGCCCAGACCGTGGCGTCGGCACCACGGACGACTCTCGTCGCGTCGGCCGCCGGTACGCCCGCCCGGAATCCGACGACGAGACGGCTCGGCAGGCCGAGGAGACGGGCGGCGAGTACGAACACACCGGCGAACTGCACGGCGGTGCCGGTGCGCTCGGTCAGAAACGTCTCCAGCTCGCCCAGCGTCGCGCCCGGCGTCGCGTGGGGGTCGTGGTGGTAGTAGGTCCGAAGGTAGGTGACCAGTGATTGAGCCTGGGCGAAGTCCGGCTGGCCGGTCGGAACTGCACGCGTCAATCCCAGGAGGGGTTCGGGCAGCGCCACCGGCAGCACGAGCGCCGAAGCGGGGCCCCCAGCAGCGACCAGGCGGCTCTGACCGGCGGCTGGGACGTCGGCGTGAGCGCGGGTGACCAGCCGGTAGTGCTGCGCCGGGCGTAACGGCTCGCGGGTGAGCAGCGTGCCGGAGGCCGTATCCACCGCGCGGATGTCGTCCGGAAGACGCCAGGGACGCGCCGGCGCCGGTAGGTACCGCCCGGTCAGCCGCTCGATCCAGATGTCCTGCTTCCGCGTCGGGCCCAGCTCGGCCGGAGCGTCGGGCGGCACGCCGAGGCCCGCGATCGTGAACTTCCCCGTGCTCCCCCACTCCCGACCGTCGTAGGTATCCAGGACCGCCAGCCGCAGAGCGTCCGTACCGGTGTCCCGGGTACGGAACAGGGTCTCCGCCGGCTCGGCCCACCATCCCGCGACCCGATCGAGTGGGCTGACCTCGGTTTCCGCGACGGCGGCGAGTGGCAGCTCCTCCCGCGCGTCGTACGGCGGTGAACCAGAGATCACGAGGGAGCCGGCGGGAACGAGAGCCAGCAGCGCCACCAGCGCCAGCGCCAGCCCCGCGCTCAGCCCTGGCCGACCCGGTCCGCGCAGCGCGAGCAACGTGACGCCGGACATCGCGAGCGCGACGACCGGCACGGCCACGTACCCGGTCGCGGGCACCGTCGCGGCCAATCCGAGTACCAGGACGACGCCGGCCGGAGCGAGTGGCGCGAGCGGGCTCCGGCCGCGTACCAGCAGGTGAATTCCGGCGGCGGCGCTGAGCCAGGTCAGAGCGGCCGGGACCAGGACGAGCTCCGGACGATCCGGCACCGGCAGCGTCATCGACAGCAGGTCCAGCCACCCGTCCCGGAGCGCCGCCGGCGTCCGCGCCGGCCCGCCGGATCGCTGATCCATGCTCATCAGCACCGCGGCGGCCAGCACGCCACTGACCACGGCGAGAATCTGGATCGCCCACCACCGCCGGAACATCCGAGCGGCGGCTCGGACGACGAGCGCGCCGCCCGACGCGGCCACCAGCACCGGAACCACGAGCACGGAGCCTTCGAACGCGCGCTGGAAGCCGAAGCCTCCCGCAGCACACGCGAGCGCGACCACGGCGGTCGGTGGCCATTGCGAGCGGAGGTTCGTCGTCACCGACGTGGCCCCGCCGTCGCGGTGATGATCCGGTTCCAGCCGCGCACCGCCGCGTCCAGGCTTCCGGCGTCCAAGGCCCAGCACGGACCGACACGCCGAAGTCCAGGTGGTAGCGCCGGGTCCTCGTGAAAGCGGATCAGCAACACCGTTTCGAACGAGCGGGCAGCGTGACGCATCGCAGTCTCGTCCGCACTGCCCGTCGGATGAGGTGTGAGCACCGCGAGCACACCGCCGGCCGCCGTCCCACGTCGATCGCGCGCGAACCGGTGGATGCACGAGGCCAGCCGGCCGTCCGGTCCGGAGCCTTCCGGCTCCCGCTCGACGAACGTCAGGAAATCCACGTAGTGACGGACGCGGCTCTCCGCATCACCGGTGGTCCTGAGCGAGTGGGCGAGCCTCGCGCGAACGGCGCTGTCCACGATCGAGGCAGCGGCGTCGACCGCGACCTCGAACGGCTCCTCCCCCGACCCCACCGGGCAGCGGGTGTCCAGCAGAACGTCGACGGACGGCTCGAGCGGGACGACCTGCTCGCGCATGAGGAGGCTTCCGTCCGGGCGTCGGGCACTGGCCAGCCAATGAATGCGCCGGATGTCGTCTCCCGGCACGTACGGACGCAAACTCGCCGACGTGACACCGCCGTCGATCCGCACCCGCCCCTCGATCCGATCCTCCGGCCCGGCCCGGCCCGACGTCGGCACGACCACCGGCTTCCGCCTCGGGCGCACGAGCACGGGGTCTTCGCGGAAGGTCGGCCGATGGCTTCGCCGTACGAGGTTCAACGCGTCGACCTGCGCCACCTCGACCGGCCCGAACGACACGTAGCCCCGCCGGTCGGGATGAACGTCCGTAGTGCGCTGCGCGCTCTCGCCAGCGGCCAACCGGACCGGCGCCCCGAACCCCGCCTGCGGCCGGGAGGGCAGTCCGATCGTCAGCGCGGGCGTCGTGAGCCGACCCGCGTTCCGCACCTCCACCGTCAGGCGTGCTTCGTCGCGCCGGCTCACTTCGGCCGGCGTCACGTCGAGCGTGAGGTCGATCCGCGGCCGACGGCACATCGAGCCCACACCGACGACGAGCGGCACACCCAACGCGGCCGCCAGCAAGAGAAGTTCCGGAAAGCGCAACACCACGGCAAGCACCGACGCGACGGCGGCGCCGGCCATGAGCTGCCGACCCGCGATCGTCGGTCTCATCGACCGCTGACGAAGCGAGGAGCGTCCACCCGGCGGAGGATCGTCCGGAGCAGCTCCGCCGCCGATACGCCGTTCAACTCCGCCTCGGGCGTCAGTATCAGCCGGTGGGCCAACACCGGCCCCGTCAGCGCCGTGACGTCGTCGGATGTCACCGCATCCCGGCCGTCGGCCGCCGCCCACACCTGTGCGGCGCGCACCAACGCCAGACTGCCGCGAGGGCTCACCCCGAGACGGACCTCGGGTGTCGCCCGGGTCTCCGCGGCGATCCGGACCACGTAGTCGAACAGATTCTCCGCGACGTGAGTGCTGCGGGCGTCACGGGTCATCGTGGCGACGTCGTCGGGCGTGAGTACCGGCTCGAGGGCGGGCGGCCGCTCCTGACCGGTCTGTGCGCGAAGGACGTCGACCTCGGCCGCGTGTGCCGGGTATCCGAGGCTCAGGCTCATCAGGAACCGGTCGAGTTGCGCCTCGGGGAGCGGATAGGTTCCGGCCAGATCGACCGGGTTCTGCGTGGCCACCACGAAGAACGGCTCCGGAAGCTCGTGACGCTCGCCGTCGATCGAGACCTGGTGTTCCTCCATCACCTCCAGGAGGGCCGACTGGGTTTTCGGCGACGCCCGGTTGATCTCGTCACACAGAACGATGTGGCCGAAGACCGGCCCGGCCCGGAACGCCAGGTCGCCGGTGTGCTGGCGGTAGATCATCGTGCCGGTGATGTCGGACGGCAGGAGGTCCGGGGTGAACTGGATCCGGTGCCACGAGCCCGCGATGGACTCCGCAATGGCGCGTGCCAGGGTCGTTTTCCCGACGCCCGGAACGTCGTCGAGCAGAAGATGGCCACCGGCGAAGAGGCAGCAGAGCGCGAGACGCACCTCGTCCGGCTTGCCTTTGATCACCTTCTCCAGATTGTTGGCCAATCGCTGGAACGGTGCCGCAAATCGATCGGGACCCGATCTGGCGGGATAGTCGACCCAGTGTCCGCTCAATTTCTCCGACCATGTCAGCGGTGACCCCTCTTCGGTGGCCACATCAATTCCCCCCCCGCCTTCCGATCCGACGGCTGGCGAAAGTCTCGATGGGCGCGTTGGTCGCAGCAAGCGGCCGAAAGGTCTACTGCCCGAACACGTCGGTCCACCACGGACAGCCGAACGGCTGACTCTTATGCCGACGGTCCGAGGAACGGTTCCGGAAGGTTATCGGACTAGGTTTCAATCGGTGTCTTCACCGACCTCCGCCTTTCTCGTCGATCACAGAGCGGGACATGACTTCTACCGGACGACGGCGCGGGCTCCGCCGCCTGCGACGCGGCGCGCTCGCACTACCCGTGGTGGCTCTTCTCGCGGTCACCCCGATCGTCATCGCCAGCCCGGACCGGGCCCCGTCGATCACGCTCGCCTCGATGCGCGCCTGGTTGGTGAGCACCGCGCCCGGCTTCCTGGGCGAGGTCAACGCTTTGCGCGACGGCGCCGGCGCGACGGTGCCTCTCGGCGGCTCCCGAGGGCATCGCCTGCAGGTCGTCGATCAGCTCGATGCGCTGCTCCTGCATGATTCGGATACCGGGACCGTCCGGTCGATCGACCCCGCGCGGCCGACCGAGCAGACCCAGCGGAAATTCCCACGGGGAACGTCGGTGGTATCGGCGGCCGACACCGTCTATGTCGTCGACGCGCGGATGGGAACGGTCCAGCCGCTCCACCCGGATTCGCTCCGCGACGCGGGTCCGGCGACGGACCTCGGTGACCGGATCGACGACGCGGCGCCGACCCCGGACGGTGATCTGCTGGTCGCCACCGGCTCCGCGACCATCGCGCGGATCCACGGTGGCCGCGTGACGCGCCGGGTCTCCGTGCCTGCTTCGGCGGACCACGTGGCGGTCGCGGCGACCTCGAGCCGCGACGTCGTGGTCCAGGTCGTCGGCTCCGGGGCCGGAACCGTCGATAACGGCGAGGTCACGCACCTCGGAATCCCAGGAAGCGACGCCGCGCCACTGGTCGCCGGCGATCCGGGTGGCGACCGGGTCGCCGTGGCCACCAACCGGCTCTACCTGGCCGACTTGGACGCCGCCGAGATCACGCCGGTCGACCTCGCATTGACCTCCGCGAGTCGGCTGGGGCGTCCCGTCATCGCCGGCGACCGCGTCTACGTGGCCGACGAGGGGACCGGACGCTTACTGGGCTACGACTGGTCCGACCGGCGTGTACTCGAACCCGTCACCGTGGGCCCGGCGGGCCCGCTGGACGTGTTCACCCGCGGTTCGGTGGTCTGGGCCAACGACGCGGACGGCCCGGACGCGGTCGCGGTGGCGCCGGGTTCCGTGCACCACGTCCGTAAGTACGGGCCACGTCCGCAGCCGACGCCGACCACCGAGAACTCGCGGTCGCCGTCCGCCTCGCCATCGCCGTCACCGAGCACCAGCGGCGACGGAAGCCGCTCGCCGTCTCCCTCGGGGACACCGGAAGGATCACCCAGCGGAACCCCGCGGCCGGGTGACACCGGGCCCACGGTAGGCCCCACGGTTCCGGCCACCGGCCCGGGTTCCGTCACTTCGGAGTCGCCGGAGCCGGCGGACTCCGGCAGCCTCGTCGCCTGTGGGGCCGTGCTGACCCGCAGCGTGACGCTGACCGCGGACCTGCATTGTTCGAGCGGCGTGGCCCTGACGGTGGGAGCCGACGACGTGGTGATCGACCTCGCCGGCCACCGGATCGTCGACGACACCGTGAGCAGTGGCTACGCGGAGACCGGCATCCGCGTCGAGAACCACCGCGGAGTGCGGATCCGTAACGGCACGGTCCACGGCTTCCGGCTGGCGGTGAGCCTCACCGACACGCGGGACGTCGAATTGGACCGCATGGTGCTCGAACGGTTCCAGCGAAGCGGAGTGGAAGCCGAACAGGCCACGGGCACGACGGTCCGGCAGTCGACGATCACCCGGGGCGGCGCGGGCAACAAAGGACGCGAACCCATCCGGGCCCGAGCATCGGAGGTCGCCGTCACCGGCTCTGAGCTCAGCGGCTGGAACAGCAGCTGTCTGCGCGGCAGCACCTGCTCGTTCACCGATACTGAGTTCTCGTTCATGATCTTTCCCATCGATGGCACCGTGACGTTCAGCGGCGGCACGATTTACTGTTCGGGCTGCAACACCTCCGTGGGTTCCCACCTTCGCATCGAGAAGTCCACCATTGATTATCTGATCACCGGATACGAGCCGCCCACCGTTCTCGACTCGACGATCGTCGGGCTCGGCATCGTCCTGGAGAATTACTACGAGAAGGCGACCGTCGCCTCGGCGATATCCGGAAACCGTTTCACGGACGGCACGAGAATCGACTTCCGTACCGAACGCCGAGTTCCGGTTCAGTTCGAGTTCAGGAACAATACTGTCGTCGGATCCGAGTCGGACGGGATACATGTCGAGGCTCCCGCGGGAAGCCCGATCGTCCTCTCCGGTAATCACACGAGCGGGAGCCGAGGCTACGGGATCTGGATCAGTCCCGGCGGAGCTCAGGACGGCGGCGGAAACGTTTCGCAGAACGACGCCACCCCTTGCCTGAACATCGCGTGCGGCTGACCCCGTGACCACCGGCTACCACGCGTTCATCTCCTACGCGCGCGACACCGACCGAGACATCGAGGTGGCGCGGCAACTCCAGCACGGGCTCCAGCGCTTCGCCCGGCCCTGGTACCGGGTCCGGGCTCTCCGGGTGTTCCGCGACCACACCGACCTCGCCGCCGGCCCGCTGTGGTCGACGATCGAACACGCACTCGAGCACTCGGACTGGCTGATCCTCGTCGCGTCGCCGAGTTCAGCGGCCTCGACCGGCGTCGCCAGGGAACTCGACTGGTGGCTCCGGCACAAGTCCGACGCGACCCACCGGCTCCTCCTCGCACTGACCGACGGCGACATCCAGTGGAACGGTGACGATTTCGACTGGCACCGGACGACGGCCCTGCATCCCCGCTGCGCCGGCCGGTTCTCCGAGGAACCACTCTGGATCGACCTGCGCGGCGATACCTACGTCGCCGATCCGGATGGCATCGCCAACTTCGCCGCGCCGGTACTAGGCGTCGGAAAAGACACGGTGCTGGCCGAGCACCGACGGCAGCGGCGCCGCACTCGGCTCACTCTTCTCCTCGCCGCCGTCCTGGCCGTGGTGCTGACCGCGAGTACGGCCTATGCCGGGTTCCTCGCCGACCAGCGCGGCGAACGCGAAGCCGAAGCGCGGGAGACAGCCGTAGCCCGTGCCCTGGCCTCGGCCGCGCTGGCCGCGGCGCCGACGTCGCTGGACCGAGCCGCGGTGCTCATCGCCGAGGCTTACCGTCGTCGTCCCGCGGACGACCGCGTTCGGAGCGCGCTGCTCACGATCAGCGCGAGCAGCCCGCAGCTGACGCGATTTCTCCGCGCCGAGGCCCGGGTGACCTCGCTCTTTCCGAGCGCGGACGGGCGCGTGTTCGCGGCGGGTACCGCGGACGGCCACGTGACGCTGTGGAGCTCGCGCGGAGATCGCGTGGCCACCGCACGACTGGGCGAGGCCCCGGTCACTCGTCTGGCGCTCAGCCGGGACGGCTCCACCGTGGTGGCCGGGATCGGCACGACCGCGGTGGTGTGGCGTAGCGGTGCACCGGCCGACCGGGCGGTCGCGCTCCGCGGTGCCGTGCCGTTGGCAGCTGTCACCCTCTCACCGTCCGGGCAACGCGTCGGGGTCGTCCGCAGCAGGGATTACGACGACCACGAGATCACCGTGCACCGAAGCAGCGACGGCGCCGTGGTGAACCGGATCACCAGCGACACCCTGTCGGTTCAGCGGTTGACAATGTCGGACGACGACACCGTCCGGCTGTGCGCCTGGCGCGGCCAGGTGACGACCTTCAGCGGACACCCGCTGGCTCAGAGAGGTGAGCGCACCTACCCACGGTTGGCCAACTACTGGCCCACGGTGGGCAAAGTGGCTTTCCCGACGAACTGCGCCTTCAGCATGCTCAACATCCGTGGGTCGCTGACCGTCACCCCGAGCGTGCCCGGTCGGGAGGCGGAGGAGGCCGGGGGCAAAGTCGCGATCGACGCCGCCGATGTGATGACCGTGAGCACGGACGGGAAACGGGCCGCGGTCGCGACCGCTGGCGCAATCCAGATCGCGGAGGTGAGCACCCAGAACGGCTCCGGATCCGCGCTGCCGGGCAACTCGGTGAGCGCTGTGTTGACCGGTGTGCCGGCCACCGCGAGCATCGAGTTCCTCGGTGGCGGCGATCACGTGATCTCAGCCAACGGCCCCGCGGTCGTGCTGTGGGATCTGACGCGGGCGGGCCGCACCGCCCGCTGGGCCGCCGCGATGGCGTTCGACGACGGTTTTCCCCACCGGGTACCCGTGCGGTCGCCGCCTCGGCTGCTGATCTCGGCCGACGGCAGGCGGGCCGTCGTCGAAAGCGAGGGACCTACCCGCGCGTACCTGGTGGACACGGCGACGATGGCCACCGTGGGAGAGCTCCCGGAGTCGTCCCTCCGAGCCTCGAGCGACGTCTTCGCTCCCCTCTGGATCAGCGCCGACGGGCGGGAGGTGATCGGTACCGCCGGCCGCCGCTGGGTTCGCTGGCGTGCCGACGCACGGCTCGAGGACATCAGCTCCGACCTCGCGGAGGACGTTGCCGGGGTCGGCACCGGGCCGGCGCCCGGGGAGGTCGTCGTGGTCGCCGCCAGCGGTGCGGTAACTCTTCGACGCACGTCCGACTGGACGCTGGTACGGCAGCTCCGCGGACCGGAGCGGAGCAGCTCGGCCGAGGCCCGCGCCGTCGCGTTCCGGCCGGACGGCGGTGCGGTGGCGTTCACGCTGCTCGGGAGGGTGCTGGTGGTGGACACCCGCACCGGCGTGACGACGAGTCCGGCGGTCGGTACTCCCCGAACACTCGCTTACCCGGACCGCGTGCTGCTCGCCGCGTTCGAGGACGGGTCGCTCCGACGGTTCGGCGACGGAAGACAGCAGCTCGTCGCGCCCGGTGACGCACGGCGGTACCCGTCCGGCGGTCAGGCCGTGACGACCGACGAATCGGTCTACGTCCGGGTGCGGGAAGCCGAGAGCGGCGCGGCGCTGGAGGTGACCGACACCCGGACGGGCGTGTCCGTCGGGACGCTACCGCTGCCGTTCCCGCGTTCATTCGATCCGACGTCGACGGCGATCCGGGGACGATTCGTCCCCCACTCCGCCCGGCTGTTGCTGGTTCCTTTCGGCAACCACCTGCTGAGCCTCGACCTCGACGAGAAGCACCGGGTCAGCGCGCTGTGCGACATGGCGTCCCGGGATCTGTCCGACGGGGATTGGCCCACCACGTTGGAGGCGGCACCACCACCGGACCGACGATGCGACCCGAACCGCTAGAGCACCAGAACGAAACCAGCGACGGCCAGGACGGCCAGGATCGCCAGTAGGACCAGGAACCAGCCGAAGCGGGTCCAGGCCAGGGCTGCGCGCTCGTAGGGCTGGGACGGGTCCCGGTGGGCGGCCGCGTGCGCCGGCGCGCGGCGCTGGTCGGGCACCGCCGGGGACGGGCGCAGGGCCGGCAGCGCGGCCAGGCCGGGCAGACCGTCCTCGGGCTGACGCGGGGCCGGCAGCGCGGCCCGGCGCGGCGGCGCGCTGATCTCGGCGACCGGGCGGCGCACCAGCCGGGCGGCGGCCCGCG